>DUBV01000049.1 GCA_012960105.1 Thiotrichaceae bacterium | reverse complement strand
TTAATGACAGATTTTTGTATTGGTGCTGTGATGACAGCATTAAAGTTTCCTGATAGGCATTCATCGGTTGCGATATCAAGCATTTCGAGTACGTAAGTGGCGTTACTGACATCCAGCTTGCCTGCGGTGCAAGGATTTCTTAGTTTTATAGGTAAAACTTTTAAAGAATTTTTTTGTGTTTTAAAATTTGAATCCGAGATATTAGAAACGTCAATAATATCGACAGTCATTGATAATGAATTTGCGCGCTCTAAGAGCAAATCGGCATCAGCGAGTATGGTTAGATCGTATTGATGATCCAATTGAGAAAGCTTAATGATTAAATCAGGGCCTATACCCGCGGGTTCACCTGAAGTAATTAATAGACGTGGTTTTTCAGATTGCATTTTACACCACAGTCTTTAGTGGAGAGGGTTAAAACTTAGATACTATCCAGACGATATTCGACATAGGCTTCATCCCGAAGTTTTCTAGTCCAGTTTTGCATAGCCTCTTTAACTTTTCGAGTTCGAATGGCAGCTCTAGCTTTGCCGCGCTTAACCGACTCACTATTATCAAAATCTCGTCGTTCAAGTACCTGAACTATGTGCCATCCAAAGCTGGATTTAAATGGTTCGCTAATCTGATTTATTTCCAGACTATCCATCACTTGTTGAAATTCAGGAACAAGCTCACCAGGTGAAGCCCAGCCAAGACTCCCGCCATTAATAGCACTCACAGAATCATGTGAATTACCTTTTGCCAATGAGGCGAAGTCATCACCGTTATCTAAACGCGTTTTTAGTATTACCAATTTAGATTTAGCTTGTTCCGAGCTAACTAATTGATCTAGTTTTATGAGGATATGTCGAGCATGTGTTTGTACAACAATGATTTCTTCATCACTTCTTATTTCTGTAATTTTAATGATGTGAAAGCCACTGGGACTTTGGATAAGCTCACTGATATCACCATTTTCCATTTCTGGGATGTAATCAGCGAATAAACTCGGTATATCTTCTATCTTACGCCAACCTAAATCACCGCCGTTACTGGCATTGCCACCGTCAGATACACTCTTTGCTATTTCATTAAAATCAGCGCCGAGTAATAGATCCTCTCGGATCTGGGCGGCCACTTGCTTCACTTGTTCAATTTCATTAGCCGTTGCATCGTCAGGTAAGGATAATAATATATGGGAAAGACGTATTTCCTCTTGATGTGAACCTTGAAATTCCTGATTAGAGAGGAAATTATCAATTTCTCTTTCGGTCACAACAATACGGCTATCAACTTGTCTTTGGCGTAATTGGCTCAACGTGATTTCTTTTCTAATATCTTCACGAAATTGTTCATATTTATAACCATCTTTTTCCAGAATTTCTCTGAATTGGGTTAATGTGACTTGATTTTCAGCAGCAATAGTACCGATAGTGCGGTTTAACGTTTCGTCATCAACGCGGATACCAAATCGAGAAGCAAGTTGAAGCTGAATGCGGTTTTGAACTAAATTATCCAGTACCTGCCGTTCAAAAATTGATGTCGGTGGGAGTCTGGTGCCTTGTTGTTTGATTTGCTCTCGAACGTCTCGCATTTTAGCTTCGAGTTCACTTTGCATAATGACATCGTCATTGACGACAGCAATGATGCGATCTAATGGAACGTAGGCAAAAGCTGTAGTCTGAAATATAAATAAGCTAAGCAACCCCAACATATAATGCCGGGGTTTGTTTTGGGAAAGTCTAAAATTCACTCTGGTAACCGGGGATTTGCTGTTTCAGGAAGTCTACTGTCTTTTTACCTATCCCGGCTAGTCCTTTTAACTCAATTTGCAAGAAAACTCCGGTTTCGAAGTCGCCATTTATATCAGTCAGAAAGCGTCTGGCAACTACTCGAGCACCTACACAACAACTGTCATATTCTATTCCGGCAAACGTTTCCAGCGAACGTCCTTCTGGTACTGCGTAATTCCAGCGACCCACCGCACTCCAACTTTTAGAAATAGGCCATCTAAATGAAATATCACTTTGTTCAATATCGGTAGAATCACGTCGAACGCGATATGCCATGTTCAATACTTTGCCGGGAGCTGGATTGTAGTTAGCCTGGAAAGTAATTTTTTCCGTGCTGTGACTAATATTAGGATCCCAAATAATATCACTGCCAATATTCCAGTTTGGAATAATTTTGGTTTTAAATTCAGCAATGAATGCCGAGCTACTTTCATCACGTACTGCGCCACCAGGTAAAATGACTTTACGGTCTTCTAAATAAAAGGTCTGGCCAATACTGATGTAGCCTAAATCTCGACCTGTATCTTGATTAATAACGTGGGAAGTCAAAGCAAGAGTTACTTGGTTGGCGTCACCACGTCGATCATTACCGCTAAAACGATCTTCTCTGAATAATGAATCAAATGAAGTCGTTAGTAGACCAGTATCAAAAACAGGTAGATCAGACTGATCTTCATGTGGGGTATAAAGATAAAATAATTGTGGTTCTAGTGTTTGTAGAAAATTAGTGCCGGAGATTTTCGTTTCCCTTTCCATGAATAGTCCGCTATCCAGACTGAATACAGGCAATACACGACTTGGGTTACGCGTAAAATTTGCAGTGTCTTCTAAATTATATTGTGTGTAATCGAGGCTTAATTTTGGTTCAACATAAGTTGCGGCAGTGCGCATAGGGAAACTGATATAAGGTTCTACGTGAACACGTAAACCATTGACGTTATCATTTATACTATTCGAGAATAGATTGTCATCACCACGTTCAAAGTAAACGGCTTCAGTTCCTAAACCATAGTTAATTCGACCATAAGTACGGGGTGAACCATAATTAAACAGTACCTGTGGGAAACGTTTATAAGGACGAGCTGTTGTCTCAATACTACGGTCGACAGTTTGATAATCCTGTATACGTGTCGTTATGTCCCAGTTATTACCGCCATAAGTA
>DUBV01000048.1 GCA_012960105.1 Thiotrichaceae bacterium | reverse complement strand
ATGAAAGGAAGATTTCCGAGCGAAGATTAGTGAAAGAATGGGAAGCGGCGCAGACTAAGAGTGCTAAACAAACTTTAGAATAAATACCTTTGCACAATTGTTATTTTATCCTCTGACGTCGTTTTAATCGTACTCAATCGATCACTTAATATTTATAAGCTCCCTCATTCCGTGCGATTATGCCTAGTCAGAAAATAAAACTCCTGCTTGTGCAAAGATATTTAAAATATCCTAGAAAAATGATTTAATTGTTTGCCAAAATCCAGGTTTGTTTTCTATCATTAAAGATTGCAAGGATAGTAAAGACTCATTTTTAGGATCTATCTGTAGACCTATATCAATATAAGAATGGGTCTTTTTTATTTCATTGAATGCAAAAGATTGTTCGGCGAGTATGACATATTGTTCAGCAATCGAGAGTATCCCATCGTAAGCAGATTTGTTTCCAGGTTGTATTTCCAGTAAGCGTGAAAAATAATAATAAGCGTTATCTTTAGGTGGGTAGGTTAATTTAAATTCATCAAGACATTGTTTACCTAACCAGGACAGGGCACGTGTTATTTCCTCAGAATTAAGATTATTAGATTCTTTAGTTTTGTTTTCTGTATTTTCACCAGTAATGACCGAAGATGGGGCTGTTTGTAATACTTGTATTGGAGCATGACCAGGCATGGGTGAATTCGCACTTAAAACACTGTTCGTTGATATTTGGTCAAGTCGTACATTTGAACTTTTTAGTTTTATATCAACAAACTGTAAACTGAAAAAAAATGTCGCTGATATTAATAATAGGACGATTAATAATTTTATATGTTTCTTTTTTGTTGTGGTCTTATCAATGGTTTTTTGACTCAGTCCAGTAACATCGAAATCGGGTGATATATTCTCATCAATTAAATTCTGTGATTGAAGTTTCTCTACGCTCTTTATTAATTCTTCGGCACTAGCAAAACGTTCGTCGATATTTTTAGCCATCATCCTGTCTAATAGAGGTTGATAGATTGAGAGACTTTCCGGAAGAATCGGTACAGGAGATGTTTTATGTTGAATGACGATTTCTATGACAGAGTCAGAATGATAGGGTTTAGATCCAGTTAACATTTCATAGAAAATACAGCCAAGACTGTATATATCAGAACGGCCATCAACATTGATTCCACTAGCCTGTTCAGGGCTAACGTAATTTGGACTGCCTAGAAAGACGCCGGTAGAGGTAAGTTCTTTATCTAAATCCATTTGTTTCGCAATACCAAAATCAGTCAGTAACGGCGTTCCATCAACATTAAAAAGTATGTTTGCCGGTTTAACATCACGATGAATAACGTTATGTGTGTGCGCGCTTTTTAGAGCAGAACCAATTTTCCCAACAATATCGAGAGCGGTTTTTGGCGAGATATGTGATTGCAAGCGTTGTTTTAAATCGCCACCTTGCACATATTCCATTGAAATATAGAGTTCTTCGCCAGATCGACCGATATCAAAAATAGTAACGATATTAGGGTGGTGCAAAGATGCGACGATACGACCCTCATGGACAAAGCGTGCGATCATTTCTTCAGAAGTGGCACCTTGAATTTTATCCAGTATTTTCAGAACAACTGAGCGTTCAAGGGATTCCTGAATAGCGAGATACACAGTCGCCATTCCACCCTTGCCAATTTCCTGCTGTATTTTGTAACCTGATATTTCCATGTCATTGATTTTTATTATTTTGTCAGGTATATAATTTATTGAGAACGCTGATTTTATACCACTCTACTCCAGTCAATATATCTTACTAGTTTATTTGATACAGAATCTAAAAAATATACTGAATTTACAAATGGATAGCTTCATCATTCTTCTAAATTTAAGTAGCAGTTGACGGGGGTGCTAGTCGTGGCATTATGTCAGTTAAGAACTCGCATATAGCATTAATGGAAGAAGTTGATTTCTAAGTAGTATAGATGAGTATCTATAGTAGTTTGAATAAGGGAGTCAAGAAATAGACCCCATAACAATAAAACTGAGAAATGGATTTAATCTTGAAACAGGCGGTATCGTAAATGAAAGAACAAACAAATGAAGCGCTAGAAAGCGCATCTGAGGAAAGGCGTGCTGGTGCAAGTCAGGAAGTGATTCAACACCTACTCAAGGAACGTAATCAGTTATTATCCTTATTGTTACAAGTCTCATCAGAAAGCTCTCAAGACAAAATAGATGAATTAGAATCCGATATTGAATACTTCATTCAGGTTTTGGTTGATTATATTGCCGCCGGACATTTTGGTCTTTACGAAAGAATTGCCGAAGGTAAGGAGCGCCGCAAGGCGGTTTCAGATCTTGCTTTGGAAATATATCCTCGAATTGAACAGACGACACAGATCGCTCTGGCGTTTGATGAAAAATACAATTCTGAAAATGAAAACAGACAGTTTGACCAGTTTGCGCAAGATATCTCCATGCTTGGTGAAGAGTTAACAACGCGTATTGAGCTTGAAGATAAATTGATACCGTTATTGCTTGAACAGAAAAATTAATACAGTAGTTTCTATATATAATCATAATCATTCTGCAGCTTTTAATTTAGAACGAATATAGTCCGAATGGGCGATGTAGAGTAAATCTGCAACTTTTCTAATATAGTATTCTTCGTATTTATCAATGACTGAATCAGCGTAAGCCACACGCCACAGATTTTCGAGGATGTTGATTTTCTCTTGCATAGTTAGCGAGTCATTTAGCAGGCGTATAAATTCATATAAAGAAATGGAATGGTCAACTTCTTCTTCTGCCAACGCTATTAGTTCATCGATTTCATCTTGTTGTAAATTGAAATTTTTGTGTAATACATTATTTATTTCCCGACGTTCTTCATCATGTATGTGATCATCAGCCAGACTAATCTCTATCATTAATACAGCCGTGGCCAACTCAATTGTATTTTTATGTGAGCTTTTGTCCTCAGTTTCCTTTTGAAATAATTCCTCGAAATAGCTTTTTATATTATTAATCATGAGTTGTTTGTGTGTGGGTAAAATAACGTTAGTTGTTAAAGTGTATTATCATAACAGAAAGACAATTCTAAAAATAAACATGAAGTTAAATAAATAATGCGAATCCCTCGACTTTACATTGATTTAGCTATATCAGCGGGAGCAACTGTTTCTTTGCCACGAGATAAAGCTCATCATCTTTCGCATGTACTGCGTATGCGTACAGGTGACGCTATAAGATTATTTAATGACACAGGTTATGAATTTGATTCAATTATTGTCGATCTGACAAAAAAAAATGCCGAGGTGGAAATTAAAGAAGCCTTGCAGATTAATAATGAATCTTCATTGAATATTACTTTATGTTTGGCAGTGGCACGAACGCAGCATATGGATTTTTCAATTCAAAAAGCGGTAGAGCTTGGTGTTAATAAAATCATTCCGATTATGTCTGAATTTAGCAATGTGAAATTAAAAGGTAGTAGAATACAAAATAAGATGACACATTGGCAGAATATTATTATCAACGCGGCTGAGCAATGTGGTAGGAGTCGCTTAATGGAACTAGTAGATCCCATTTCGTTTAATGAGTGTTTAGCGTTAGATCAGCCGTCTGCACGATTGATATTACACCCCGGTAGTTCGCAAGCTCTGCCAGACATTGCTGTGGATAATAAGCAGCTAACATTGATGGTAGGCTCGGAAGGGGGCTTTAGTGATGCAGAAGTTAACGAGGCTATAGATCAAGATTATATTCCCGTGAGCATGGGGCCCAGAATATTAAGAACCGAAACAGCGGTAGTTTGTGCTGTAAGTAATGCCCAGCAACTCTGGGGAGACTTGAATTAGTCCAAAACAACCTTATATGTCCTAAGATGTACAATTAAACAATGTAAACTATTTATTTAATAACCATGAATGAAATCGCGACAGTTCCACATTTGACCACCGCATTAACCGGTCCCTTCCAGAGCTTGGAACGTCTAATGCTCGATAAGCAGGCTGCTATAGAAAGTTGGTTCCGAAATGCCTGGCGGGAAACGCAAGCGCCATTTTATGCTTCTGTCGACTTACGTAATGCCGGATATAAGATAGCACCAGTTGATACTAATTTATTTCCAGCGGGCTTTAATAATCTGAATCCAGCATTTGAATCTTTATGTATCCATGCTATACAGATGGCGGTCGAACATACAGGTAAGCCAATAGATAAGGTTTTAATCATTCCTGAAAATCACACTCGTAATTTATTTTATCTTGAGAACTTAGCCAGCCTGCAAACGATGATAGAAAAGGCGGGCTTTGAAACACGTATAGGCAGTATATCTGCAGATATTGAGACTCCCACAAGAATTGATCTTGAATCTTCAAAATCGGTATTACTGGAATCATTACAGCGAGATCAGAATCGTGTAGTAGTCGGTGATTTTAATCCTGATCTTATTTTATTAAACAATGACCTTTCTGCAGGTAAACCGGAAATACTTAATGACATTGAACAAGTAATTACGCCACCAATGAGTTTGGGATGGTCAAAACGTTTGAAATCAGATCACTTTGCCTTTTATCAACGGGTTGCACAGGAGTTTGCTGCATTAATTGATATTGATCCCTGGTTAATCGATCCGATGTTTCGAAATTGTGGTGAAGTCAATTTTATGAAACGAGAAGGCATTGATTGTTTATCAAAAAATGTCGAATCATTATTGGAAAGTATACGGTCTAAATACAAGGAACATAATATAGAAAGCGAACCCTTTGTGATGGTGAAAGCGGATGCGGGCACCTATGGTATGGGTGTGATGACCATACGTAATGCTGATGAGCTTGCTGAATTAAATCGTAAAGAAAGAACGAAAATGGCCAAAACCAAAGAGGGTCAAAAAGTAACTCAGGTCATTATTCAGGAAGGAGTTTATACACACGAAACCTGGGGGAAAGAAGATACAGTTGCTGAACCCGTAGTTTATATGATGGATCATCAGGTTGTGGGTGGTTTTTATCGAGTGCATGAAAAACGTTCGGCAAGTCAAAATCTGAATGCGCCGGGTATGCGATTTGAACCGTTAGCTTTTGATGATTGCTGTATTACACCTGATCTAAGTCAGGATGATGATTGTCGTCAAAATCGTTTTTATACTTATGGTGTGATAGCTCGCTTAGCTTTATTAGCTGCAGCTCGTGAAATTACGAATGCCGTTTAAATGCTTTTTTCACGTCGGTAAGATGTCGCCGACTAACTGATAATTCGATAGGCATATCTGATAAAGTAATGACCTGTTGTCCCTCTTTGTTCTTAGATAATGCTCTTATATATTGAATCGCTACTAAGGCATTACGATGAACACGAATGAAGTGACTTGCAAATTCAGCTTCTAATGTTACTAATGATTCATCAAGTAGTATTTCTCCGCCCGGCCAAGCCGCAGTAACATATTTTTGTTCTGCTTTAAGGTAATAGATATTTTCAATAGAAATTAATTGTATGTTCCCATGTACTATAGCGCTTAGATGAGTTCGCGTAGAAATAACACCTTCAGTTTCTTTTAAGCTTGCCAGTTTAGATTGGCTAACAATTGTTGCGCGTTCGATAGCTGTTTTAAGACGTTCTTTTCGAATTGGTTTAAGCAGGTAGTCAACGGCATTTGCATCAAATGCACTCAAGGCATGATCCTGAAAGGCAGTAGTAAAAATAATTGCTGGCGGTGCTTCCAGATGTAATAAATGATTCGCTAATTCGATTCCGTCCATGCCAGGCATGCGTATATCCAATAAAATGATTTCTGGAATATGTTGAGAGACCTTTTCCATTGCCTCCAGTCCGTTTGCTGCTTCGACAGTAATCGTATCGGGGTACAATTCGACGACAAGATCGTGCAATCTTTCGCGAGCTAAGGCTTCGTCATCAACGATCAGTATTTTCATAGTGTTTGATAAGGGATAGTGAGCGTTACTTGATATTGCTCATCAGTATTATTAATAAGTAAGTGACTCTCATTCCCAAAGATAGTCTCTAAACGTTGACGAATATTTTCCTGTGCGTGTTTATTGCCCTGATGTGTGTCTTCAATATGTGCGGGGGGAATGGGGTTGGTGAAAATGATACTGATGATGTTATCGCTGAATTCACCTTTAACCACTATGGTCCCACCCTCGGTCAAGCGTTCTACTCCATGGTAAATTGCATTTTCAAGTAAGGGTTGCAGGCTTAGTGGAGGTAGTAAGGTATCTTCAGGCAAGGCATCTATATCCCATTCTATGTTTAAGCGTTCGCCCAAACGGTGTTTTTCTATGCGTAGATAATGTTGGCATAGTTTCCATTCTTCAGAAATTTTATACAATTCCGTAGGTTCTAATAAGCTTGCGCGAAATAAGTCTGCCAAATCTTCTACGGATTGTTCCGCCAGTTCTGGTGATTTGCGCGTTAGACTGGCAATGGTATTCATGCAGTTGAACAAAAAATGTGGACGTATTCTCGATTGCAAAGCTTGATAACGGGATGATGCTACTGCTTCGATATTTTTACGCCACTGATGTTGTACATAGAGATAGCGCAATACAATTGCGCCGACGATGGCTGAAATGCCCATTGTGCGTAACAGGAATAGCTTATGAAAGTCTTGAGTGGGTATCATCGCATTTGGATAAACATATAATGACCACCAAGCCAGTTCAGAAATAATGAATGAAACCAATAGTATGAGTAAATAACTAATTGTTGCTGCTTTTCTTTCTGAGAGTGTGGCGAAATATCTTCTGAGTATACAAAGTAGACCAACGCAACTTAGAGAAATCCATTGAATAAATAAAGAATTCATTGCCAGATCAAACAAGATGTCTCGAGAATAGATGGGTAGCGTCAGAGACAGGACAATAGCGAGCAGTTCCGCACTTAGAACAACAATAAACAGAACGTCTACACTGCAAAAATTTGGCAGGAAGCTAGTATTATCTTGTTTGTTAGGCTTTGGCATCTGAAAATCGCTATACTGTCGACTGTAGAAAAATAAATACAATCACTAAGGTTATGACTTCAAATAATACAGAAAAACCCTGGGGCGGGAGATTTACGGCTCCTACCGATAAATTTGTTGAGATCTTCACAGAGTCGGTCTCCTATGATCAACGTTTGGCACATTATGACATCATGGGCTCAATAGCTCACGTGCGCATGTTGGCAAAAGTAGATGTCATCACTAAAAAAGAAAGTGAGCAGATAATTGCGGGTCTTGAGAAGATTGAGACCGAGATCAACGCTAATCAATTTCAATGGTCGACGGTACTTGAAGATGTGCATATGAACATTGAGACAGCCTTGGTCAAAGGCATCGGTGATGTGGGTAAAAAATTACATACCGGCAGATCCAGAAATGATCAGGTAGCTACCGATATTCGATTATATTTACGTGATGAGATCGATCTCATTAGCGAAAAGTTGAATGAGGCATTAAATGCCTTGTTAACGCTTGCCGAAGAACAGTTTGATACAATTATGCCGGGTTTTACTCACATGCAATCAGCGCAGCCAGTGACCTTTGGCCATCATATTATGGCTTGGGCTGAAATGTTGCTGCGAGATAGAGATCGTCTTCAGGATTGCCGAAAAAGACTGAATCTACTGCCGTTAGGGGCAGCGGCGCTTGCAGGCACCAGTTATCCCATTGATAGAGACTATGTTGCTGAACAATTAGGTTTTGATGGCGTAACCCAAAACTCACTGGATTCGGTTAGTGACCGAGACTTTGCAATAGAGTTTTCTGCTGCTGCGAGTTTGATCATGATGCATTTGTCACGATTTTCTGAAGAACTGGTTCTTTGGATGTCTCAGGCAAATGGTTTTATTGATATGGGCGATGCCTGGTGTACTGGTTCGTCCATTATGCCGCAAAAGAAAAATCCGGATATTCCTGAATTAGTCAGAGGTAAGACCGGTCGTGTTTATGGCGATTTGATGGCATTACTGACTTTAATGAAGGGACAGCCGTTAGCGTATAACCGAGATAATCAGGAAGATAAGGAAAGTCTATTTGATGCAATTGATACCGTAAAAATGTGTTTGATTGCTTATGTCGGGCTAATACCGACGATTACAGTTAATAGAGAAGCGATGTATCAAATGGCGGCATCAGGTTTTGCGACAGCAACCGATCTTGCTGATTATTTAGTGGTTAATGGACTCGCTTTCCGAGATGCACATGAAGTTGTCGGTAAGACGGTACAGTTTGCGATTCAGCAAGGTAAAGCTTTATCTGAATTAACTTTGCCTGAACTTCAACAATTTAGCGATGTCATCAAAGAAGATGTATTTGCAGTATTGGAATTAGAAGGTTCTGTTTCAGCGAGAAATCATGTTGGTGGTACAGCACCAGAACAGGTTAAGTTGGCAATAGCCCGACTTAAAAAAACAGTTAACGAAACAAATACGAAATAATACGGATATCACAATAATGAAATTATTATTTAAATTAATTTTCGGTTCAGCTCTATTAGTCATTCTTGCTGTTGCGGCTGTTGTTATTACTTTGGTATATATCGATCCAAATGATTATAAAGATTCAATCGCCAGTACCGTAAAAGAAGAAACCGGTCGAGATCTAAACATTGAAGGCAAGATTACGCTTAGTTTTTATCCCTGGTTAGGACTCGATGTCGAAGGAATTAGTTTAAGTAATGCCAAAGGTTTCGGTGACAAACCATTTTTGAAAACAAAAACAATTAAAGCACGTATAAAATTATTACCATTGCTTCGTAAAGAAGTAGAAATGGACACACTTCTTTTACATGGCACGACAATTAATCTTGCCAAGAATGAGAAAGGCGTTACTAACTGGGATGATTTAATTAAGCCACAAGAGAAAACTGAAGCAAGCAACAAAGCCTTGCCTGTTGCTGCATTAATATTGGGCGGTATTGATATTAAGGATGCCAATATTTATTGGGATGATAAACAACAGGGCGTAACGTATAAAATCACCAAGGCGAATATCAGCACAGGCGAACTCAAGTTTGGTGAGCCGATAGATATTTCAGCTGATTTAAATGCTGCTGCGTCGAAGCCAGCATTATCTGCTGCAGTAAGATTTAAAGGTACCGTTGCTTATGAAGATAGCGGAAATGTTTTAGCATTAAAGCCGATGTTATTAGAAGCAAAGGTTAAAGGTAAAAAGATCCCGGGCGGTGAAGCTTTAGTTAAATTAAGTTCAGAAATTAAAGTTGATCTTGATGAAGAGACTGCAGAAATTAATGCGCTAACATTCACTGCTTTCGATACTCAAGTTAAAGGTCAGGTTAAAGCATTAAAAATTCTTTCGGGTAAGCCAGAAGTAATTAGTGATATTGATATTAAAGGAAAAGATCTGGCGCAGATTTTCAAAATTCTTGAAATAGAACCGCTTGCTAGTCAATTGGCGAAAATGTCGGATAAGTCCTTTTATATCAGTACATCGATAAATGCTGACACCGAAAGAAATGACGTTGATGTAAACAAGCTCGATATTAAGCTACTTGGTAATATTATTAATGCAGAAATTTATGCACGTAATCTAGCTTCAGAATCACCTGCTGCAAAAGGTAAGTTGAAAGCTAGTGGTGCCGATTTGCCCGCGTTAATTAAAATTGCTTCACAGTTTATGGGTGAGGGTAGTCAGGATTTAAAGTCATTATCAAAGCAACTTGCTTCCGCACCAAAGAAATTTTATATACAAACGGATTTTGACGTTGATCTAAAAAGTGGCACGGTAGCTATACCTGCTTTATCTATTAATGCATTGGGTATGACTGCTACGGCAAAGATAAATGGCAAACAAATTAATTCTGATGTGCCTGCAATAGATGGTGAATTTAAAACCAGCGGTAAGGATCTGCCTTTATTGATTTCGGTCATGGCGGGATTACAAGGCATGGCAAAGAAAGATGTGGCGGCTTTGTCAAAACAGCTTTCTTCTGTACCAAAGACTTTTTCAATTGCGACGACGTTTAAAACGGATTCGAAGACAAATACGATTACGGTGCCTTCTTTATCGATTAACGTATTGGGTATGACGGCTTCAGGAAATTTAAAAGCGAAAAAATTTAACTCAGATTCGCCAGCGTTTAGTGGTGAGTTAAAAGCGAAAGGCCCTAATTTACCATTGTTAATGCAAGTCGCAGCAAGTATGCAAGGTGGCGACGGTGGTTTAGGAGCAATGGCCAGGGATCTTGGTAAATTAAAGAAAAAAGATTTTAATATTGAAACTCGATTTGACACTGATTTGTCATCAGGAAAAATTGATTTGCCTGCGCTAAGTTTCAATGCTTTTGGATTTAAATTAAATGCAAATTTGAAAGGTGATAATATTCAGAAGAGTAGTGGCAGCATGACGGGTAAGGTTCTTGTAAATAGCCAGAACCCCAAGCCATTGTTAACAGCACTAGGTCATGGTGATGTTGCGCAGGTTTTAAAATCTATTGATATTAATACGGGCATTAATGGCAATTCTAGCAATCTTAACTTAAAACCTTTTTCACTCGATGCTGTTTTTGCCGGGAAGAATATTCCTGATTCGCCAGTTAAATTAACTGTTCGAGCTGATTCGGAAATTAATCTGGATAAAGAAATATTTAATCTTAGTGGCTTACAAGTAAGCGGTTTAGGTCTCGATGTAAAAGGTAGTGTTAAGGCAGAAAAATTTAAAACTGAACCTGCAATTTCAGGAGAGATCGCAGTCGCACCATTTGATTTACGCAAGCTGATGAAAACCTTGAATATGGAAGTGCCGAAAACGGCTGATGCAAATGTATTAAAGAAAGTCGCTGTGGCAACGACATTTACAGGAACAGGAAATAGTTTTGCTTTAAAAGATCTTAAAGCACAGTTAGATGACACACATTTACAAGGCTATATAAATTTAAATCGACTTTCACCTTTGGATATCGAGTTTGGATTAGGCGTTGATAAGTTAAATGCCGACCGATATTTACCTCCACAAACAAAAGCTAAACCCGTCTCGCCTGAAGCCGTTGCTGTTGGTGCGGCAACGGGATTACCTGTTGAAACATTACAGGCGATAAAAATTAAAGGTGATTTTGTTATGGGGAGTCTGGTTATCTCTAATGCAAAATTATCCGATATGAAATTTAGTCTTCGTGCGGATAAAGGTGATATTAAGCTGGCACCTATAGTGGCAAAACTTTATAAAGGTTCTTACACGGGTGATATTCATCTTGATGCGACAGGCAAAATACCAAAGCTGAACATGAATACAAAGTTAACAGGTGTCGATGTTGAGCCTTTATTAAATGACGTTGTTGGATCTGCTAGTGCCAAAGGGTTGGCAAATATTACTTTAGCGCTAAATTCCAGCGGTGCGGATATTAATAGATTACGTAGTACTTTATCGGGCAAAGGTAATATCTTATTTGAAAAAGGAACCTTGATTGGTGTCGATATAAAAAATGTTCTACATCAAGTTGAGATCATGCTGGAAACGAAAAATTTCGGCACACCTGATCCAGGTGAGAAAACAGAATTTGAAAAATTGACCGCTACTCTGGATATTCATAATGGCATCATTGATAACCATGATTTATTAATGTTAGGTTCAGGTTTCAGTGTGACTGGTAAAGGTATGTTGTTAAATCTTGAGGATGAAACATGGAAATATGTTTTGATTGCGAAAGCAGATGCAACACGCGTTAAGCAAGGTGATAAGACATTTAATGTTGGTGGCCATGCCATCCCAATAAAATGTAAAGGCAAGATAGCCGATAAAAACTGTAAACCTGATCTTGCGGATATTGCGGCGACTGTGATCAAAAAAACATTCATTGATAAAATTGTACCTGGAGACAGTCCTTTAAAAGGCTTATTTGAAAAGCTGGATTTTTAGGAATTATATTTTCAGATATTTAGAAAAGTATAGTGGCTATAAAGTTTTCAGAAAGGTTACTAGGCTGGTTTAAAGAACATGGCAGACATGATCTTCCATGGCAGCTAGATCAAACATCTTATCGAGTCTGGATCTCCGAGATCATGTTGCAACAGACTCAGGTTGCTACGGTTATTCCATACTTTGAACGTTTTACTAAGTCTTTCCCTGATGTTGATACTTTAGCTAATGCCGATCTGGACAATGTGTTACACCATTGGACAGGTTTAGGTTATTACGCTCGTGCAAGAAACTGTCATAAATCCGCAAAAATAATTGTAGAAGAATACAAAGGTCTCTTTCCTTCGTCTCTGGATGAAATAATGGCGCTCTCGGGCATAGGTCGTTCTACTGCCGGTGCAATTTTGTCTTTAGCTTCTGAGAAACGTCATCCTATACTTGATGGCAATGTTAAACGTGTATTGACTCGTTATCATGGTGTCGAAGGTTGGCCAGGTAAGAAGCAAGTTGAAGCAGAACTGTGGTCTTATGCTGAGTTACACACGCCAACGGAAGCAGTCAGGAACTATACACAGGCGATTATGGATTTGGGGGCGACGGTTTGTACTAGACGCAACCCAACTTGTGATATTTGTCCATTAACTAAAAACTGTTTTGCCAGAAAAGCTGACAGACAACATGATTTTCCTGGATCGAAACCGAAGAAAGTAATGCCAAATAGAGAAACAGTATTTGCTATTATTGAAAATGCCAAAGGCGAAGTGCTATTGCAGCAGCGGCCACCAACAGGAATCTGGGGTGGACTCTGGTGTTTTCCGGAATTTACATCTGATCAGCCAATAGCGGCAACAATTAAGAAACAATATGGCTTTAATATTAAGCAGCAGACGGAGTATAAGAGTTTTAAGCATACCTTTAGTCATTTTCATTTGATGATTAAACCGGTTCATATCGTATTGGAGAAGGCGGCAAATACGATAAATGAAGCAGGGTTGTCGACATGGCTTAATCCAGTTAAAAAATCCAATTTGGGGTATCCTGCGCCTGTTGTTTCCATGCTGGAAGATTTGAATAATAGAAGGATGGTAGTGAATGAGTCGTAAAGTACATTGCGTTAAGCTTGATAAAGAAGCAGAAGGCTTAGCGGTATTAACTTATCCAGGTGAATTGGGTAAACGAATCTATGAGCAAGCTTCACAAGAAGCATGGCAAATGTGGTTGGGACATCAGACGATGCTAATCAATGAGTACAGATTGACGCCTATCGAGCCTAAAGCCCGCAAATTCCTCGAAGAAGAGATGGAAAAGTTTTTTTTCGGTGGAGGCTCAGAAGCACCCAAAGAATTTGTAGAACCAGAGAAATAATCCCTACTTGACGTGGTACGCCTATACCGGTTTAATACGCGTCTTTTTTGTCTACCAACAATAATGCCCAGGTAGCTCAGTCGGTAGAGCAGAGGACTGAAAATCCTCGTGTCGGCAGTTCGATTCTGTCCCTGGGCACCATTTCTTGCATCTTAGATTAAGGCTTCTGAGTCTATACCGAAATTATATTAATGGCTGTTCATGAGATAATTATTTCGTATGTCTGGTTATTACTGTGTAGTTCAGCTTGATACAAAAAGCGGACGTTAGGCTAGAAAAAAGGGGTGCTTGCGACACATAGTGAACATGAGAATACACGCAAAAACCAAATTGGGACTCAAGAGATTAATGTAATTCTCTATAATCCAAGATCACTTAATTCAGGATGATCATCTAGCCTAAGTCCCTGCGGCCAAATCATGCGCCGTTTTACCCTCATTATCTTTCAGCCCGGATTCGGCATTATATTCTATCAATGTTTCGACGACATCTGTGTATCCTTTTTCGGAAGCCATCATTAGTGCACTTCGACCACGATCATCCTGAAGATTGACATCTGCGCCTGCATCTAATAGAAATGTCACAACATCAATATGCCCATACCCTGAAGCCCACATTAATGTAGTTAATTCATGACCATATTTTTGATTTATATTTCCCGTTTTGGGGAGGAGAAGTTTAATTAATTCTAAATTCCCGTTTGCCGCTGCGTAAATTAGTGCTGTTTTGCCTGTGTTATCTACAACATCAACGTTAGCACCGTGTTGCAACAATAGTTGAGCAATTTCGAAGTGCCCTCCGTACACTGCTTCAGTCAATGCAGTTATATTTTTTAAGCTATAGATGTTTATTTCAGCGCGATTATTTATCAGGTATTTAGTAAGTTTAAAGTCACCCGATCTTGAGGCGAACATTAATGCATTTTCCCCTTTTGTATTAATCAAGTTTAAGTCCGAACCTTGATCAAAAAGGTATACTGCCAATTCAAAAAAGCCACCTTTTACTGCATAAAGAAATGCTGAATTACCAAAACGATTCCGTGCTTTTACTGAAGCCCCCTGCTCTAATAAATTGATAACCTGTTCACTATCACCATTTTTTGCTGCTTTGAAAAGATCGAAATTTAAATCACGACTACCATCTGCGTATACAGTAGATATTTGCAGAAAGAACATGAACAAAATGCCATGTGAAATTGCAGTGCTTTTTTTCAAAGCATTCGACGTCCTGTTATTAAATATGATTTCTCTTAACATATAATTCAATCCTTAAACCCAGCCAGATATTTAGAAACTGCCTTGATTTCATCGTCAGAGAAAGTGCCAAATAATGCATTCATTGGTTGTGCGTTGTTGCGTTGTTTATTTTTAAAATCGAGCATAGTCTTATTCAAATATTCAAAATGTTGTCCAGCAAGCCTTGGGTTTCGACTGTTTCCATTAAAAGCGCCAAGGTGACAGGCCACGCATTGGCCTGCATCGACTACTTTTTTCCCGGCTGAGATTTGTTCTGGCGAGGCGGTGAAATCAGTGCCCAGCCATTTCTGTTCACCAAAATATTCTGCCATAAGACGTAGATCTTGTTTTTCTATAATGGCAACTAGCGGACTCATTATTGCATTCTCTCTGAGGCCGGATTTAAAATCTTTCAACTGTACATAGAGATAGTAAAACTCCTGACCCGCAAGAATTGGGTACGTCGGTTGTGTTGATGCTCCATTTTCACCGTGACAGGTGAAACAAGTCTGAAGCTTATCGCGTACTGATGCGAATTTATCTTCTGCAATTCTATTTTCTTCTGAAATAACATTACCACTATAAATAGAGGCAAATAGTAAAATTAGACACTTTAGTTTTCTGGTTTTCATTGTTTTATTTTACTTACGGTAATTTAGTTAGGTACTATTTTTAGCGCTATAGTTCATTTAATTTGTAAAAAAAATGGCCGCCTTGTTAAAGGCGGCCAATTGTTCATCTAACTGTTATTTAGACAAATTAAGAGAAGGAGTTATTATTAATTCCCTAGTTTATAGGCAATAATCTCATTACCGCGTTTGAAGTTCATCTGTGCATTACCACCTGAACCAACGACTATGTATTGAGTACCACCAACGTTGTAAGAACTCGGCGGTGCATTAACACCAGCATTGGTTTGATCCTGCCACATCAATTCACCCGTGGAAGAGTTGAAGGCTTGAAACAGTCCATTACCTTGACCGGTAAATACAAGTCCACCGCCCGTTGCCAGAACCCCACCAATCATAGGTTGATGGGTCTTTACCTGCCATTTGATATTGCCAGTGTTGTAATTAACCGCGGTCACATTACCCCATTGTTCTTCTGATTCGATGACCTTGAAGGCACCACCAAGCCATAGTTTGCCACCAGGATAAGGGGTTGCTTCCACGTGATAAGTCATTGGCTGATGTATATTCATGACATAAGCCAGATCCTGACTTGGATCAATTGCCATTGGCGACCACTCTACACCACCATTAGCACCTGGTAGCATGCGTTTGCCTTTCTTGGTAGGTAATACCCACATATTCTCCTGAGGTACCATGGCTTCAGAATGACGAATTAAGCTGCAATCCTTTGCGTTATGGACATAGACATGACCTGTTTTGCCACCATGCAATACACCTTTAACCATTTTGCCATTTTTATCTTTGACTTTTGTCAGTATCGGTGGACTAACAGCATCTAGATCCCAAACATCATGTGCAATGTACTGGAAGTGGCAAACATATTTACCGTCCATGTCTGTTGAAATCAGGGAATTAGTGTAAAGGTTATCACCCGGACGAATGGCCCCGTAAAGATCAGGAGACGGGTTGCCAGCCATGAAATAGAGTCGACCTGATTCTCTATCAACAGCCATATTCTGCCAGGTTCCACCACCCAATGTTTTGTATGGGTCGCCGTGTTTCTTGAGCGCTGCTTTTTCAGCTTCAATATCTCTAAGCATATCGCGGCCGGTTGCATCATGCGTGGCCCAGACACCGACTGAGTTCTCAGGAATCGTGTGAAAAGTCCACAGGAGTTTGCCTGATGCTGCATCAAAGGCTTTGACGAAGCCTCGAATACCATATTCTCCGCCGTTGGTCCCGATCAACACTTTACCATCGACAACTGTAGGTGCCATGGTTTCGCTATATCCCAATTCAGGATCCGCAATTTGTTTTTCCCAGGCCTTTTTGCCTGTTGCCGCATCGATTGCCACTAATTTGGCATCCAATGTTCCCATATACAGCATACCGCCATAAGGGAAAACACCACGATTATTTGGACCACAGCAATATGTCGTGATGGGACCCATTTTGTGTTTGTAATGCCATTTTTCTTTGCCGGTTTTTGCATCCAGCGCATACACGTGGTTGAAAGAAGACGTGACATACATTGTGCCATCAACGATGATGGGTGAAGTTTCCAGAGAATCCGTAATCTCCATCTTGAAAATCCAGGCACGTTTTAGTTTATCTACAGTTTCCCGGTTAATTTGTTCCGCAGGATAAAACCGTGTTTGGTCATAGTTGCCGTTGGTATGTAAAAAATTATTTGCATCACTGCCTGCTCGATCCAGCATCCTTTGTGTCACCGTATTCATATTCCCATACAGTGTCCCCGCCTTTACTTCTTCATCTGCATAAATATTCTGTGTTGCTGCGCACATCAGCAGCGATGCAAGCCCTATTACCTGTCCTCCTTTAACAAAGGATCGATAGCCCTTCTTTTTTACCTGGATAGTCATCTTTTGACTCCTTTATTCTGGTTTATTATATGTGTCCCGTCACAACATCTGAGACACAATTGCTCTACATATTAAGAGAGACTTCTGAAAAGTTAGACTTGTAAAGAGGAATCTCACTAAAAGTAATAATAGTAGAATTTAACCAAAGAGATACCTCGCGTACCCGCGAGAGTATTCATAATGAAGAAAAGATACGGATTGTTTTAAGAGGGATTGCGTTGAGAAGAGAGTATCGCTGAATTTTGCCACCGGAAAGGACGAATCTGGGCACTGGAAAGAAATTATTAATAATTGTTGCGTAGCAATATTCTGAAATCAATAATCGGCCATTATGAGTCAGTCATCTATTACCAACGAATGGCATGTTTCATTATTACGTCATAATCTGAAGAAACTATTATTTGAGAGGCAAGCTTTTTATTACCTAACAGAAATGCGTCTACTGTAGCATCTAAAAGTTTTGCTGCTAAGTGTATTTCAGGTATAGGTTCTAATAAGCATTTCCGCATATATTCTTATTTTATCCATTTTTTAGTCAATCTGTAAAAATTGGTTCACGCAAAATTTCGGCCTAGTTTCGGTTAGCGATTTCAGTAAGCCATGATTCAGTACGAGTTTTTCTGAAATGCGTCTGAAAACTCATCGGGTAACTTCGGGATTTCTTCGGTCTACAGATAGGGGAGTGTTTAGAGGTAGAAAAAAGTGATTGGATTCTTGGGGTTAGTCGCCAGAGGTGTATGTCGTGCCTTCGTCTGAAAATCCTCGTGTCGGCAGTTCGATTCTGTCCCTGGGCACCATTTCTAAAGGCTTTCAGCCTATCACATAAGAATCCTTTGTTTCCATTGCAACGCCATTGCAACACTCAAAACAATGTTATTTTATTTAATATCGTAGCGACAGCTTACCTTTATTAAATTCTTCTCTATTTGACGTATTAATTCTTCTGAAAAAAGTAGTAGTGTGGACAAGAGGGGGGCGGACAACAAGGGGGCTGGGCACCCATAGGGGTTCTATTCCTCTCGAAAATACCTTTGATAATAAAACAAACATACATACAACGTATGTATGCGTACCAAAATATTTTTTAACATTGATGAATACTATTTCAAGAACATAGAAATAGTGCATCATAATTACTTAAGCGTTTTTACTAGATTAATAATAAATATAAATTCATCTAGGGATTTAGATGGCTATCAATTCAGTGGCTTTTTCTCTAACCCTTCGTCTTATGTACGAAGACACCATTAAAGTCATCACCTGGCGGCTCTTCAATATAGTGCTCACACCGCTCTATATACATGTTGTAGATATTTTTATTGGTTTTATCAGGCCAGTTGTCCTGAATATCCCTGAAGACTTTTAATGCATCT
>DUBV01000047.1 GCA_012960105.1 Thiotrichaceae bacterium | reverse complement strand
ATGGCTGGATGAGAGGACTTAAACTAGTAGCTTAATTTGTACTTTTCACAGCACATAAAAAACCGGGTATATTCCCGGTTTTTTTTCGTATCCAGA
The DNA here is from genome assembly GCA_012960105.1 of Thiotrichaceae bacterium. Classification (GTDB taxonomy): domain Bacteria; phylum Pseudomonadota; class Gammaproteobacteria; order Eutrophobiales; family Eutrophobiaceae; genus UBA7359. The sequence goes on along the minus strand of DUBV01000047.1, from coordinate 18,693 downwards.
AAGAAATTACCTATTTCGGGATAATATACAAAATGTGATATTTTTTTCATAATCTATTAAATAATTGATCATTTTATTTCTTCTTTTATGACGTTAGCCACAATGTTTTTTTATTTTCAATGATCGAAACGTACTGCGTAAACGACTATACATAAACTGTCCCTGTACATTGCGTTATTTTAAGAATTCCTCATAATATTCATGCAAAGAAAATAGCATGGATAAAAATTGTTCATGGTCAACTTAAGTCAGTATTAACATCAAACATTTCAATGTCTGACCACATTTTGTTTTAGGTCGGTTCGTTGTATATCGTCGAACGATTCTAGGACAACACTTTACTTTAAGGCGGTAACGGCTGCAGCTCAAGCACATCTAATCCAGCGGCAATATCCGCTATCATTTCTATCTTAATAAACCGCTTGTTCGAATAATCGCTCCGTACTAACAAAAATGATTAATGAATCAAATTGCCGTTGTACTCAGCAACTAGTTCGACCTGTACGGCTAACAGTGTCTGTGGGTCCTGGACATTTCTTTCTGACTTGCTTCCATACAGGTACTTAATACCGCAATTGAGTTCCGTAAGTTTTTCAATTACTTTAGTATTGATGCTACCGAGTTCTTGCATTGATTCGATAGCGGTTTTCGAAATTTATTTCCACTGTTTTGTTATATCTATTACCTATTATAATCAACTACGGTTTGATAGATTCATTCTACTGATAATAAAAAGGCCTGTGTTGTGAAGACACAGGCCTTTATCAAGATTATGTTAACGACTTGATTAAGCAGCTTTTACCATTTCGATGTTTGCGGCAGTTTCTTTCGCTACACCTTCAACCCATGCAGATACTTCTTCTTTGGATTCATTCATGATATCCATTGAGTTGCGGGCAATATCCTGTGATTTACTGCTAATTTCATTAGCAAGTTCTGTTTGACCAGCAACAACTGCATTGTAATCCTGAGTAGTACTCATCAATTTCATTTGGCTAGTGATTGATTCCATACCCAACGTTGCCATGGCGATTTGTTGCTCGAAAAGCTGTTCGTAAGTGTTTGTGTTCAAAGCATAGAAGGCTTTAGCTGCGCTATATGCAGATTGGCTCACCTTGTTCATGTTTTCGTTCATTTTTTCAAAATTAATGTTTGTCATGTCTAATTCTCCTAAAGTTTATTTGTGCAGTGCAATATTGTTGCTATGCAGCATAAGACAGGAAAAGAATCTTGTCAACAAAGTTAGGGAGAAAAATAAGAAATATATCTAAAAAACATTTAACTAATTGATAATTATAGGAATTATGTTTATCAGTTAATAGGTGGAGAGCTGGATTTTAAACGGTAATTCCTGATTAGGGTACTAGCCTCCGTATGTTGGAAGCCAGTATTTTGATGTTCTAAAGGAGTTTAGCCTTAGTTAACCCATGAACAAGCCGCCGTTGACGGAGATATCTGAGCCTGTGATATAGCCAGAGTTTGTGTGAGCCAGAAAGGCAACGGCATCGCCAATTTCAGAAGGTTTGGCCAGTCGGCCAACCGGAATCTTGGCAACAATGCTGTCAACGATATCTTTAGGCATGGCTTCCACCATGCTGGTACCGACATAACCAGGTGATACGGTATTTACTGTAATACCACCATCGGCAAGTTCTCTGGCCAAGGATTTAGTGAACCCAACCATACCTGCCTTGGCAGCAGAATAATTAGTTTGACCAAATTGACCCTTAAGGCCATTGACTGAAGATATGTTGATGATTCTCCCGTATTGACGTTTGACCATGCCATTAATAAAGCTGCGAGTCACATTAAAAACACTATCAAGGTTGGTTTTCAGAACCGCATGCCAGTTCTCTGCTTCCATCTTTTTCAATGTAGCATCACGGGTAATGCCAGCACAATTGACCAGAATGTCTACGCTTCTAAATTGTAGTTCCAGTTCTTTCGCCATTTTTTTGCATGCTCTGAAATTTGTTACATCACATTCGACGACATGAATATCCAGGCCTTCTTCAAGGCGTTCTTTTTGCCATTCAATCGCACGCTCTGCTTCAAATGAGATGTATGTAGCGATTACTTTATTGCCATGCTTGGCAAGGCTTCTACATATATCAGTACCGATACCACCAATACCGCCAGTGACTACGGCAACGTGACCCGTATCAGGTTGTACTGTGACAGCTGATCCTGTCGGTCTTTTATTAATTGTCGCGTTAGGAAAGAAGGATTCCATTGCTACGGCATGTTGTTGAGCAATTTGATTTACTGCACTATTTGCTATTTCTGCAAATTCGAAAAAAGAATTCATGGTCACACCCATGGGGTCATGCCAATTTTCGATCATTTCAGTTTGGGTTCTTTGTAGTTGGTTAGTAAATTCTGTAAACATCTCTAAATAGTCACCTTGTGCAATTTGCTTGCTCATGCAATGAATCCTCATAGTTTAGGGCATTATTATTAATTGGCAATATTGCCACACAAGTAAACCAGTGTGAGTAACTACGGTTTGATAAATTCATACTATTGATAATAAAAAAGGCCTGTGTTGTAAGACACAGGCCTTTAAGATTATCTTAACAGCTTGATTAAGCAGCCTTTACCATATCGATGTTTGCAGCAGCTTCTTTCGCTACACCTTCAACCCACGTAGATATTTCTTCTTTGGATTCATTCATGATATCCATTGTATTGCGAGCAATATCCTGTGATTTACTGCTAATTTCATTAGCAAGTTCAGTCTGACCAGCAACGACTGCATTGTAATCCTTAGTAGTACTAATCAATTCCATTTGGCTAGTGATTGATTCCATTCCCAATTTTGCCATGGCGATTTGTTGGTCAAAAAGTTGTCCGTAAGTGTTTGTGTTCAGAGCATAGAACGCTTTAGCTGCGCTATATGCAGATTGGCTTATCTTGTTTATGTTTTTGTTCGTTTCTTCAAAATTAATGTTTGTCATGTCTAATTCTCCAAAAGTTTAGTTTATTTGTGCAATGCAGCATTGTTGCCATGCAGCATAAAGTAGGAAAAGAATATTGTCAACAAAGTTAGGGAGAAAAATAAGAAAAAGTTATAGAAAATACTTAACTAATTGATAACTTAAGAAATTATGTTTATCAGTTAATAGCTGAAGAGCTGAATTTTAAAGTAAGGTACAGCCTGTACGGGTAATAATATATTTTATAAAACTACTTTTTATGTTTATCTGGATTAAGTCCTGCTGACTTAAAAAAACCATCTTGCATATCCTGCCACATCTTGAGGTTATTATCTGCTATCTTATTCATCGCTGTCATCGGGTCAGCTGTGATTTTTTCCTGCAACTGTTTTTGTTGATCGACAAACAATTCCAGACTTTTTTTGATGAAATCACCAGCAACACCCTGCATGGAATCACCATAAAATCGAATGATTTGAGACAATGCCGATGCCGAGAAGAATGGTTCTCCATCATGTTCCTGTTCTGCAATAATTTGTAATAAGATACCTCTGGTCAGATCTTCATGAGTTTTCACATCCTTAACAGCAAAATCAACATCATCCATCACTAATTGCCTGACATCATCAAGTGTGATGTATTTGCTAATTTCCGTATCGTACAAACGACGGTTAGGGTATTTTTTGATAATACGTTCGTTACTCATAATTTAGACCAGTTGTTATTAAAACATTAATCGAATAGCCCCTGTCTTGTAGATATACAAAACAGGGGAACATCAATTACATCATGTGTTGACCACCATTCATTGAGAAGTCAGCACCGGTTGCGAAACCAGCTTCTTCTGAAGCCAGGAAATCAACCAAAGCAGCAATTTCTTCTGAAGTACCAAGACGGTTTACAGGAATATTCGCAATAATGGAATTCCGAATCTCTTCGGAAACAGCCATGACCATCTCTGTTGAGATATAACCAGGAGAAACTGTATTGACAGTCACACCTTTACGAGCAACTTCCTGTGCCAGAGCCATGGTAAAACCATGCATACCAGCCTTTGAAGCGGCGTAGTTTGTCTGACCCAGTTGACCCTTTTGTCCATTGATTGAAGAAATATTGATAATACGTCCCCAACCACGGTCCGTCATGCCTTCAACAAGTGGTTTGGTAATGTTGAATAAACCATCAAGATTGATGCTCATAACAGCATCCCACTTATCTTTGCTCATTTTCTTGAACATACCATCTTTGGTAATACCGGCATTGTTAACAAGAATATCAATCGGACCAAGATCTTTTTCGACTTGATCTACCAGTGTTTGGCAGGCATCAAAGTCAGAAACGTCGGCTTGATAGACAGCAATATCGTGACCAGCTTTTTTGGCTTCTGCTTGCCAAGCCTTGGCTTTTTCTTCGTTACGATAGTTGGTTGCTATCTTGGCGCCGGATTCGGCGAGTTTTAGACAAATGGCAGCACCGATACCACCGGTTCCACCTGTGACTAATGCTACTTTACCTTTTAAATTTGACATTGTTCTTACCTCTCAACCGCTAATGCAACGCCCTGACCACCACCAATACACAGTGTGGCCAAACCTTTCTTGGCATCGCTACGTTTCATTTCATGTAGAAGGGTGACCAGTACACGGCAACCTGAAGCTCCAATTGGGTGACCCAAAGAGATGGCTCCACCATTGACATTTACCTTGTCTGTATCCCAACCAACACCTTTATTGACTGATATTGCCTGTGCAGCAAAAGCTTCATTGGCTTCAATCAAATCCAGGTCTTCATGTTTCCAGCCGGCTTTATCCAGACATTTCTCAGTGGCAGTAATCGGACCTGTACCCATAATGGCTGGGCTAACACCTGAGCTTGAGTAAGCTGCTATGGTGGCAAGTGGTTCCAGACCTAATTCTTTAGCCTTGCTCTCTGACATCACAACCACAGCAGCAGCACCATCATTCAAGCCTGAAGCATTGGCAGCGGTAACCGTGCCTTCTCTATCAAAAGCTGGGCGCATCTTGCCGAGTTTTTCAGCTGTAACGCCTGCGCGAGGGAATTCATCTTTATTGAAGACGACTGGATCGCCTTTACGTTGAGGAATCTCAATAGGGATGATTTCATCATCAAATTTACCAGCTGCCTGAGCAGCTTCAACTTTATTCTGGCTAGCAGCAGCGAATTCATCTTGCTCATCACGTGAAATTTCAAATTCTTTGGCTATATTTTCCGCGGTAACACCCATGTGATAATCATTGAAGGCACACCAGAGTCCATCAACAATCATGGAGTCTTTTAATTTCCAGTCGCCCATCTTCTGACCATCTCGTGATTTAGGCAGAACATGCGGTGACAAACTCATATTTTCCTGGCCACCAGCAACGATAATGTCGGCATCGCCACACATAATTGCTTGAGCAGCTAAATGAACAGTTTTCAGACCACTACCGCAGACCTTGTTGATGGTCATACTTGGGGTAGTTTCTGGAATACCTGCAGCGATGGCAGCTTGTCTTGCCGGGTTTTGCCCCGTACCTGCGGTTAATACGTGACCGAAGATAACTTCGTCTACTTGATCAGGTTTAAGACCCGCTTGCTCCAGAACTCCAGAAATAACGGTCGCACCCAGTGAGTGGGCAGGAACACTTGCTAGTGATCCGCCAAATGTGCCGATTGCAGTTCGGCCGGCAGCAACGATAACTACTTTCTCTGACATGTCCTCTTTCTCCAAATGTTAATGTGGCATTTCATACTCACAAACTGATGAGTTTCACATTGAGTTAATAATAATTACGTCGTGCGCTCCAATTTACGTTGCAGCGCACAAAATCTCAAGAATCTTAACAGAATCTTTGAACTGACTCCAGCGCCAGTCTTTTCCAATATGAAATGAGCCTGAAGCTGACAACATCAGACTATTTGTCCATGAAAGCAATCATGCATTTCATGTTATCCAAAAATATTCGGGCTTTGCACACATCAGCTTATATTTACAAATCGATCCTAATTTTTTATTGACTCTCCGTTAAATCGGTCAAACCTTCATCTACATTCTGTTCCTGCATTGCAAAATCATTTCTCAAAGATTCAACATGAGCAAGATAATCTGCACTAATATCACCAGTAACATATTCACCAGTAAAACAAGAAGTATCAAATGATGAGATCGCTTCATTGCCTTTTTGTACTGATTCAACCAAATCTTCAATATCTTGATAAATTAACCAGTCAGCACCTATAATTTCGGCAACTTCTTCAACAGTGCGGTCGTGTGCAATTAGCTCTGTTACCGTAGGCATGTCAATTCCATAAACGTTAGGATAGCGCACAGGCGGCGCTGCAGAAGCGACATACACACGCTTTGCTCCTGCGTCTCTAGCCATTTGCACAATTTCTTTTGAAGTCGTGCCTCTGACTATGGAGTCGTCAACAAGTAAGACATTTTTTCCTTCAAACTCCAGACCTATTGCATTTAATTTCTGTCGCACTGATTTTTTACGAATACTTTGTCCCGGCATAATAAAGGTTCGTGGAATATATCGATTTTTCACAAAACCTTCTCGATATTCAATACCAAGATCATTTGCCAATGGTAACGCTGCTGTACGACTGGAATCAGGAATAGGAATAACAACATCAATATCATGATCAGGATTTAATTTAAGAATTTTTTTCGCAAGTTTTTCACCCATTCTTAAACGTGCTTTATAAACAGAGATATTATCGATAATTGAATCAGGCCGAGCCAAATAAACATGTTCAAAAATACATGGACTATTAATCGGATTATCCGCGCATTGAAATGTATGTATTTCACCAGTCAAAGTTATAAAGACAGCTTCGCCTGGTTCAATATCACGTATCCGTTCATAGCCGAGGGAATCAATCGCAACACTCTCGGATGCAATAATAAACTCAGTTCCACTGTCTGTTTTTCTTTCACCAAAAACAACGGGTCTAATTCCATTTGGATCACGAAAACCAAGTATTCCGACTCCGGTAATCATCGCTACTGCCGCATAACCACCTTTACAACGTTTATGTAAACGTTTAACAGCTTCAAAAATATCTTTAGCTTGCAGGTCATCACGTGGTTTACCTATCGTATTTAACTCATTTGCCAGAATATTTAACAAGACTTCTGAGTCTGAATTGGTATTCAAATGACGAAGATCATCTCGCATTAAATCTTCTTTTAAGGTTTCAGCATTAGTCAAATTGCCATTATGTGCCAAGGTAATACCATAAGGAGAATTGACATAAAAAGGCTGCGCCTCTGCTGAAGACTGACAACCTGCGGTAGGATAACGTACGTGGCCTATACCCATATTGCCTTTAAGATTGAGCATATGCCGAGTATGAAATACATCTCGGACTAAACCGTTATCTTTCCTAAGATAAAGTTTACTTTCATCACAGGTCACCATGCCTGCCGCATCCTGGCCACGATGCTGAAGTACAGTTAAACCATCATAGATAGCCTGGTTAACAGGATTTTTAGCTACGATTCCAATTATGCCGCACATAGTAATTCTCTTGAGATTTTATTAGCCATTTTCTTTTGCCTGTTCATAGGAATGATATTTAGTAACTGATTCTGGTAAGTGACGAGAAGCCTGCGTACTAATACGTTCGAATGGTTTCGCCAATCTTGATTCTTGCCACCAAGGGTCTTGTGGAAAAGCAGTAAATCCAGCCAAAAATACAATAGCCGTAACAATAAGACCGCCTAGCCCCATTCCAAAGAACAATCCAAGAATTCGATCTGCTGCAGTAAGACCTGTTTTCCCTAATAACTTTACAATGAGAAAACTGATTCCACTCATTATTAATAAGCTAAGAATAAATATCGCAACGAATGCCAATACCATTCTTAAAACAGGGTGTTCCACATAGCTTTCCAGTAAAGGCGAAAAATAGGGTACGAGTTTAATTGAAAGTCCTAATGAAACGGCCCAGGACAACAAGGAAAATAATATATTCAGAAAACCATAAAACACACCCACTATCGTCGGTAATGCTATTAAGCTAAGAATAACTATATCGGCTGTAGACATGTGTATGAGTTAAAATTAATTAAACTAACATTAAATTAAAATCAGGGATAACTTAAAACAATACCATCTAACTTCATTTTGGTTTTTATCTTTTTCAATAAGGCATCTGCATCTGCACGTAATATCTCAGGTCCAACCCTAACTCGGTAACTGCTTTCGCCTTTTTTTATCTGTGGCTCAACAAATGCTGGAAAACCAGCCTTACGCAAATTTAAATTTAATTTATCCGCATTAAGCTTGTTAGAAAAGTATCCTAATTGAACAACCCATGCAGTAAGTCCCACTTGCTTGGCTTTTACTATTTTTTTCTGCTGTGGCTTTTTATCAGTAATTTTAGTCTCAGCTTTTGATTCTGTTTTTACAGTCTCATTAGCTTTAGGCTTATCTGGTGTTTTTTCTTCTACATCAGTTAGCTGCTGAATATCACCATGCATCGAACCATCTACGGAGTCACTAATAAAACCAGACTCATCAGTTTCAACAATAGCTTTTATTGAGTCTGTAACAGAAATCAATTTGGAACTAAATTTTTCTGTAGGGCGATCCGGAATATTTGTTTTTGTTATTGCCCCTGAATCCATTGGACCAGTTAATAACATAGGGATAAAAATTACTGCTATGACAACGAGTACTGCTGCACCAACTAATCGTTCTTTTAAACGTTGATGCATTACAATAATTGTCGCAGCGCGGCGGCTACTGTTATGAAAGAACCTGTTATGACAATACGATCTCCTGACACAGCCAATTGTTGGAGCTTATTCAAAGCCTCATCGGTATTTTCAAAATCGGACACATTTTCATCGACACCAAGAATTTTAAGATCAGATAATAATGTTTGAGCATCGCAACCTCTATCCAGAGGAAGGGTAACTATGCTCCAACTATCAGCAATATTTTTTAATACTTTAAACACTTCTAGATGATCTTTGTCTTTCAGCATGCCAACTAAAATATGCGTCTTTCCCAGACAAGGCATCTTTCTTAAATTTTCAACCAATACTTTTACCGATTCACGGTTATGTGCCACATCAAGAATTTTTGCTACTTCACCAGGAATAATTTGCATGCGCCCATTGAGACGGAAACTATTTAAACCCTGCTTAATATTTTCTACGCTGACCGGATATTCATGTTGAATTTTATCCAGGATCATTAATACACCCGCTGCATTTTGTAATTGAAAATCACAATATTGCATAGGTCGAGGCAACTCTTCTAAAGAAGTCTCATTTGAACTCCATGACCAGGTATCATCATTAATGGAATATGAATATTCACTTCCCGATACAGATATAGGTGTACCTAAAGCTTCAGCACAATCGAGCAAACTTTGTGGAGGGTTTGGGTCAGAGCAAACTGCTAATGCTTTATTTCTAAAAATACCGGCTTTTTCTCGAGCGATACATTCACGGTTATCACCAAGCCACTGCTGATGATCGATATCAATTGTGGTAATTAAAGCAACATCTGCATCAAGTACATTAACAGCATCTAACCTACCGCCTAAACCGACTTCAAGAATAGCCAGATCAACATTATGTTGACGAAATAGATCCAGTGCGGCGATCGTTCCAAATTCAAAGTAGGTTAATGAAATATCACCTCGTGCCCTGTCTATACGATCAAATGATTCGCATAACTCTGCATCAGATACTTCTTCACCATTAATACAAATACGTTCGTTATATTTAAGTAAATGTGGAGAGGTGTAGCACCCGATTTTATAATCTGCATTACGCAGTATTTTATCCAACATTGTAATACTAGAACCCTTTCCATTGGTACCAGCAACACTTATGACGTTATAGGATGGCTTGAGTAAGCCCATATTATTAACAACACGACGACAACGCTCCAGACCTAACTCTATGGCAGTGAAATGCAAACTTTCTTGCCACTTTAACCATTTCTCCAAAGAGTTAAAGCGTAACTGACCCGACTCTATTCCTGACTTTGAGATTGATTTAATCTTGTTAGACATATTTTTGTAGAGAATTAGCTCAAAAGCTGGTGGTCTTATGCGTTAATAGCAATAAAATATTACTTATCCTGTCGCGTAATTCTCGACGATCAACAATCATATCGATATCACCATGTTTGAGTAGGAATTCGCTACGCTGAAAACCTTCCGGCAAAATCTCTCGGACAGTTTGTTCTATCACTCGGGGTCCGGCAAAACCTATCAAGGCATTAGGTTCTGCAATATTAATATCACCTAAAGTTGCTAAACTTGCCGAAACACCACCCATAGTCGGATCCGTCATAACCGAAATATAGGGTAATTTATTTTTACGTAGCATTGCCAATGCAGCAGATGTTTTTGCCATTTGCATTAATGAGAACAAGGCTTCTTGCATCCTCGCACCACCACTCGTTGAAAAACAGACTAAAGGTGCATTCTGTTCAATAGCAACATCAACAGCGCGGATAAATTTTTCACCAACGACTGAACCCATCGAACCACCCATAAATCCAAATTCAAAAGCACAGACAACAACAGGTAAACCTTTTAATTTCCCCGACATCGCTATCAAAGCATCATTCTCACCTGTCTTTTTCTGAGACTGGCTTAGTCTATCTTTATATTTTTTAGTATCGCGAAATTTCAGAATATCTATAGATTTAACATCCGTAGCAATTTCTTCTCTATTTTCTTCATCAAGAAAGTTTTCAAGACGAACTCGAGCACGAATACGCATATGATGGTCACATTTAGGACATACTTCCTGATTTCTATCTAGTTCAGCGCGATATAGAACAGCATTGCAAGCAGTACATTTTGCCCAGACGCCTTCCGGTACCGTACGTCTAGTGGCAGCATTAATTTTCGCCCGTGAGGGTAATATTTTTTCAAACCAACTCATTTTACACTATCCAATTTATACTCTATTTTAAGCGCACTATTTATAGGCTATCTAACGCATTCCTTAAAGAACCAATAAATGATGATATTTCTTTTTTCATTTTCTCACTATCTTCAGCATGTTCAGCAATTCGTTCAACCAATGCACTACCAACAACAACTGCGTCACTGACTCTACCTACAGCTTCAGCTGTATGCGCATCTTTAATCCCAAAACCGACGCCTATTGCTAAACTGGTTTTGCTGCGAATCTGATTTACCTTTTTGCTGACAGCATCAACATCAAGCTGTTTGCTACCCGTTACACCCTTTAATGAAACATAATACAGGAAGCCAGAAGCAACTTCACAAATCTTGTCTATACGCTCGTCTCGCGTCGTTGGCGAAATGAGGAATATTTGGTCTATACCATATGGTTTTAGTGCTGTTAGCAATTCCTCAGATTCTTCAGGCGGGGAATCAACGATGATCAACCCATCAACACCTGCATTTGCTGCTTTTTCTGCAAATTTTGTATAGCCCATTACTTCTATGGGATTTAGGTAGCCCATTAATACGATCGGTGTAGTATCGTTTCTTTTCCTAAATTCCTTAACAATATCAAAGACATCGTCTGAATTAGTACCTTTCAATAAAGCACGTTCGCTAGCACGCTGGATAACAGGTCCATCAGCCATTGGATCTGAAAATGGAATACCTAATTCAATTATATCAGCACCTGCAGCTGCCAATTCGTGCATTAAATCCAAGCTAATATCTGTTGATGGATCACCCGCCGTTATAAACGGGATTAATGCTTTTTTATTTTGTTCTTTAATTGCGTTGAAACACGCTTCAATTCTACTCATTTGATTTGTTTTGTTTACTGAATAAATATGTGGGTAATTAATATCTGTAACATTGGAAAGGGAGACTAGTATGTATCTACTCCTTCTCTTTCATTGCAATCTTCAATTCAAGTAATTCTATGGCCATATCAGGCATTTCTTCATGACTTTTCGCTTCTTTGGATAACAACCAACCATCAACTTCTGCGACTTTGACCTTTAGCATTTCAGCAACATCCATACGTTCCAGTTTCTGCTCTACTACGATGTCCATTAAACGCTCGCGATTATTCATATGCAGATTCCTATTTTAGAGTTCTACTTTTAGACTGTTATGCCTTCAAGCGAAGCGACAGTATGTATATCCTTATCACCACGGCCTGATAAATTAGTAATAATTATCGCATCTTTATCCATTTCAGGTGCAAGTTTTGAAGTATATGCAAGCGCGTGACTAGATTCCAATGCCGGAATGATACCTTCTATTAACGTTAAATCATGAAATGCTTTTAGTGCTTCATCATCCGTCGCAGAAACATATTTAACACGACCGATATCCTTCAACCATGCATGTTCTGGCCCTACACCGGGATAATCCAAGCCTGCTGAAATTGAATGGGTTTCAATTATCTGACCATAACTATCTTCGACTAGATAAGTACGATTACCATGCAATACACCAACCTGACCGGCATTAAGTGGTGCTGCATGACGGCCTGTTTCTATACCATCTCCAGCAGCTTCAACCCCATAAATAGCAACCTCTTTATCATCCAGAAAAGTATGAAATAATCCAATCGCATTTGAGCCGCCACCAATACATGCAATTATTGAATCCGGTAGTCTTCCCGTTTGTTCCTGGCATTGCTCGCGTGCTTCACGACCAACGATAGCATTAAAATCTCGAACCATTGCTGGGTAAGGATGTGGTCCTGCAACTGTACCAATAATATAAAAGGTATCATCAACATTTGTTACCCAATCGCGCATTGCTTCATTCAAAGCGTCTTTCAATGTTTTTGAACCTGCTTCTACGGGAATAACTGTTGCTCCTAGTAGTTTCATACGATAGACATTAATCGCTTGGCGTTTAATGTCTTCCGCACCCATATAGACAATACATTCCATTCCATAACGTGCCGCGACTGTAGCAGTAGCTACACCATGTTGACCCGCACCCGTCTCAGCAATTATTCGTCGCTTACCCATTCTTTTTGCTAACAATGCCTGACCAACGGTATTGTTAACCTTATGCGCACCGGTATGATTCAAATCTTCCCTTTTCAAATAAATTTGCGCACCACCTAATTCTTCACTCCAGCGCTTGGCATGATAAAGTGGTGAAGGACGACCAACATAATGTTTTAATTCATACTCATATTCAGCCATGAACTCAGGATCGTTTAAATATTTTTTATAAGCTTCTTCCAGCTCTTCCAATGGCCCCATTAAGGTTTCCGAAACAAAGCGTCCACCATAAGGTCCAAAGTGTCCGCGCTCATCGGGCATGGATTTTAACGATTCAGTATTTGTATTTTTAATTGCTTCAGGCATTCATAGTCTCGCGAATAAAGTTTTTAATTTTGTCAGGATCTTTTATTCCTTTTTCAATCTCAACACCACCACTAACATCGACAGCATAAGGTCGCACCAGAGAAATAGCATCTTTCACATTATTCTCATGCAAACCACCTGCAAGAATAATAGGCTTGATTAAATTCTTCGGAATCATATTCCAATCAAATGCTTGCCCTGTTCCTCCGGGCACACCTTTAACGTAGGTATCGAGCAATAATGCATTAGCTGACGAATATTTCTCACATTGTTCAATCAGGTTTATATCTTCACTCATTCTCAGGGCTTTAATATACGGTTTATTGTACATGGCACAAGCCTGTTCAGACTCCTGCCCATGAAATTGTAATGTATCTATAGCTACAGCTTCCACAACTTTTCGTACATAACTTTCATCAGCATCGACAAATAAACCAACACAATTTACAAATGCTGGTAAATTTCTAATGATTTGTGCTGCAGTATCAATCGTCACATAACGTGGACTTTTTTCGTAAAAGACCATACCAATCGCATCTGTTCCAGATTCAATAGCGGCTGTTGCATCTTCAGCATTGGTGATGCCACAGATTTTTACTCGAGTACGATTCATGATCTATTTATAGACTTAATCCAAATTTATCCAGTAATGTTTTAGGACTTGGAATTGTGTATTTTTCAGGATATTTAATATTAGCTAAATATAAACCATCTGGCTTTGCTGTTATACCACCTGCTGTTCTATCTTTTGCAGCTAATACCTCTGCCGCCCAGTCCACATCCTCTTTACCTATTCCTATTGCCATTAATACACCAGCAATATTTCTTATCATATGATGAAGAAAAGCATTTGCACATACAGTAATTACAAACCAGTCATTTAATTTATTAATCTCTAATTTATGTACCGTACGAACAGGACTATTAGCCTGACAGGCAACTGCTCTGTACGAAGAGAAGTCATGCTCACCAATCAAGCACTGTGAAGCTTGCTGCATCCTATCAAAATCTAGTTCTCTATGTTGCCAGGTCACTAGACCATTAAATATTGCCGGACGCGCTTGTCGGTTCAATATAATGTATTGGTATGTTCTTTCCTGAGCACTAAATCTAGCATGAAAATCATCGTCTATATGCATTACCCAGGTAACAGCGACATCATTTGGCAATATCGTATTTGTTCCAAGAATCCATGCCTGAGATTCTCGTTGAGATGAGGTTTCAAAATGTACAACCTGTTGCAGAGCATGGACACCGGTGTCAGTTCTTCCGGCACAGACAACTCGTATATTTTCATCTGCTATTTTGGAAAGAGCCGTCTCTAAAACTTCCTGGACGGTTGGGGATATATCCTGCTTTTGCCAGCCATAGTAATGACAGCCCGCATACTCAATTCCTAGCGCAATTTTCATTCTAAACCGGCCGGATTAATAATTAGATAAAAGTATTTTTGTTTCCCAGGCAGGAATTAATTCCATATTCCTGGATAAGTTTAAATAACGACTAAACTTGTCCCAGTAAATCTTCTGCCTGTTGTCGTTGCTCATCATTTCCGTCGGCCATGACTTCATCCAAAATAGTCTTGGCACTGTCCTTATCACCTAATTCAACATAGGCTTTTGCAAGATCCAATTTTGTAGCAATTTCATCTTCAGCAGATTGTTCTTCTGGCTGCGCTGCTCTTGGAACAAAGACAGTACTATCATCATCTTCATCGTCGTTTTCAAGCTTAGCAGCAGAAAGCGCACTTTTTGGAATCTCAATTGTACCTTCGAGATCATCGTCTATCGATTCATCAAGACTTAAATCAAAGTCCATAGATAGTGCTGCATCGGGTTCTTCTTCAACTGAAAGATCAAGCTCTATATCACCGGTCTCATCCCCCATATCCAGGTCTAGCGAAACTTCGTCTTCTGTAGATTCTTCACTCTCAAACTCTAATGATATTTCACCTGCATCATCACTAGACTCATCATCTCCAATATCAAGTCTGATAGGCTCATCATCGTCAGCTTCTTCAGGTGACGCTAAATCTATTTCAAAACCCGCATCATCAGGTTCGCTTACCTCTGGTTCACTGACTTCAAATTCAATGGTCTCACCTTCATCCGATGACATATCAAAATCTAAAGCATTATCATCTTCAACACTATCTAGTGAAACTTCCTCTTCTTTAGTATTACCTAAGTCAAACTCTACTGTTTCATGGGTATCAGCAGGCACATCAAATTCAATCTCATCTGACTCTTCTGCTTCAGTCTCAGGCTCTATATCAATTTCAAGTAAGTCAGAGCTATCTGTTCCTGCACTAGTTGCAGACGTGACATCTAGAAGGTCTTCTTCTAAATCCAAATCAAGATTTGCTGCGGTTACATCCAGTAAATCTTCACTGCCCGTACTAGAAATATCTAATATATCATCGGCAGAAGTCGGAGCAGCCGTTTCAGCTTCCGAATCAACTTGAACCCCAACCCCTACAGCCGCAGTAACATCAAGTAAATCTTCAGCATCCATAGAAGCGGTAACATCAAGCATTTCTTCTTCGTCAGAAGCAGGAGTTGCTTCAGCAACAGGCTCTTCTACACTTCCACCAATATCGAAATCAAGATCTGCGCTGCCTTCAGCTTCATCATCAGCAGTAACATCGACAAAACCACCGGTGTTATCTGCAACATCGTCATCATCGTCGTCGTCATCACCAGCTTCAAACAAGGCACGATTAGGAGACATTTCTTGCCACATGGCAACGGCCATATTCCAGTGTTCGCCTTCACCACCAACCATATCATGCAATATCTTGGCAGCTTCTTCGTAACTCTTCTTGTCTCCAGAAGTATAAAATACTTCCAATAATTTCGTGTGATACTCTGGCTTATCAGGATTATCATTTATTACATTACGAACAAATTCTTCAGCTTGATCGAATTGTTCAAATGCTAGATAAGTATTAACTTCTTGTAATGGATCTTCGTCATCTTCTGCCTCTTCTTCTACGGCAGCTGCTGGAGTTTCAGATAAAAATTGAGTTGTATCTTGGTCAACTTCTTCGGTATCCAGATCAAAATCAGCAGATTCCTCAGGCATTGCTGTTTCAATTTCTGAATCTGGCAATACTGTTACCGCCTCAGAATCGTCAACTTCTGCGCTAATATCACCCATATCACCTGAATCAAAATCAGGAAATGCTTCTTCTGTCATAGCATCGATATGAAGAGTTTCTGCTGGCTCTTTTCTAAATTTTAATAATATAACAACAATAATTATTACAACGAGAATCCCAGCAACAGCCATAGCGACCATCATATTGCCAAGAACAAATTCTTTGATTAAACCTATGTATTGGTTAACCATTCCCATGATACCGCCCGAAGCTGACTTAGGTTCAGTTTCAACTACTTCCATCATTTCTTCTTCGTCTTCCATAACTTCTTCGGTAGCTTCTTCCTCTACCTCTTCCATCATTTCTTCTTCGGCTTCCATAACTTCTTCTGCAGCTTCTTCCTCAACCTCTTCCATCATTTCTTCTTCTGCAGCTTCTTCCTCAACCTCTTCCATCATTTCTTCTTCTGCAGCTTCTGCCATAGCTAACTCAGCTTCTGCTTGTGTAGCCATTTGTTCTTGTAATGCCGCTAACTCATCATCTTTAAGTGATAACAATCGCTTCAAATCATCAAGTAGTGCTTCTGACTCTTGCACACGATCTTTAAGATCAATATTTTCTTGCGTTAATACCTGAATAGATTCCTGTGCCAATACCAATTCTTCACCAGAACCAGAATCAACATTGGATACCTGTTCTGTCGCTTCACCAATATCATCCGCAGCAACCAGCTTCAGTTCAGGTTCAACATCTGCAACTTCTTCGGCAGGCATTTCAACTTCGGCTTCTGCAACAGGAGTTTCAGATACAGAAGTAACTTCAGGACGTTCACTGACAGCACCAGAAAGATTGTCCCTGATATTAGCCCAGGCACCGTGTTGTGATTTAGCCTCGGCTAATGCTTCAGTATTAGAAAGCGTATTCATCTCACTTTCATTTGGCATGCGAAGAATCTGACCGCGCTTCAAATTATTTATGTTTTGATCAAAAAATGCTTCAGGGTTAGCCCTCATTAATGCCAACATCATTTGATTAACACTAATAGAACTATCAGGGCGCATTGTTGACGCCATAGACCACAAGGTATCCGATCCTGTTGTTGGTCCATAATCACCACCGGTGTAATTTAAGTTCGGCGTATATGTTGGTGCAGAAGAACTTGAACTAGAGCCAGAATTTGATTTAGCAAATTCCTCATAAGCATCTGCATAAACAACTTTATGGTCAGGATCTTCAATGAAAATCTCTTCCATTTTCATTGAGCTTTCATCTTCAAGAATTTGCGTGAATTTACTCGCGCGTTCGTTCGGATCGTATAAAGGTGGATCCAATAAGACAGTATATTCACGGAATAAACGTCCGTTAGACCAACTGACTTCTATAAGGAAATTTAAAAATGGTTCACGAATAGGCTCCTGACTAAAAACACGAATGTAATCAGGACCATCATCAACTGAACGTTTTAAGGCAAATTTCAGTTTGCTTAAGACAAAAGGGCGATCAACTTTTGCTCGGGTAAACGCTTCATTATCTGCCAGATTAATTTTAAGAGAATCAAGTTCGTCAGCCGTTGGAGAAAGCAATTGAATTCTTGCATCAAAAGGCTCATTCAATGCTGAATTTAGATCGAGATGACCCAAGCCAAATGCATTAACTAAGCCTGGAGTTAAAGCTAATAAAATGACAATATAAAATATTCGTTTCATTGTTACTTCAATTCAATTACGTGGTAAATCTATCAAAAATGAGTATTCACGAACAAGTCGACCATCAGACCAACCAATATCCAGGGTGAATTCTATTATTGGTTCTCGAATAACTTCATTACTCGTAATTTTGAGGAAATCACCCTCATCACTCTTAATAACTTCGTACTTCAACTGATACCGTGAAATACTTTTTGTGGCCGAATAGCTTAATGAAATACTAAGATCATCAAGTTCGGCAGCATCAGCTGCAATCAACTTAATTCTAATATCAAGCTGTTGATTTATATGAGATTTTAGCTCAGTTTCTGACAAAGCCAAGGAATAGCCGGTAACCGCATAAAAACCCAAACAAGCAGTTACTATCAACTTAAATAATATTTTGTAATTATTCATCAATTTCACGCTACCCAATTGTTTTATATAGTTATTTATAATTAAACCCGTATAACAAACTAAGTTTAAAACAAGACAATTAAACCCTTCACAGCCTCTATATTAAGCACTTTACAACTTGCGAACATGCTTTACATATTACCCATAACTACCGTTTATAAATAGTGTTTTACCAGAATTTCTGCGATTTGAACACTATTTAATGCAGCTCCTTTGCGCACGTTATCAGAAACAACCCACATATTAAGTCC
>DUBV01000046.1 GCA_012960105.1 Thiotrichaceae bacterium | reverse complement strand
TTTCTGGAGTCCATGTAACAGGAATTCTATCATTTCCTGCAGGTCCAGGTCAAGTAAGGCTTGGTGCTGGTATGGTTGGAGGCGGATTTGGTGTGATTGCAGAAAATTCTTATGGATTTGCTTTGGGTGATGCCCTTGATATTCGTTTGGGCGTGCGTTCTACCACAGCATTTAATGTAACAGATGACAAGAAAAATAAACTCGGAACTGTAGGCTGGTTAGATGGAATCCTAGTACTCGGCGTTAGTCTTTAATATAAAATAATAATATAGATTAATATTTTGAGAACATTGTATAAAACATTAGTCATTATAGGCGTTGCCTCAATTTTAAATGGAGCCACTACCTATGTATCTACTATCACAGGAAGTCGTGTTGTTGTAGGTTATTTTAATGAGACGAATAGTGTAACAATTATAATTACTTTAGATGGTGATGATGCAGATGGGGAGAGTGCAGATAAAAGTGAACAATATATTGAATTATACGTTGGATTTAATACTTCAGCTACCGTTTCAACCATAGCAACTTTAATGTCCGGTCTTAGTGGGAATCCTGTAGCAGCTGCCAAAACTGGAAGTGACAATACGCATACTTTTACTGTATCTGCTGCGGCTTTAACAGAGGCTTTGGGTGCCAGTGCTGAAGGAAAATTTTTTGATTTTACTGTTACTTTTTCAGGTGCGGCATCTACTCATAGAGGAGTAACGCCATCAAATGGTGGTGCTTCTCATAAATACGATAGAGAAACACCAGCACTCAATGTTTTGAGCTATCCGTCAGATCATGGTGAGCATTTTAATGATCAAAAAGTTATATATCAACCAGATGAAACATTGTTTCAAACTCCGTCAACATACCAAAGTTATGTAAAATTTCTTGGAGATGGCAGTGGAAGTGGTGGCGATAATGGAGTGTCACACATTTATAATTTTGCCGGAGGAGATTTAAATACTGGTTCTAATATCACTAAAGACGATATTACATTTACTTCCGGTGGAGACTTGGTGAATGGTGCAGGATATGATCTTTACTTTTATTTATATGATGTGGCTGGAAACGATGCAAACTTGTTTTACAGATCAAATCTTGTATATGATACAACGGTACCCAGAATTGCCAGTGCAGCATCTGGCACCGCGAATGGAACTCATAAAAAAGATGATGATGTTTCAGTTACGCTAACTTTTAGTGAAGCTATATATACGACAGGTGTAATGAATGTTGTTTTCACTATGGATGGTACTAATTACACCAAGGAAATTGCTGCATTCGCAAGTAGAGGAGCTGCTGTAACCACTAAGACATTCACATATACTGTTCAGAATGACAATGAAACTGATGACTTAACAATTGCTTCAATTGCAATGGCCGGCGGCGCATTCTGTTACGATGTTGCTCTTAATGCTGTGGCTAATTTTGCATTTACTGGAAATAATTTAGGTGATAACGCAGATCATGTCATTGATGGAAAACTTCCAACAATCACTAATGTTACTTCAGATAAAGCAGATGGTACTTATGGCTTGGGTGAAGAAATAACTGCAACAGCCACATTTAGTGAAGCTGTGACCTTAAGTGGTGGTGATTTTATCATAACAATGGAAACAGGTGATCCTGATAGAGATATATCAATATCGGCTATCAATGCGGCAACTACAGCGGCTGGATTATACACGGTTCAAGCAGGGGATGTGAGCGCAGATCTTGTTGCGACTACCAATGCATCAACAACTGGGGCAATAAAAGATGCAGCCGGTAATTCCATGGCTAGTTTTACTTATGCTGCTAATTTTGCTACAAAAAGTATTGTGATTGAAACCACGCCACCAACAATCACTAATATTACTTCAGATAAAGCAAATGGTACTTATGGTGTGGATGAGGCAATTAATGTAACGGTCACTTTCTCTGAAGCGGTCACATTATCGGGTGCTGGTGCTAAGGTGTCAGTAGAACTTGAAACTGGTGCCGCCGATGCCACAGTAGATATTAATGCAATAAGTAATGCGACTACAGGAACTGGAGTCTATACAGTTGCCGTTGATCATACCACCGCTGGAGCAAAACTTGAGGCCAAATCACCACTAACGCTTGCAGGGGCTCTAAAAGACCAGGCTGGTAACGCTATTGTTAGTCTTGCTATACCAGGTGGTCAAAATTTAGATGATTTAAAAAATATTAAAATTGACGCCACGTATCCGACAATTACTAATGTAGCTTCAGATAAGGATGCTGGAACCTATAAGATTGGTGACGTGATTGATCTTGACTTGACGTTTAGTGAAGAAGTTACACTGGCAAATGGTACGCTTGACCTTGTCTTAAATCATGGAAATACTGGAAATGCAACAGTATCTGTTACTGCTTTTGGTCCTGCAACTACGGCAACAACCAATTACACAGTTGCTGCAACTGATGTAACCGGAGATCTTGATCATAATTCTATTGCTTTGTCTGGTACTGCTACACTGAAAGATGCAGGTGGTAATCAACCTCAAGTTTGGACAGCAGCAACAACTTTAGCTACCAACGAAGCTATTGAAATAGATGGCATAAGACCAACCATAAGCAAAATAAATAGCACTTCACCAGCGGCTTACTACAAAGTTGGTGATGTTATACCTGTTAAAATATGGTTTAGCGAGAATGTGTCAACGACTGCAGCAAATATAATTTTGGCAACTTTGGAAACGGGAGCAGTCAATGCAGATGCAATTCTTACATACGGTGCTGTTGATGATGCGGATAATGCGACTCAAAGTTATACGGTTCGAGAAAATGATTTCAATGCTTCATTAAACGTTAATTCTGTAGCGGTTAGTGCTGGTCAAAGAGTTAATGATCAGCCGGGGAATGAAATGACGGTCAAGACGATACCAACCGGAAAAAATCTTGCGGATGAAGTTGTTGATATTTTTGTGGATGGAGTTTTACCTGTTGATGATGGTACTGATATTACTATGTCTTCAAAGGGAGGTAATGTTGTTGCCAATATATATAATGATACAAATACAAGTGTAGATTTTGTTGTTTCATTAGTTACAACTGATGGGACTTTAACTGGCGGAACTATCCAGATGGTGGCCAAAATTGAACCTAACGGATGGACTAATATTGGTGATGCATATACAATCAAAACTGCTGATGTTACCGCTGGACAGGCAACTGTGAATGTATTATCAGCACCCATTGAAGCGTTAACATCATTTGCTACTGATGGTGTAATAAAAATAAAGGCAAC
>DUBV01000045.1:87300-95746 GCA_012960105.1 Thiotrichaceae bacterium | reverse complement strand
TAGCTGCCTAGTTCTCATTGCGTGCCTGGTCGCACTCTATTGGTATCATGCAGATCAAAATCAATGGTTGGCAATCACTATAGCTGTTTTAGTAGTGAGTTGCCCTTGCGCACTATCTCTTGCAACACCGACTGCTTTATCGTCTGCGGCAATGATACTAATGCGGAATGGTATTGCTCTAATTAATAATGACTCAATAGAAGAAATCGAAAAATCGAATTGTTATGTTTTTGATAAAACCGGAACACTAACTATAGGTAAGCTGGAACTGGAGCACCTTGCGGTTATTAATAATGATTTCAGTAGTGATGATGTATTAAAAATTGCTTCAGCTCTCGAGTCTGCATCAGAACATCCTTTGGCAAAAGCAATAACCAGGGCTGCATTAAATATCAGGACTATTCATGCAAGTAAAATCACAAACAGTCCTGGTCAGGGTATTCGAGGTGAAATCAACGGAGAATGGTTCATTGGCACAGAACAGTTTATTAATAAAAATTGTTCCGAGATAATCATTAATCAGAATATTAATGATAGTCCATTGCGAAAAATATTTTTAGCAAACTCAAAATCTGTGATTGCTGCCTTATATTTTAATGATGAACTACGTGATACCAGTCAGGATTTGATTCATTATTTAAAGAATCAAGAAAAAAGAATAATACTCATGAGTGGAGATCATGAGTCTATTGTCAAACAGATCGCTGATAAACTTGATATAGAAGAATATCAGGCAGAACTTAAACCAGAAGATAAATTAAATAATATTGCTAAACTTCAACAACAAGGCAATCAAGTATGTATGGTTGGCGACGGTATTAATGATGCCCCCGCTTTCGCTCAGGCAAATGTCGCTATCGCCATGACTGACGCAAGTGACATCACCAAACTTAATGCTGATATGCTGCTTTTAAATAACAGGATCGACACACTCAAAACGATGCTCAGGATTATATTAAAGACAAATCGGACTATTAAAATTAATTATAGCTGGGCACTGGTTTATAACCTTACCGCACTGCCTTTTGCCATGGCAGGATATGTGGCACCCTGGATGGCCGCTCTCGGAATGTCATTAAGTTCATTGATTGTTGTGGTTAATGCTACCAGAATAACGACTACTGATTATTCCTAGAAAATTTTGTAATGGAAATTATATTTTTATTAGTTGTTATCTCATTAGTATTCATCGCCTTGTTGGCTGGAGCATTATATTGGGCCATACGATCTGGTCAGTTTGATGATTTGGAAGGACATGGTCACCAGATTCTGATGGATGATGATAAAGAAAATATAATAGACAACAACACATCATCTTAATGATGATTATGTAGTGATGAACTCGATGAGTCATGATCATGCTGTTGTGTAAAATAGATTGTTGAGACAGGTAAACTGATCGCAATCAATATCAAAAGAATTGCTGTTGCAATCTTAAGCTGTTTGTTTGATTTCATCCGTTTTAGATGTTCTGCTAGATAACCTGCAGTTAATAAACCAGGAAGCGTCCCCAGCCCAAAAAATAACATCGTCAACATTCCTTCAAATGCTGCACCGGTGCTTAAACTTAAGATCAAAGTTGAATACACCAAGCCGCAGGGCAACCAACCCCAAAGCATTCCTAGAAAAAATATTTTTCTAAATGAATCAGCCGGATAGAAACGTTTGCCAAAAGGCTGTATTAATTTCCAGATATTTTTGCCGATTGATTCAGTCCATCTTTTAAATGGAAACACCCCCAAAAGCTCTAAAGCTAATCCAAGTAGTACAATCGCAGCAATACTTTGTAAGATTAAATGAGCATTTGTATCTTGAGTTAAATCGATAATTTGTGTGCCTAATAAACCGGCTAATATTCCGGCAATAGAATAACTACAGATACGCCCTATGTTATAAACAAGGCTTTTATTAAATACAGACTTTTTATTTATATGATCAGGAGAGGCCAACATCATTGAGGAAAGAATGCCTCCACACATGCCTACACAATGAAGCGTACTAAACAAACCAAGATTAAAAGCGATGATGAGTGTGACAAGCATGCGCTATGCTATCATTTAACTGGAAGCAAAAATTTGACTTTAATCAGTTAATTTATCCTTTGCACTTCGATTCTTTTTCTTTAAATCCATTACATATTGCATGAAGAGCAGGTAGATCTTCGAGGGAAATCGCCTTGCGATTAATTTTCACCAGACCATTACGTTGAAATTTGGTGAATAATCGACTGACTGTTTCGATGGTTAAACCTAGATAGTTTCCAATATCCTGACGCGACATAGGTAGATTGTATTCTTTCGCTGAATATCCCAATTTATGAAAACGAGATGAAAGACTAACTAAAAATGTTGCCATTCGCTCTTCTGCATTACGTTTATTGATCGTTAACAGTAACTTATTTTCCGTCGATAACTCACGACTTACTAAACGTAACAATTGATCCTGAAAGTTGGGAAGCTGAGAACTAATCTCAATAATTTTGTCATAATGTATAGAACAAAATGACGTTGTTTCCAGAGATATCGCAAAGCAACTATGTTTGTGATGTTCTATTCCATCAAAGCCAATTATTTCACCAGGAAAATAAAAGCCTATAATTTGCTCTTCACCGGCTTCATCAATAATATATACTTTTACTGAACCCGATCGAACTGCATAAAAGGCTTCAAAAACGTCATCTGCCCGAAAGATATGCTTACCTTTCTCTACTGGACGAGAGCCTTTAACGACAAGCTCAAGTTTTTCCATATCATTAACACTTAAGCCACGCGGCAAACAAAGTTCCTGGAGATTACATTTAGAACAAGTTGCTTCGATCCTGGAAAAATCGATAATTTGTTTTGGTGCGCTCACATCAATATTCATTTAAAACGGATATAATAACATCTATAAAAGTCATGTATCAACTTAACCTATAGTATTATTAACGACAAAATTAAATTTTTCATTTTAATTAATATTATATATTTTGACTTGGATGTCTGCTTTTAATTTTCAGCTTGAATTGCAAACTGAATCGGGCCACTTAACTTTAAGCATTTTATTATTTCAGGACATTGCTGCAGTCCCATTTCTTGCACTGATTCCGATACTAGCTCAAGGTGGTAATTTAGGTTTGCCGATAGCGATTACTTTATTTAAAGGTATCGCTGTATTAATAGGGATACTAATTTTGGGAAGATGGTTATTACGACCTCTATTTCATTTTGTAGCCTCTACTCGTTCAGCAGAATTATTTACATTGGTGGTATTGCTTACCTCCATGTCCGCAGCATGGTTAACCCATTTTATGGGATTATCACTTGCGTTTGGTGCATTTCTAGCTGGAATGATGTTGAGTGAAACAGAATATCGTCATCAAATTGAAATTGAAATTCGACCCTTTAAAGATGTTTTATTAGGTCTTTTCTTTATTGCTGTTGGTATGCAACTTGATTTTTCGACTTTAACAGATATTTGGCCATTGGTTCTGGCACTACTAGTGGGAGTAGTGTTTGGAAAAGGATTCCTTATATTCATTTTATTGAAGATGGCTAATTATAGTACTGTTACTTCGATGCGAACGGGTCAGAATCTCGCGCATGCAGGTGAATTTGGAATCGCTTTATTAGTTCTCGCTGTGATAACGGGCGTTATAAGTCCACAGGACAATCACCCTATTCTTCTCACCGTTATTTTATCGATGATGTTAGCTCCATTACTGATCAGGTTTAGTAATACCTTAGCTATGAAGCTATTTGGTCAAAAATTAGCAAAACCAGATGAAGATTATTCCAGCCAGATTTCACAATCAGTTGATAAAATTGAAAATCATGTTGTGATCTGCGGTTTCGGAAGAGTTGGTCAGGTAGTTGCTGAACATTTAATTGAGCAGGATATTATGTTTATAGGATTAGACACAAATCCATCAATTGTTAAGAAAAGCTGGCAAGAGCATGAGCAAGTATTTTTTGGCGATGCAACAAATTCAAAAATACTTGAGGCTGCAAAAATAGAAAATGCAAAAGCTCTTGTTATCTGTGTAGACGATAGTCAAGCGGCATTAAATATTCTGCGTACTGCAAGAAGGTTATCACAGGATATTCCAATGCTGGTTCGTACTAGTGATGAATCCATGATGGAACAATTACTCGACGCGGGGGCAAATGAAATTATTCCTGAGACACTTGAAGCCGGCACAATGATGATCACACAATTATTATTACTGCTAAATAAACCCGTAGATGAAGTGTATGAACAAATAAAAAAGTTTCGTAGTAAGCGTTATCCTATTTTAGATAAATTTTATCGAGGGGATAAAAATATTTAATTTTTGTCATTGTGACCTTTTCAATGAGGTCGAATGAAAATACAAATCGATTACTACGTTAATACTTTCCAAACAGATCGGTTTAACGCATGTGTTGCATTGACCGGTTGAAGTGACAACTGAAAGCGAACGGTCAGGAGTAAGTAAAGGAAAACAATTTGTGACATATCAATATCCTTTGTGTGAACAAGAAAAAGATACATTCATACCTAAAATATCTCTAGAGAAGAGAAG
The DNA here is from genome assembly GCA_012960105.1 of Thiotrichaceae bacterium. GTDB lineage: Bacteria > Pseudomonadota > Gammaproteobacteria > Eutrophobiales > Eutrophobiaceae > UBA7359. The sequence continues at coordinate 91,203 of DUBV01000045.1, read as the reverse complement.
ATAAGTTCAAACCTGAACTTTTTCCTAATATTCAACATTTTAATTTAGCGTAAATTGTCATTTGAGAAAACTTTGATCAAGATCAATTCATCAGACAAATAATAATGCTAACTTATATTAACCTCTGGTTTAAATGCACATTTATCGAGTACAACCGCTCGAGAAAAAGGGCGAAGATGAAACATATACTGACTATTAAATATGAAGATGACATTGTCAAAGCATATGTAACGAGAGATAACTGTTATAAAGGTTACTTGGATGTATGGACAGAGATTATGATGGTATGTAAGGAATATAATTGTTTTAATATTTTGAGTGTTCAGGATCTAACACCGCTGAGTGCGGAAGTTGCATTAGCCCATGAGATAATATTCAAAGTGGGAATTACGAAAGACTACCGACTTGCCTTGATCGATACTAAAAATAAAAATCATATAATGCTTAATATAGTAAAATCAGTTGGAAGTTTTCTAGATACTTTAACCTTAAATATTTTCTCTGATGAATCAAAAGCTAAAGACTGGCTAATAAAAAATTGAGGTCCTTATTTATTTAATGGCAAAATTTAATTTTATAGGTTATTTCACCATAAATTTTCACTTTATCGTTCAAATTAGTTTCAGTTTATAAGTAAATAAATGTATTAACTTATTGATTCATTAAGAGTCAGAATTTCACTTTATGGGTTTTCCATCATATTCTTCTTCAATTATACTCTCTACTGCTTTTGAGCGGTTTCTCATGGCTCTTGTAAATACATCATCACGATCTTTAGTTGCTGACATAAGTTCATCAAACGCCTTATCAGGGTCAAATACATCCTTTACTGATTGTGTAATTGTTTTATCTGATGATTCATCAATAGTAGAATCAATGTCATTAAATTCTAATATCTCCGACTCATCTACTTTGACTTCATATTGCTTAAACTCATTTTCTAAATTTGAATAATCTTGACCTAGCATCATCGCGTAACGGTCTTTTGGGGCACAATTTGAATCAAGGCTAGATTTAGGTAAGTTAGTAAAGTGTGCCTGACCTTTATCGTCTATGCAGCGATAAAATTCTACAGCGACAGATGAATATGAAAACAATATTAGAATTGTAAAAGATAATAATTTCATAGATTTAGCGTAGCATCTATAGTTAGTATAATCAGTAAATAAACAATAAATCAGGCTTAAAATCAATATTATGAACATTGATGAAATAATTTCCCGTGAATTTACATTAGATGATGAGATTATCTATCTAAATCATGCCGCAGTATCACCGTGGCCACTACGTACGTCTAACGCAGTTATAGCGTTTGCAAAAGAAAATTCACGTTTTGGTGCTGAAAACTACCTTACTTGGTTAGAAACGGAAAAGACACTTCGTGGACAACTGCAACGATTAATTAATGCACCATCAACAGATGATATAGCCTTATTAAAGAATACCTCGGAGGCATTGTCTGTCGTCGCTGAAGGTCTAAATTGGGAGTCAGGAGATAATATCGTCAGTAGTAATGAGGAGTTCCCTTCTAATCGCTTTCCCTGGCTTGCTCAAGCTAAACACGGTGTAGAATTTCGGGAAGTAGATATCGCAAATGATTCTCCAGAACAATCACTTATTACAGCATGTGATAATAAAACTCGATTATTAACAATAAGTTCTGTCGAATATGGCTCTGGGCGCAGAATAAATCTTGAGAAAATTGGTCAGTTTTGTAGTGCAAATAACATTCTGTTTTGCGTCGATGCAATTCAAAGCTTGGGCGCCCTGCCATTTGATGTTCAAGCTATTAATGCTGATTTTGTCATGGCCGATGCACATAAATGGATGCTTGGACCTGAAGGTATCGCGATTTTCTATTGCAAAAAGTCGGTTAGAGATTCACTAGAACTACATCAATTTGGCTGGCATATGGTGAAAGATGTTGGAAATTATGCTGCTAAGGATTGGCAGGCTGCGGATTCTGCACAACGCTTTGAATGTGGTAGTCCGAATATGTTGGGTATTCATGCCTTATCAGCTAGTTTATCGTTGATTGAAGAAGTGGGTATTGAGAATATATCAGATAACATTATTAATAATGTATTTTATATTATTGATAATATTAAGAATATTCATGGTTTAAGTTTTATTTCTCCAGTGGAAAAACCGCATTATGCCGGTATTGTGACCTTTAAAATTGAAAATCAGGATATGTCGGAGATATACACTAAGCTGATGAATAATAAGGTTATTTGTGCTAATCGCGCTGGTGGTTTACGGTTCTCGCCACACTTTTATACTAGCTTAGAAAAAATAGATAAATCACTTGAGGTATTACTCTCAATTATTTGATTTAATTGAATAATCTATGGTAATTATCGCTAGTTTGCTTTGCTAGCGTATCAAATTCAATTTCTCTCAAAGTCGCGATGAATTCCGCCACATGGCGTACATAAGCTGGTTGGTTGGTTTTGCCTCGAAATGGCATTGGAGCCAGATAAGGCGAGTCAGTTTCTACCAACATTTGTTCTAATGGCACTTGCTTTGCGACTTCATGCAGTTCTTTGGCATTCTTAAAAGTAACGATTCCAGAGAATGAAATAAGGAAATTTAAGTCCATTGCCGCCTGAGCCGTTTCCCAGTCTTCAACAAAACAGTGCATGACACCGCCAACCGTGTCCGCACCCTCTTGCTTTAGTATTTTAATCACATCCTCTTTAGCTTCTCTAGTATGAATGATTAAAGGTTTATTAAGCTCTTTTGCGACGCTGATATGGGTACGAAATCGATCTCGTTGCCATTCCAGGTCACCTTCGCTACGAAAGTAATCCAAGCCGGTTTCACCTATTCCAACCACTTCATCAGCATTGGCTAAAGCGATTATGTCATCAACTGTGGCTTCTGTGGCTAGCTCTGTATTCGGGTGAATACCAACAGAAGCTGAGACCATGTCATGCTCTTTGGCTAGATTAATAATATCTGGTGAGCCATTAAGATCGATAGCAACGCATAGCAGATGAGAGATGTCGTTTTCTTTGGCGTTATTCAATATGTCATCTACAGACATATTTTCGCTCAATAAAGGGATATGACAGTGAGAATCTATCAGTGACGACACAGTATTTATTATTTTAAATTAGTAGGTTGCAGATATATGCAACAGATTTACATGGTGTGTGTAGGACGGTCTGACTTTAGTGCACCGGCAAGTTGGCTTTCGATCTTGCTCTTAGTAGCACCTTTATCAAGTTCACTAAATTGCACGCCGATTCCAGCCGTTTTATTGCCTTGTGCACCTTTCGGAGTAATCCAGACAACTTTACCTGCAACAGGCAATTTATCCTTACTGTCCGTCAAAGTGAGTAGCATGAAGACTTCATCACCCAATTTGTAGGCTTTTGCTGTGGGGATGAAAAGTCCGCCATTTTTAACAAATGGCATATAGGAAGCGTAAAGTGCACTCTTGTCTCTAATGGTTAGAGATAAAATACCTTGCCTAGCATCACGGCCTGCAACCATTTATGTTACTCCTACAAACTATTAACGTGCTGTTATGGGTTTATTCCAATTTACTACAATTTCTTCAAACAGACTCAATACATTGTAATTCATTGGTGCAGTCGATTGTTGATATTTAAATAATACAAAATCGTAATTCCTGACTAGTTCAACCAATTCTAATGAATTTACAAGGTCTTGCAAGTCTTCTTTCAAGTCAAGGTTCACCAAGACTGCTTGTTCTTGTCGTAATTTTAGTCGAATGAGGTCTTGAATTATGCGCATTAATCCAATAAAAATATTTTCTACGCCCAATGCTTGCCAACTAGATGCCATTTGAACGGGATCACTGTTGTTACTCGATAAGGACTTCAAATCTTTAAGCAATGTCTGTCTATGTTGCAATTGACCATTCTCCACCAA
>DUBV01000045.1:0-87290 GCA_012960105.1 Thiotrichaceae bacterium | reverse complement strand
GTGGGCCTCCGCCAGATAAACGCAGCAATGATTCAGCAGACAAGTCGGAATCAATAGATTGCTTATCAAGCCAGCTTACCGCTGTTTGATCGTAAGCAGGTTCAAAATCGATGCGTTGGCAACGGCTTCGAATGGTAATCGGTAAAATTGCTGGTCGGTGGCTCAATAAAAACAACATAGATTGTGAAGGCGGTTCTTCTAATGTTTTTAATAAGGCATTAGCTGTTGCGCGATTCATCGCATCAGCAGGTTCGATAATTACTATTTTCAACTTTCCAGAAAAGCTTTTTAATGTAACGTATTCGATCAGCTCACGAACTTGAGCAATTTTTATTTGCTTACCCTCTTCTTCCGGCTCGATGATTGATAGGTCTGGGTGTGAACCAGCAATAACCAATTGGCAACTTTGACAAGCACCACAGGCAGAGTCAGATTTATCTTCAGATAAACATAACATCTGCATGGCAAATGTTTGTGCAAATTGATCCAGCCCTATTCCTTCAGGCCCACATAATAATAATGCATGAGGAAAACGATCTTGTTGCTGCAATTCGAGCAAACGTCGCTTTTGTTTTTCTTGCCAAGGATAAATTTCTAACATAGAAATATTTCGTTTATAAATATTCTTTTAAAATATCTTGTATCTGCTGTTTTACATGATCAAAAGTCTGTGCAGCATCAATAATACGAAAACGTTCTGCTTCATTTTTAGCTCGTTGTAAATAGCAAGTTCGTATACGTTCAAAAAAACTCATTTCTTCTAACTCAAAACGATCCGCTTCGCTGCGATTACCTGCTCGTCGTAAACCCGTTTCGACATCAAGATCGAATAATAAAGTAAGATTTGGTTTTAAACCCTGTTGAACCCATTCTTCGAGCGTTTCAATTCTAGAAGTTTCTATGCCTCTACCTCCTCCTTGATAGGCATAGCTCGCATCAGTAAAACGATCGCAGAGTACAACTTTGCCGGAAGATAATGCGGGCAGAATAATTTCGCTAATATGTTGCGCTCTAGCAGCAAACATTAATAATAATTCGGTGTCGTCAGTGACTGTTATATTATTTCTATTTAATAATATATTTCGAATTTGTTCGCCCGTTTTAGTACCACCAGGTTCGCGCGTTTGTAAAACATCTTTACCTGAATTAGAAAGTATTTCTGCAACGTAAGACATCAACGTACTTTTGCCAGCACCTTCGACACCTTCTAGTGTTATGAATAAACTTTGTTGCATCCTGTTTTATTTGCCTCTTCTTAATTGGTATTTTACAACAGCACGATTATGTTCGGCTAGAGTATCAGAAAAATAATGTGAACCATCACCTTTAGCAACAAAATAATAAGAATTGCCCGCTTCAGGATGTAAGGCAGCATAAATTGCTTCGCGTCCTACTAATGATATTGGGCTAGGTGGCAAGCCTTTATAACGATAGGTATTGTAGGGCGAATTAATATCAAGATCTTTTTTTCGAATATTGCCGTTAAATTGTCTGCCCATCGCATAGATTACTGTTGGGTCAGTTTGTAACTTCATTTTTTTATTCAAGCGTCGTACAAACACGCCAGCAATCGTTGCGCGTTCACTAGCTAGTCCCGTTTCCTTTTCAATAATAGAAGCCAGAATCAATGCTTCATAGGAATTTTGATATGGTAAATTAGCTTCGCGTTGTTGCCATTCTTCATCCAATACCTTTTGTAGACGAAGATATGCACGTTTTAAAAAATCGATGTCGCTAGTGCCTTTTGGGAAGTTATACGTGTCAGGAAAGAAAAGTCCTTCGGCAACTATTTCTGGGTAAGCTAATTCTGCCATTAACGTATCGGGGTTATAACTTTTTAGATTAGTTTCTAAAATGTTATTAAGTTTTATGGCGTCCAGTACTTCATGAGTTTGCCAACCTTCTACTAAAGTCATCGTGTATTGAACGACCTTGCCTGATACAAAGGTATTTAAAAGCTGATCGGGAAGAAGACCTGGGGATAGATTGTATTCGCCTGTTTTAATCTTATTGGCACGATCTGTACAACGAGCCAATATTTTAAGGTAACGATCTTTTTCAATTATATTTTTCGCTTTAAGTTTTTTATTTAAATCAGAAAAATTCATTCCTGATTCAATAGCGAACACCATGTCTTGTTCAATATTCAATGGCGTTTGCAGGAATTTTTGATAATCCAGATAAAGCAATCCCGCGGTAACTAAAATAAAAAGTAATGCAATAGTCGCGAGCCGCAAAAAACGTTTTAACATGATACGATATAATGATGGTCTTTTAAGGCTTCTAGTATCTGCTTGGTTTTTTCGCCGATAGGAAATAGTTTGTCATTAATTTTTTTTACTGACCATAGACCAATAATACTGTTGCAAATAAAAACTTCATCGGCATTCATTAATGTTTCTACTGAGCTTTTATTAATTTCCATATTAATATTCAAGCCTGATACCAGTTCTACTATTTTATTTCGAATAATTCCATCAACACCACTTGCTGATAAATCGGGTGTATACAAAGTATTATTAGAAAAATAAAAAACATTACTCATGGTGCCTTCAATAACATTGCCTTCTTTATCTAAAACGATACCTTCGGCAATAGCATCATCACTCCACTCAGAACGAGCTAATATTTGTTCAAGTCGATTAAGATGTTTAATACCTGCCAATGCTGGATTGTTAGCATATCGATAATCACATACCCGAAGATTAATGCCGTTAGAATAATTTTCTATTGGGTATTCAGGCCAGGGATAAAGAGAAATTATTCGACTAGCTTCAGAAGTATCTGGTAAAGCGTAACCACGACCACCCTGCCCTCGGGTAATCATAATTTTTATTACGCCACGATCGATATTACTAATTAAAGACCTGGTTTCGTTAGTTAAAAGATTACTATCAGGAAAGGAAATTTTTAAACGATCACAGCCTTGTTCTAAACGTTTTAGGTGTTCATCAAAACAAAGCAGATTGCCATCTTCAACAGCAATCGTTTCAAACAAGCCGTCACCATATTGCAAACCACGATCAAAAAACGAAATTTCATTAGTAGCTATTCCGTTTATGAGTGTTTGTTGTGCCATCATCCGATTATGGCATGTTGCTATCAGGATAGTTTCTTAAAAATAAGAGAACCATTGGTGCCACCAAAACCAAATGAATTTGAAAGCGCCGTTTCTATTTTCATCTCTCTAGCGGTATGAGGAACATAGTCCAAATCACAATCTGGATCTGGATCATCAAGATTGATAGTAGGAGGAGCTACCTGATCGCGTATTGCTAAGACTGAGAATATCGCTTCGACACCGCCCGCCGCTCCTAATAAATGGCCAATCATTGATTTGGTTGAACTGACGACGACTGATGAAGCCGCATCTTTAAAAACACGTTTTACCGCAACGGTTTCAGCGATATCTCCTGCAGGAGTTGATGTGCCATGCGCATTGATATAATCGATATTATCGACATTTAATCCTGCGTTTCTCATTGCATTTTCCATACACAGTGCAGCACCTTCACCATTTTCTGATGGAGCCGTCATATGGAATGCATCGCCACTCATACCGAAACCTGACATTTCGGCAAGTATTATTGCGCCACGTTTTTTTGCATGTTCATACTCTTCTAAGACCAAGACGCCGGCACCATCACTCAAAACAAAGCCATCGCGGCCTTTATCCCAGGGACGACTGGCGCGTTCAGGTTCATCATTTCGACTAGATAGTGCTCGTGCAGAAGCAAAGCCGCCTAATCCAGTATGAGAAGTCGCCATTTCCGCACCACCGGCAATCATGACATCCGCATCGCCATATTCAATCAACCGAGCTGCGCTGCCAATATTATGGGTTCCTGTCGTACAAGCCGTTGTAATAGCGAAATTAGGACCTTTTAAGCCATACATGATGGATAAGTGGCCTGAAATCATATTAATGATGTTACTAGGTATAAAGAACGGAGATATTTTTCTAGGGCCGCCTTTATCGTGTGCACGAGTACCCTTTTCTATACCGGGTAAACCACCAATGCCTGATCCTATAGCAACACCAATGCGCGTTGCATTTTCTTCGGTAATTTCCAGCCCTGAATCCTTAATGGCCTGAATACCAGCAACGAGTCCGTAGTGGATGAAAGGATCCATTTTCTTTTGTTCTTTTTTGGATATGTAATCATCTAATGGTAGGTCTCGAATAGAGCCACCGAATTTCGTGCTAAATTCTGTAGTATCAAAATGATCCAGCGGTGCAATACCACTTTTACCGGCAAGGATATTTCCCCATGTATCATCAACACTATTACCGACCGGCGTAACCATGCCTAAACCGGTGACAACTACACGTCGTTTACTCACTTTTATTGAATCCTATTATAAATTGATTGGCTTAGCTTAGACCAAAAAAGGCCGCGTCAGAAAAAGTTCATGACGCGGCCTTAGGTGTTCTTTTAAATTACAGCTTACTCAAGATTTGCGTTTATAAAACTAACAGCTTGATTAACTGTAGTAATATTCTCAGCCTCTTCGTCCGGAATTTCAGTCTTGAATTCTTCTTCCAATGCCATAACTAACTCAACCGTATCTAAAGAGTCTGCCCCCAGGTCATCAACAAAAGATGCTTCATTTGTTACTTCTTCTTCTTTAACGCCTAGTTGTTCTATAACGATTTTTTTTACGCGTTCTTCAATACTACTCATGATGGATAATTCCTCCCTTGTGACCCTATGGGTCGATTTGCGTGTGCTAATTTTAGTGAAATGAAATCTACTTGCAAGTAAGATTACACTTAGTTTTATTAGTTATTTAAAATCAATGATATATAATTAATATCTAAAGTAAATTCTAGACTTATCCCATGTACATTCCGCCATTTACGCTCAGCGTTTGTCCTGTTACATAGGCGGCATTATCAGATGCAAGGAATTCAACCACAGCCGCAACCTCTTCCGCTTGGCCTAATCGCCCTAAAGTAATTTGTTTTAAAATAGCTTCTTTAACGTTATCAGTTAATTCATTTGTCATATCTGTATCGATAAATCCAGGTGCTACAGCGTTAACAGTGATGCCTCTTGAACCAATTTCACTAGCCAAAGAGCGGGTAAATCCTATCATTCCGGCTTTTGTTGCCGAATAATTAGTTTGTCCTGGATTGCCAGTTAAAGCGACAACCGAGGTAATGTTAATAATACGTCCATAGCGTGCTTTCATCATCGCGCGTAGGCATAATTTCGTTATTCTATACATGCCAGTCAGGTTTGTATTAATTACGTCTTCCCATTCATCATCTTTCATACGCATCAACAGATTGTCACGCGTAATACCGGCGTTATTTATCAGGATATTTGGCGTATCAAATTCTTTTAGTTTTTCGGCGAATTCTTCCACAGAGGATTTATCAGCAATATTCAATACCAGACCTGTTCCTGAAAATTGATTCGCTTCAAGATATTTTGATATTTGTTCTGCATTTTTATCAGATGTCGCTGTACCGATGACAAAAGCACCTTGCTCAGCAAATTTAGTCGCGATAGCTTTGCCTATACCCCGACTGGCACCCGTTATCAAAACAACCTTATCTTTATAATTTTCAGTCATGTTATTAACTCTTTAATTTAATTCTATTGCTTTATTCAAACTAGCTTCATCTTGAATAGAGAATAATTCAAATGATCTATCGATACGCTTAATCAATCCTGACAGTACTTTGCCCGGGCCACATTCTATAATTTTAGTCACATCCATACTTTGCATCGCATTAATGCAATCAACCCAACGCACTGGTTTATATAGTTGTTCTAATAACGCCGTCTTAATATCTTCAGATGATGATTTTGATGAGGCATCTACATTTTGTAATACTGGTATTTCAGCATCTTTAAATGCCACCTGACTTAATGTTTTTTCAAATTCATTAGCCGCCTCTTTCATTAACAGACAATGGGAAGGAACGCTTACCGGTAATGGCAACGCGCGCTTAGCGCCGACATCTTTTGCTGCAATAATCGCTCTATCTACAGCTTGCTTATTTCCCGCAATAACAATCTGACCGGGAGAGTTGAAGTTAGCAGCAGAAACAATCTCATCTTCAGCTACATCAGCACAAACTTGTATTACTTGTTCATCACTTAAACCCAGTATTGCGGCCATTGCGCCAACACCTGCCGGCACGGCTTTTTGCATACAGCGTCCTCGTTCTGCAACCAGGGCAACAGCATCTTCAAAAGATAAAACACCAGCACATAATAGCGCTGTATATTCCCCCAAACTATGCCCAGCTAAGACAGTAGGTTCTACATCAGTTCGTTCTTTTAATATTAACCATGTTGCATAAGCTGACGCAAGCAATGCCGGTTGTGTGATTTCAGTTTGATTTAGTTTTTCTTCAGGGCCGGAAGTAATAACTTCAAATAAGTCATAACCTAATATTTCTGATGCGGTGTTAAATAAATTTTTAATGTCAGACTTTATTTCAATTAAGCCATTCATCATGCCAAGAGATTGTGAACCTTGCCCAGGAAAAACAATTGCTAATTTGGAACCCGTATTCATCTTTTAATTTATTGAACTTAATATTATTAATTAAACGTTATGTTAATAACGTAACAACACTGAACCCCAGGTAAAGCCGCCACCAAAAGCTTCTAGTAATACGGTATCGTTTTCTTTTATTCGTCCATCTCTAACAGCAACATCCAGAGCCAGCGGTACTGAAGCTGCAGATGTATTACCATGTTGACCAACTGTTAATACAACACGATCCATCGTCATGCCGAGTTTCCTTGCAGTCGCTGAAATAATCCGTGTATTTGCTTGATGGGGAACCAACCAGTCTATATCTTCTTTTTGCATGGCATTAGCCGCGAGCGTTTCATCAACAATACGGCCTAATGTATTCACTGCCATTTTAAAAACTTCGTTGCCCTGCATCTTCACAAAAGCACTATCTGATTTAAGCAGATCACGGTTAGATGAAATACCAGCGGGCACACATAATAATTTTTCATATTTTCCATCAGCATGAATATGTGTTGATAGAATACCTGCGTCTTCGCTGGCCTCAAGCATCACTGCGCCAGCACCATCGCCAAATAAAACGCATGTATCTCTATCTTTCCAATCAATAATGCGTGACATCGTCTCAGCACCAACGACCAATACACATTTTGCAGTGCCATTCTTGATAAACTGGTCGGCAACACTGACCGCATAGATAAAACCCGTGCACACTGCTTGTATATCAAATGCAGGACAGCCATGTATATCTAAACGTTGTTGTAGTAAACAAGCGGTGCTAGGGAAAATAATATCGGGGGTAGTTGTTGCTACAATAATTAAGTCTATGTCTTCAGGTTTTTTGCCTGATGCTGCAATCGCATTTAACGCAGCTTGTTCGGCAAGATCACAGGTAGTCTCATCTTCTGCCGCGATATGTCTTTTTTCTATTCCTGTGCGTGAACGTATCCATTCATCTGAGGTGTCGACCATTTTTTCAAGATCGGCATTAGTCAATACTCTTTCTGGTAAATAAGATCCCGTGCCAATAATTTTTGAATACATATTAAAGATCAGGCCTATCGATTAAAAGTTGTTCCAATGTGGCATTGATTTTTTCAGGAACATTTTTTTCTACTTCAATAATCGCTTCTTCTATTGCTGTAGCAAAAGAAATTCTATCAGCACCACCATGACTTTTAATGACGATGCCTCTAAGTCCAAGTAATGATGCGCCATTATAATTTTTTGGATCAATTTTTCGTTTTAATGCTTTTAATACAGGCATTGCAATTATAGCTGCAAACTTTGAATAAATACTGCTTTTGAATTGCTTGGTTGCATGATAACGAAGAAACTCAGCTAAGCCTTCGCTGGCTTTTAATGCAATGTTTCCAACAAAGCCATCACAAACAATGACATCCACATTGCCTGTATATAAATCAGTTCCTTCAACAAAACCAATGTAATTTAAATGACTTTCTTCCAGTAACGTCGCCGCCTGTTTTACTCTGTCGTTACCTTTTATGTCTTCTGCACCAACATTTAAAAGAGCAACGGTAGGATTTTCCTTGTTTTCGACAGCACTGGTTAACTGTGACCCCATAATGGCAAACTGGAAGAGTTGTTCTGAACTTGAATCTACATTGGCACCTAAATCAAGTACATGTGTGTGTCCATGGGTGCCGGGTAGTATCGTGCAGATTGCCGGACGATCCATGCCTGGAAGCATTTTCAGGACGTATCTTGACGTTGCCATTAATGCGCCTGTATTACCTGCACTAACACAAGCCGCTGCGTTGCCTTCACGTACTTGTTCAATAGCACGTCGCATTGAGGATTGTTTTTTATTACGTAGTGCATGAGAAGGCGCCTCATACATCTCAACAACTTCAGGAGCGTGAAGAACCTGAAGTCGCTCGTGCCCTACTGCCTTATGCTTTTTTAATTCTTCAAGAACAACATCCTCTTTTCCTACGAGGATAAGATTAAGACCGCTATGTTTTTTAAGAATGGAAAGTGCAGCAGGCACTATCTCGGATGGACCAAAATCTCCACCCATTGCGTCAAGTGCGATTATTGAATTTAAAGCCATAGATTATCCCAGAGTTAGTTATCTCTGGTGATTATAGGAATGAGCTTAATTATTCTTGATCTGATTTAACTGAGACTACTTTTTTGCCGCGGTAATATCCGTCAGCACTAACGTTATGACGAAGATGAACTTCACCTGAAGTCGCTTCAACTGATAACGTTGATGAAGTCAAAGCATCATGTGAACGACGCATATCTCGTCTTGAACTTGATTTTTTAGTTTTTTGAACAGCCATGAAGCTTGTCTCCTAATAATAATACTTAAATATAAATCTTTATTTCTTCTTTAATGTGGCTAAAACTGCAAATGGTTGCGGTTTAGCATCAGCATTAACTTTATCTAATACTTGTTTTCCTGAACAGTCATCTTCTGAATGTAACGGTGACAATGGGATGGCTAATAATAACTCATCCTCAACTAACTCCTCGACAGAAATATGTTCCTCGTCTAATTCCAACGGCTCATATTCTTGAGCCAAGGCATCAAAATCGTCTTTATCTTTAACTATTGCTAGCAAAGAACTTTTATGAATATCAATTGCAATGGGTTTAAAACAGCGTTGGCATTCAAATGTTAGTCGTGCATCGATAGTACACTCAACAATACAAGTTCTAGCTTCATCAAAATCAAAGGATAAACTGTATTGTAATTCACCTGACTTATCTAGCAATACCCCTTCAAGCCGTCCGAAAGAACCAACTTGCAGACTACCTTTAATCTGCTTTCTGGCTTTAGCGAGACGCAAGGGATTGATAGATTGCGACAGGTCAGATGTCATCAGGCGGCGAATTTTATCGATAGACCCTGGACCTGTCAAAATAATATCAACAATATTTCGTTAAATGTCTGACTTATTTGATATTTATCCAGATTTGCCCAAAATAAGCGTCTAATTTGCCCTTCGGAGAGATAAAATCAAGCCAAATATCATACTTGCCTCATCATCACCTTACCGAAAAGAGCTTCTCGAACGTCTTTATTTCGAGTTTAGCACCGAATCTCCTGATATTGATGAACAACAATTAGAGAATGAAGCTATAGATAATTACGTTATTCGTTTGTCTGAAGAAAAAGCGAGATGTGTTGCTTTAAATCATTCCGACGCAATTATTATTGGTTCAGACCAATCTGTTGAATGTAATGGTGAAATATTGGGTAAACCCGGAAATCACGAAAATGCTAAAAAACAATTAGCAACAATGAGTGAGCAAACATTGACTTTTTACACAGGTCTATGTGTTTTAAATACAAAGACACAGAAACTGGAAAAAGCAGTCATTGAATACAGCGTTAGCTTTCGTAATCTGAGTGAATCTGAAATTGAGGCCTATCTAAATAAAGAGCAACCTTATCAATGTGCGGGTAGCTTTATGTCAGAGAAATTGGGGGTAAGCTTACTTTCTAAAATGGAAGGCGATGATCCAACCGCATTAATTGGATTACCCTTAATCAGACTGTGTGAAATGCTGAAAAATCAGGGAATAAAAATTCCCTGATTTCATTAATACTTTCTATTATTGTAAATTCAGCGAGCTATTAAAACTTTGCATCATTGCCGAACCCATTTGTTTTGCGAATTGATCCAGGACGTTCTCTCTTTTAGTGAAGTCGACGATGTCTTCAGCACCAATAACATCCCGAGCAACTTCGCTAGCACTGGCCAACTCATCAACTAAACCAAGTTCAATACTTTCTTCTCCCGTCCAGAATAAACCTGAAAAAAGTATGTCTTCATTAACAAGTTTATCGCCTCGCCCCTCTTTAACAACCTCTATGAACTGTTGGTGAATTCCATCAAGAAGTCGTTGAACATGTTTTTCTTCGTCTTGTTTAAGTGGTTTAAAAGGATCCATAAAACCCTTACTTTTGCCTGCATGTAGTACGCGACGTTCTATACCCAGTTTTTCAATCGCATCGACAAAACCAAAACCTGACATAATGACGCCAATTGAACCGACTATACTGGCTTTGTTAGCGTAAATTTTATCCGCACCCGCGGCAATGTAATAACCACCGGAGGCACAAATATCGGTAATAACTGCATATAGAGGTGTATCTGGATGTAATTTTCTAAGTCTTTTTATTTCATCATTGATATAAGCGGACTGAACAGGACTACCTCCTGGACTATTGATTCGTAAAATAACGCCTTGAGTGTTTTCATCTTCGAACGCTTTTCTTAAACTACCCACAATGTAATCCGCTCTAGCTTCGGTATTGGTAGCAATGACGCCATCAATTTCAATTAAAGCCGTGTGTTTTTCACCACTGAAACCACCTACTTCAGATTGACCCGCTAGAAAGATAAGTAAAAAAGACAATAAATATAATGCAAGCAGGCCTTTGAAAAATATACCCCAACGTCTGTTTCGACGTTGTTCTCGAAGGACTTCTCGTGCGAGTTCATTAACTAGCGATTGTTCGAATTTTTCTGAATCAGTCATATTTTTTATTTATATATTTTTGTTTGGATTGTAGTTTAGCAAACTGTTATTGAATTAGAACGAGTCTATTTATACTAGTTCCCCTTCATTTTCATAGAAACTTATTGTGAACTGTTGCTCAGTTTATCAAGAAAGCTGATTAAATTAGCTTCAAGCGGTGCTTCAACAGTAAGCTTTTTTTGTGTAACGGGGGAAACGAAACTTAATGATTTAGCATGTAAAAACATACGTTTTAACCCCATTTTTTTATATTCTCGGTTTATAATTCGATCACCATATTTCGAGTCGCCTAAAACAGGATGACCAAGTGACGCGCTATGCACACGAATCTGATGTGTGCGACCGGTAATTAATTCAATATTAACTAGTGATGCTGTATTGAAAACGTCTTTGCGATAAAAAATGGTTATTGCCTGCTTACCAGCTTCTTCATCGATTATGATTTTTTCATTTGAAGGGTTTTTACTTAAAGCTCTATCAACGGTTATTTTCTTCTTATCAAGTTGTCCAACTAACAAAGCACTATAAAATTTTGTCATTTCGCCATTATTTATAATCTCGTGCAATTGCCTTAACACAGGAATATTTTTCGCCAAAATCAAACAACCTGAAGTATCTTTATCTAGACGATGAACCAGTTCTAGTTTTTCATATTTTTCGCCTACAGCTCGAAAAGCCTCAATTACGCCATGTGCTTGACCACTGCCACTATGAACAACTATGCCTGCAGGTTTATTAATAACAATCATTCCCTCATCTTCAAATATAACCGATTCGAGTATTTTTTGTTGTAGATAAACTGGCGGTGACTTTGATTTCTCTTCGTCTAGATAAACTGGCGGAATTCGTAACGTATCACCTGTTTTCAATTTGTAAGTTTGCTTTTTCCGACCTTTATTAACCCGAACTTCGCCTTTCCTTAGCATTTTATAAATACGTGATTTTGGTATTTTTCCAAAATAACGGATGAGAAAATTATCAATTCGTTGTCCATTATTATCAGCAGATATAACTATTTGTTTTGAATTGATTTTTTTTACCTGATTTTGGTCCATTTTTTTCTCATTTCATTGCTGCAAGCGAGCAAGATTGCTATATTAGCGTCTACAAACTGAGCATTCAGGTAAAAACCTGTCACAGTCGTTGAGCATGACATCATGCACAAAGCTAGTGCAACGCATTTAATCGGTTTGGTCCTATTGATCTGAATGATAAAGCTAAAAATATCATTCAAAAAGAGAATATTTTGAGACAACTAAACTTCTGATATAAGGATATCAGTATATTCTGATTTATCGACTCAATAGTGGCATAGGAGATGTTCTGTGAATAGAGAAATTAGAGCGTGCTCCAATTGAGCAGCTGAAATGAAATAACACAGGCACAGGGTTGAAATATTGCTCAACCCAAACAAAATGAGCAAAAATACAGTGGTTGCGCTCCCAGCGCATGACAAGGATTTATCGTCGTGCAGTAAAGGTAGAGCGAAGCTTAAGGAATTTACAAAATGAAACGTATGCTGATTAACGCAACTCAGCCAGAAGAGGTGCGTGTCGCACTTGTTGATGGACAACGATTATACGATCTGGATATAGAATCAACTGCACGTGAGCAGAAGAAATCGAATATCTATAAAGCCCGTGTTATCCGAATTGAACCTAGCCTTGAAGCCGCATTTGTAGACTACGGTGCAGAGCGTCATGGTTTCTTACCTTTCAAAGAAATAGCACGCATTCTGTTTAAACCTGAGCAAGCTGACAAACCACGTAATGGTCGTTTAAGCATCAGTGATGTTATCAGCGAAGGTCAGGAATTCATTGTTCAAGTTGAAAAAGAAGAACGTGGCAATAAAGGTGCAGCATTAAGTACTTTTGTCAGTCTTGCCGGTCGTTATCTGGTTCTTATGCCAAATAATCCACGCGCAGGCGGTGTCTCTCGACAAATTGAAGGTGATGACCGTTCTGAAGCGAAAGAGGCAATGAGTGGTCTCGTCGTCCCTGAAGGCATGGGACTTATCTTACGAACTGCAGGCATCGGAAAGTCTTCAGAAGAACTGCAATGGGATTTGGATTATTTGTCTCAACTTTGGGGAGCTATTAGTACAGCTGCAAAAGAACGCACTGCTCCTTTCCTTGTTTATCAGGAAAGTGACGTCATTATTCGTGCTATTCGTGATTACTTGCGAAAAGACATCAATGAAATATGGATAGATGATGCCGAAGTACATAAACGCTGCCATGACTTTATGACGCAGGTTATGCCTCACAACCTGGAAAAACTTAAGCATTATACGGACAACGACCCATTATTTACCCGATATCAAATTGAATATCAGATTGAATCGGCATTTTCTAGAGAAGTTCGTTTGCCATCTGGCGGTGCGGTGATTATTGATCACACTGAAGCTTTGATTTCTATTGATATCAATTCGGCAAGAGCGACAAAAGGCAGTGATATAGAAGAAACTGCTTTAAATACAAATAGAGAAGCGGCTGAAGAAATAGGACGACAACTACGTCTACGTGATATTGGTGGCCTTATCGTTATCGATTTCATCGATATGCTAAACACACGAAATCAACGCGAAGTAGAAAATACCATGCGTGAAAGTTTACGAATGGATAGAGCTCGCGTACAAGTGGGTAAAATTTCTCGTTTTGGCTTATTAGAAATGTCTCGCCAACGTTTAAGACCTTCTTTAGGTGAGTCTAGTCACATACCCTGCCCTCGATGTGACGGCCAGGGAACCATTCGCGATGTAGAATCATTAGCGCTTTCTGTCTTACGCATTATCGAAGAAGAAGCGATGAAAGACATGACGGCCAAAATTATTGCTAGAGCACCTGTTGATGCGGCAACATTTTTGTTAAATGAAAAACGACAACCTATAAGCGAAATTCAACATCGCTTAGATGTTGAAATTTTAGTCATTCCTGACCGAGATATGGTGACACCACAGTATCTAGTGCAGCGTGTGCGTTTAACTGAAGCTAAGCAAGATGAAAACCAGCAAGCAAGTTATTTGTTAAAGGCTGAAGGAAAAGATGATTTAAATAATGACTTAATAAATAATCATAGAAATCCACCTGCAGAAAGACCTGCGGTTAAACAATTTACGCCAAATGCACCTGTCCCCGCTGCGAACAAGAAAAATAAAATTGGTTTGCTTGCGCCCTTGTTGAAAATGCTTGGTAGCTTATTTTCATCCTCTGAAAAAGAAAAACCATCTAACTCAAGACCAAATAATGATCGACGACCAAATAATCGTTCGAGAAATAATCGTACCCGGAATAATCGCGGTAACAACCCTAACCGCGATCGCCAAGGACAAGGTCGAAATCAACAAAGACGTAATAAGAATAATCCAAACCAAAATAATCAACAAAGACGCGGAAATCAGAGGAACGATCAAAACCAAGATCAAAATAAAGATCAATCTGAAAACTCGAGTAATAATAACAATCCTAATTCAGCTAACCGGAATAGTAATTCAAGACGTCGTAGCCGTGGCGGTCGCAGACGTAAGCCGGAAAATACTAATGAGAATGTTAACAAAGAGTCGAATAGTAATTCTGTAGAGAATCCTTCTGCAAATAAAACTAATCAGGCTAACGCGTCAGATAATTCGCCTGTTAACAATACTGAGAATAAGGCTCAACAAAATGCTTCTGTTCAAACACCAGTAAGCACAGTAGAGAACACGTCTAATGAAATTACTCAGATAAACCCTAATACGGCGTCTGTTAGCCCTGTGCAAGGTAATAAGCCTGACAATAATAAAACTGAGCTTAATTCTAATTCCAATACTCAGAATCAGAGTGTAAATAAAGAGCCTCAGGGAAATGTAACAACGCTTCCTGTAGCTAAGACAGAATCATCGGGTAATGTCGCAACAGTTTCTGAAAACAAAGAAAAAGAGTAACTAATGTTCTCGTGTAGCGTGAAAGGTAATATCAGGCCAGCGTTCCATAGTTAAATTGAGATTCACCATGGATGGTGCTAAATAAGTTAAATGTTCACCGCCATCGAGAGCAATGTTGTCGATGGCTTTTTTACGAAATTCGTCCAGCATTTTATTATCATCACATTCGATCCAACGAGCAGCTGCAACAGCAATATTGTCGTAAGAACATTCAACACCGTATTCTTCCTTTAAGCGCCAGGCGACGACATCAAATTGCAGTATACCCACGGCACCTAATATCCAGTCATTGCTATTAACAGGACGAAACACTTGAGTTGCACCCTCTTCTCCTAATTGAATCAGTCCTTTTTGCAATGCTTTTAGTTTTAGTGGGTCGCGTAATTGTACGCGCCTGAATAATTCGGGTGCAAAATGAGGTATACCGGTGAAATTCAAGTTTTCTCCCTGAGTGAACGTATCGCCGATCTGAATCGTGCCATGATTGTGTAAACCAATAACATCGCCAGCCCAGGCTTCTTCTGCTTGTTCCCGATTCCCCGCCATAAAGGTAACTGCATTGGAAATTTGAACATCACGCCCTAAGCGTACATGACGCATTTTCATACCACGTTGATAATGCCCTGAACATATTCTAAAGAATGCAATTCTATCTCGATGAGCAGGATCCATATTTGCCTGAATCTTAAAAACAAAGCCAGTCAGCTTATCTTCTTTAGCTTCGACTTCACGTTCTTCAGCTACGCGTGCAAGTGGTGATGGCGCATGTTCTATTAAACAGTCCATGAACTCACCGATGCCAAAGTTATGTAATGCCGTTCCAAAAAATACAGGAGTAAGTTTGCCGGATAGAAAATCTTCTTTATTGAACTCTTCGTATACGCCTTGTATTAAATCTATCTCTTCGTTTAATTGATCCCAATTATCACCTAATAAACTTTTTGCTTCTTCACTAGCCAAGTCTTTTATTTGCTTTCCATGAATCGTCTTGTCTTGTTTATCGTAAAGTCGAATAGAATCGTCAAGTAAGTTATAAATACCAACTAATCTAGTTCCCATGCCAATAGGCCAAACAAAAGGGACACATTTAATTCTTAATTCGGTTTCAATTTCATCTAATAAATCAATCGGCTCTTTGCCTTCACGATCAAGTTTATTGATAAATGTAATAATCGGTGTGTCACGTAACCGACAGACTTCCATTAATTTAATAGTTCGTTGCTCAACACCTTTTGCAACATCTATTACCATCAAAGCAGAATCTACAGCTGTCAGAGTCCGATAGGTATCTTCTGAAAAGTCAGCATGCCCCGGAGTATCTAATAAATTAACAATGCTATTTTCATATTCAAATTGCATCACTGAGCTAGTAACAGAAATACCTCGATCCTTTTCGATTTGCATCCAGTCTGAAGCTGCATGATGATCCGATTTACGAGATTTAACTGTTCCTGCTGTTTGGATGACGCCTCCATACAATAACAATTGTTCTGTAACAGTTGTCTTGCCGGCATCAGGGTGAGAAATTATAGCGAATGTACGTCGTCTCTCTGTTTGGGATTGTTGTTCTGACATTTAAATATGCGATAAAAATGAATGAGGGTTAATATTCTTGCTCGTTAGTCAGACAATGAGATTGATTCACTAATCAATCGTTTCATTTCTCTGACAGCTTCTGGTAAACCGGATAAAACAGCGCGGGAAATAATACTATGCCCTATATTTAATTCCAGTATTTGAGGAATAGCAGCAACTTGCATTACATTGGTATAACTTAAACCATGACCAGCATTAACTTTAAGACCCACGTTAGCCGCAAATTCAACAGAACTAATTATTTTTTTTAATTCTTCGTTCATACTTTTCTCATCGATAGCATCAGCGTAATGACCAGTATGAATTTCAATATAAGGGGCCGATGAATCAGCTGCGGCTTGTATTTGTTCCTCATCCGCATCTATGAATAATGAGACTCTAATTCCTGATTCTTTTAATCTCTGACAGCTATCTTTGACCCGCGATAATTGACCTTTCACATCGAGCCCGCCTTCTGTAGTCAGCTCTTCACGTTTTTCAGGGACTAAACAGCAAAATTCTGGTTTAATAGATTCAGCTATTGTTAGCATTTCTTCCGTTAAAGCCATTTCCAAATTCATTGGTGTTAATAATGTTTCGTTTAGAATACGAACATCCCGTTCTTGAATATGTCGTCGATCTTCACGCAAATGTATGGTGATAGAGTCGGCTCCTGCCTGTTCTGCTAGATGTGCAGCATTTACAGGATCTGGATAACGTGTTCCACGTGCCTGACGAAGCGTTGCGACATGGTCTATATTTACGCCGAGTAACATTTTATAAATTCTTAATTATTATGAGCGGACTATTGTAACGATATTCTATATATAGGTATATCAAGACATATCAGGCATCATATTTATTTTTTACATAAGCTTGATAAAGCTCTCGGCTAGCCAAGGGCCTTTCTCCCAAATGCTGATTTAATATCGTTCTTAGTAGAGTCTTTGCTTCATTGATGTTGTCGGTATTTGATAATGTTTCTGCATCAAGTTCCAATAATGTTTTTCCTGATATATTAATACCAGAATCATTATTGGCTGAGGCTAAACAAGGTCCAGAATCAAATTTATAAAAGTAATCTTTTTCTGCGATGAGTGTTTCACCTGTTTCCACTTCATGTTCAAGAATCAAACCATAACCTAGTGACTGCAACAATACTTTTTCATAGTAGCGTAATACAATTTGTTCAGGCATATTATTAATCAGACGATTGATGGTTATGTCATAGGCATCAAATAATTCCAGATGTGATTCGTGCTTATGAAGTAATCGCAATAAGACTTCATTCATATAAAAACCGGTCATTATGAACTTGGGTTTTAACGAATTCGGCAGAGAATCCAGTTCAATATCAGTTAACGTACCTAATTCAGATTTAGATACCCATGACATGTTATATTTTTGATAAAGATTGTAACTTATCCCTTGGTGTTTTTTCTTTCTTTTTGCGCCCTTTGCAATAAGACTGAGTCGCCCATGCTCTCTGGAAAAGATCTCAAGAATCAAGCTGGTTTCACTATAATCTCTACGGTGCAAGATATAGCATGGAGTAAGTTCAACTTTCATTAAACTTTATTTAGAATATTTTTTTATTCAAAGTAACCGAATTGTTTTAGTGCTTGGGTAGAATCGGTCCATTTCTTTTTAACTTTCACCCATGTTTTTAGATTCACTTTTTTATCAAACATGACTTCCAGATCTTTTCTTGCTTCTCTACCAACAGCTTTTAAAACACTTCCATCTTTACCTATGACGATTGATTTCTGCCCTTTTCGTTCTACCCAGATATTGGCATAGATATGTAAGACATTATTTTCTTCCTTGAATTCTTCAATCGTTATAGATAAATGATACGGTAACTCATCACTCAAACGAGTCATTAATTTTTCACGAATGAATTCAGCTGCAAAAAAGCGTTCGCTACGGTCAGTTACCTGATCATCTGGAAACAACGGTGGAGCAAACGGAAGATTCTTTATTATTGCTGATTCCAATTCTTCAAGACCTGTGCCTTTTGTTGCTGATACGGGAATGACTTCGCTGAAATCAGTTTCTTTTACGACAGTATCAATAAATGACAACAAATCACTTTTATCAGCTATTTTATCTACTTTATTTAATACAAGAAATAATTGTGCTGAAGTGGACTTTTTCAATAATTCAATAACATTGTCATCGAGCTCATTCCACTTTAAAGATTCGACAACAAATAAAATTATATCGATATAATTTAATGTGCTTGATACTGCCTTATTCATCTGTTGATTCAAAGCAAGTTTAGGCTCTTTTTGTAGGCCAGGAGTATCAATAAATATTATCTGTGAATCCGTTGATGTTTTTATACCAAGCAAATTCCAACGCGTTGTCTGCGGTTTTCTTGAAACAATACTCAGTTTTTGTTCTACCAAATGATTCAGCAATGTCGATTTACCAACATTTGGTCTTCCAATAATACTAACGTATCCGGTTCTAAATTCTTTCATATTAAATATTTACAGAGATATTACTTATTTTTTAAATTTAACTTTGACATAGCTTTTTCAGCCGCCGCTTGCTCAGCTTTACGCTTACTTGTTCCCTTAGCAATAACAATGTCATCTATTAAGTTAATTTCACATGACACTGTGAATTCGGGTTGGTGTGAGGAACCAGATTCACTGATTACTTTATAGATAGGCACATCTTGTTTTCGTGATTGAAGATATTCCTGTAACTGAGACTTTGAATCCTTTTTAATGTCAGCCGGATCAATATTATCGAGATGGGATTGATACAGATTTAAAATGAAATTTCGACACTGCTCAATACCAGAGTCCAAATAAACCGCACCAATTAATGCCTCGATTGTATTCGCCAAAATAGAATCACGACGCCAGCCACCACTTTTTAATTCACCTTGACCAAGTTTTAATTCATTTGACAACTGTATCTCTCTAGCTATTTCAGCGAGCTTTTCACCCTTTACAAGAGAAGACCTTAGCCGCGTGAGGTCACCTTCTGCTGAATTAGGAAATTTATGATAAATAACGTCGGCAATGACAAAACCTAGTATGGCATCACCCAGATATTCAAGCCGTTCGTTGTTGTTGTTTCCAAGACTACGATGAGTTAGAGCCTGCTCTAGCAAATCGTTATTCTTGAATTCATAGTTGATAAACTTACTTATTCTGAAGATTCCTTCGTTAACTCAACAGTTTCATCAACATCCATCATAATATGAATATTTTGGAATAATTTGTTTGTCGCTTGGTACTTCACGTTAAGGAATTTCTTTTTTCCACTTTTAGACTTTGTAACAGTGACTAATTCTTTTACCGATTGATCTGTAAATCGTTCAACGTTATTTAGCTCGACACTTCGTAGAAAGATTTTTCTAATTTGTTTAACCGTCTTTCTTTTTGCTAAAGGACGATTTAAGACACTTTGCAACCCACTTTTTACAGAAGCATATTCATTGTATAAAGGAAAAATAGTTAAACCAAATTTGAAAAAACAAGCAAGCATAGCAATTATTATAAAAATACCAAGTGCCGTCATGCCGCCTTGCCGTTGTGATATATGTTTCATAATACGTCCTCTATTTGAAAGTTCTTATTTAATCATTGTACCAATTCTTTTGAAATCTACACCGCCATTCTTGCCGTCCCAATTCATCCAAATCATAAAAGCTCGTCCAACCAGGTTTTCATCGGGCACGAAGCCCCAAAAACGACTGTCTTTACTATTATCTCTGTTGTCTCCTAGAACGAAATAATGACCTTCCGGGACCATTGTTTCAAGTTCCTGAGAGCGACGACTAGGTGTAATCAATATTTCATGTTCAATACCACTCAAATTTTCGATTCTTAGTGAGACACCATCCATCATAAAACCTGAGCCGATCGCATTATAACGTCCATTTAATACTTGCGTCACTGATAAATCATTGATGTATAGCGTTTTATTATAGTAAGAAATTTTATCTCCAGGTAAACCTACGATACGTTTTATAAAGGGGATACTAGGATCTTCAGGGTATCTAAATACAACTATGTCACCTCTCGCAGGGGTCTTGTTTTCAACAATTTTATTATGTAATACAGGTAAACGCAGCCCATACTCATATTTATTCACCAAAATAAAGTCACCGATTAGTAACGTTGGCATCATAGAACCTGACGGGATTTTAAAAGGCTCAAAAATAAATGAGCGAAGTATTAACACTATAAAAAACACCGGAAAGAACGATTTTGCATACTCAACAATTAGCGGTAATTTCAATTCTTCTTTGCTTTCAGAACTAACACTCGCCTTCTTATCATTATTACGTCCTGAAGCAAAAAATAGACTGTCAATCAACCAAATCAGGCCACTACCAAAGGTTAAGAATACCAATAAGGCTGAAAAATCAAAATTCATTTATCCTAGATTCCTTAGTTGAACACATTTGTACCATGAATTATTCATAAAATACGGCATATTAAGTTTGCATTTTTTAGGTTTAGTTGCACCGACTAAAAAGCCGAGCATAGTAATTCTACGTGAGACTTTTGCTGTTAAGCAAATGAAGCTAAAAAAAGTGCAATCGGATGTGCAGACAAATTTCCTCAATGACTGAAAACCAAATGTATTATTAGTTGTTATTATAAAACTCGTCATCATAATTTAAGGTCGATCAACTGAAGAATCTAGGATTTGTCTTTCCCTACATGCAAAATCGCCATAAAAGCAGCTTGAGGTATCTCAACAGAACC
Organism: Thiotrichaceae bacterium; assembly: GCA_012960105.1. Taxonomy (GTDB): domain Bacteria; phylum Pseudomonadota; class Gammaproteobacteria; order Eutrophobiales; family Eutrophobiaceae; genus UBA7359. The sequence goes on along the minus strand of DUBV01000045.1, from coordinate 66,038 downwards.
AAATTGTTTCATTCGTTTTTTACCGGCTTTTTGTTTTTCTAATAACTTACGTTTACGTGAAATATCACCGCCATAACATTTAGCAGTTACATTTTTCCTCATTGCCTTAACTGTTTGTCTGGCGACAATCTTTGAACCTATGGCGGCTTGTATTGCTACTTCATACATTTGTCGCGGAATAAATTCCTTCATCTTTTCGGCTAAATCTTTACCTCGACGTTGAGATTCTTCTTGATGGACGATACTGGAAAGCGCATCCACTTTTTCATTATTAATGAGAATATCAAGTTTAACTAATTTAGCCGCTTCATAACGACTAAAACTATAGTCAAAAGAGGCATACCCTCTACTAACAGACTTAAGTCGGTCAAAAAAATCCAGAACGACTTCACTCATAGGCATTTCAAACGTAAGTGATATTTGTTTTCCTGAATAATGCAGTTTTTTCTGCACACCACGCTTTTCAATACATAATGAAATTACATTACCAAGATATTCTTGTGGCACCAATATATCTGCAATAATGATAGGTTCGCGAATTTCTGCGATTTTATTTAATACCGGAAGTTTAGCGGGATTATCTATCTTAATTACTTCATTATTAGTCGTTAACACTTCATAAATTACTGTAGGCGAAGTTGTAATCAAGCCTAAATTGTATTCGCGCTCCAAGCGTTCTTGAATAATTTCCATATGTAGCATGCCAAGAAAACCACAACGAAAACCAAAACCAAGTGCTTGTGATGTTTCCGGTTCATAATGTAATGCAGCATCATTAAGACGTAGTTTGCCCAACGCTTCCCGAAAAGATTCATAATCTGATGAATCAACGGGAAACAACCCTGAAAAAACGCGTGGCTGAATTGTTTCAAAACCAGGTAATGCTTCTGTTGCAGGCTCATCGACGAGCGTTATTGTATCACCGACAGGCGCACCATCTATTTCTTTTATACCAGCAACGACGTAACCGACTTCGCCGGTAACTAGCTCCTTTTTAGGATTCCGTTTTGGTGTAAAAGTACCAACTTGACCAACAAGAAAACTATTACCTGTTGACATCATTTGAATCTTTTTACCTACATCTAATTGACCATCTACAACCCTGACCAAAGAAACCACGCCAAGATAATTATCAAACCACGAATCAATAATCAATGCCTTGAGTGGCCCATCAACATTACCGGTCGGAGGCGGAATTTTTTTAACCAATTCATTCAATAAATCTTCTACGCCAATACCAGATTTGGCACTAACACGTAAGGCATCTTTTGCCTCAATACCAATGATTTCTTCAATTTCGTTAATGACACGTTCTGGCTCAGCAGAAGGTAAATCAATTTTATTTAATACAGGAACTACTTCCAGATCATAATTAATGGCAGTGATACAGTTTGCAACACTTTGCGCTTCAACACCTTGTGCGGCATCGACAATGAGTAAAGCACCTTCACATGCCGCTAAGGATCGTGAGACTTCATAACTAAAATCAACATGTCCTGGTGTATCAATAATATTTAATTGATATTGTTCGCCATCTTCGGCATCAAAATACAAAGTCACGCTTTGAGCTTTAATGGTAATACCACGCTCACGCTCAATATCCATAGAATCCAGTACTTGTTCGTCCATCTCTCGTTCAGTTAAGGCTCCACAAATTTGTATAAACCGATCAGCCAGAGTCGATTTTCCATGATCGATATGGGCAATAATTGAAAAATTACGTATATGCTTCATTGATAGGATTGCTTATTAGGTAATGTATTCTGCAAAAAGGCGCGATTCTATATGATCTTGGCTCCGCTTTAAACGAAATATGAAGATTTTAAAGACTATTTTTACTTTCAAAAATATCTAAAAATGCAGCCTCATCTAGAAAATACTCACAAATTTCAATATCACCTAGAGCTAGTAAAGGTATACGAGCAGCAAAACGTTCAGTTAAAGATGAATTTTGGTCGATATCAATAACGTTTACTCTGAAATCGAAACGATTTTGCCATTGTTTTAAAGCGTCCAACATCTCTTCACATAAATGACATTCTGCTCTGGAATATAGCGATAGAACTAATTCAGTCTCACTCATCAATTTTAAGGGCAAGAAAGATAGGGCTGCCTTGTCGCTGGATTAATACGGGTATGGAACGTCCTTTGGGTAAATTTTTCACAAATTCATTAAAATGAGAAACACTTTTAATTTTCATATTATTTATCAATAGAATCACATCTCCCTGACGTATCCCCGCTTTCTGTGCAGGACCAGCATGAACTTCTTTAACTAAGACACCATGACTCTCAATCTCGAGTTCTTTTTTCTGTTCTTTTGTTAAGTCCTTAGCAATAACATTTAAAGAATTTGTATCAGAGCCTGCTTTTTTATTCCCTTTTTTAGAGATCACAGCTTCATCAGTAGGCAACTCAGAAATTTTGACGTGAATAGTCTTATATTTTGAACGACGAATAATTTCTACAGGAACAAGACTATTAACTGGTGTACTACCAACTAGAGGTGGTAAATCAGAAGAAAAAATGACTTTTTTGCCATTAAATTTAACGACAATATCACCGACTTTCATCCCAGCTTTCTCTGCTGGCCCGCCATCTAATATTTTTGCAATCAACGCACCATGAGGATGTTTCATATCAAAAGATTCTGCTAACTCACGAGTTACATCTTGAATCAAGACTCCTAACCAACCTCTGGCAACATGCCCATTTTCTCTTAACTGCGTATAGACATTTTTTACAACATCAACAGGTACGGCAAATGACAAGCCCATAAAACCACCTGTTCGACTATATATTTGAGAGTTTACACCAATAACTTCGCCATCAAGATTGAACAAAGGCCCACCTGAATTACCCGGATTTATTGCCGCATCTGTTTGTATGAAAGGTACATAATTTTCGTTTGGCAAACTACGACCTATCGCACTAATGATTCCCGCAGTAACTGAATAATCAAAACCAAAAGGTGAACCTATTGCCAAAACCCATTCACCAACTTTTAAATTCGATGAATCACCAAGTTTCAAAGTAGGTAAATTTGTTGCTTTAATTTTTAAAACGGCAATATCACTGCGTTTATCTGTACCAATTAATTCAGCAGTAAATTCACGGCGGTCATTTAACCGGACAATAATCTTTTCTGCGTTATTAACAACATGATTATTAGTAATGACATAACCGTCTTTTGAAATAATAAAGCCAGAACCTAATGATGAACGCTCTTGTGCAGGTCCATCTCCTTTAGGAATAGCATCAAAATATTTTTTGAAAAAATCATGAAACGGACTGTCTTTAGGAATATCCGGTATGTTATAGCCTGGAGGTAATTCACCCGATTCAGATTTCTTTAAGCTAGTGCTAATATTAACTACGGCTGAAGAATTTTTATTAACAAGCTCTGTGAAGTCAGGCAATGACCGTGCTTGAACAACATTAACCTGAATAAGAGCAAATAAAACAACAGAGATTTTAAATATTTTTTGTAGCATTTGGATATATATTCCTTAACTAATATTCTAATACTGAGTGTTATCTAAAAGATAACATAAAGAGGGCTTAATGAAATGACTTTGCTGAATCAGCAATTAGTTTTACTGTGGCTTTAGGCACTTCGCCTACAGCAGTGATTTGATAACCATCAACCTGTTTTGAATAGGTATTTACTCCGCCAAAACTAGATGAACCTGTTTTCACCTTAGCTTGCTGGTTAGTTTTTTCAACATAAACTGACACCATGGCAAGACCATCTGTATAAACTAGATGCTCTACCGGCACTTGACTTCCTGTCATCGTTTCTTTTTCTTGTCCACTCATGGTAAAGCCCGTAGGCATAGCTGATACTTTCCATTGTTTTTTATCTTTTATTTTAAAACTTACACTCTTAACATTGTTATGCCAGATAAAATCTTTGGTCGACATTGAAGGTTGTAACAAAGCATCATCAATGTCATCAAGCACTTCTAGTTGTGTAAACATAATTTGCTCTAGTGTTACGCCCAATTGATTTTTAAGCTCTGACTTTAGTAACAGACGAGATTTTTTTTCAATCCAAAGTTGATAGCCGTATCGATATTTATCCTTTGGTCTGATATTAACAATCCATGAGTCCATGCCAGCAATGCGATCTTCTCCTTCAAGCTCGAAACTATAAAACTCAGAAACAGATCTGATGGGGCTAGGTAAATAAGTTGAAATTAATTTCCCCAACCTGCTTTTATCAACAATAACTGTTTTATCTTCAGGGAAGAAACATTTTACTTGATCTTTGTCACGAATGACTTCTCTTGCATTCCCCGTTAACGAAACCAGACGTTCATAAATACCATCTTCATCTGACTTATGAATGATTCTCATCGTATCGATTTGTTTACCTAGGTGATAAACAAAAATGCCATCGTAATTTAAATCACGACTGGCTTTTGACATTTCATCAATTAAAACTTGTGGATCTGGTGAGTTATTGTCGGCATAAGAAAAACTTATGCTTCCCAAAAAAAACACACTAGAAACAAATAATAAATTAAGCTTCAATTAACTATCCTAATAATATTTTTTTAATTATTTTCCCTGAAACATTCTTCTTCTACTATCATTCCTAACATATCGCTTTTAGCTTATCGCTCTTGGGACTCAATCGTAACGATTCTGACATAAGGCAAAATAGCATTCACACTACCATTACTTCGATACTCATTATGATTCATTAAATAATTATTAAGCCGTTGTTTAGATAATGGAATAGGTGTGTCTGATTGTTTTACTGCCGCAGGTAAAACTTGAGCGGTAGTAAAATCAAATGTCTGTGGTTGAGAGACTGTGGTCGCAGCAATACTTGCCGCACCGTTAGTAGGTGAATTAATTTCATTGCCGCTTTGAATACTGAACACTGCCATCATTGCAACAGATGCGGCAATAGCAAAACCGGCTATTGGTTTAATATTAAATCGCTTTTTAGCTGGAGCAAGAATGGTCGGTTCGTCACGGAGTGCTTTCGCTACTTGTATCGAGACCTGATTGGAAATACTTTCTGGAAGATTATCGCGTAACGCATCACCAATAAGATGATAACGTGACCAAGTATCTTTCATCTCCTGTTCATTAATTAGCTTATCTAAAACATGATCACTTTCTAATTCACCATCGATGAATGCTGAAAGCTGTTCTTTATTAGATTCGTTCATAATATTTGGCCTATCTTAATTTTCCAATAACGGTTTCATTTCATGATCAATAGCTTCACGTGCTCTAAATATCCTCGATCTTACCGTACCTATAGGACATTCCATTACACTCGCTATTTCTTCATAACTTAACCCTTCAATTTCTCGCAGCATAATTGCCGTTTTTAAATCTTCAGGTAAATCTTCTATTGCTTTCAAGACGGTTGCTTGCAATTCGTCTTTAAGCAATAAACTTTCCGGTGTTGCCTGTTCTTTTAGAGCATCCGCACCTTCAATTTGTTCAATTTCGGAGACATCATAATTATTGCCTGATGGTCTGCGAGCTTGCACAGCGAGATGATTCTTCGCCGTATTAACAGCAATTCGGTACAACCATGTATAAAAAGCGCTATCACCACGAAAATTCGGCAACGCGCGGTATGCTTTTATAAAGGCTTCTTGTGTGACATCCAAAGCATCACTTTGGTTCCTTACAAAACGCGAAACCAGGATAATAATTCGCTGTTGATATTTCAGCACAAGCAGATCATAAGCCGCTTTCTCGCCATTTTTAACTCGTTCTATTAATTCTTTGTCAGTAACCTTATCGGCCATCTGAACTTTCCCCGTGCTATTATTTTATTTATTACTAATGTAGAAACTATATGAAATAGTTTAATATCCTACAATCAAAGACTTATTATTAAAAAAAGTTATATTACCTTAAGCAACATGCCTGACCAACAACAACATGATGTATTAATTATTGGCAGCGGTGCAGCTGGACTTAGTCTAGCTATAAAGCTCGCTGATCATGCTAATGTCGCCGTTCTATCTAAAGAAGCACTTATTGGGGGTGCTACCCTGCATGCTCAAGGTGGTTTTTCCGCCGTGCTAGACGAACACGACTCTACTGAGTCTCATTTTGAAGACACGTTGGCCACAGGTGTTGGACTATGTGATCCCGACATTGTTCGCTTTGTTGTTGAAAGTGCACATAAAAGTGTTCAATGGTTAGTTGATCAAGGTGTTGATTTTACTCGTACCGATGAAGAATCCGGTTCAAATTCACCTTTTCATCTGCATAAAGAAGGCGGCCATAGTCATAGACGTATTATTCATGCGGCAGATGCGACCGGTAAAGCCATAGAAACAACGCTTGAATCCCTAGTGAGAGCACATCCCAATATCAATCTATATGAACATCATATTGCAGTAGACTTGATTACCATCCAAAAATTAGCCAAACCAGACAACCGCTGTCTTGGCGCCTATGTGCTCGATGTTATTAATAATAAGGTTAATGTTTTTAGTGCACGCAATGTCATTCTGGCAACTGGCGGCGCGGGTAAAGTTTATCTTTATACCAGTAACCCAGATAGTTGCACTGGTGATGGTATTGCTATGGCTCATCGAGCTGGATGTCGTATTGCCAATATGGAGTTTATTCAGTTTCATCCGACCTGCCTATATCATCCGATGGCGAAATCATTCCTTATCTCTGAAGCATTAAGAGGTGAAGGTGCAAAATTAATTCTGGCAAACGGTGAAAGCTTTATGCACCGTTATGACTCGCGTGAAGAATTAGCTTCCAGAGATGTTGTTGCACGTGCTATAGATTATGAAATGAAGCGTTTAGGACATGATTGTGTCTATCTGGATATTTCGCATAAATCGAAAGAATTTATAAAACAACACTTCCCTACTATAAATCAGCGCTGTCTGGATTTAGGCATCGATATGTCTTCAGAACCTATACCCGTCGTTCCTGCTGCTCATTACACCTGTGGTGGCGTTATGGTCGACCAGAATGGTCAAACCGATATCCCAGGCTTATATGCTATTGGTGAAGTCAGTTGTTCCGGATTACATGGTGCAAATCGTATGGCAAGCAACTCATTACTAGAATGCGTCGTCTTCGCACATGCCGCTTTTAAAGATATCCGGCAAACCTTATCCGCTACGAAGATGCCAGGACAACTTCCTGAGTGGGATGAAAGCCGAGTGACTGATTCAGATGAGGAAGTCGTTGTTAGTCATAATTGGGACGAAATACGGCGCTTTATGTGGGATTACGTCGGTATCGTTAGAACTACCAAACGACTGCAGCGGGCGCAACATAGAATCAAGCTACTTCGTTCGGAAGTGACTGAATATTATGGGAATTTTAGAATTAGCAAAGATCTTATTGAGCTTAGAAACTTGCTAGTCGTTGCTGAATTAATCGTCGAATCTGCACTTAAAAGAAAGGAAAGCCGCGGTCTTCATTATACCGTTGACTATCCTGTTGCCGATACGACAGACAAAGCCATAAACACTGTCATTAACCCACAATTATCAGAAAACGGACATGTTGCTGCATAAATAATATGATATATTACAATAATTTATAATATATTCTTGATAATTTAGAAAATATCACCTATATATCTTCTGAAGACTTAAAGAATTAGTTATTCAAGCCTTGGCATTTCTTTTGCGTTTGAAATATCAACTAAACTATTGAAATAGATATATGACAACATCTACTGAGCCTATGGCAAATATTACAGACATTAGTAACTCACCAGGCGTACAAAGCTCACGCTTGATGATTTCCTATCCAGAAAACATGACTGATGTGACCAATATGTCCATTCACGTCATGGGTGTATTGCAAAGCACGCTCGAGTTAGAAAAACTAATTGAGCTGTTTGATGATGAAATGTCTGCTGTTGTTCCACATGATCATCTCTGTTACGAAAATCCGGAAGAAAATATCAAGTTTGATCTTGGCAAAACGGGTCGACACAGTTCTAGTTACAGTCTGGTTCTATTTGGAAAGAACATGGGCGCATTAACCATTTCCAGAAACACCAAATTTGTTGATGTTGAAATAGAAAAAATAGAAAGTTTGATCTCAGCATTAATCTATCCATTAAGAAATGCCCTACTTTATAAACAAGCGGTAGAAAAAGCCTATAACGATCCTTTAACAGGGTTAAATAACCGAGCTGCTTTTGATAAATCAATTGAACAGGAAGTTGATTTAGCAACACGTCATGGTCATTCGCTTTCATTAATGATGCTGGATCTAGATCGATTCAAACAAATTAATGATAACTACGGTCATATCGTTGGTGATGCCGTATTGAAAAGTTTTGCCGACTGTATAATGGAATGCATGCGTAGTAGTGATATCGTCTTTCGATATGGCGGTGAAGAATTTGTTATCTTACTCAGAAACACAGAACTTGCCGGTGCAATATTATTAGCTGAACGTATGAGAAAGAATATTGAAAATATGAAGTTTGATTACAACAATGTAAAACTTAATATTTCAGTCTCAATTGGTTTGTCCCATTTCAGAGAAGGTGATGACCGATTCACATTAGTTGAACGTGCTGATAAGTTACTTTATAAAGCTAAAGAGAATGGTCGTAATCAGGTTGTTGCGGAAAGTAAAAGTTAGATCCTTTTCGTACTAGTTTATTCTTCCCTTTTAACTTCAAATTTCGTCTGTTGACGAGTCTACTGCTTTTTCGCATCCATACGATCGCAGTATAAGTACATCCATGTACAAAACTTTTCATTGTGTGACCAAAAAGAACTAACGAAGAAAAAGGCCACCCTAAATATCATGGCCTATGGCTTCCTTCGCAAGTAATCTGTTATGTACGGGTGTGCTCCTGTACAATTGCCCCTATAACTAATCACTTACTCAGCATGATACGACGGGGTTTAAAACCACATTTACTTAAAACATCTTTTCAAACTATATGAATTTTTCTTATTTAATTTTCCCATTTACTTTCATGAAAAGAAGAAGGCTCTCGAATCTGATTAAACTTAGAAAGTTCTTCTTGAGTAAAAATAATATCGTTCATAACGTCATTATAATAATTCCAACATCTCTTGTTCAGTCAACGTCTTCACACCTAGCTGCACTGCTTTTTCATATTTGCTACCAGGTGAATCTCCGTAGACTACATACGTTGTTTTTTTAGAAACGCTACCGCTGACTTTTGCGCCTAGTGCCATTAGTTTTTGTCTGGCTTCGGTGCGTCCCATGGTTGATAATGTTCCGGTGATGACGAAGGTCATACCATCAAGCGTAGTTGATTCATTTTCTTCGACTACTGGCCAGTGGATATTCTTTTTTAGTATTTCAATAATTTTTATATTATGTGGTTCTTGGAAGAAAGAATGAATATTGTGTGCGGCTACGGGGCCAATATCTGATATTTGTTCTAATTTTTCAATCGATGCTGTTTCTATTAGTTCTAATTCTTTGAAGTGTTGCGCCAGTGATCTAGCGGTTGCTTCACCTACTTCACGAATACCTAGAGAGTAAATAAACCGATCTAATGTCGTTTCGCGGCTTTTATCTAGTGCTTCGATTAAATTATCCGCTGACTTTTCTCCCATACGTTCTAAGCTAGCTACTTGTTCTTTTGTTAATGAGTAGAGTTCATCGACAGTATTAACTAAACCAGCTTCTGTTAATTGAACGACTATTTTTTCTCCTAGGCCATCTATATCCATGGCTTTGCGTGAGATAAAATGAATGATGGCTTGAATGTTTTGCGCGGCACATGACAGGCCACCCATGCAACGATAGGTTGCTTCGCCTTCTTGTCTTTCAACGGTTGAGTTACAAACAGGACAAACTTCTGGCATTTTAAACTCGGTCACATCACCACGTTTTTCTTTAATGACGCTGACGACTTCAGGAATAACATCCCCTGCTCTGCGTATATAAACCCAATCACCAATTCTTACATCCTTACGTAACACTTCATCTAAATTATGTAAAGTTGCATTAGTGATAGTTACACCGCCAACAAAAACCGGTTCCAATCTTGCTACGGGCGTTATTGCACCGGTTCGACCAACTTGAACTTCTATATCTAATACTCGTGTTATTTCCTCAATGGGTGGAAATTTATAAGCTATCGCCCAACGTGGTGCTCTTGAAACAAAGCCCATGGCTTGTTGTTGCAACAAGTCATTTACTTTAAAAACAACACCGTCTATTTCGTAAGCTAAGCTTGCACGCCGTTCGCCTATATCTTTGTAATAATTCAAACAAGAATTTAGGTTCTTTAATTCCTTTGTTTCGGGAGAAACAGGAATTCCCCACTGTTTAAGTTGTTCCAGTATTTGCGTATGACTAGTAAATTCAATATCTCCTTTGTAGTCACCTATGCCATAAGCAAAAAAAGATAATGACCGTTGTGCGGTTATTTTAGGATCAAGTTGACGCAATGATCCTGCGGCTGCATTACGTGGATTGGCAAATAGCTTTCCATCTTTTTCGCGTTGTTTATTATTTAATTCTTCAAAACCTTTATGTGTCATAAATACTTCGCCCCTGATTTCTAATAATTCAGGGATATTATCGCCAATTAGATTTAAGGGAATAGACTGTATCGTCCTTATATTATGAGTAATGTTTTCTCCGCTATAACCATCGCCACGCGTAGCCGCTGTTTTCAATACGGCATTTTCATAACGAATACTCACAGCCAAACCATCTAGTTTTGTTTCTGCCGAATACATTACTACGTCAGTTTCTAAACGTTCGTTAATTCTTTTATTAAAGGCCTGCATTTCTTCATCATTAAATGCATTTGAAAGTGATAACATCGGTACCGTGTGTTTAATTTCACCAAACTCGGATAACGGTGTCGCGCCGACACGTTGCGTCGGTGAATTAGGAATGACAAGCTTAGGAAATTCAGTTTCTATATCTATAAGCTCGCGTAACAATCTATCGTATTCCGAGTCAGGAATATTGGGGTCGTCTAAAACGTAGTATTGATAGTTGTGTTGATTGATTGTTTCGCGAAGCATATTAATTTGCTTCTGAACTTTTTCAGGAACTTGTTGCAGTGTCATTTATAGATTCTATTTTTTATTAAACTGAAAGAGATTCAGCTTTTTCTCGAAGAGAGTTAATTGCCTTATTATTTAATAATTCATTATCTGATGTTCGGACTACGCCACCAAGAAGTTCTGCCAAGCGTTGCGTCGTGTTCAAAAATAATTCAAAGACAACGCTGGCATCAATTGAAGCGGGAGAATACATAAACATAGCCAGACCTTTAGTCTTTAAATCGGACATGCGACCTAGATCAAATGAACCAGGTTCATGCATATTTGCAAGACTAAACAAGGGTTGTCCTGAATGTAGTTTGCCGGGACCGAAATGATGAAAGATATTCATGTGGCCATAGATCATACCGACTTCATCCGCAGCTTTACTAATAGACAGACCATTAAACGAAATATGTGATGGACTGGTAATATACATAACTAATATATCTTGATTCGTCTGATTGCCTTCCGGTATTTCAGCTTCTATTTCTTCTAATTCCAGTTTTACTTCAGGCTCATCAGGAGAAGAATCAACCTCTGTCTCTAGTTCTGATTCTTGTTTCCCATAAAGTTCTTCTTCTATCGCGGCAAAGATACCGGGATCATTATAATCAGGCTCATAGTTTTCAGATTCTGATAAACTCGCTTCGTAATCATTAACGCTCATGTCTAGCGGTAAATCTTCATCAGGCTCATCAATGTAAGGTTTAGAACTAGTCCTTTTACCTGAAATATTAAAGGGTTCAAGAGTATCGTCAATGTTTGCGGCCTGACTTTGAGATTGCGATAATAAACTACCAATATCAGCCAAAGCATCAGCCGAATGATCATCAATGTTTACGTCGCTGTTATTGTTTGGGTACAGAGGAAGGTCTGGAGATTCATCGACTGCATTTAGAATATCAGCCTTTCTTTTTGGCGCGGCATTATAAAATACTTCCCATAAATAAATGCCTGTGACGATAAGGCATCCAATAATTAATAAGATAAGGCGCAAGTTATCCATGATGCTTGTCGCTCGCAGTATTTATATTAAGTAATAGAATAACAACCTTATAACAGACATACAAAGCCTGAAATATATATTAGGCTGAAACTGCCATTTCAACAGCTTCATCCATATCTACAGACACTAGACGCGATACTCCAGGCTCATGCATTGTTACGCCCAAGAGTTGATTCGCAATTTCCATGGTTATTTTGTTATGCGTAATAAAGATAAACTGGACTTCTTCCGACATAGATTTAACCAACTCGCTAAAGCGGCCAACATTGGTGTCATCTAGAGGCGCATCAACTTCGTCTAAAATACAGAAAGGCGCTGGATTCAATTTAAATATTGAAAAGACCAAAGCTACAGCGGTTAATGCTTTTTCACCGCCTGACAACAAATGGATACTACTATTTTTCTTACCAGGTGGACGCGCCATAATAGCGACACCGGTATTCAATAAATCATCTCCGATTAATTCAAGATAAGCATGTCCGCCGCCAAATAACTTTGGAAACATATCTTTGATATGGGTATTAATCTTATCGAATGTTTCTTTAAAACGCGTGCGTGTTTCTTTATCAATTTTACTGATCGCATTTTCAAGCGTGGTTAATGCATCTGTTAAATCTTTATCCTGACTGTCGAGATAAGTCTTACGTTCTGCATTCTGCGTATATTCATCAATTGCAGCAAGGTTGATTGGACCGAGTCGGGTTATTTTACGTTCTAGAGATTCTAGCTGCGTCGTCCAGTCTTCTTGATTTGCACCCTCTTCCAGTGCTTCGAGCAATTCTTTCACATTTTGCTGCTCCGCAGACAATTGTTGTTCTACGGTTTCAAGTCGTACCTGACAACTATTAACGCCTAAGCGTGCTTTTTCTAATTCAGCGCGTAATGTTTCCAGCTGTTGCTCAAACTTATGTCGACCTTGCTCAAGATCTCTCATGCTTACTTCAATTTTTTGTACGTTCGTACGCGCATCACCCAGATTCTTTTCTGCATGTACTTTATCTTTCAAGCAAGCTTCAATCTTTTCCTGAATCTCTTTAATAGGAAATTGGTTTTCAGTTAAACTTTTTTCAAGTTCGGCTAAGCGGCCAGCAAGATGTGTAACCTGTATGTCATTACGTTTAATAGCTTGTTCATACGACGCACGTCTTGAACTATAAGATTCAAGCTGCAAAGCAATCCCATGACTTTCATTATGCGTTTCTTGCCATGACGATCTTGCGGTGTTCAATGACTCACGATGTTTATCCTTCACTTCAGATAATTCATCTCGTTGTTGTTGAAAACGTTGATTATCACTTTCAAGAGAAACAATACGCTGTTTAATCGTATCGATTTCTGATTTATCTGATTCAGCCGTATCCTGATTTATCGACAACTCTTCTACATACTCTTGATGTCGAATTGATAATTGTTCTGACTCAGTTTGAGTTGAAGCCAGTTTTGCTCTTACATCAGAAATACTTTTTTGCTGTTCTGTTGTTAACGCCTGTTGTTGATTTAATGTGGTTTCAACTTGTTCAAGATTATCTTCGGTAGATTTTAATTCAGACTCTACCGATTGAATTTCATTTTCTCTTTTTTCTATATCAAGCTTTAAAGAACTAATCTCTTCTTCTCGATTTAATACACTATCGTTCACATCGCTAGCGTTGTTAACGATAACCCAATCATGACTAAGCCAGATGCCCGATTCAATGACAACACTTTGCCCCGAAGATAGATTCGACAACATATTCTTTGCTTCTTCAATTGAATCTGCTAAATAAATATTTTCCAATATCGAAGGGACACGTAAGTCGGTAGTAATTTTCTCTATTAAACGAGGAAACTGTTTTGTATCAGATGAGTAACTAGAACTAGTGGCATTCATTAAACCAAACTTACCCGGTGCACTTTCTAACTTGCTTAGATAATTATTCAGATCATCTATACATACATCATGTAGATGGTTGCCAAGGACGGTTTCCAGTGCATGCGTCCACTTTGGATTAACTTTGATAGACTGGGAAAGTCGTTGTTGTTGGTCCAGATTGTTTTCTTTCAACCAGACACTTAATTCCTGATTATCTTCTATGACCGATTGTTGTAATGTTTCTAACGAAACCAAACGCCCTTTCATGTTCTGATAGTTTTGACGTGCAGTATTGAGCTGCGCAGATAAAGTTCTGACTTTCTCTCGATAATCTTTAACTACATTTTGTTTGTCGGCATATTCTTTTGCCAGTTCAGTCTGTTGTTGTTCTTTATCGTTTAACGATTGTGATAACGTTTCAATTGTATTATTTATGTCAGACTGTTCAAATTTAGTAATTTCTTGCTGTAATTGAATTCGTCGTTCAGCAAGTTCACCCAAACCAAACTCAAGATGTTCTAGGCGTGTTTTATCGACTTGCCCCTGACGAGTAAACTCTGAATAAGATTCGTTGAACGTATCCCATTCTGACTGCCAACCTTGCATTGCTTCTTCTGCATGGTTCAATAATTCATAAGCTTTATTACTCTCGTCTCTTGAACCACTAAGTTTCGGTTCTAGATTAGTTAATTCTGTTTGTAATTTTTCATACTCAGCTTTATCTTGTTCATGCTGTCTAATGGTATCCGCATGAACATGACGACTTTTTTCAAGCTCAGATTCTATCGAGGTAATTTTTTCACGCGTATGATGCAGTTTTTGTTCGTAAGATGAAATGTCACTACCTATTTTATACAACTCAGATTGCATATTGTTAAAGTGCTTATTCGCTTCACTCAATTCTTCTCGATGCTTTTCTGTTTCTGCTTCTGTTTCACGTACCTTGGCGATAGCAGCTTCTACTGCATTTTCTCGTTCGCCGGCACCTTCTTTTAAAGTACTCATTTCACTACTTAAATCGCGCCAGTTCAAAGCGAGTAATTCAGAACTAAGCTGACGTTGCTCTTGCTTCAATGTTTTATAACGTTCAGCCGCTTTTGCCTGACGTTGTAAATGATTTAATTGTTTTTCCAGCTCTTCTCGAATATCTGTAAGACGCTCAATATTTTCTTTTGTACGTCTAATGCGGCTTTCTGTTTCTCGACGACGTTCGCGATATTTTGAAATACCTGCTGCTTCTTCAATATAGAATCGTAATTCTTCTGGTTTGGCCTCAATCAATCTTGAGATCATGCCTTGTTCAATAATCGCATAACTACGTGGTCCGAGACCGGTACCGAGAAATATCGCAGTAATGTCCCGACGACGACAGCGGGTGCCATTTAAGTAATAAGTCGAAACAGAATCTCGATTAATCTGACGTTTTATAGAAATTTCGTCATAACTGGCATATTCGCCACCCAATTTTTTATCAAAATTGTCGAAAATGAGTTCAACGGAAGCTTGTCCCACCGGCTGACGGGCACTGGATCCACTAAAAATAACATCCGTTAATGACTCGCCACGTAGGTGTTTTGCCGAGCTTTCACCCATCACCCAGGTGACGGCATCTATAATGTTAGATTTACCGCAACCATTCGGCCCAACAACACCAACAAGGTTGCCCGGAATGATAAGGTTGGTTGGATCTACAAAGGTTTTAAAGCCGGAAAGTTTTATATTACATAATCGCATGGGGCGTTACAATACTAGAGATTAAGCGCGCTGTCCAAACGAAAATAACATCTATATTTTACTTTAATTAATTGCACTAATTTATTGATATTTAAGTATATTTTAATATTTAAAAAAATGAGGGATATCTCTTGCGAGAACGAGATCAATGCTCTATCTTATCCTACATTCCGTAGTAAATAACAGAGAAAAAATGAATGCCTAGCCAAGTTATTGAAGCACTTGAAACATTTCCAAATCCTACGCCTGAACGCGACTATACAATTCGAATTGATGTTCCCGAATTTACCTGTTTATGCCCGAAAACAGGTCAACCGGACTTCGCCGTACTCGAAATTGAGTATGTTGCTGATGAACTTTGCGTCGAACTTAAGGCACTCAAGCTCTATGTTTGCTCATATCGTGACCAAGGCGCCTTCCATGAAGCCGTCACCAATAAGATTCTGGATGATTTAGTCGCTGCGACATCACCTCGATTTATGCGTCTAACGGCAATTTTTAATGTCCGTGGCGGTATTTACACTACCGTTGTTGCTGAACATATAAAGGATGGCTGGATAGCTAGACCTGTCGTTACACTGCCATAAGACGGTTTCAATGAAACAATTCACACAGGGCTTTAAATATCTGTTATCTGGCTTTAAGTTAATTCTTAAACCCGGAATTCGCTCATATGTTATCATCCCCTTGTTAATTAATTCAGTCTTGTTTGCTGGGGCGATCGTTTATGGTGCAAATTCACTTAATAATCTGATAAATAGCTTATTAGAACAATGGCAATGGTTAGAGTGGCTGACGTGGTTACTATGGCCAATTTTCGTAATTATAGCCCTAGCTATCGTTTTCTTTTGTTTTTCTATCATAGCTAACCTCGTTGGCGCTCCATTTAACGGTTTTCTTGCTGCTGCGGTAGAAAGAACGATAACGAGTCAAGAGTTACAGCCTGAAAATGAACAAGAATTGTTAGAAGTAATCATTATTTCGATTAAGTCTGAGTTTCAAAAATTACTGTATTTTGCTATTCGAGCCATACCGTTATTGGTTTTATTCATTATTCCCATGGTACATGTAGCCGCACCATTAATTTGGTTCCTGTTTACCGCCTGGATGTTAACGCTGGAATACGGTGATTATCCTATGGGAAATCACGATATACTATTTAAACAACAACGTGAAAAATTCTCTAAAAATCGACAACTTGCCTTTGGTTTTGGTTCAGGTGTCATGTTATTAACCATGATTCCTGTTGTTAATTTTTTGGCTATGCCTGTCGCTGTCGCTGGCGCGACGAGAATGTTTATTGAACATTCAGGACTGAAAACAGAAGGAACCTCTAATTAAATCATGAATCGACATCTTGCGATTAAAACTAGCTGTTCCTGCGTCGCCTACATGGATGTAGCTGAGGAGCGTGAGCAAGGATGCGGAAGCTTTGTAAAACTTAGCAATAGCCCGCTATTACTCGCGTTTTACGTCTTGAACCAGGCTATTTTAACCTGCAATCTGTTTGACCAGACTTAAGCAGATGTTCATTAATAATCAAATCAGAATTGCTTCAATTGAAACTTTCTGATATAGATGCACGCTGATTTTTTTAGAGGTAGGAGACTTGTACATGGCTGCCAAGAAAAAAACGACTAAAAAGAAAGTAACGAAGAAGAAAGTTGTTACAAAAAAAGCACCTTCGAAAAAGAAAAAGGTAGCTAAGAAGAAAATCGTGCCTAAAAAAGTGACGGAAAAGAAGGTAACGAAAAAACCGACAACTAAAAAGAAAGCTGCCAAGAAAGCAGCAAGCAAAAAAACGGCTGTAAAAAAACAGACCCTACAGAAATCATCAACAAAGAAGAAGAAGACAGGAATGACCAAAAAAGTAACTGATATTAAAACTAAAGTATCTACAGCTAAAACAAGTAAAAAAGCAAAGCCCACACCTTACAAGCAAAAGAAAGGTGAAGAATTTATGGGTAAGAAACAAACAGAACATTTTCGTATGTTACTTAATGCATGGAAGGATGAATTATTAGCGGGAGTTGATCGTACTGTGCATCATATGCAAGACGAAGCAGCTAACTTCCCTGATCCTAATGATAGAGCAACACAGGAAGAAGAATTTTCTCTAGAACTTCGTACACGCGATAGAGAAAGAAAACTGATTCGAAAAATTGATGAAGCTATCTTATCTTTAGATAGTGGAGATTATGGTTATTGTGAAGTGTGCGGCATTGAAATTAGCATCGGACGTTTAGAAGCAAGACCAACAGCTACACAATGCATTGACTGTAAAACCTTAGACGAGATTAAAGAACGTCAACTGGGCTAACATTTAATTACTAATATTAGTTCAAACTATCGCGGCCGCTTTGCTCCTACGCCAAGCGGCCCACTTCATTTCGGTTCCATCATTGCTGCTCTAGGAAGTTACATACAATCACATCAGAACCATGGAAAATGGTTAGTTCGGATTGATGATATAGATCAATCCCGTGCTGTTGCCGGCGCAAATAAAATCATACTAGAACAGCTAGAATCTCTTGGTCTATTTTGGGATGAGTCAGTTGTCTATCAAAGTCAGAGACTTGATTTATATCAAGCTGCACTCGATGAGCTACAGCAAAACGAATATACATTTCCCTGCGCGTGCAGTCGTAAAGATTTATCAGATAAGCCTTATCCGGGAACTTGCCGAAACGGTATTACATCAGGAAACAAAGCGCGTTCTATTAGATTAAAAACCAATAATAACGAAGTTGGTATAAATGATTTCTTACAAGGATTTTATAAACAATGTCTACAATCTGAGATTGGTGATTTTATAATCAAACGTGCTGACGGTTATTTTGCTTATCATCTTGCTGTCGTCGTTGATGATGCGGAACAAAATATAACGGACATAGTACGCGGTATTGATTTACTAGATTCAACGCCTAGACAAGTTTATTTACAAAATAAACTAAACTTACTTACGCCCTCATACCTACACTTGCCTATTGCAGTGGATAAAAACGGTAAAAAAATTAGTAAGGCTGATAAAGCAGAGTCTATAACAACAAACAAACCCAATGAGATTTTATTTAAAGCACTTAACTTTCTTGGCCAAAAGCCCGATGAAAAATTAAAAACTTATAATGTTGAAACTATCCTCGATTGGTCTATTAAAAACTGGGATGCAAATTCTCTACCTAAAGAAAAAGAAATTATAATCAATCCGAATTAAAATATTAATTATATTTGTTATAACATTTCTTACGTTCTAAAAATGCTTTTCTGGCAATAGCCAGATCTTCAACGAACCATTCTAGTTCGCCCATTAACAGAGCTTGTGGCCCATCAACTAAAGCTGTTTCAGGGTCAGGATGAAAATCAGCAAGTACCATGTTTGCTCCGGCTATAACGCCTTGTGTTGCCGCATGCATCACATCAAGCATACCGTCAGGCCCTCTTTCTCTTGAACCTACCGAATGAGAGGGATCAATGCATACCGGCATATGCGTTAATCGTTTAACCACTGGCACATGTGCGAAATCGACTAAATTTCGATGCGGATCTCCCATATTCGTTTTCATTCCGCGCAAACAAAATACAACGTTATGGTTTCCTTCGCTAGCAAGGTACTCCGCTGCATTAAGTGATTCTTCTAAAGTAATACCAAAGCCACGCTTAATTAATACCGGAAATAATCGTTGCCGCCCTACTGCTTTTAATAATTCAAAATTTTGAGTATTACGTGTGCCTATCTGCAACATGACGCCGGTAGGATTTCCGGCTTTTTCAAGTGCATAACTAATTTCTTCTATATGCACATCATGAGTAATTTCCATAGAGATAACTTTAATATCATATTTACCTGCCAGCTCGAAAACATAAGGCAAACACTTTTTACCAAAGCCCTGGAATGAATATGGATTTGTACGCGGTTTATAAGCGCCCATGCGCGTACAATTTAGCCCAAGGTCTTTTATAGCGCGCATCATTTCTTCTACATGCTCGCGCGTATCTACTGCACATAGCCCAGCGAAAATATTAAACTCATCTTGACCAAATCTCACGCCGTTATAGTCAAAATGACTGTCACGAACATCTTCACTGTGCCGACCTAATACTCGATATTCACGGGAAACTCTGACAGCGCGTTCAACCACAGAAAAGTTATTTATTTGAGAAATATCCAGAGCTGCCGTATTGCCAACAAGGTAGAGTTCAGTTAAACGTTGTTGTTCACCGATTTCCTCATGCATACGAATGGTAATATCGTTCAAATTATCCAGATAAGTCTGCAAACTTTTATATTCGTTGCTAGTCTTATCTGCATCGGGTTTTAAAATTATTATCATTATATTTTTACTCGCTTTAATAAGAACAATAAATATTAAGACTGTTATATACTCATGCCAATACTTTATAGATCAGCATTCATCATGAAAATTATTTTTAAGTTTCTATTTATTAGTATAGCTTTTATATGCATTAATCAATCCGCTTTTGCGGTTAATAAAGTCGTTATTAATGGTCTATTCAAAAATAAAGCTATAGTGACTATCGATGGCAAACAACGTGTATTAAGAGCAGGCAAAGCCAGTCCTGAAGGTGTGTTACTAATCGAATCAAATAGCAAAGAAGCCATCATAGAAATCGACGGCAAACAAGATACCTATACCTTGGGCACACATATCGGTAATACTTTCGCGGCATCTACTGAAGGTAAAAAAATAATTCTTACGCCTGATCGTGCAGGCATGTATAACGTTAGCGGTCAAATTAACGGTTCGCATGTTTCCTTCGTTGTTGATACTGGAGCAACATTGGTTTCAATGAATAGTAATGTTGCTAAGAAAATAGGTATAGATTACAAACTCGAAGGTAGAGTTGGTTCGTCTTATACCGCTTCAGGAAAATCAAAAATCTATATTATTAATTTAAAGAAAGTAAGAGTTGGCGATATAGAATTACAGAATGTACAAGGTGCTGTTCATGAAGGCAGTTTCCCCGTAGTTACACTACTTGGCATGTCGTTTCTAGGAAAATTGAATATGAAACGCGAAGGCAGAGTCATGGAATTAGAAAAAAAGTATTAGTGCATTTTAACTAATTAATTTATACCGACCTTTTTAGTCTTTCACTATCCCAAAATATTTCCTTACCACCTTTGCTTTGGTTTAACGTTCTTGCCAAAACAAATAACAAATCAGATAAGCGGTTTATATAACGTAATGTTTCAGGATTAAGGTATTCAACATGACTTAATTCAACCATGCTACGTTCACAACGCCGACAAATACTTCTGGTCATATGACATATGGACGCTGAAAGAGAACCACCAGGCAATACAAATTCTTTTAAGGCAGGTAAGTCTTCATTGTAAGATTCGATTAGTTCTTCTATACGTTCAACACATACAGGAGAAATAATTGCATTTCCAGGAGTGGCAATCTCACCACCTATATCAAATAGTCTATGTTGAATATTTAATAGATAGCCAGATATATCATCCGAAATATCACTTGCTACAATAACTCCGATTAAACTATTTAATTCATCGATATTGCCTATTACTTCAACGCGAATACTAGACTTATCTACTCGCTCTCCATTAGCCAATCCTGTTGTGCCATCATCTCCGGTACGAGTAACGATTTTAGACAACCTATTACCCATAAAATGACTTTCCTATTTATATAGTTTAATTAAGCTGCTTGACCAATATCTCTCTTTTGCATCCAAACTTGAGAGCCCTCAAAAAGACCAAACAACACTACTACATAAAAAAGATCGCCTAATAAAGTATTACCATAGAATGGAATTGCCATTACATAGCAATCAGCTAAACCAGCCAATGACATAGGGTAAAGCGTACCAGACAACCACGTTCCAAAATTTGAAACAATAAAAAATAGTGTTGCTGATGAAAATGCTGCTCCGCCTAAGTTAAGTGAAGAGCGTTTTTCAGAAAGTAATAAACGACCTACAAATGCGCTCAAAGCAAAGCCTAGATATACAAACAACATCGCAATAGGTTCATAAAAACCCACAAAAAAATCACTTAGTAATAAAGCACAAACAGGTAATAGCCATACTCTCTTATCAACAATATAGGCGCCCGCAAAAAGACCGAGGGCACCTATAGGTGTGAAATTAAGGGGATGAGGAACAAATCTTGAAAAGACAGCCAAAAGCACCAAAACTAATAAAATAATATTCTTATGTCTAGACATAAAATTTCTCCTGAAGATATGGACTCATGATTGTTTTTATAAATGATATAATATCATCTAATTGAAATTATAGCTTACAGACAAAGTTATATTTCGTTCTGGCAATGGTTGCGCATTATATTTTCCTGCTGTTGTCGTGCTTCTAACTGCATAATCAATAGCCTTTTCATCAAGCACATTATTCAAAGACACGTCTGTAGCCCAACCATGATAATGACCATTTAATTTTAGATCCCACATATGATAGTCCGGGATTTTTTGTCCAAAATTATTGTTTTGATCATTATCGAAGCGTTTTTCACCTACATATCGCCAGATTGAAGCAATGGTAACCACGGAATTTACATTCCAATTAGCTGAGATGCTTGCAGTATGCTTAGGTATCAAGGGCACTTCATTACCTGCTAAAGCACCTTCATCAAATTCAGAAACTAGATAGGCATAATTACCCCTAATAGAAAAATCAGTAAAAGGCATTAATTCAATCGTAGTTTCTATTCCTTCGCGTTTAGTTGGATCGAGGTTAACATTTGTTCCAAAAGTACTTGCTGCAGCATTGAAATGAATCTCATTTTCTAAATCCATATAATAACTAGAAACCGACGCAGATACTTTCTCTAAATTAATACTAACGCCAATATCAAAGTGATTAGCCGTTTGGGGGTTTAATAGCGTAAATTTACTAAATCCGTCGTATACATCATCAACATTAGCAAACCGTACACTTCTACCAATATTTCCATAAACGGATACATTGTTTGTAAACTCATGACGAATACCTAAGTTATACATTTCCTCAGTATTATTCTGAGATTTATCTGTTGCTTTTGTTTCTGTACCAAAAGCACCCGGTGCGGCACGATTAACTTTATCTACAGCATTTAGGTTCACATGTTGAATCCTTGCCCCTAATTCAAAATGAGTTGAGTTTGTAATATCAATTAGATCATTAAAATAGAGTGCATAGGTCTTTTGATCTACGCCCAGTTTATGAATAGGATTATTACTCGTCGCCAAAGTCGGAGAACGATTAGAATCATAATTATAATAATAAACATCAGCACCAAATGTAATATGGTGATTTAAATTAACTAACGTTTGGTCAATACTTAGCCTTGGTGTTACAGACCAAGTATCAAAATCAGAATCTAAAGAACTTGGGAAGCCGCTTTGGTCAAAAAATGCTTTTTGATTTTTAAAGCGATAACCAAAATCAATAATTGCTTCAACACCTTTATAAAACTGTTGACGGCTACCCAATGTTAAAAAGTAAGAGTCTTCTTTTGCAAAATCTTTAGGTGTACTTGCTCCTTGTCGATCAGTAACTAATAAATTAACGTTGGCACCAGGATTTACTTGTCTGTTTCCTGAAAGGCCTAAGTGTTGCTCTGACGCACCTGCTTTAATGAATAACTCACCTCTATCAAAGTCGCGTCTAATATCAGTTTGTATATTTTCTTGTTTCAACTCATTGTTACTTCTGTATCCATTTGAATCAATATAGTTTGCTGCGATATTAATTCCATATTTCTCTGTACCTAATGTTAAAATAGCTTCGGCTTGGCTCGTTTTGTAAGATCCATAAGAAACTTTTGCTACTCCTGATTTCTCTCCTGCCTGAGCACGCTTTGTTATTATATTAATTGCTCCGCCAACCGCGCCATCACCATAAAGTACACCACCAGAACCACGGATAATTTCAATGCGTTCAATATTATGAATAGGTATGGCCGCATAATTTATTGAGGATTGGTCAATGTTATTTAAGCGACGCCCATCAAGTAATATCAAGGTATTTTGTGTGGAGCTTGCTCCAAACCCACGTATATCTATTGTGCTTCTAGCCGCTGAATTTCCAAAAAAACTTCGACTTAGTATTCCCGCTTCAAGGGAAAGTAACTCCGGAATGGTTTTTGCCGGAGAAGCTTCAATTTGTTCTGACGTAATTATTGTGATGTTTTTTGGTGCATTTGCGACTTCATCATCCAGTCGCGTCGAAACTACTGTTAAAGGATCTAATTTAATATTTTCTGCAAGAACAACATTTGAAAAAAGTAAAAGACATAGAAATGCCTGTAAAATAATAGTACACAAAATTGTAACTCCCCATGGTGCCCGCCGCACCGATTGATTTGATATATGCTGGAGATTTAGGAAAGGGAACAGAAATAAATACAGAGATATCTGCATTCATCAATAATCGCTTCCACAGCCACCCGCAGCGTGGTTAAATAAATATCAGGCCGGTCTCCGGGCTTATGAGTGATGAAACATCAGTTTGCTCGTCTTCCCATGTCTATTAAAAACTGACACAGTGACTTATTGAACAAATTTATACTCACTTACCGTTGCGGGGGCAGCGTCGGAATTGTTTAAAAAACGCACCGACTTCCCGTTTAACACAACTGTCATAAACAGTTGGCACCTAATATTTTCAATCGAGGAGAATACTGATGATCCTGTCTCTGTCAAACTGAATTTCCTTAAACATTCATAGAAATGTGATAATTAAACATAATTGGTTTAATATTCCATTATATTTTGTGATAATTAAGAACTAATAACTAAAATATCAACTATTTAGAGCATCAAAATATTTTTGGGGAAAACATCAGCATGCTTGAATTACTGTCTAAAAAACACATCGTAGCGAAAGAAGGTTTCAACCGTTGGTTGATTGCACCCGCTGCATTAGGAATCCATTTATGTATAGGCTCGGTTTATGCCTGGAGCCTGTTTAATCCTTCATTAATTAAACGGCTTGGAGTCGTTGTCAGTTCTGCTGATGACTGGTCATTAAAAAGTGTTGTCTGGATATTCACTGTTGCTATCGTCTTTCTTGGTCTATCTGCTGCTGTTGCCGGCAAGTGGCTGGAAAAAGTAGGGCCTAGAATGGTAGGTTCAGTTGCCGCCTGTTGTTGGGGTGGTGGCTTTATAATAGGTGGTATTGGAATACTTACCGGTCAGCTCTGGTTATTATATTTAGGCTACGGTGTCATCGGTGGATGTGGTCTTGGACTCGGTTATGTTTCTCCCGTTAGTACATTGATACGTTGGTTTCCTGATCGACGTGGCATGGCAACAGGTATTGCCATTATGGGTTTTGGTGGTGGAGCCATGATTGCCAAATTCATGATCGAACCTTTTATCAAAATATTTTATAAAGCTCCTGATTATCTTGGTCCTGTAGAAAGCGTCACATTAACCACAGATGAAACAGGTCGACGACTTGCAGAAATCGCGGGTAATTTGCAAGAGGTCGTTATTGTTGGTGCAAATGACATTACCAATATGTTGGTGCCCGGTGATGCCGGTGTCTATGTGGTTGGCACGGGAACAGTTGGTGTCGCCCAGGCTTTTTTTGCTCTAGGAGTCATTTATTTTGTCATCATGATGTGCGCTGCATTTGGTTATCGTGTACCTGGAGAAGGATGGAAACCTGAAGGATGGGAAGCTCCTCCTGAAGATAAACAACATGCTATGATCAGTCATCACAGTGTTCATATTGACGAAGCATTAAAAACGCCTCAGTTTTATCAACTATGGGTCGTGTTATGTTTTAACGTGACTGCGGGTATTGGTGTTTTGGCCGTTGCCAAGACGATGATGAATGAAATCTTTGGCACGACCCTGCCCAACATCGTTGATTTTGGATTTGCCTCAACCTATGTACTGATGATCAGTGCATTTAATATGGTAGGTCGCTTTGTCTGGGCCAGTGCATCGGATTATCTTGGACGGCGAAATACCTATTGGGTCTTTTTTACATTAGGAATAATCTTATATTGTTCAATTCCTTACACGGCGCAGCAAGTCAGTGTGAATCCTTCCGTAGTATGGTTGGTTTATTTCTACGCAGCTACCATGATCATATTCACCATGTACGGAGGTGGTTTTGCAACGATACCGGCTTATCTGGCAGATATATTTGGTACTAAATATGTTGGTGGCATTCATGGTCGCCTACTCACAGCCTGGGCCAGTGCCGGTGTATTTGGCCCATTAGCGATTACCTCATTGCGTGAAATATCCGTTAAAGACGCAATCAATGATCTTGTTGGTAAAATCGATCCTGCACTCTTTCAATCAACATTTGGTGCTGGTGTAGCCCAACTGGATCAACTCATAGCGGCGAAGACTGTCACCATTAGTAAATTGATGGAGATAGTACCTGAAGGTACCATCGATCCTACATCAGGACTTTACAATTCAACCATGTATCTGATGGCGGTGATCTTGTTTGTGGCATTGATTGCAAATGCAACAATGCGACCGGTAAGTCCTAAGCACCATATGAAAGATTGATTATATAAAAATATTTTAGGGGGAAAAACAGTGTCATTTTCGTTTAGCAACTCAACAGAAGTGTTTATATTTATCATTCTCTGTTCAGTTTATGTTTGCAGCATACTCTGGATATATGGTGATGCCGCAACTCGTGATATGGGCCTAAAGGGAGGCATAATTCCGTTAATTTTCATCATCGCTGCCGCATTGGCACTTACCAAAGGGATGCTGCTAGCGCTAATCGCCTGGCCAATAGGCTATGTTGCCTGGTTTGTTCTACGCCCAACAAAATCTCACGTTATTACAGAGTAAACCATCTTTTAACTCACTATTATTTATTGTTATTGCTATTGGAATAACGTGAAACGATAGACTATACTTCGCATCCTTAAAAACGTTCTGAGGAGCGCTGCGACAACAGTTACAATGTTGCCAGGCTTAGACGTTAGTCTTTAAAACCGCGCTCGCTTAATGATAGAAACTAAGCGATATGACGGATAAAACAGGACAAATTCAATCACTAATTAAAGAGCGTATCCTCGTTTTAGACGGCGGCATGGGCACGATGATCCAGTCATATAAGCTGGAAGAAGAAGATTATCGTGGCGAACGCTTTGCCAATCATTCCTGTGATGTAAAAGGTAATAACGATCTACTGACATTGACGCGTCCAGATATCATCAAGGCGATTCATCTCGCTTATTATGAAGCTGGTGCCGATATTGTTGAGACCAATACTTTCAACGGCACCTCTATTGCTATGGCTGATTACGAGATGGAAGATCTCGTTTATGAATTAAATGAACAAGGTGCTGCCATTGCTCGTGAAGTGGCAGATGAATTAACCGCGAAAAATCCAGATAAACCCCGTTTTGTCGCTGGTGTACTCGGCCCGACAAACCGAACATGTTCTATTTCACCGGATGTAAACAATCCTGGATTCAGAAATATCACCTATATGGAGCTGGTAGAGTCCTATACTGAGGCAATTCGTGGCCTAGTTGATGGTGGGGCGGATTTACTGCTGGTCGAGACCGTATTCGATACGCTTAACGCAAAAGCTGCCCTGTTCGCGATAGACCAATATTTCGATGATCATGATGTAAAACTACCGATTATGATCTCTGGGACCATTACTGACGCCTCAGGTCGTACTCTGACAGGTCAGACAGCTGAAGCCTTCTGGAACTCTGTCAGACATGCTAACCCGATCACTATTGGATTAAATTGTGCCTTAGGTCCCAATGACTTACGTCAATATATTGAAGAACTTTCTAGTATTTCGCAAAGCTATATTTCAGCTCATCCGAACGCGGGATTACCCAATGAATTTGGTGAATATGACCTCGAAGCAGAACCGATGTCCGAACACATCAAAGAATGGGCCGAATCCGGATTTTTGAACATTGTTGGTGGTTGTTGTGGTACCACACCAGATCATATCCGCGAAATGGCCAAGGTTGTCGAAGGCGTTGCACCAAGAAAAATACCTGATTTACCTATCGTACAAAGATTGAGTGGTCTAGAGCCGTTCAATATCACGCCAGAGGTGAATTTCGTTAATGTTGGCGAACGTACTAATGTTGCCGGATCTCCTCTATTTCTAAGACTCGTCAAAGAAGAAGAAAATCTGGATGCGGCACTCGAAGTTGCTCGCCAGCAAGTTGAAAATGGCGCACAGGTCATCGATATTTGTATGGATGAAGGCATGCTCGAATCTGAGCAAATAATGGAAGAATTCCTGAAACTAATCGCTTCTGAACCAGATATCAGCCGTGTGCCGATCATGATCGATTCCTCCAAGTGGAGTGTCATTGAAGCTGGGCTACGTTGTGTACAAGGCAAAGGTATTGTTAACTCTATTAGTCTTAAAGAAGGCGAAGAATTATTTATTGAACGCGCAAAACTCGTTCGACGATATGGCGCAGCAGTCGTCGTTATGGCCTTTGATGAAACCGGACAAGCCGATAGTACTGATCGTCGCTTTGAAGTCTGCAAACGATCTTATGACATACTTGTCGACAAGGTTGGCTTTCCACCAGAAGATATAATCTTCGATCCGAATGTTTTAACTATTGCTACCGGCATGGAAGAACACAACAACTTTGCCGTGTCTTTTTTCGAAGGCACGAAATTAATTAAAGAACACCTACCGCATGCTCTAGTCAGTGGTGGTTTAAGTAACGTCTCATTTTCATTCCGCGGCAATAATCCAGTACGTGAAGCGATGCATAGCGCCTTTCTCTATCACGGCATACAAGCCGGTTTAGATATGGGTATTGTTAATGCCGGACAATTGGGTATCTATGATGATATTCCCAAAGAACTATTAACTTACGTTGAAGATGTATTATTAAACAAACGTGATGATGCAACTGATCGACTAGTCGATTTTGCCGAGACCGTAAAAGGCGGAAAAACAAAAGAAAAGAAAGTTGACCTTGAATGGCGTAAGGCAACGGTTGGCGAACGACTGACTCATTCATTGGTAAAAGGTATTGCCGAATACATTGAAGAAGATACCGAAGAAGCGCGTCAGCAATCAGAAAAACCAATTCATGTCATCGAGGGCGCATTGATGGACGGCATGAATGTCGTTGGCGATCTTTTTGGCGCCGGAAAAATGTTCTTGCCACAAGTAGTTAAAAGCGCCCGCGTCATGAAAAAAGCCGTTGCCTACCTCATGCCTTTTATTGAAGAAGAAAAAGGCGAAGGTGAAATAAAAAGTAATGGCAAAATTATCATGGCCACCGTTAAAGGTGACGTACATGACATAGGAAAAAACATTGTTTCCGTAGTCTTGCAATGCAATAACTATGAAGTGATTGATCTTGGCGTCATGGTGCCTGCGCAAAAGATCCTTGATGCTGCTAAAGAAGAAAATGCTGACATCATTGGCTTGAGTGGTTTAATTACTCCATCATTAGATGAGATGGTGCATGTTGCTAAAGAAATGCAGCGACAAAACTTTATCGTGCCTTTAATGATTGGTGGTGCAACAACATCGCGAGCACATACTGCAGTTAAGATCGATCCTGGCTATGAACAAACCGTTGTCTATGTTAAAGATGCATCGCGTGCTGTAGGTGTATCGACAAAGTTACTTAGCGATGGCATGAAAGAAGCCTTCGTTAAAGAAATTAAAGAAGAATACAATACTGTTCGTGAACAGCATAAAGGCAAGCAATCGAAAATAAAGTGGCTAACAATTGAGAAAGCAAGAGAAAATCGCTTTAAAGCTGATTGGGAAGCTTACACGCCTCCCGCACCAAAGAAATTAGGTATTACTGTATTT
The DNA here is from genome assembly GCA_012960105.1 of Thiotrichaceae bacterium. Classification (GTDB taxonomy): domain Bacteria; phylum Pseudomonadota; class Gammaproteobacteria; order Eutrophobiales; family Eutrophobiaceae; genus UBA7359. Next base: position 36,631 of record DUBV01000045.1, on the reverse strand, counting down.
GATGATTACCCCTTAGAAGAACTGAAAGACTATATTGATTGGACGCCTTTCTTTATCGCATGGGAACTTGCAGGAAAATTTCCTCGTATACTCGAAGATAAAATTGTTGGCGAAGAAGCAACCAAGCTTTATGAAGAAGCCAAAGTTATGTTGAATAAGATTGTCTCTGAAAAATGGTTTACGGCAAAAGGCGTTATCGGCCTATTCCCTGCTAACTCTATTGGTCATGATGACATTGAGGTTTATACCAATGAGAAGCGTGACGGTATATTAGAAACCTTACATTCATTAAGACAACAAACACAAAGACCACCTGGCCAGGCAAATCATGCATTAGCAGATTTTGTTGCGCCTGAAGAAACACACGTTAAAGATTACATTGGCGCCTTTGCTGTCGCCACTGGTTTTGACATGGAAGATCGCATCAAAACTTTTGAAGACGATCACGATGATTATAGTGCCATCATGCTAAAAGCCCTTGCCGATCGTTTTGCAGAAGCCTTTGCCGAACGATTACATCAACGAGTAAGACAAGAATACTGGGGTTACAACGATGATGACGGATTAGATAATAATGCATTGATATCCGAAAAATATCAGGGCATTCGCCCTGCTCCCGGCTATCCTGCGTGTCCAGATCACACTGAAAAATCCAAACTATGGAAACTGCTAAATGTAGAAGAAAATACTGGAATAAAATTAACTAATTCTTACGCTATGTATCCCACTGCCGCAGTATCCGGCTGGTACTTTTCACATCCAAACTCAAGATATTTTGGTTTAGGTAAAGTAAATAAAGACCAAATTGAAAGTTACGCGAAACGTAAAGGTATGTCTCTTCAAGAAATTGAACGCTGGTTAGCCCCTAGTCTAGGTTATGATATGTAATAATTACATTAGAATCCTTGCTCATTAACATACTATTAAATACAAAATCACATATAGGAATTAACTAAAAGTTGAAATCATTGAAGCATCTTTTTGATAGAAATTTGGTGTGGGCCGCTGAAATTAAAGAGAAGAACCCTGAGTTTTTCTCACAACTATCTAAGCAACAAGCGCCCGAATATCTCTGGATTGGTTGTTCAGATAGTAGAGTGCCCGCGAATCAAATAGTAGATTTACCCCCGGGTGAAGTATTTGTTCATCGAAATATTGCAAACGTTGTTGTGCATACAGATCTGAATTGCCTTTAAGTAATACAATTTGCAGTTGAAATTCTAGAAGTAAAACATATCGTTGTTTGTGGGCATTATGGGTGCGGAGGCATAAAGGCTGCGTTAGAAAACACGGAGAGCATGGTCTGATCGATAATTGGCTACGCCACATTAAAGATGTGGGGCGTTTTCATGCAGAAAAACTAAACGGACTAAAGCATGATGATAAATTAAATTTATTATGCGAGCTGAATGTCATGGAGCAAGTCATCTAATGTATGTAATACAACTATCGTGCAAAATTCATGGAAAAAAGGCATAGAACTTTCCATTCACGGCAGGTCTTTGCGACATTGCCTGATACATCGGCATGCTCAAGGATACGTCGCTTACGATTGATTTCTCTTTCATCGGTCGTCATCTTCTGATCCTCCGTGTGAGTTAAAATACACGAAGTGTCCAAAAGGTTCCTACATTCCTACACTAAGCATAAAATCATGTATACGCTTCCATGGCGGCAATAATTTCTTTCCTGGCTTCATCAGCATCATACCAACCATCAACTTTGACCCATTTATTAGGCTCGAGATCTTTATAATGTTCAAAGAAGTGTGTGATTTGATCTAATAATGCCGGTTGTACATCCTTATAAGAATTAACATTCGTATGAAACTTAGAGACTGAATCAAGTGGCACCACCATGACTTTACTATCATCCCCTGCTTCGTCTGTCATTTTCAAAATACCAATTGGACGACAAGGAATAACCGAACCATGAATCAAAGGCATCGGTGTCATAACGATAGCATCGATAGCATCTCCATCTTTAGCCAACGTTCTAGGAATATAACCGTAGTTACAAGGATAATGCATTGATGTATTTAGAAAACGATCCACAAACATCGCTCCGCTTTCTTTATCCAATTCATATTTTACCGGTGCACCATGCAAAGGAATTTCAACAACAATATTTACCTCATTAGGCGGATTTTTTCCTGTTGCCACTCTATCTAAATTCATATAACCACCTTATCTATTCACTCTATTATCAATTAAATCATTCACAACATCAGGTTCAGCAAGTGTACTAGTATCACCCAAATTATCGAGTTCATTCGCCGCCACCTTTCTCAAGATGCGTCGCATGATTTTACCTGAACGTGTTTTCGGAAGTCCTGGTGCCCACTGGATAATATCTGGACTCGCTATTGGTCCGATCTCACTTCGTACATGTTTAACCAATTCCTGTTTAAGATCATCTGTCGCCTCAACACCATTCATTAAAGTGATATAGGCATAAATACCTTGTCCCTTAATATCATGTGGATAACCGACTACGGCAGATTCGGTGACATCCTGATGCAAAACCAAAGCACTTTCAACCTCGGCAGTCCCCATGCGATGACCTGAAACATTAATCACATCATCCATACGTCCGGTTATCCAGTAATAACCATCTTCATCACGACGGGCACCATCACCAGTAAAATACTTTCCGGGATACATAGTGAAATAAGTTTCTTTGAAACGTTCATGATCACCATATAAGGTACGCATTTGACCTGGCCACGAACGTTTAATACAAAGTGCACCCTCGCCAACCCCTTCTATTTCATTACCTTTGTCATCAAGCAAACACGGCTCAACACCAAAGAATGGCAGTGTCGCTGAACCCGGTTTCAGATCAGTAGCGCCCGGCAATGGCGTGATTAAATGACCACCTGTTTCCGTCTGCCACCATGTATCGATAATCGGGCATTGTTCATTACCGACGATATGGTAATACCATTCCCAAGCTTCCGGGTTTATCGGCTCGCCTACTGTACCAAGGATCCTTAAACTTTCTCTGCTGGTTTTTTTAACAAATTCATCACCCTGGCCCATCAACGCACGAATCGCCGTCGGTGCTGTATAAAACGTATTCACTTTATGTTTATCCACCACTTGCCAGAATCGGCCTGCATCCGGATAGGTAGGCACACCTTCAAACATTAAAGTAGTTGCCGCATTACATAAGGGCCCATAAACAATATAGGAGTGTCCTGTCACCCAACCAACATCTGCCGTACACCAATAGATATCACCGTCGTGATAATCAAAGACATACTTGTGTGTCATCGCGACAAATAATAAATAACCACCGGTTGTATGTAGCACACCTTTTGGCTTTCCGGTCGAACCTGATGTATACAATATAAACAAAGGATCTTCCGCATCCATTTCTTCTGGTGGACAATCACTCGACACGCCTGCCATCATCTCATGATACCAAACATCTCTATTATCATCCCAAGCCACTACATTGCCGGTACGTTTAACGACTAAGACCGTATGTACATTCGGACACTCAGATACCGCGGTATCAACATTAGTTTTAAGCGGAATGTGTTTACCGCCACGGACACCTTCATCCGCCGTTATCACCACTTGGCAATCAGAATCGAGAATACGGTCTTTTAAAGCGCTTGGGGAAAAACCACCGAAGACGATAGAATGCACTGCACCTATGCGTGTGCAAGCTAACATGGCCACGGCTGCTTCGGCTATCATTGGCATATAGATGGCAATTCGATCGCCTTTCTTCACGCCACGGGCCTTAAGAACGTTTGCTAGCTTACAAACTTCCTCATGTAATTCTTTATAAGTAATATTTTTATCGACATCCGGATCGTCTCCTTCCCAGATAATCGCGACTTGATCGCCACGTGTTTCCAGATGTCTATCGAGACAATTGTAACTGACGTTTAACTTACCACCTTTGAACCAATTAATATTAACGTCGTTGTAATCCCATTCCTGGACTTTGTCCCATTTGGAAAACCAGCTTAGAAACTCATCGGCTTGTTCACCCCAAAATGCATTCGCATCATTAATCGAACGTTCGTACATAGATTGATATTTCTCTTTACCAATGAATGCATGTTTTTGTGCAGTTTTAGAAACTGTATAGAGTTTAGTTTCAGACATATAATTATCTTCCCTCTTTTTTAGCTCTTATAAAATTTACAAGCACTGACGAACTGTGTTATTTATTATAAATAATGACTCATGCTTTTCTTTTAACTTAGCTTCTCTTCGACGAGCGTGTAATACTTTTTCGGTATAACCACTTGCCTCAGAGCATCCAGTAAAAACAAGATCTAATGCCGCTTTAAATGCAATATTGTTATCAAAATCCGGTGACATACTTTTATATAATGGATCGTTTGCATTTTGAAAATCGACAATTGCTGCCATCTTTTGAAAAACGTCAACAACCTGTTTTGGCGTTACTAATTCATGATGCAACCAATTGGAAATATGCTGGCTAGAAATTCTTAACGTTGCTCGATCTTCCATCAAAGAAACATTGTTAATATCAGGCACTTTCGAGCAGCCAACACCTTGATCAATCCAACGCACCACATAGCCAAGAATTCCCTGTGCATTATTCTCAATCTCTGCTCGAATTTCGGCGTCCGTAAGTTCTTCTTCAAGTACAGGAATTGTAAGAATATCATTTAGGTTCGAACGTGTTACTTTGCATAATTCCTGTTGACGACTATGGACATCAACTCGATGATAATGCATCGCGTGCAATGTTGCGGCTGTAGGTGATGGGACCCAAGCGGTACTTGCGCCCGCACGAGGATGATTTATTTTGGCCTCCATCATATTCGCCATATTCTCAGGCTCTGCCCACATGCCTTTACCAATCTGAGCATGGCCGGGTAAACCGGTCTCTAAACCAACATCAACATTCCAGTCTTCATAGGCAAGCAACCAAGTTGCCGACTTTAAGTCTTTCTTTTTCATAACAGCTGCTGCTTGCATACTGGTATGAATCTCATCGCCGGTACGATCAAGAAAGCCTGTGTTAATAAAAATCACACGCTCTTTAGCAACTCTAATACATTCTTTTAGATTAACAGTCGTTCTGCGCTCTTCATCCATAATTCCAATCTTGACTGTGTTTTTTTCTAAACCCAAAGCCTGTTCTACCAATTCAAAAAGTTTAACAGTGGATGCAACTTCTTCTGGTCCATGTAATTTTGGTTTAACGATATATACACTTCCTTCAAGACTATTTCTAAAATTTCCTTTTCCTAACAGATCATGTTTTGCGATAAGAACGGTCATCATCGCATCCAGAAAACCTTCGGGGATCTGTTCGCCATCAGTCGTCATTACAGCATCGGTGTACATATGAATGCCTACATTACGGCATAACATTAAGCTGCGACTTCTAAGCGTACATTTTTTACCGTCGGGACTAGTGTAGTTACGATCAGGCGCTAATGATCTTTCAATAGTTTCATTTTCTTTAACTATTGTAAGTTTCAGATTACCTTTCATTAAACCCAACCAGTTCGAGTAGACCTGTGTTTTATCTTCAGCATCAACTGCGGCAACAGAATCTTCGCAATCCATAATGGTACTAACTGCAGATTCTAATTTAACATCATAAACACCCGCCAAATCACCACGGCCGATATAAAATCCTTCACCAAGGCATATCTCAATATACATATGATTGTGACTAAGAAAAATACTTTTTGGGGATTCTGGCTCGCCTGTATAGCCAACAAATCGTTCTCGCTTACCTAGCCCAGATTCAGTGCCATCGCCCATAATTCCAATGAGCTTTCCGGATCTCACTTTATATTGAACAACAAAACCATGACTGCCAATGGCCATAGGAACAGAAGTATCTAGAAAGTTACGAACATACTTGATTACTTTAGCGCCACGAACAGGATTATATTTTTTTGTTCGCTTACAACCTTCAACTTCAAGAATTAAATCTGTGCCATACAATGCATCGTACAAACTACCCCAACGTGCATTAGCTGCATTTAGTGCATATCGTGACTTGTCGACAGGAACAACTAATTGCGGCCCTGCTATCGTTGTTATTTCACAATCTACATTTGATGTCGTTACTTTAAAGTTATCGCCTTCTGGCAATAGGTAGCCAATTTCTTTCAAAAAGTTCTGATGTTCTACTGCATCAAATGTGTGTCCTTTACGTTCTATATACCAATCATCAATTTTCTTTTGAAGATCATTGCGTTTTTCAAGTAAGGCTTTATTTTCTGGGCCAAGCTTTTTATTAATCTTTGCTAATGCCGCCCAGAAGTCATCTGGATTAACATCCGTGCCTGGCGCGATCTTATTTTCTAGCAACTCATATAATGGCGTTGCTATTTTTAGTCCATTGGATTCGATATATTCGTTCATTAGTTTCTTCTCTATTTTAAATTAACCTACTAATTCGTTAACAGCATCACGCTCTTGTTCTAATTCTTTCTGAGTCAGATCCATTTTTGATTGACTAAAATCATTGATTTCCAAGTCCTGAACAATTTGGTAATTGCCGTCCTTACAACGCACGGGAAATGAATACATTAAACCTTCAGGAATGCCATAACTACCATCACTCGGAACAGCCATGCTGACCCAATCATCTTCCGGTGTGCCAAGTACCCAATCACGAATGTGTTCGACTGCACCATTCGCAGCCGAAGCCGCACTAGATGCACCTCTTGCTGCAATAATTTCTGCGCCTCGTTTTGCAACACGCGGAATATATTCAGCTTCATTCCATGATTGCTCTACTAAATCTATAGCCGCTTTCCCAGCGACTGTTGCATGACTTATGTCTGGGTACTGTGTTGTTGAGTGATTTCCCCAGATAGTCATCTTCTTGATTTCATGTGCACTAGATTTAGTTTTATCTGCAAGTTGAGACAAAGCTCGGTTGTGATCAAGTCTTGTTAGTGCTGTAAAATTCCGAGCGTTTAAATCGGGAGCAAAACGCATTGCTGTATGTGCATTCGTGTTTGCCGGATTTCCTACAACTACAACTTTCACATCACGCTTAGCATTTCTATTTAAAGCTTCGCCTTGAATTTTGAAAATACCACCATTAGCTTTTAATAGATCAGAACGTTCCATGCCTGCTCCTCTTGGTCTAGCACCAATTAACATTGCAATATCCGCACCTTTAAAAGCTTCGTTTGGATCATCAGTTAAAACAATTCTATCGACTAAAGGGAAAGCACAATCGTCGACTTCCATAGCAACACCGACTAGTGCCTGCATAGCTGACGTTATCTCAAGACAACGTAATACGACAGGTTGATCCGGACCCAACATTTCGCCAGAAGCAATACGAAACAAAATTGAATATGCAATCTGACCTGCTGCGCCAGTGACTGCTACTTGTACAGGTGTTTTCATTTATAAACCTTCCTTCTCTTTTATTCTTTTCAAATAAACAACAACGTCACAAGATGAATAAAGATCATTTCATGACAAAATTATTTAAGTACATCTATTAATATTAATTCATTAAGGTAGCAGACCGACTTATTTAGACTACATAAATAAACCGGCCTACTGGTTAAACTCTATTTTTATCCTAGAAAAATCCGAGAGGACTCGTGCTATAACTCACTAATAAATTTTTAGTTTGTTGATAATGATCAAGCATCATCTTATGAGTTTCTCGACCTATGCCTGATTTTTTATAACCACCAAACGCTGCATGAGCAGGATAAAGATGATAACAATTCGTCCATACTCGACCTGCTTGAATGCCTCGTCCCATACGATAAGCAAGATTTATATCGCGAGTCCAAACACCAGCGCCTAATCCAAACTCAGTATCATTAGCAATAGCTAAAGCTTCAGCTTCATCTTTAAACGTGGTCACTGATACGACAGGACCAAATATTTCTTCTTGAAAGACACACATATCATTAGTGCCTTTTAGTAATGTTGGCTCTATGTAATAACCGCTGTCATAACCAGAACCAACTTGTGCAACATTACCGCCTATTAGTAGCTCGGCGCCTTCTTTCTTGCCTATCTCTATATAATTAAGAATTTTATCGAACTGATCTTTTGACACTTGCGCGCCAACTTGCACATCCGTATCTAATGGATTACCACGAATAATTTGCTTTGATCTTTCAATAACGATTGATATAAATTCGTCGTAAATGCTTTCTTGAATTAATGCTCGTGAAGGACAAGTACAAACCTCTCCCTGATTAAAGAATGCTAGCACTGCACCTTCCGCGCATTTACTAATGTAATCATCTTCTTGCTTCATGATATCTTCAAAGAAAATATTAGGTGACTTACCGCCTAACTCAACAGTTGAAGGAATAATATTTTCCGCGGCACATTTTAGAATATGTGAACCTGTAGGTGTCGAACCAGTAAAAGCAATTTTATCGATGCGTTTACTCGTTGCTAAAGCTTGACCAGCTTCTTTGCCAAAGCCATTGACGATATTCAGTACGCCTGGAGGTAGAAGATCTCCAATAACTTCTATTAACTTTAAGATAGAAACCGGCGTTTGTTCAGCAGGTTTTAATACTATGCAGTTTCCGGTTACTAAAGCCGGCGCTAATTTCCATGCGGCCATAAGTAAAGGAAAATTCCAGGGAATGATTTGGCCGACTACACCAAGTGGTTCGTGGAATTGATATGACACTGTATTCTCATCTATTTCGCCCATGGTTCCTTCCTGAGCACGAATACAACCGGCATAATAACGAAAATGGTCTATACATAATGGTACGTCGGCAGCCAAGGTTTCGCGTACTGCTTTGCCGTTATCCCAAGTCTCTGCAACTGCGAGCATCTCAAGATTAGCTTCCATACGGTCTGCGATTTTCAGCAATAGATTGGAACGTTCTGTAATTGAAGTTTTTCCCCAAGCATCTTTCGCAGCATGAGCAGCATCGAGTGCTAGATTAATGTCTTCTTCAGTGGAACGTGGTATCTCACAAAAACCTTCTCCGGTAACCGGTGTAATATTAGTGAAATAATTACCTTTCACCGGTGCTACCCATTCACCATTTATATAGTTTCCATAGCGTTCGTTAAATGAAACCACTGCCCCTTCTGCACCAGGTTGCGTATAAATCATAATCTCTCTCTCTTGTTTTTGTAATTTTCAATAATAAACCGCCTATCTGGCGCTATAGTTGACTGACATTCCTAAGTACTTGACTAACTGTCCTGAATAGAGACAAAATTGCTCAATCGACTTCCATAATTGTTTGGAGTAACTTATGCAAAACTCACTGTTGCCGCTTTCAAAAAGGCGCGAAAAACGCCAGTTATTGGTAGAAAATAAGCTGTCTTTTCAAGGGCCTGAGTCAGTTTTGAGTATTTATGATACTTATCGTACAGCCTCCCGAGTTGGGCTTGATGCCGACCAATTGCTTTTTTGCGGGATGGTGAAAGGACGAAAAATCATGCATGACTTCCACGACGAAGCAGGCAAAGTGTTTTTACCTCATGAATCTTATGTCATGCCTCCTGGGGAATACGTCGAAATTGATTTTCCTGAAGCTAATGAGCAACGTCCTACTACCTGTTTAACCATAGAAATCGACAAAGATCGGGTTGATTTTTTATCCGAACGGATGCGAGGGGTAACGACTTTAGGTGCCGTAGAACATGATTGGCAATACCAGCCACATGTTATTCATACTCATCACACCACAGAGACTCAACAACTATTAGAACGACTCGTCGGCCTATTCACTAATGATTCGTCCGATAAAGAAATGTTGATCGATTTAGGTGTAACGGAATTAATTATTCGACTGTTAAGACAACAAGGTCGAGAAGTATTACTGGATTATTGCCAGCACACTCCAGATGCTAGCAGCATTTCTGCCGGCCTCTCCTTCATAGCACAGAATTTTTCGCAACCATTAGATATAGAACAACTCTGTCGTTGTGCATGTATGAGTCGCAGCAAACTCTATGTCGAATTTAAAAAGCAAGTTGGTTGTTCGCCTAACGAGTATCAACAACAATTACGCTTAAAGCTGGCAGCAGAAGCAATTGAAGCTGGCAAGTCTGTAAGCGAGGCTTGTTATACTGTGGGCTTTAATGACCTTAGTCATTTTAGCCGCCGCTTTACCCAATTTTTTGGCTGCACACCGAGTACATACAAAAATAAAATGGTTAAACATTAATAATTAAACTCATTATGCATACAGAAAAGATTACAGTATCAAACACGGAAAGCGGCCAATCGATGGAAGTGGTTGTTTTAAAGAAACAAGCTAATCTGATTTCTATTGTTATCGGCGAAGGTGTACATAGTGTCCAGTGTGATTTAACACCTACGAAATACGGCAACTCTTATGCCGGCAGTGTAATGGGACGCGAAATGATCTATATGCATAGCGTCAAAGATGTACAAGCTGAACTTAATCACGATAATCCTGCGTTAAAGAAATCGAGATCATTTAAAAAATAAATAGTAATAGAACTTTTCGACTAAGTTCTAATATTATCAGTTTTTGCGACTCTCGGTTACACCGCCATAAAATTCGAGTGCATTTTCTCTAATCTGCTCGCATTCTATTTCATCAAGGTAAGAACCGCCTTTACTATGCTCATGCATCAGGTCTTTTTCTTTTTTTTCTGCATGGGCATCGCCTTTTCCAAGAAGAAGATGAACTAACTCATGAGCCAATCTAGTTTCTGACTCTCTGGTGTTGTAGGTCAGTAATATCGCATCTCCTATTCCATTCGTGGTTCTTGGAAAATTTTTTGTTGATATTGTTGCACCACCCCTGCTTGTCCATTTTCCGTTTTTATTTGCTTCTTTATTATGCCTAGAGGGTGTCTTTCCATTAGGAATAACATAAAGATCCAAGCATTGATTATCTGACGTACGATAGTATTTAAGTAAGTTTTTTAATTCTACCGAGGTGTCTTGTGCTTCTAGGTCATTCCAGAAAACCAGTTCGCCTTCAGCCCATGTGCTCGCGCTTACTTGATCTACCTTTTCGTATTTACTTATTCTTTCTCTAGCTTTTTGTATAAGCTCGACACTACTTTCTTTCATATATGAGTCTAGTTTTAATTTTATTTTCTCAATATTATTACTAATCATTATTTGTAACTTCGTAATATCATCTGATTTTATATTGTTCAATGTCTTACGATGTTCTATTAATTTATTCATAAAATTATTTGCTTTGACTATGGCTCGTCCGGGATAAAGTCTAAGTAGAGAACGATACGACATTTTTTCTTGCTCTCTAATTTTTTGAACGATCAAACTTAGATCACTTGAAGCTTTAGTAAATTTCCTAAAAAGATAAGCTTCCGTTGCTTCATTGCTCCCCTGATCGACTGGCTTACTCAACAAGTGTGCATTCTTCCAAACAATCTGTCTTATTTTTCCCTTTGATAATTTTATAGCCGGACATTTTCTCTCTAGATTCTCATCAAACACACTTTGGCTTTTTGATAGTTGATGTAGCAGCAGATTTTTTTGTTTTTCAAAAACACCAGCCTCTGATTCTGCAGCAGTTTTCTTTGTGACAATATAAAAATTAAAACATATTTCTTTAGTAGATGATTGAGATAAAACAGTTGATGAATAACAACTAAATAAAATCGAATTTAGTAGCAATATAGAATTAAAGATAATTTTATTCGGAAAAGGCGACGTTTTCATTAGCATTAAGAAAATTCCATTAAATAACTGTATATTGAGCCAATTGTCATTTTATCCTGAATTTCTCGATTTGTTTTTACTTTCGAAGCATATTTCTCTATTGCTGTTAGCAATAAAAAATCTTAAGGCAAATGTCATGGGAAACCTAATTCCACTTGAGGAAACCGCTTCGAATGAAAAAAGCATTATGGATTATCTTAAAAGCATCCAGTTTTTTTCTAAGCTAAACCAGAATGAACTAGATTCATTAATACAGTGGGTCAAACCGTACCAAGCTAAGTCAGGTACTACCGTCTTTGAAGAAGGTAACCAAACGCCTGAGTTCTGCCTGATTGCAGAAGGTGAAATTGCTATTTTTAAAGAAATATCCGGTGCAGAACATTTAAAGGTTGCTGATATAAAGGCCGGAGGTTCTATTGGTGAAATGGGTATTTTGGATGATGAGCCGGTATCAGCTTCGGCTATTGCTACTGTTGATTCAGTTGTTTTTATTATCACAGGACCTGATTTTAAGAAACTAGTTTCTGAAAACCATGCACTTGGTGTTAAATTATTGTGGAAGATTGGCGAAATAATCAGTTTACGCCTACGTAGAACCACTGGCTTGCTTGCTGAGATTTCTATCGCTAAATCAGATGACATATAAATATATTCTGATAGTCATTCACAGTTCAATTTACTAACATATCTAATTATGCCCTAGCTTTGGAAAACCATTCTAAACTGGAATCACAGACAATCTATTTAACACATTGCTATAACAGGAAGCCATTATGAAATACAACAATATCCTAGAAACGATTGGTGATACACCGCATATTCGAATCAACAAACTGTTTCGGGATGATATCGAAGTATGGATGAAGACAGAAAGTTTTAACCCCTGTAGCAGTATTAAGGATCGTATTGCAAAAGCAATGATAGAGGATGCCGAGAAAAAAGGATTGATTAATAAAGATACCGTTATTATTGAACCGACTTCCGGCAATACGGGTATTGGCTTAGCTCTAGTCGCCGCAGTCAAAGGTTATCGTTTGATACTGACTATGCCTGAATCCATGTCGATTGAACGACGTAAATATATGCAAGCGCTTGGTGCGGAACTCGTATTAACGCCAAAAGAACTTGGCATGGGCGGCACAATTGCTAAAGCCAATGAGTTATTGGAAGAACATGAAAATGGTTGGATGCCACAACAGTTTCAAAACCCCGCGAATGTACAAGCTCATAAAGATACCACCGCTCCGGAAATCCTTGCTGATTTTCCAGAAGGGCTAGATTATTTAATTACTGGTGTCGGCACTGGCGGGCATATCACCGGTTGCGCCGAAGCATTAAAAGAGAGCTTTTCTGCGCTACAAGTCTTTGCCGTAGAACCCGAGAAATCTCCAGTGATTAGTGGAGGAGAAAAAGGCCTGCATCGTCTTCAAGGAATAGGAGCTGGTTTTATTCCTGACGTACTTAATGTTGATATTCTCGATGGCACTATTCAAGTTTCAGAAGAAGATTCTTTTGATATGGTACGACGTTGCGCAAAAGAAGAAGGCATCCTTGTTGGCATTTCATCCGGAGCAACACTTGCTGCTTTAAAGCAAAAAGAACATGACATGAGCAAAGGCTGTCGAGTATTAATATTTAGCTACGACTCTGGCGAACGCTATTTATCAATTGAAGACTTGTTCTAAAGAATAACTAATGATGCCGGGATGAATGGTCATCCCGGCAATTACATCTCATTAAAAAAATTCCTTGCTCGTTCTTGGTGAAGTGAGCCAAGGTTCATCTATTGGAGCCATTACGTTTTTAGGCTTCAAACATAGTCCCATAGCTAAACTATAAGCTAGCACAGAATTGTCCAACTGGTTCTTCCATACAAATTGAATTGCCTGAAATGCACGATGCTTCATAGAGCCTGCAACATGTGCGTTTTCAATTAGCCTTAAAATATCCTGAAGCATCGCCCCACGACGAAAAGTATCCGCTGCCTTATAGGCGTCTTTGGCAAATAACTTACAGGAATGTATCAAGTAGTTTCGACTAGTGTAATCAATACTCTGCCCCTTTACGGACTGAATATTAAATAATAATAATCCTACTATTAATTTGGCAATCAAGGTTTTCATTTCATTATCTCATTTGGTATGAGCCTCCGGTTTAGTTTAGGTTATTAATGAGCAACGCCGTTCTCGCACATCCATGTGCATCACGGCATAAGGCCATCCTTGGCCAAAAAAAAAGGCCGCGGGTTATAACACCGGCGGCCTTTTAGAATTACTTATATCTATTTATTAGATATCAAAATACAAATTCTCTGACACACAGGTGCTTATCAACGCCACACATTTCGGTGCGGTGCCAAATAAATACCAGTTTTGTCATTGAGTAAATTTTCATGGGGCAGGATATTCTGCCTGTTTTTTATTGTTGTCAAGTATTTAGCCTTAAGAAATTAAGGCTGTAACAATAGAAATGATGTTTGAGATGTTTAGTTTAGAACCTAGTCTTGTATTAATTAACTACTTTCCCGTAATTGTCCCAAAGTTCTTTTGCGAGCAATCGCGCTTCTTTAAGTTCTTCAGTTTTAAGTTTTGAGCCTATTTCATCTCGAAACCGTTCTGCTGGTTTGTAACCGGCAACAGCAACGATACCGATCCATGCATAGGCCTGAATATAATCCTGTGTGGTTTTATCTCCAGCGTAATACATCGCTCCTAATTTATATTGAGCCATTACGTATTTGTCTTTTGCCGTATTAATAAACCACTCTAATACTTCGGCATCACTTTTAGTAATACCTATATTTTTTTGATATAAATTAATCAGGTTAGTTTGCGAGGCAATATTTCCACGCGCTGCGGCCTTACGGTACCATTCAAGAGCGACAATATAATCTTGTTCCACACCATGACCATTTTCATACATTACACCAAGATCATGTTGCGCACTGACCCAATCTTTTTCTGCCGCTTTGCGATACCATTTTACTGCTTCTTTATAGTCTTGCTTCACACCTATACCATCATGAAACAAATAACCGATATTTGCTTCAGCCTCAGAATTGCCCTGTACTGCCGCTTTGCGAGCCCATTTTAAACCTTCCCAATAATCCCTTTTGACTCCTAAACCCTGAACATATAATTGAGCTAATCTAATTTGAGATTCGGCAACGCCTTTTTCTGCTGCCTTGCGATACCATTTTTCTGCTTCATAGTAATTTCGTTCAACTCCTTGTGCTCTTTCATGCATTAAACCTAAAATATTTTGAGCTCGTATATCGCCGGAATCCGCTAAATCAGAAATTAGTTCGAATGCGGTCTCATAATCACGAGCCTGATAAGCCTCAAAAGCAATTTCGTACTCTGATTGCCCGCAAGCTGTGAGCACAAGAGTGAAAATAATTAATAATAAATATCGCATTAGATATACACCAAATTGTAAAACGATTATTTAACGGACGAGTAACCAGCCCATATTTATTGTTAAACATTACTCTTTAATCTCATTGTTATCAATGATTTAGATGTTAATCCTCGTGAAAGGTAGATTAATAAGATGACAGTTGAATTACATAAAGTAAGAGTAAATGTGGGAACCCGCTATTAAACTGCCCCTGTACAGAGAAAAAAGCCGAAATAAAGACGTTTTCTCATAACAAATTCGATATTAATTCATGCTATATTACGCCACTTTTTAGCTACTGATTCCAAGAGAATCTAACAACACGCCATTGACTCCAATACTCGTATTATCAAATCAGGAAAGCACTTTCACTGACATAAAGAACGCGCTTAACAACTATATAGTTGTGCATTTTGCTAACTCTACAGAGCAATTCAGTGATATCTTGACAGATAGCATCATCAAGATTGTTATTATTGATGCCGCTTTTCTAAAAGTTGAACATCAGGAAAAAATCATTGAGGTTTTATCATTTTTCCCTGAATTAACTTTAATTGCCGCTGTAGAATCCGGTGAAACAGAAAGTCAGGCGACGCTTTTCAAAAGTTTTAATATCTACAGATACTTACAAAAACCCTTTGCTGCAGATCAAGTTTCAAACTGCATCAATGCGGCAATTAGAAAGCAATCAAAAAATGGAACTGATACGATATCGTTAGAAATTAATGATGAACCACCGAAAAAAAATAACAAACGAAACAATTACATTTTCTCTATAGCGATTTTAATCGTTATCTCATTTTCACTGCTTCTCTTTTCAAACATCGACGATGAAAATACTCTCGTCACCGACGAAATCCTTCCTATGTCTAATAACGGGCCCATATTATTAGGAATAGAAAATGGTCAGGTAAAGTTATCAGGAAAAATAAACATAATTCCTGTTATTACAAAAAAAGAGTCGAAGCCATCGTTAATAAAAGAAAGTCCTCCAAATCATAACCAAGATTCTGCAACATCAAATAAAACTACAGGTTTAAACAATGTAGAAAATGAAAGTGAATATTCTGCTCAACGGGAAAAGTCTGGAAAATTAATTTCCCTAATAAATAACCATATGGATGCAGGCAATATAATTTATCCTGAAGATGACAGCGTTAAATTTTATTTAGATAAATTAAAGCTGGAAAAGGCAGATAAAAATATCACCAGCGAATTGGAAGATAAATTTGTAAGCGAACTTCTTAAGCAAGCAAGCATTGCCATAAAATACAATAAGCTTGATCAGGCAAGTATCTATATAAAAGAAGCTCGTACATTTAATATACAAGAAGAATCTACATCTAGGCTAGAAAAAATACTTAGATCAAGTATAAAGCAAGTCGAAGATATTAAATTAAAACAACTGCAGCAGGCTCGTATAAAGCAGCTGCAAAAACTAGCTAGTAACGCTATAGAAAACAACAACCTGCTCTACCCCGAAAATTCTAGCGCAAAATACTATTTACAATTAGCGATTGAAATTGAACCGAAAAATAAAAAAACCAAGTCTCAAATTAAGGCTTTGGTTAAACTATCTATTATAGAAATAGAAACTGATATTACAGAAAATACTTTAGCGAGCTCCAATTCAAAAATAAAGAAGATAAAAGAACTTGGTGTTAATTTAGAGGATATTGCATCATTAGAAACTAAACTTAATATTGCAATTAATAAACGTTAATACCTTTTATTGATTATTTTTAAAAATTCCATTCCGACATTAACTTCGCTTCTTTACTATCAGGATACTTGTTTCGCAGCAACAATGCATAACTAGCAAGATCATCTTTGTTTTTCAATTCGCTTGCTATTCGAACACCTAACCAAAGGCTTTTAGGCGTGTGGTGCGTATTCTTTTTATAACGCTTAAGATATTGATGAGCTAAACCATACTCACTTCTATTGTAAGAAATATCTATCATTTGAATTAAAGCGTGAGAATAATCAGAATCTTTTCTTAAAGCCTGTTTAAAATATTTTTCACTATCCTCAGGTTTACTATCAAGCAGGCATATCCCTGCGTTTGTAAATGCTATTTCTGGCGAGTCATAATAAGGATTATTTGCCGCATCTAAAAACATTTTCTCCGCTTCTTTTAATCTATTATTATGGCAAAGAAACAAGCCGTAATTATTGTATGTAGATGAATCAGTAGGATCTAATTCCATTGATTTTTTAAAATTATTTTCCGCAGTTATCGGATCACCCAGTTTTTGATAGAGTAAACCAAGTATATTATAAGTAGGTGCAAAATCCGGTTTTGCCAAAATAGAACGGTTCAATTTTCCCAGAGCATCTTCATATGCACCCTGCCGCATATATTCCACTCCAAGATTCATGTTAGCTATAGCAACATTCATCGCTTGTACTTCCCGACTCGGTTGTGAACTATTCAAGTCTCTTTCCGCTGCATTATAGGCGGCATTATTGACAGTCGTACCTACAGCACTTACTAAGGCGAGTGGGCCACACCCTGAGATGCAAAGACAAGTCAGTAAGGATAGAGATATTCTAAAATAAATCATGCTTTATTATAAAGCTATTTACCGTGTAATCATTAAATATTAATGTCTATTTTTAGTTAGCTAATGCAAAATAACCATAAGTATTAAGTTATTGAATATTAAAATTATTCTCTCAGTTTAACGGATTTATGAGGTAAATATTATGAGCAAACAAATCACCATTGACATCAGCAATGAGGTTTATGAGTTTTTAAAAATCAAAGCCGATGACTCAGAAACAATTGAAATGATTGCAGTAAATTACCTAGAAGAAGGTATAGATATTGAAAAAACACTCCGACAATAAACCAGGAACAGCACAAGATGTTCAAAAAATTACTAATTACCAGCCTACTTTTCAGCATATTTGCAACTCATGCGAATGCAGAGCGTGATTTTTCTAATATTTCTCTTAAAACCATATTGGTTAATAAGAATATATATATGCTCGAAGGCGTGAATGGTTTTGCTGGTGGGAACATCGCTGTTTCAATAGGTGAAGATGGCATATTAATCGTCGATGATCAGTTTTCAGAAATGTCTGAGAAAATAAAATCTTCACTTAAAGAAATTTCTCCAAAGACATCTTCTAAAAAAATCAATTTTATTCTCAATACTCACTGACATGGTGATCATACTGGTAGCAATACTGTATTTAGCGATGAGGCGACTATCATTGCTCACGACAATGTCAGAAAACGTTTAATGACCGATCAAAAAATTCGCTTCGGTGATTCGCCTGCTAGTCCTAAAGCAGCCTGACCAATCATTACCTTTGAACAATCTATCACCATTCATTTTAATAACGAAACAATCAAACTCATCCATTTTCCACGTGGCCATACAGATGGAGACTCGATAGTTTATTTTGTTGATTCAAATGTATTACACATGGGGGATCATTACTTTGCAGGCATGTTCCCTTTTGTTGATTTAAACAGTAACGGCAATGCCTTGGGCTACAGCAAGAACATAGGCAAGATTCTTGATATGATTCCCGAAGATATAAAGATAATTCCTGGTCATGGACCTTTATCTACTCGTAGCGACTTAGTTAAATATCATCAAATGCTTAAAGACAGCATTGTCTTTGTACAAAAGAATTTTGATAAAGGCATGAGCTTGGAAAAAATTCAAACAAAAGGTTTGCCTGCTACACTAAAAATATGGGACGTCGGTTTTATTAAGCAAAATGGCTGGATAGAGTTCATTTATAAAAGCATTAAAGGATAAATATCACTTTATAACATTAAGAATGTTACTGCTATGCTGAAATTTCTATTCAAAACAATTATTTTTGTCATTATTTTATTTGGGGTTGGCCAATATTCCAGTTACCTTTTAACAGGAAAGACTCCCGATATTACATTTAAAAAACCGACATTACCTGACATTAATATGTCCGATCTTAATGTCGATAATATAAAGGATAAGCTATCTAATAAATTTGACTCTGTTTCAAATAAATTCAATTCTATTAAAGATGAAAAATTTACGTCAGAAACTTATCTCTACAAATGGCGTGATAATAAAGGCGTCATTCACTACGCCAGTGATAAGCCGACTGGGGAGATAAAAAATCTTGAGGCTATTAAAATAAGCAGTAAAACCAATGTTGTTCCGGCTGTACAGTCAAGCGACACATCAACAAGAGAACGACAGCAACAACAAACACAACGACAGTCACCTACTACTGAACTGCCAACAAATGTTTATTCGCCTGAAGGAATTAAGCAATTATTTGAACAAGCAAAAAATGTTCAAAATTTAGTGAATGATCAATTCAGTAAAACAGAAAAGTTAAGTAATGAAAATTAACTTCTGTTTGCTTATTTCAACAACACTTTTTAACTGAATCATTGTAGGACTAGTTGTAATTTCGTAGTCCTATCAACAGATAAAACTATTAATGGATATATCAGTAAAGCAAATAAAGCGCACATAGTTACGCTCTTCATTCTATTTCCTCTGGGAACTGTCTGCTTCTATTTCAAACAAAGCTTATTCCTTGTTTTATTATTAATTCTTTTGATTTTTCAACCACTTTTGATTTACATGTAAATATCCCAGAACTAATGCCGATATATTCACATACGCTAAACATTGGATTGAATATGGAACAACTGGCAGAACGCCGAAACGGGCGACGCTTAGCAATAAATGAAGAAGTGTTTGACCAAAAAACAAAAGAAAGTATTGGTCATACGGCAGATCTCAATGCTCATGGAATGATGCTAGTAGGCAAGACAGAATTCACTATTGGTGAAGAAACACGTGTAAGCATATATGTTCCCAATGGAAGAGAAAGAAAAACACTAACTTCTTTAACTGCACAATGTCGCTGGTGTGAGCGACACATGAATACGCCCTTCTATAACTCTGGTTTCCGTTTCGTTTATGCGACTAAGTTTGATGTGGAATATATTGAAACTTTCTTTTTGGGTCTTAGCGAACAATACTAGTTATCCGTCTTTACCTTTCTATTGATGCGTTTGTTAACATAATTTTCAACGGCATGCATGAATTTTTCAGAAATAAGCAGACAAAGGTTAAATTGTCTTAAACGCCCGTCTTCACGTTTAGCTCGAATAAAGTCCAATACATCAGGATGACGTATATCAAATGTAGCCATTTGTGCGCCGCGACGACCACCTGCTGAAGAGATGGTAAAACACATCTTGTCGTAGATATCCATAAAAGACATCGGCCCGGAGGTATAGGCACCCGCACCCGCTACAAAATCACCATGTGGTCGTAATGTGGAAAATTCATAACCAATTCCACAGCCTGCTTTTAAAGTGAGACCTGCCTGATGTAATTTATGCAAAATATCATCCATTGAGTCATGGACAATTCCAGATGCGGTACAGTTTATTGTTGATATATGTGGCTTATATTGAGTGGCACCAACATTAGATATAATGCGTCCCGCTGGAATAGCACCATTTTGAATCGCCCAAAGGAACTTTCCATACCAGTAATCGCATTTTTCCTTATCCTGCTCAAGGTCTGCAAGCGTACAAGCAATACGAATATAGCTATCATTAATGTCATTATCGATAAATGTGCCATCTTTCTGTTTTAGACGGTACTTTTGATCCCAAATATCGAGAGAAGCGGATTGAAACGGAACCTCCTTTTCACTTTCGGAGAGTGTTTTTAAAGAGTTTGCGTCGTTAGAATTCATTCCGTCACATTTAGAGAAATAATATCGTTAAACTGTTGAATTGATAGACTCATTTTATGGTATAAAATCAATCCTTAGGGTATTTATGGAACATAATCTGAAGCTGATTTTAAATCATAATGACTTGCGAAATTTTGATCTAAATCAAATGGCTAAGTTTATTTATTAAAAACTTATAAATATATGATTTATATCTAAATAATATGGATTTCAACTTGGTCCGAACAAAAATATTGTTATTATTTGCCAACAACAAACCACCTCAAGAAATGAAAAAATAGACGTGTCGATATTCAACATTAAAAACCTACAATGTATCCGCCGAGACAATATTCTGTTTCAGGGACTTAATTTCGATCTGGAACAAGGTGGTTTACTGCAGATAGATGGTGTTAACGGCAGTGGTAAAAGTAGCTTGCTGCAAATGTGTGTGGGTTTAATTCAAGCAAGCGAAGGCAGCATCAATTGGAACGGTGTAAACATTAAGGAATCTCGCTACCAATTTCAATCAGACATGACCTATTTCGGTCATAGTAACGGTGTAAAAGCGGAACTGACAGCTCGGGAAAATATGAAAGTCATGCATGCCCTCTCCGGCGACAAATCAGATATAGATTATTCCTCGATACTAAAACAAATAGGCTTAGCGGGCTTGGAAGACGTATTGCTAAGCCGTATGTCGGCAGGTCAAAAAAGACGCGTCGGTTTAAGCCGAATATTTATGACGCAATCTAAATTATGGCTACTCGATGAACCTTTTAATGCGCTTGATAAAAATGGTAAAAAAATCATTGAGCAATTGATCGTCAAACATTGCACTGCAGGCGGCATGGTAATATTTGCAACACATCAAACCATGGAAATTGATGGCTATCCCTTACAACATATTCATTTAGGTAATGAAACATGAACGAATACCTAAATATATTCTTCGTCATCTTACGTCGCGATTTAACACTCGCCTTCCGCAATAAGTCCGAATTCATTAACCCATTAATGTTCTTCGTCATCATCATCATATTGTTTCCCCTGGCCTTCGGTTCAGATTCCGCATTATTAAAACAACTAACCTCAGGGATAATCTGGATATCCGCATTATTAGCCACCTGTCTCTCGTTGGAGGCAATCTTCCGCTCTGATTTTGAAGACGGCTCGATAGAACAATTAACACTCGCGCGTTATCCGCTGACCTTATTAGTTTCAGCAAAAGTCACCGCGCATTGGCTAACATTTGGCCTGCCTTTAATCATCGTTGCACTACTAACAGGTCTTGTTCTATCAGTGCCGAGTCAAACAATGTTGGCGTTACTCATTACACTATTGTTAGGCACTCCTGTTTTGAGTTTAATTGGCGCTATCACCGTTGCCTTAACAATTGGGTTGCGAGGTGGTATGTTACTCAGCTTATTAATATTGCCCTTATATATGCCAGTCCTGATTTTTTCTATGCTTGCTGTTCAAAATGCCACCGTCGGACAATCTATTGCAGCAGAAATTTACTTTTTATCCGGCATTCTGGTACTCGCGATTACGCTTGCACCGATTACCACTGCCGCTGCATTAAGGATTAGACTAAGTTAATGAGTTTATATAAAAAATGTCACCGATGGTTCCATCAGTTCGCATCACCAAAATATTTCTATGATATTTCTCACATAATATCGAAATACGCCATAGTAGTTTGCATCATATGTTTTATCGCGGGTCTTTATGGCGGGCTGATTTTAGCTCCTGCAGATTACCAACAAGGTGATAGCTTCCGAATTATGTATGTGCATGTTCCTGCAGCATGGATGGCACTCTTTGTTTATGTAGTTATGGCCGTAGCCGGAGGCATTGGTCTTATCTGGCATATTAAACTAGCTGAAATAGTTGCCAGAAATAGCGCGCCCATAGGCGCATCGTTTACATTTCTCGCACTTGTTAGCGGAGCCATCTGGGGAAAACCCATGTGGGGAGCTTATTGGGTATGGGATGCAAGACTAACATCCTTTTTAATTTTATTTTTTCTCTACCTTGGTTACATCGCATTGCAATCTGCTTTTGAAGATCGTCGTGTTGCTGCACGTGCCGGCGCTATACTTGCTCTGGTTGGTATCGTTAATATTCCAATTATTCATTATTCCGTCGAATGGTGGAGCACCTTGCATCAAGGATCTATTATTTCACAAATAGATAAACCAACCGTACATATGAGTATGCTAATCCCATTAATATTTATGGTGCTGGCTTTCAAAACTTTTTACGTAACTAGTTTATTAATCAGAGTTCGCACAGAAATTCTGGAATATGAATCTAATACTTCCTGGGTCAAACAACTATTACGAGACTATAAAAATGTCACTAACTGATTTTTTATCTATGGGTGGATACGCAAAATATATCTGGCCGGTGTATGGTATTTGTGCGGTAGTATTATTTTTAAATATCGCGCTCCCCATATTTCGAGAACGCAAAGTAATTCGTGAACTTCAAAAACGCCTACAATCCGAAGAAAGCAAAACATAATGACACCAAGAAAAAAACGTATCGTCATTGTCTGCTCCATACTTGCAGGCATGGCACTAGCGGCAACATTAATTCTTACCGCATTTGAAAAAAACCTATTGTACTTTTATAGCCCAACTCAAGTGATCGCTGGTGAGACTCCAACAGAAAGATCATTTCGTATTGGAGGCCTTGTGTTAAACGATAGCGTTAAACGTAATACTGACAATCTTGAAGTTAGCTTTGTCCTTACAGATACTGTTAATGAAATAACCGTGACATTCGAAGGCATCCTTCCTGATTTATTTCGTGAAGGACAAGGTATCGTCGCTAATGGCAAGCTTGATGCAGACAATGTATTTAAAGCAGAAGAAGTCTTAGCCAAACATGATGAAAATTATATGCCGCCTGAAGTTGCGCAAGCGCTTGAAGATGCCGGCGCTAAAATTCCAGAAAGCCATGATGCAGCGCAATGATTCCTGAGTTAGGACATTTTGCCTTAATCATGGCCTTGGTCATGGCAATAACGCAAAGCATCTTCCCGCTTATTGGCGCGGCAAATGGTAATCAAGCATGGATGGCATTAGCTAAACCTGTTGCGCGTTTACAATTTTTATTTGTCAGCATAGCACTTGCAATACTCTCGTATTCATTCTTAACAAATGATTTTTCTGTTGCCTATGTCGCACACAATTCAAATTCATTGTTGCCAGCAATCTATCGTTTCTCAGCCGTTTGGGGATCGCATGAAGGTTCATTATTATTATGGGTATTCATACTTAGTCTTTGGACTATTGCCGTTACTTTCTTTAGTCGTGGATTACCAAATTATTTTTTAGCCCGCGTAATTGCGGTGATGGGCTTGGTCAGTGTTGGCTTTTTGTTGTTCATGCTATTTACTTCAAATCCTTTTGATCGACTCTTTCCTACTCCTGCCGATGGCGGCGATTTAAATCCTTTACTACAAGACTTCGGACTTATTATTCATCCGCCGATGTTATACATGGGTTATGTTGGTTTCTCGGTTGCCTTTGCCTTTGCTATTGCCGCATTATTAGGAGGCAAACTTGATGTTAGTTGGGCTAAATGGTCACGCCCCTGGACAACCTTAGCATGGATGTTTTTAACTCTGGGTATTGCCTTAGGTAGTTGGTGGGCGTATTACGAATTAGGTTGGGGTGGCTGGTGGTTTTGGGATCCTGTAGAAAATGCCTCGTTCATGCCATGGTTAATTGGCACGGCATTAATACATTCGCTTGCAGCGACTGAAAAAAGAGATGTCTTTAAAAACTGGACTATATTGCTTGCTATCTGTGCTTTTGCATTAAGCTTATTGGGCACATTTTTAGTGCGTTCCGGCGTACTAACATCGGTACATGCTTTTGCAACTGATCCAGAACGTGGTGTTTTTATATTAATCTTACTAAGTTTTTTTGTTGGCGGTTCTTTATTGCTCTACGCCATACGCGCACCTTCTACAAAGAGCGGTGGCCAATTCAAATTATTTTCTCGCGAAACATTTTTATTATTTAACAGTGTTTTGTTATTAGTCGTTATGTCGACGGTATTACTAGGCACACTTTACCCATTAATAGTCGATGCATTGGGCAAAGGAAAATTATCAGTCGGTGCACCCTATTTCAATGCCGTCTTTATTCCATTAATGACACCTGTAGCTGTATTGATTGGTATTGGTGCTATAGTTCGTTGGAAGCAAGATGATGCCTCGCGCGTATGGCAACAATTGCGATTATTACTATTCGCCAGCATCTTCATTGGCGTTACCGCAGGCTTTATGTTTTATGAAGTACATCTTTTTAGAACCATTGCCGGAATCATTGCCGCATCATGGGTAACGTTAACCAGTCTTGCTGCATTCAAAGCACGACTAACGAACAAAAAAAATAAACTGGCAGCCTTACAAATTATTCCGCGTAGTTTCTATGGCATGACATTAGCGCACATTGGTTTTGCATTTTGTATTATTGGCATCACCATTACTTCACAACATAGTGTTGATTTGCATGAGCGCATGGCAATTGGCGACAGTGTAGAATTCGCTGGTTATAAATTTGTATTAGATAAAATGCATGTGGTTTCGGGAGAAAACTACCAGGCAACGGAAGCCGTTGTAAATGTATTTAAAAACAAACGACAAATTACTACCTTACGTTCACAAAAACGTATCTACGCCGTTCGTAATATGCCGATGACAGAAGCCGGTATAGACTCAGGTTTGATGCGCGACCTTTATATTTCTCTCGGCGAACCATTAGATGATAAAGCCTGGAGCTTTCGTCTTTACCACAAACCTTTTGTACGCTGGATTTGGTTAGGTGCTATTTTTATGTCCATAGGTGGGATGTTAGCGGCAACAGATCGTCGTTACCGTTTAAAAGTATTGAAACACAAAACTACTCTCTCTGATAAATTAGCGACATCCACTTAATTATGATTCGTTATTTACTGCCGCTAGCTTTTTTTATTGGTCTCGTCGTTTTATTCATCTTTGGCTTACGAAATGATCCGCGTAAGATCCCGTCGCCATTAATCGACAAACCTGCACCTGTATTCAATCTACCGACTTTACATGCACCCGAAATCACTATTCATCTAAAAGATTTAAAAGGCAAAGTATCGCTAATCAATGTCTGGGCTTCATGGTGCGCTGCTTGTCGCACAGAACATCCTTTATTAGTAGACGCGGTAGCAAAAGATAAAAACCTAAATCTACATCTCTATGGCCTTAACTATAAAGATAAACGCGCTGACGCTTTACAATGGTTAAATCAATTAGGCAATCCTTATATAGAAAGTGCCTTTGATGAATCAGGAAGCATAGGGATTGATTATGGTGTTTATGGCGTACCTGAAACATTCATATTAGACAAAGATGGCATTATCCGTTACAAACATATTGGTCCTATTGATAAACAACAACTCGACACAATTATCCTTCCATTGGTTAAAAAACTAGAGGCTCAACAAAGATGAGTGCTTTATTTCGCTTAACATTGCCTTTTGTATTTTTTTTAATCGTTAATAATGTCTGCGCATATGATGAACCCGTTAAGTTTAATAACATAGAGCATGAAGAACGTTATCAGGCTTTAATCGAAGAAATACGTTGCCTGGTTTGCCAAAACCAGTCTCTTGCCGATTCCAATGCCGACCTGGCACAGGATTTAAGAAAAGAAGTTTACGATATGATTGTTGCTGGGAAACAAGACGAACAAATTATTACTTTCCTGGTAGAACGTTACGGTGATTTTGTTATGTATCGCCCGCCATTAAAAGAAAATACATGGTTGCTTTGGTTTGGGCCATTTTTGCTTTTAAGCCTTGCGCTGATTATTGCGATTATAGTTATTAGGAAACAATCTAGTTCTGACTATACCGAACCAGATATGGATGATAATCAGAAACAACGCTTGGCTGAGTTACTTAACGAAGAGCTAGGCAAGGGCAAGGACAAAGAATAATATGTTTAGTTTTTGGTTAATTGCGATTTCGTTTATTTTAATTTCACTATTCGTGATTATAGTTATTTTATTAAGAACTTATGATAACGACGACCTTGAACAGGTAGATAATAGCGAACGCTATCAACAACGATTAATAGAACTCGAACTAGATATTGAAAATGGCTTGCTAAGCGGCACCGAAGCCAAGAAAATAAAAAAAGAATTTCAATTAACTCTATTGGATGAAGACAAAGATAAAATTCAATTTGAGAAGGAACAACTATCATCTAACAAGTATAAGTCAAGCTCAGCTACAATTACTGCCGTATTTCTATTAGTTCTGATTCCTGTTCTTGCTTTTAATTTATATAATCATCTAGGGCAACCAAAACTCATACGACAAGCATCAATACTATCTGAGTTTAATAATGCTAAAAACCCGGAAGAAAAACTTGTATCGATAGAAAAAATGTTAACTCAGCTTGAACAACGTTTGATTAATGAACCTGATGATGTTGATGGCTGGTTGATGTTAACCAACTCTTATTCAACACTTGAACGTTATCCTGAAGCACTTAGAGCCGTAGATAATCTTTACCGTTTAAGAGGAGACGATCCAACGGTACTGCTACGTTATGCTGATATTTTATCTATGACTAATGCAGGTATTTTTACAGGGAGACCGACAGAACTTATTAGTGAAGCGTTACGACTTGCTCCAGATAATGCAAATGGACTGTGGTTTGCCGGCTTAGCCGCAAATCAACGTGGTGAAGTTGAAGTAGCCATAAAATATTGGCAACGTCTTGTTACAAAACTTGAAGATGGATCAAAAGCACAACAGCAAATAAAAAAATACATACTTATCGCGCAACAAACGACTAAGCCTAATCAGCAAGAAGCTTTAACTGATGCAGCATCAGCAGAATATAAAATTCAAATTCACGTTAGTTTGTCAGAGAATTTTATCGATGACGTTAACGCTGACGATACTGTTTTCATTTATGCTCAGGCGATTAATGGCCCACCTATACCCATTGCTATTATTCGTAAGAAAGTTAGCGACCTGCCGTTGCAAGTTACATTAGATGATTCATCAGCCATGATGCCTAATAATAAATTGTCAGATCACAAGCAAGTAAAACTTACTGCTAGAGTCTCAAAAAACGGAAATGCCATTCCAGAATCAGGAGATTTAATTGTTCGACTAAGTGAAGTCCAAACAGATACGAATGAAATCATTAGTTTGAATATAGACGAAAAACTTCCGTAAAATAATTGCCTTACACGCACTTCTATTAATTATTAAATACTTATAAAAACTTACCGATAACTACACATTCCTCTTCGGTTTTCTACAAGAACTGTAAAACATTTTAATTAATAATGTAGGCTCATAAATGTGTGGATTATTAGACTTAAGTTCGAACACACCGGCTGATCTTAGCTTTAGCTTCTCTGGTTTAAAACAACGTGGCGGTAATACCGGCATACATATCGATGGCTAGGGCATCAGCTTATATGAAGGACGTGGCAGTCGTTCAATTCACGATGCCAAAGCCAGCGCACAATCCCAAGTAGCCGACTTTTTCCAACAATCCTTTATCAAAAACAAAATAATTATTAGTCACATTCGTCAGGCAACTCGTGGCAAGGTTTGTATCGAAAACACCCACCCATTCTCACGCGAACTATGGGGTTGTGATTGGGTCTTTGCTCATAACGGACAATTAAAAGGTATTAAAAATAAAACACTATGTTTTTACCAACCGATAGCGAATATGCCTTTTGTTATATGATGGATAGAATTTGAGAAGAATTCACTACACGTCCAACCAAGAAAAATGATTTATGGAAATTAATAAAAAGCGTTGCCGACGAAATCAGTGAACATGGTGTCTTCAGCTTCTTACTTAGTGATTCCAAAAATATGTATGCCTACTGTACCAATAGAATGTGTTGGGTAACACGCCAATACCCTTTTGGTGAAGCGCATTTAATTGATACCGGTGAAACAATCGATTTCAATACCCGTTTAGACAAAGACGATGTTATTACTATCATAGCCTCCCACTCCTTAACCGATAACGAACAATGGAACTGTATGGAAAAAGGCGAGTTCAGGGTTTTCAGTAATGGAAAATCCAGCCGCTTAGCCACTTGATAAACTAAGCTCCACTCTTTAACAAGTTCACCTATTTTTGCACCCATGCATCTGCGGCATTTTTGTACTAACAATTTCATTTTGCCTTTTTCCTTAGCGTTATTTTGCAAATTGATTACGCCACAATTTTCAATATTAAACAATAACTATATGATTTATAACGATAATAATATTAACTTCTGATTATAAATAAATTTTCGCAGCACTTGCCTTTGATATATGCTCGCATTTAGGTATGACACACATTGTTAAAAAAGATGAGGTGGGCGTGAAATCACTATCAAAAAATAAACAACTTATATGGAATAAAACCGGTCAATTTCCCGTACCAATATACTTCTAATAGACACAATAACGTAGAGAATAATATGACATATATTAAGCCTGTAATTTTAACTGTTTTGCTATTTGCAACATACGTTTATGCAGACACAGGCAAACCATCAAGTGGCGCTAAGAACATGTCTGGCGCATTCGGTACTTTTGAATTTGCACCTGATGATCATATGCCAGATGACACTACCTGGTGGAAAGATTCAGATGGCGTTGCGCCGGGCGTTGCCGGTTGTCATATTGGAACTGATGATAAGGGCACACCAAACGGCAGAATGTTTGGAGAAGCTTGTCTTCCTAATGGTTTATTAGTTGAGTCAAATCCGGGTAAAGATGAACTGCATAGCCATAAACATGATTTTGGCCATCCTGATACCTTTGATTGTAATGCATGGTGTATTGGTAATGGTAAAAATAGTGGTTCATGTAAAGTTGCAGCTGCCCCACCTTGTTCACAATCAGCAATATGCGCTTGCGAGTAAACCCATCTTTATAGTTTGATTGTCTCATCAGACTAAGCAACTAATTGGCTGATGAGATATGTTGTTTCTCATTGAAGCTGATTATTTCACTTCTAAATTAATAATATTGCTTAGTTAAGCGGTATTACCGATAATTGATGCAACAAAATCAATAATAAAATCCTTATGGCTCAATACGTATTTACCATGAACGGCGTTGGGAAGATTGTTCCTCCCAAACGACAAATTTTAAAAGATATTTACCTTTCTTTTTTTCCGGGTGCCAAAATTGGCGTATTAGGCTTGAATGGCTCAGGTAAATCGACATTACTCAAAATTATGGCGGGGCTTGATACCGATATTATTGGTGAAGCCTACCCGATGCCAGATATTAAGATTGGTTACCTACCACAAGAACCACAGCTTGATTCAGATAAGGACGTACGTGGTAACGTTGAAGACGGTTTACGTGAACCTTTGGATGCCTTAGCCGGATTAACCGAGGTTTATGCTGCTTATGCTGATCCTGATGCTGATTTTGATGCTTTAGCTAAGAAACAAGAGCAGTATGAAAGCGTCGTTACTGCCTGGGATGCGGAGAATCTGGAAACGACGCTGGAAATTGCAGCAGATGCCTTACGTTTACCACCTTGGGACGCCTCGATAGACACACTTTCAGGCGGTGAAAAACGACGTGTTGCCCTATGTCGTTTATTGCTTTCTCGCCCTGATATGCTGCTGTTAGACGAACCTACAAACCATCTGGATGCAGAGTCTGTCTATTGGTTAGAACGTTTTCTAGCTGATTTTAGCGGTACTGTCGTTGCTGTAACTCATGATCGCTATTTTCTTGATAATGTTGCCGGCTGGATTCTGGAACTGGATCGTGGCGAAGGTATTCCATTTGAAGGTAATTATTCGCAATGGCTGGAAAATAAGGAAGGACGCCTTAAATCTGAGGAAAAAATTGAATCGGCAAGACAGAAGGCTATAAAACAGGAACTCGAATGGGTACGTACTGCACCGAAAGGTCGTCATGCGAAAAGTAAGGCGCGTTTGGCTCGATTTGAAGAGATGACCTCCCAAGACTTCCAAAAACGTAGCGAAACCAACGAAATATATATTCCACCTGGTCCACGCTTAGGTGATTCTGTAATTGAGTTTACTAATGTTGCAAAAGCATTCGGCGATCATGTTTTATATGATGATTTGAATTTTAATATTCCTAAAGGTGCTGTTGTTGGCATTATTGGTGGTAATGGTGCCGGTAAATCTACCCTATTCCGCATGGTAGCCGGAATGGAAACACCGGATAGCGGTGAAATCAAAATCGGTGAAACAGTTGAAATCGCTTTTGTAGAGCAAAGCCGTGAAAGTCTTGATGATAGTAAAACTGTTTGGGAAGCCATTTCTGATGGTCTGGATAATATAACCATTGGCAGTTATGAAATTAATTCACGTGCTTATGTGGGTCGTTTCAATTTTAAAGGAACCGACCAACAAAAGAATGTAGGTAATCTTTCTGGAGGTGAACGCGGCCGACTACATCTGGCACATACCTTAAAGCAAGGTGCGAATGTATTACTACTCGATGAACCATCAAACGATCTTGATATAGAAACCTTACGTGCCTTGGAAGAAGCGATACTCGCCTTCCCAGGTTGTATGTTGGTTATCTCTCATGATCGCTGGTTTCTTGATCGTATTGCTACGCATATACTGGCATTTGAAGATGATGGTGAAGTTGCTTTTGTTGAAGGCGACTTCAGTGAATACCACAATGATTTCATCAAACGCAAAGGTAATGATGCACAACCGAAAAGAATGAAGTATAAAAAACTTAAATAATATTATTTATATAAACTGATACTGCTATATAAAAAATATTTAATGAAATAAAGCACAAACCATGACGGATACACAAAATATAATCACACGATTTGATGCCAGAGATAAGGAAGCTCAAAGTGTATCTAACAAACATGGCGAAGCTATCTATTTTTCAGATCGCTCACCATCGAAAATAACAGCTAACGAAGATTCATTAGCTATCATACCTGTCGATGATGAAACAACTGTTCTTGTCGTTGCTGATGGTCTTGGTGGAATGAATGCAGGCGAAGAAGCTTCAAAATTACTTATAGAGACGTTAATCGATTCATTAAAAAATAAAGACATAAGTATCCGCGAAGCTATTTTGAGCGGCATTGATACTGCCAACAAAGAGATCGTAAGCTCTAAATCAGGTTCTGGCACAACGGTTTCTATTGCAGAAATCAGAGGCAATATGTTACGTACTTACCATGCCGGTGATTCATTAATTTTATTATCCGCCAGTCATGCCAAAGTAAAGTATCAATCACTTTCACATTCACCCATCTCTTATGCTGTTGCCTGCGGTGCTATAGATACCGAAAGAGCCATGTGTCATCCTGAACGAAACTTAATATCTAATTTTGTTGGCTGTAATGATATGCAAATTAACATTGGTCCTCTTACCGAACTTTCGACATTTGATACGCTAATAATTTCTAGCGACGCAGTATCCGACAATCTTTACGAGGATGAAATATGCAGTTTTATTAGCACAGATTCTCTATTAGAAGGTGTTAATGAACTTATTAATGACTGTAAGAAAAACATGAGTGAGCCCTTGCCTGATCGTAGATGCCACCCTGACGATTTAACATTAATTAGCTTTAGACTTAAGTAATATTTCGCACCGCATTACGGACATAAGTAATACTTTTATATTGAAATAGCATAAGTGGTAGTTAATAATATTCAGACATAAGAAACCCCCGCGTTACCTCAGGCGGGGGTTTGTGCCGCTGATAGCGGCATGAAATGAGTGATAACACTCTAATTAAAATTATAGGACAAATTGAATAATTTGCAGATTTATTTTCATAATTTTAACAATAAAAAAGCACCTTAATTTAGTTTATTGAAAGCTTAAATAAGTGTTTGAAAAATTCACTTTTTCTAAAATAATAATTAAACTTTAAATCTAAATTTGCCCTGAACTCAGCTTTTCACTATACTCCACCGGCATGAAATATTTCCGAAAATTAATTACTAGCCGAAAACTCGCTGCCTTTTTCGCCATTAGCATGTTATTGCGTTCTGTTGTCGCAGTGGGTTACATGCTGGATACCGATCCTGTAGATGGTAGTTTCCTTTCGATTATTATTTGTGAAGGGCCAGCGGGAATTAATGCTATTGCTGCTCTTGAGCAAAACATTCAAGAACACAGTCAACATCATGGCGATCATCAAAATCATACTGACCATGATGATCATGCGGCACAAGATCATCCTATGTCGAGTTGTAGCTTCTGGTCATCCAGCAGCCATTCATTACTCGCAGATTTATCTTTCTTTGACATCCCAGCTCCGTTCTTATCTGATAATGTTGTTTTTCACCAAAGTTTCAACATACATCGAACAACTAGCAGCACTCGTTTTGCCCGCGCACCGCCTGCTCTTAGCTTTTAATAAATAAACTATACGTTCTACTTAACAGAGCATATATGCGTTTATGCATAGCGTATACGTATTGAATTAATTTTTAAGAGAGTAACTATTATGTTTAAACCAAAGACTAATTATGTCTACCTGTTTTTTTCTATATTACTTTATGGAACAGCTGCATTAGCAGATCATCCAGAAACATTACCCGAGTTAACAGTTGGCGGCAAAGTCGATACTGGATTCAATCCAACACATATCGAACTTGACGCTATACGTTCAGGCATTAGTGATACGTCTGAATTAATGAGTAAAGTCCCCGGCGGAAGTTTTAATAACAATGGCCCAGTAAGTGGATAGACTCAATACCGTGGAATGTTTGGAACCCGTATGAATGTTAGAGTTGATGGGATGTATATTAACTCGGGTGGCCCGAACTGGATGGATCCACCATTACATTATGTACCATCAACTTTATTAGATTCAATGGAAGTTAGTCGTGGTATAGCTTCAGTAAGTTCTGGCACAGGTATCGGTGGTTATGTAAAAGCTAATACCAAATCAAGTAAATTTAGCAACAGTAATGAATATGAGTTTCATGGTGATATTGAAACAAGTGTACATAGCGTTGATGATGGTTATAACGTCGGCGGACTATTAGCATACTCAAACAATAAACACCGCTTTCATATTATAGGTGCTAGAGATGAAGCAGACGATATTGATTTTGGTAATGGCGAGATCAATGGTACTGAACATGAAAGAGATAACTACGGAATAGGTTACGGTTTTCAACAAGGACAACAGGAACTGGCACTAAATTTTCGCCATCAGGACACAGGACGAAGTGGCAACCCATCATTACCATTGGATATTGTATTTCTGGACACCGAACTCTTTAACGCAAAATATAATACTCAATGGAATAACGTTAAGATTGAAACGACTATTAATTACACAGATGTTGGCCATCAAATGGATAATTTCACTTTACGTCCAGCGCCTGATTTCTTTACACCAGGTGGCACAACTGATCGTCGTTTAGTGAATGCTACCAGTGATAGTTTTGTTTATACCTTAAAAGGCACCTTGCCCATGGCTAAAGGTGATTTAACAGTGGGTTTTGATACTTCTTTTAATGAACATGATTCAACTGTACTCGATCCGGATCAAGCCTCATTTTTTGTAACTAATTTTAATAATGTTCAAAATGATACTTTCAGTTTCTTCGCTGAAACGAAACAACAGCTAAGCCAGCGTTTTGAACTGGAGTTAGGTGTGCGTTATACCCGAATTGAAATGGATGCAGATGATGTATCTGCAATAGTAACTCCTGCAGGTGGTGCTGGCCCGACTGCGGCCTTAAGTACTGCATTCAATTCATCAGACCGCAGTCAGGAAGATAATAATATTGATTGGGTTGCAGAAATTAACTACGATGCAAGCGATCATCTCACAGTAGAACTGGGACTGGCACGCAAGACTCGCTCACCTTACTACCTTGAACGTTATTTATGGATACCTTTAGAGGTGAATGCGGGATTGGGCGATAGCAATAGTTATGTTGGCGACGTCAACCTTGATCCTGAAGTATCACATCAAATCGAATTAGGTTTAGATTGGCATCATCATCATTATTACATCGCACCACGTGTATATTATCGCTCTGTAGATGATTACATACAGGGAACAGCTGCAACGAATGCGTCAGTTCTTACTGTAGCAGGATTAAATAGTGAAACATCACCGCTCAAGTTCAGCAATGTTGATGCTGAGTTTTATGGTGCTGATGCTAACTGGGGATATTCGTTCAATGAAAGATGGCATCTTGATGGTGTTATCAGTTATGTTCGAGGAAAGCGTCGAGATATCGATGATAGCCTTTATCGAATTGCTCCATTGAATACCACACTTGCGTTAACACATGAACGCTCAACCTGGTCTACAACTGTTGAAGGTATATTTGTTGCTGAACAGCATGATATTTCAGATACGATAGTAACTAGCGAATCAAGAACAAGTAATGATTCAACACCCGGTTATATCCTGATGAATATTTCAGGAAAATGGAAACCTACAGATGACCTAACGTTAAATACCGGCGTTAGTAATTTACTTGATAAAAATTACACTAACCACTTGAGCGGATTTAATCGTAACAGTGGTGGCGTCGTTCCTGTAGGTAGCCGTTTGCCAGGTGAAGGACGAAACTTGTTTGCTACTCTCTCTTACGAATGGTGATGAATTTCATTTTCACACAGACAAAACAAACTTTATCTAAATAAGATAGAAACCATTTTTTCAATTGAGTATAATTTTATGTTCTCAATTATTTATTTTTGGAGTAAATGAATAATGAAATTATTTAAAAAATATCTACACATACTAGTTCGACTATATCTGACAGCGATGCTAATTCATTTTA
This sequence comes from Thiotrichaceae bacterium, assembly GCA_012960105.1. GTDB lineage: Bacteria > Pseudomonadota > Gammaproteobacteria > Eutrophobiales > Eutrophobiaceae > UBA7359. The sequence goes on along the minus strand of DUBV01000045.1, from coordinate 1,052 downwards.
GTCATTTAGTTTCTGCTGACCATGCGAGCCCAAGCTTTGAAACTGGCTCAGCTGGAGCTATAAATACATTATCCGCTTCTGCCATGCCTAAAGGAAAACTGGTTTTTGGTATAAGCGCGCAATTCATAGAGCTTGATGATATTTCAAGTGAAAGACTTGAAGAGCTAGGCGCAATAAGTGAAGAAGTTCATTCTACCGATACTCTGTTAAATCTCTCTGCAAATATTGCATATGGTTTAACAGATAATTTATCCGTAGGATTAAGTTTACCTTATGTAGACCGTCAAAATATCAGTGAAGCAGAAAATGCTGGGGCAGGTGTTGGTGAAGCTGAGCTTGCTGGTGATTCATCGGGCATTGGTGATATAAGTTTATTTGGTCAGTATCGATTCTATAGTTCTAATTCCATGGATATTGCATTTATAGCTGGTGTAAAAATGCCAACAGGCGATACCGATGAAAAAGAATTAGAAGGAAAGTTATTTGAAGCAGAACAACAACCGGGCTCGGGGTCATGGGATCCTTTTGCTGGCATATCGTTTAATCAAAGTTGGAACAGGATTGGAATTTCCTCCAATCTATTATATACGTTTGTAACTGAAGGAACTCAAAATACTGATTTGGGTAATATCTTTAATTATAACATCGCGGTTAGTTATCGTGCCTATCTTCCCGAAGAAGAACACGAACACCACAACCATGAACACGAAAGTAAAATCGTTGATTATATTGACGTTGTACTAGAGTTAAATGGAGATTATCGCGAACAAGTTGAAATTAATGATGTCGAAGATTCAAATACAGGAGGTAATACACTTTATTTATCACCAGGTGTAAGAATAGGTTTAGGTCAAACTTGGTCAATATATACATCACTTGGTATTCCAATAGTGAATGATTTAGGAGGCATACAGAGTGAACCCGATTATCGGATTACTGCTGGTATTAGCACTACCTTCTAAATTACTAATTAAATTTACCTGTTCTTCTAGAAAGCTTTATAGCTTTCTACAAGAATGGCCTTTCAATACAGGGAAAACCTCTAACGTCTA
>DUBV01000044.1 GCA_012960105.1 Thiotrichaceae bacterium | reverse complement strand
CATCCTGGTACTCCGTTCACACGATCAGGTACTGGCGGGACTGTACCTTCTACATTTGCTACTGGTTATCGCTATGCGACCATGGGTTATACCACTGCGATGGAAGCAGCCGTCACCCCTATCGGGGCACGACATACCCTTGAAGAATTCCATGACACACCTGTAATCGATAAAGGTTTTTATGTCTTACTCGGTAACAATATTTTTCTACAACAACTGCTACGTGATAACCGCATAGAGGAATTTGATCAAGCCATTGCTTGGTGGGTCAATGCGACAAAAGCTTATACGGTAAAACTGGTCAACCCGGGTGGCGATGAACCCTGGAAAGGTAAAAAGAATTCGAACGTAACAGATATAGACGAAAAAACCGATGAAGGTCTAACGCCTAGAAAAATCATTGAAGCCTTCATCGTATCGGTCAATAAACAAGGGTTTCCTAAACCCGCGCATATACATTGTAATAACCTCGGACACAGTGGTAATTACACCACTACTTTGGAAACCATGAAAACTGCGGGGGACCTGCGAGCCCATCTGGCACATATACAGTTCCACAGCTATGGCGGTGAATTAGGTAAAAATCCTACGTCTAAAGCGGTTGAAATCATTGAATACGTAAACAACCATCCGAATATTACTTGTGATGTAGGTCAAGTAATGTTTGGTAAGTCCACCATTATGACGGCGGATGCACCCTTAGCATATGTATTAAAAGGTCATACCAAAGGTAAATGGATTAATGCAGATACCGAGTGTGAGAGTGGTTGTGGCATCGTTCCTTTTCAATATCAGGAACACATCTTCATGCATACCTTACAATGGGCGATTGGACTGGAACTCTTTCTAATGTCTGAAGATCCTTGGCGCGTGCTGCTATCAACAGATCATCCCAATGGTGGCTCGTTTATGAGTTATCCAAAACTGATTAAATTATTAATGGATAAATCATTTCGACACGAGGAAATGAAACGCGTTAATCAGAACGCTCTAGATAACTGTTCATTACGTGATCTAGAACGTGAATACACGTTAAATGAAATTGCCATCATTACTCGAGCAGGTCCCGCCAAAGTACTGGGTTTGAAAAACAAAGGACATTTAGGTGTTGGTGCAGATGCTGACATTACTATTTACGATGAAATGGAAGACAAGGAAACGATGTTTAGCGCACCGCGTTATGTTATTAAATCTGGCAACGACATTATTTCAAATCATGAGTTCAAAACTGATTTTATTGGCAAAGTACTACACATCACACCAGAATATGACGATAAGATCGAAGAAGTGATAAAACCATTCTTCGAAAGTTATTATTCCATTGAGTTTTCAAATTATGCTGTCAACGATGATTACTTACATGATCATGAAATCATACCGAGTGGGACGGCTTAAGGATGAAAATTAAGTCCACAGAAATAGTCGATACCTTTGCTGAAGCATTCAAAATGTACGGTAGTCGCGTCATTATTACCGCAGATACAAAAGAATGGGCCATGGCTGCTGCGCAATCGATAACGGGTTTTGCTACTTCTGTTATTGGTTGTAAATGTGAAGCTGGAATTGAGAAAGAAATTTCTGCTGAAGATTCACCGGATCTAAGACCGGGCGTCAGTGTATTAATCTTTGCAATGGATGCGGAAAGCCTAGGTAAACGTTTAATGGAACGCATAGGACAATGTGTTATGACCTGCCCTAGCACCGCCTGTTATAACGGTTTAGATGAAGGTACGCCTGTCACCGTTGGCGGACAGTTACGATACTTTGGTGATGGTTTTCAAAGTAGCAAAGTAATGGCTGAAAATAAATTCTGGCGTATCCCTGTTATGGATGGCGAGTTTCTTATTGATGATAGTTTTAATGTTCAAGAATCTGTCGGCGGTGGCAATATATTAATTCTTGGCAAAAACCAAAAAGCCACTCTCAAAGCCGCTAGTGCGGCAACCAAAGCCATGCGCGCGTTACCAGACATCATACTTCCCTTTCCAAATGGCGTAGTCCGTAGTGGTAGTAAAGTGGGTTCAAAATATAAAGCATTGATAGCCTCAACGAATCACGAATATTGCCCGACACTAAGAGGCGTCGTTAAAAAATCAGAGCTTGATGATGGTATTAACAGCGTACTTGAAATTGTTATTGATGGATTAACTCTGGGAGCAGTTGAAGAAGCCATGCGAGTTGGTATGAATGCGGCCGCTAAGCCGGGAATCAAAAAGATAGCTGCTGGTAATTACGGTGGCGATCTCGGCCAATACCATATCCAGTTACATCAATTGTTGGGAGCTGAATAATGGCCCTTACACTCAAGTTACATACACAACCTGATGTCCCTTTAGAAACAGATTGCATCAGTCCGGATAGATTTAAATCTTTAAATATTTCAGAGATTGCTAACTTAACCGTATTTCATGGTAATCGTCAGGTAGCTCTCAGCGACTTCTTTGATTGCAGCGGCGAGTTCGATGGTGACATTATTGTTGAAGGCGATTGCAGTAAAATAAAACATATTGGTTCTGTTATGTCATTTGGCAAAATCACCATAGATGGCAATGTCGGTGTACATACCGGTGCGGTCATGAGCGGTGGTGAAATTATCATCACAGGCGATGCCGATGATTGGCTAGGCCCGGAAATGCTAGGCGGTAAAATCACTGTAAAAGGTAATGCCGGACATATGGTTGGCAGCGGCTACCGAGGTAGCAATATTGGTATGCAAGGTGGCGAAATTATCGTTCATGGCAATGTTAAAAATGAAACTGGCCATGTCATGCGACGCGGCCTCATAATTGTTGGCGGCAACTCCGGAGATTTTACCGGCGTTAATATGCTAGCCGGAACTATTATTGTACTAGGCGAAATGGGAATAAGAACCGGCGCAGGAATGAAGCGCGGTTCAATTATTAGTCAAAACCCGGCTGAGATACTACCTACCTTCAGCCAAAGTTGTGACTATCAACCTTCTTTTCTTAGACATTATTATAAATATTTAAAATCAATTGGTTTTAATATCAATGAATCGTTCCTAGATGGGCCGTTTGTCCGTTGGTGTGGCGACTCAGTTGAATTAAATCGTGGAGAAATACTTTTATACGCAGGTAAATAATCATTACAACACACTAGAGGAACAGCCTAAAAAGCTGGGGAGAAAACGATGACTACAATCGTAACTGAAAATTGTAAAAACTGCCGATTTACTGATTGTGTAACAGTTTGTCCAGTCGCTTGCTTTCATTATGACGACGAAATGTTATACATCGATCCAGACACTTGCATTGATTGCAGTGCCTGTATTCCTGAATGTCCTGTGCAAGCAATCTTTGAAGGCGACGATATTCCTGAGGATCAAGAAAGCTGGATTGAAGTTAATGCTGAAAAAGCACCTGATCTTCCTGTTTGTGAAGAGCAAATGGATCCCCTGCCAGGCGCTGAAGAACGTAAAGCAGAATTAGGATTCTAGTTTCTAACTCCTTCTTAATTAAATAAATAACAAATGATATTATGGCTACACTTGGCACTGAAGAGAACCCATTATTAGTTGCGATCGTAGGCAGCGGCCCTAGTGGTTTCTACGCAGCTGAAGCGCTGATTAAATCCGATGTAAGTACAAAGATAGACATGTTGGAACGACTTCCCTCTCCCTATGGGCTAGTTCGTAGCGGTGTTGCACCAGATCATCCAAAATTAAAACAGGTTATCAATTTATATCAAAAAACAGCAGGCTCCCCTGACTTTAATTTGATTGCTAATGTAAATGTCGGAACGGATATCTCTATAGAAGAACTCTGCCAGTCTCATCATGCTGTAATTATGACCTCTGGTGCAGAAACAGACAGAAAACTAGGTGTTCCCGGTGAAGATTTACAAGGAAGCTACACCGCAACTGAATTTGTTGGTTGGTATAATGGCCATCCTGATTATAGAAATCGTGAATTTGATTTGTCACACGATGTCGCAGTCATTATTGGGCAAGGTAATGTTGCTGCAGATGTAAGCCGAATATTGTCTAAAACAGTTGATGAATTAAAACACACTGATATTGCCCAACATGCATTAGATGCCTTAGCAGAAAGCAAAATAAAGGAAATTCATGTCATTGGCCGACGCGGACCTGCACAAGCCAAATTTACACCAAAAGAATTGCGCGAATTTGGCGAGCTTTCAGATTGTAATTCTATTGTTAGAGAAGAAGATATGTTGCTTAATCCTGAAAGCGAAGCGGAATTATTAGAAAAAAGTAATATTGCCAGTAAAAAAATCTACGATCAATTTTGCGAATTTTCCAAACGCGAAGCCGATGCCACAAAATCAAAAAACTGTTACTTTGATTTCCTAATGGGGCCAAAAGAGCTCATCGGTGATACAAAACTTGAAAAAGTCATTCTAGAGAAAAATAAATTATCCGGTGATGCATTCAAACAATCCGCCAGAGGAACAGGTGAAATAGTAGAACTTGAAACCGGCATTTTATTTCGCAGCATTGGCTATCGTGGTGTTCCAGTAACCGGAGTCCCTTTTCATGACGCTTGGGGAACCATTCCAAATGAGAAAGGCAGGGTGACCGATAACGATGGCAATATTGTCCCTAAACTCTATACTTCGGGCTGGATTAAACGTGGCCCTAGTGGGATTATTGGCACGAATCGCGCCTGTAGTGTCGAGACAGTTCAGTGTTTACTAGGGGATTTAGAGAAACTAGATGATGGAGTGAGCAAATCCGGTGCAGAAACAATTTATTCCATACTGGATTATAAAAATATTCGTCATATTAGTTTTGATGACTGGAAGAAAATCGACACAAAAGAAATTGAAGTTGGAGAGCCCAAAGGAAAACCTCGTGAAAAATTCACTTACGTCGATGAAATGTTGTCTGTAATTGAATAGTTGAAAATAGGCCAATATTTTTCTGATTCCGTCCTGTTTTTTTCCTAAAATTCTCACTCTATAGTAGTAACGCATAAGCTGTTGACAAGGTTAACGCAAAACCATATTGTTGCGCCCCGCATTTGTGTAAATATTATAATAATTAATTGAAAACAAAGGAATTATCATTGGATAAGAAGTCAAACGCCTCTACTGCAATCACCAAGGATGTCACTTGTCCTTTTTGCGGGATATTATGTGACGACCTCGTTATTCAGAACCAAAACAATAAGTTAAAAGTTATTGAGAATGGTTGTTCCAAAGCTATTGAAATGTTCCAAAAGGAATTACCCGAAAGCTCAGCTCAGATTAAAGGCAAAAATGTTTCGCTTGATGACGCTATTGATTCTGTTTGCAAGATTCTAAAAAAATCACACACACCTTTAATTGCGGGTTTGGGTACCGACGTCTCTGGCATACGTAACGTAATGGAACTTGCCGACAAAACCGGTGCGATTTTAGATCATATGCACGGTAATGGTCTGATACGTAATACTTTAGTTCTTCAAGATCTTGGTTGGATAATGACAACCATGGCAGAAATCAAAAACCGGGCAGATTTAGTTATCTTCGCCGGAACAGATGCGACGAATTTTTCACGTTTTTACGAGCGTGTTATCTGGAACAAAGAATCCATGTTTAAACTAAAAAATGATGACAGACAGATTGTCTACATCGGAGCCAATCTAAACAGTAAACCGGGAATTAATCCAAACGGAAAACGCCCTACTGTATTAGATTGTGAAACAGAAGAAATAGGTGAAATTATATCAAGCCTACATGCACTCGTTGCTGGAGCAACGCTTGATGTAAATGAAGTAGCAGGAATTAAAGTTAAAACATTGCAAACTTTAGCCGAGCAAATGAAGACAGCAAAATACGGCGTAATTGTATGGGCTCCAGGTGAACTTGATTTCCCTCATGCCGAACTCACTATTCAGAATTTTTGTGAAACCGTTAAGTACTTAACTCGATTCACACGTTTTGCCGGTTTTTCTCTAGGTGGTAATGATGGTGGCATGACAGCGAATAGCGTTTGTGCATGGCAAAGCGGTTATCCTTTACGAGTTAATTTTAATAAGGGCTATCCAGACTATGATGCTTATCGTTACTCAACACATAATGTATTAAAAAATAAAGAAGTCGATTCCCTACTCTGGATTTCCAGTTTCAGTTCAAATATTAATACGCCGCACGCCTCTATCCCAACGATAGTCATGGGCATGCCTGATACCAAATTAAAATTTAAGCCTGATGTCTTTATTCCGGTATCAACACCGGGTATAGATCATACAGGACAGATAATTCGTACTGACAGTGTTGTGTCATTACCTTTGAAAAAGGTACGAACATCTCCATACGCGAGTGTTCCTTCAGTACTTAATCAAGTTATAGAAAGGATGTAAGCAACGCTAATGTATATAAAATTAACAAATGGTGTTGTCTATGATCCCGTCCATGGAATTAATGGCGAGTATCGCGATATTTATATTCGCGATGGGAACATCACACGTAAACCATCTAGCAATGTAAAAATAGATAAAGTCTATGATATGAAAGGCAAGATCATTATGGCGGGCGCCATTGACCTTCATACTCATATTGGTGGTGGCAAAGTTAATATTGCTCGTATGATGCTACCGGAAGATCATAAAGCTGATTTAGTAAGCAAAACCGAATTAACGCGTTCTGGTTGCGGTCATGCTGCACCTTCAACTCTGACAGCCGGTTATCGTTACGCTGAAATGGGTTATACCGCCTGCTTTGAACCTGCAATGCTGCCGGCTAATTCTCGTCAGGCACATATGGAAATGGCAGATACACCTATGGTTGATAAAGGTGCCTATGCCATGATTGGTAGCGATGACTTCTTTTTGCGCATGCTGGCATCGAAAAAAGATCAAGCAGCAATTAGCGATTATGTAGGCTGGATTATAAATGCGACTCAAGCTTTAGGAATTAAAGTTGTAAACCCGGGTGGTATTAGTGCGTTCAAATTCAATCAACGAAAACTTGATTTAGATGAAGAGAACAAATACTACGGCGTGTCACCGCGAGACATTCTAGTCGCACTAGCGAGAGCAGTGACTGAACTAGGTATACCTCATCCATTACACGTGCATGGCTGTAATCTTGGCGTCCCAGGTAATGTCGAAACGACGCTTGAAACAATTCGTGCAGCGGAAGGCATGCGTATGCATATCACGCATATTCAATTTCATAGTTATGGAACTGAAGGTGATAAAAAATTCTCATCAGGTGCCGCAGAAATTGCAGAAGCGGTAAATAAGAATCCGAATATATCTATTGATGTTGGCCAAGTGTTATTTGGTCAAACAGTCACCGCCTCAGGCGATTCAATGCGACAGTATGCAGGACATTGGCATGCTCATCCAAAGAAATGGGTGGTAATGGATATTGAATGTGATGCCGGCTGTGGTGTAGTTCCTTTTAAATATCGTGACAAGAATTTTGTCAACGCGTTGCAATGGGCGATTGGTCTTGAATTATTTTTATTAGTTGATGATCCATGGAGAATTTTTCTCACAACGGATCATCCTAATGGTGCACCGTTTACCAGCTACCCTCACCTGATTCGTTTATTAATGGATCGTAGTTTCAGAAACGATATGCTTTCAAGCATTAATAAAGAAGCAGCAGCAGCAAGTACATTGTCCAGTATAGATAGAGAATATTCTTTATATGATATTGCCATCATGACCCGTGCCGCACCAGCTAGAAGTCTGGGTTTAAAAAATCGTGGGCACCTAGGTTCTGGTGCTGTTGCAGACATCACGGTTTACACAGAGAAAAAAGATAAAGAAAAAATGTTTAGCAAACCTGACTATGTATTCAAGGATGGTGAACTGATTGTTCGTAATGGCAAAATCGTAAAAGTTGTACAGGGTGCAACTCATACTTTAAGACCCGAATTTGATATGGGTATAGAAAAATCACTAAAACGTTATTTTGATAAATACCAAACCATGAGCTTGGGTAACTTCAAAATTGATGATGACGAAATTGTTGAACACGGTAATGGAAAAATTATCGTTCAACCTTGCATGTAAAAAAATATTAATAAAGACTCATGAAAATTAATGGCGTACAAATAGAAGATACATTTGCGGAAGCCTTTCCAATGAAGGCGACGCGCATCATTATTACTGCTATGAATTTAAAGTGGGCGTATCAAGCTGCAAACGCTATTCGTGGCTTCGCCTCTTCGGTTATTGCCTGTGGCATCGAAGCAGATATAGAACGAGAATTAAAACCATCGGAAACACCTGATGGTCGCCCTGGTATTTCCGTCTTAATCTTTGCCATGTCAATTAAAGAGCTTGAGAAACATGTACCAACGCGTGTTGGACAATCTGTCATGACGACAGCAACCACAGCCTGCTTTTCTGGATTGGATAGCGAACAAAAAGTATCTATGGGTAAAAGCCTAAGGTTCTTTGGCGATGGTTTTCAAATATCAAAAGTTGTTAATGACCGGCGTTTCTGGCGTATCCCAGTCATGCACGGTGAGTTTATTGTCGAAGAGACAACAGGTGTGACCAAAGCCATCGGTGGAGGTAATTTTCTCGTGTTAGCTAAAACAGCACGACAAGGTCTAATGGCTTGCGAAAAAGCTGTTGATGAAATTCAAAAAATCCCCGGTGTTATTACTGCCTTCCCTGGAGGTGTCGTTGGTTCAGGTTCTAAAGTGGGTTCCAAATATGATTTTCTCACTGCATCAACTAATGAAGCATACTGCCCCACTTTAAAAGGCCAGGTCGAATCTGCACTAGATGATAATGTCGGTTCGGTATTGGAAATTGTTATAGACGGACTTGATGAAGAATCTATCAATGAAGCTATGCGCGTAGGCATTAGAGCAGCTTGTTCTTTTGGCCCTGCAAAAGGTATTTATAGTATTAGCGCAGGAAATTATGGCGGTAATCTCGGGCCTTATTTATTCCACTTAAGGAAATTACTTAAATGAGCGCCTTAACATTTACTTTAAAATCTCAGCCAAAATTCACTTTGGATGTATCTCCAATAACACCGGACAACCTTCAGAATTTAACGCTAGATAAAATAAAAAAAATAAAACTTATCTACGGAAAAGAAAAAGTTAAAGTTGAAGAGTTATTTGCTGTTAAAGGCAATGATAAGAACGAAATAATTATTAATAAAAGTTGTACACAGTTAATCTGTGTAGGCAAAAAAATGACCCAGGGAAGCATAGCCGTTAAAGGTGATGTCGGTGATTTTCTTGGCCAATCCATGAAAAATGGAATAATTACAATACATGGCAATGCTGGTTCTTGGGCAGGAAATGGCATGTCCGGTGGCAGAATAAATATCGAAGGTAATGTTGGTAATTATACAGGAGCCGGTTTTCCCGGAGATACTTTTGGTATGAAAAATGGACTTATTAATATTACGGGTAATGCCGGCGATCGAATTGGTGACCGTATGCGTCGCGGTATTATCATCATACAAGGGAAAGCTGGTGATTATTGTGGTAGTCGTATACATGCAGGAACAATCATTGTATTAGGCAAAGTAGGTAAACATACCGGGGTAGGTATGCGTCGTGGTAGCATTATACTTGCTAAAAAACCAACATATATTTCAGCTACATTCCAAAGTTGTGGAAATCTAAAAATGCAGTTTTTGCGCTTGTTGTTTACTCAGCTATCCAACATTAGCGATGACTTGATATTTTTCCGTAAATACGGACCAATTGCTCATCGATTTGCCGGTGATATAGCACGAAATGGCAAAGGTGAGATTTTAATTTTAAAAACACTGACTAAACGATGAAATGAAACGTACTCGTGGTAAGAAAGGTCGAATACTCGGCCGAGTTATGGATCAAAATGCACTTTCACAAGTGCAAAGCCTTATAGGCGATCAAGCAAAAACACGCGATATGCTGATAGAGCACCTGCATAAAATTCAGGATAAATATCAACATATCTCTAACCGACATATCATGGCATTGGCAAAAGAAATGAATTTGCCCATGGCTGAAGTCTATGAAACAACCACTTTTTATCATCATTTTGATGTCACAAAAGAAGACCAAGTACCACCTCCCGCTATTACTGTACGTGTTTGTGAGTCATTAAGCTGCGAAATGTTTGGTGCAAAAAAACTAATAGAAGAACTCGGTTCTGAAATAGATAAGAAACAAATACGTATACAACCTGTTCCGTGTGTTGGTCGTTGTGCAACAGCACCTGTTGCTGTAGTCGGAACTAACCCAATAGATAACGCTAATAAAGAAAGTATTGTTTCTGCGATTAATAAAAAAGAATTATCCGATTCACTTCCAGAAAACTATGTCGATTACAATGCCTACAAAGAAAGTGGTGGTTACAAAACACTTGCTGGCTGTCTTGATGGAAAGTATCAACGAGAAGAAATCATAAAATTACTCGAAGATTCTAATCTACGGGGATTAGGTGGCGCCGGTTTTCCTACTGGCAGAAAGTGGCGCATCTTAAGTGAACAAAAAGCACCTAGACTAGTCGCAATCAATATTGATGAAGGTGAACCAGGGACCTTTAAAGATCGTATTTATCTGGAAACAGATCCACATCGTTTCATCGAAGGCACCTTAATAGCGCATTGGGCTATTCAAGCAGAAGACATTTATATTTACCTACGCGATGAATATGCAGGTTGTCGCATGATGCTTGAAAAAGAATTAGCAGAACTACAAAAGAACCCGCCATGTAAATTACCGAATATTCATTTGCGCCGAGGTGCAGGTGCATATATCTGTGGTGAAGAGTCTGCCATGATCGAATCGATTGAAGGTAAACGCGGAATACCACGTTTACGACCACCTTATCTTGCTGAAGTTGGTTTATTTGGTAGACCTACTCTGGAACAAAACATGGAATCCATGCATTGGATCAGAAACATTATAGAAAACGGTGCAGATTGGTTTTCTTCAAATGGCCGTCGCGACCGTAAAGGTTTACGATCATTCTCTGTGAGTGGCCGCGTTAAGAAACCTGGCGTGCATCTCGCACCGGCAGGTATCAGCATGCGCGAATTAATCGATGAATATTGCGAAGGCATGTTAGATGGACACGAATTTTATGGCTACTTTCCTGGCGGTGCTTCAGGAGGAATACTACCTGCTTCACTGGGCGATGAACCTTTAGATTTTGATACCTTACAAAAGCATGGATGTTTTATAGGCTCAGCAGCGATTGTCGTTCTATCAGATAAAGATAGTGCGAGAGAAATGGCATTAAATGCCATGCGTTTCTTCGAAGATGAATCATGTGGTCAATGCACCCCTTGTCGAGTAGGCACGGCTAAAGCAGTTAAACTTATGGAAAAAGAAGAATGGGACCAACCATTACTCGAAGAACTATCTTCAGCAATGGTCGATGCTTCAATATGTGGCTTAGGCCAAGCAGCACCCAACCCCCTACGCTGTGCGATTAAATATTTCCCCAAGGAATTTGAATAATGGCTGCTAACCCTAAAGTCATGAATGAAAAAGTGACTAAATTTAATTTAAATGGCAATGACGTTGAAGCTTATGGTGATGAAACCATTCTTCAAGCGGCAAAACGTAACGACGTAGAAATCCCACACCTTTGTTATAAAGAAGGTTATCGTCCAGATGGTAACTGTCGTGCTTGCATTGTTGAAATTGATGGTGAACGTGTTTTAGCACCTTCTTGTTGTCGCCAGCCTACTGAAGGCATGGAAGTTAATAGTGATAATGAACGTGCCACTAAATCACAAAAAATGGTATTGGAGTTATTACTCTCTGATATGCCACAACAAGGTAAATCACCTTATACATTAAATTCTGAACTCGATTATTGGGCGGATAAACTTAATGTTTATAACCCAAGATTTGAAGCTCGTGAACAACCTAAACCCGATTTGTCTCATACTGCTATAGCGGTAAACCTCGATGCCTGTATACAATGTACCCGTTGTGTCAGAGCCTGTCGTGAAGAACAAGTTAATGATGTTATCGGCATGGCAATGCGTGGCAAACATACTGAAATTGTTTTCGACATGGCAGAGCCCATGGGCGAAAGCACCTGTGTTGCTTGTGGCGAATGTGTTCAGGCCTGCCCTACCGGTGCACTTATGCCTGCAAAGAATGTAGGACTAATTGAACCTGATAAAAAAGTAGAATCTATTTGCCCTTATTGTGGCGTTGGTTGCTTATTAACATTCAATGTAAAAAACAATCATATTCAATATGTTGAAGGACGAGATGGCCCCGCTAACAATAGTCGATTGTGTGTAAAAGGACGCTATGGTTTTGATTACATACACCACCCGGATCGTCTTACAAAACCATTGATCAGACGTGAAGGCGTAGAAAAAACTCCTGCATTAGTTGACCCACTGGAAATGCATAAGTACTTCCGCGAAGCAAGCTGGGAAGAAGCTCTGGATGTTGCCGCTGAAGGTTTAAATAAAATTAAAAATAACAAAGGCTCTCAAGCACTTGCTGGTTTTGGTTGTGCAAAAGGTAGCAACGAAGAGGCTTACCTGGTACAAAAACTAGTTAGAACTGGGTTTGGAACAAACAACGTCGATCACTGTACAAGATTATGTCATGCATCATCCGTTGTCGCGTTATTAGAAACAATAGGATCAGGCGCTGTTTCGAATCAGGTCTCTGACGGTGCTTTCGCAGATGTCATTATTATTATTGGTTCACGCCCGAATGATAATCATCCAGTTGCAGCAACGTTTATTAAGAATGCAACCGAGCGTGGCAGCAAACTTATTGTGATTGAACCCTATGGTTCAGATATGTCATTGCATGCTGAGCATTTTCTACAATTACGCCCGGGTACAGATGTACTCCTACTGAATGCGATGATGCATGTTATTGTAAATGAAAAATTACAGAATCAAACATTCATTGACGAACATACTGATGGCTATGAAGCCATCGTTGAAAATGTAAAAGACTATTCGCCTGAGAAAGTTGCACCTATCTGTTGTATTCCGCCGGAAACAATCAAAACAATTGCAAGACTATACGCAACCGCTGAAACCTCTATCATTTTTTGGGGCATGGGTATTTCCCAACATATACACGGAACAGATAATGCTCGCTGTTTAATCTCTCTCGCATTAATGACGGGACAAATAGGTAGAACCAGTACCGGACTTCATCCCCTACGTGGACAAAACAACGTTCAAGGCGCATCTGATGTTGGTCTCATACCTATGGTCTACCCTGATTATCAGCCTGTAAACGATCCTAAGATCAGGAAGAAATTTGAAAAATTATGGGGTCAGGAACTTGATCCAAACCCAGGCAAAACTATTGTTGAAATCATCCATGCTATTCATGATGACGAGATTAACGGTCTCTATATTATGGGTGAAAATCCAGCTATGTCGGATCCTAATTTAAACCATGCACGAGAAGCATTATCAAAATTAGAACATGTCGTAGCTCAAGACATCTTTTTTACTGAAACTTGTGGTTATGCCGATGTCATTCTGCCTGCCTCTGCCTTTGCTGAAAAAGACGGTACTTTTACCAATACAGACCGTCGCGTACAGATGGGAAGACAAGCAATTACTCCTCCTGGCGATGCAAAACAGGATTTATGGATAATTCAGGAAATAGCAAACCGTATGGGACAGAATTGGAATTACCAACATCCCAAAGATGTCTTTCAGGAAATTCGTCTTGCTGTACCAAATATGGCGGGCATCACATGGGAACGTTTGGAAGAAGTTGATTCACTTACCTACCCATTACTTAAAGAAGGTGATCCTGGCGAACCTATTATATTTTTAGATGGTATATTTCCTACAGACGATGGTAAAGGTCGTTTTGTGGCTGCTGAATATACCGAGCCGGCTGAATTACCTGATGATGAATATCCTGTTGTATTTATTACCGGTAGACAACTTGAACACTGGCACACGGGCACGATGACTCGTCATTCTCGCGTTTTGGATGCGATAGAGCCTGGACCGTGTATTATGATAAACCCAGAAGATCTAAAATCTTATGGTCTTAAGTCTGGTGATATTCTAGTCGTTGAATCACGCAGAGGAGTCATTGCAGCAACAACACGTGCAGATGAAGGTATGCAAAAAGGCGTAGTGATGATGCCGTTTACTTTTAATGAAGCAGCTGCAAATCTTATAACAAACGAAGCTCTAGATCCTTCAGCCAAGATTCCTGAGTTTAAATTTTGTTCTGTTAAATTAAGAAAAGGAACCCGTGCAAACGATAAAATTAGCTGTAAAAATATAGAAGTTTCTAAATGATTTAATACTAAGCAAGTATTATTTTAAGCTTAAACAAAAAAGCCAGATAATTACTTATCTGGCTTTAATTTTTCTAGAGATTGAAATGTTCTAACACAACCCTCTAATAACTATTTATCCATCACATCAACTAGAGTAATAGTCTCTAACAACAATGGTTCAGCTGACTCCTTACTTTTATCAGGGATAATAGTCGTAATCTGATAAAGGCTGCCCGGGATATCATCTGAAAATATAAACTCATACGATTTTTCAGCATACTTTTCAAAATCACGTCGATGAGGATCATTTAAATAAGGTGAAAATGACATTTTTCTACCTTTATATTCTTTACCGTTAAAAGTAAATATAGTCGGCTCAACTATCGCATCTTCTCTTAACGAAATTTTAATAGACTTCTGAAAGTGCCTCCAGTGTCCTTCCGTCAGTCTGTTCATTTCATAAACATCACCCTGCATATAAATACCTAATATCGGGTTTCCGGTAATATTCGTTACATTGTCAGGCGTAACCACTTGTTGCTTCTCTGCGGTAAAAAAATCAAGCATGGCATTTTTAGAACCATCTTCATTTAATTCTAGTATTTTAAGATAGATGGAATCAGTAAAACCACCTTCTAAGCTACCTGATTTGACAAACTCATAATATAAACTCAATGGCTTTTTAATATTAGCTAGATGATCACCATGCCATAGTAATATTTCGGCATCATTGAACTTAAAATCTTCAGGAATTTCATCTACTTCACCATATCGTCCAATACTGGCATCCACCTCTTCCTGAGTTAATGGGGTAGCTCTTCCAGATGCTGATGCCGAAGCCGAGGACGCTTCATTATTTTGAATTCCTTCTTCAGCAAATAAACTGCTACTGATTAAAGCTAAGGTACACGCTACAATCGCTAATTTTACAACAAATTTCATAATCATTATCTCAACTATTTGACTAGTGGAACACCATAGTCTGTTAATATTTTTTCAATTTCAGTTATATTTTCTTTAACTAAATTATTAATCTTTTCTTTCCATGCCTTTTCGCCATACCTCACCGCCATAGAATTGCTATACGAATATTTCATTAGACGATTTTTCTTCATATTATCTTTAATCGGTAATAATACCAATTCAGCCTTATCTTTATATAAATTCGCATAATAACCTGCTGTTGGCCCCCAAATCATGGCTGTATCAATCTTTCCTGAAACAATATCCTGAATAAGCGTGTGACCTGGATCGACTTTAATATCACCGGGTTGTCCTTCATAAGGCGTTGCATAACCCATTAAATTCTGATAAAAAAACCATAATTGTGCAGGGTCGCCTCTATCAGGCAAACCAATTTTAAGATCAACATTATTATCGGTTACATATTTCCCCAATGTTTCTGGATCAGTAATTTCATCCAGCTTTCTCCCTTTAGCATACACTAGGGCGTAAGTAGTCTTGTAATAAGGATCGGTAGTAGCAGCTAATTCAAAACCAGAGGGCACATTGATGACCAAGTCACATTTATAGCCTTCACTGACTTCAGATTCAGCACGTAACGTATTTCGGATAAACCCTATACGTTGGGGAAAGAATTCGTATTTAAGTTTTAAGCCTAATTTTTTTGCTAATAATTCAGCAATTTTATTTTCGTAACCCTCTTCTTTTTTATTTGAATATGGCAACATATAACCATCTGCGCACACTTTGAGATATTCAGAATCCGGCATATCATTGGCGGCTAAGACTTGCTGAAATAAAAGTGTTGAAAACAAAATTGTGATTAATTTTTTCATAATATTTAAAGTAATCCGCTCTTTACAGAGCGGACTATCTATATAATTTACAGTAATATAACTTAAAATTGTAGATTACTTAGTAGGTTTAATTTTATTAATTTTGCCTAGTAAACGACGATATGGACCTTTTAAAGTATCCATCGCTTTTTGTTTGTATGCCGCAATATCTTCAGCGCTAACATCACCAACGATGATTACGCCTACCATACCAAAACCAATATGAGGCTGACACACATAAGAATAAATTCCTGGTTTTTCTAATGCAGGAGCAACATTTTCACCTAATTTACCTACCCAAGCAGTAGCGCCATCAGGAATCAAACCTTCAACAGACACCGAGTTATGTGACGCCATTTTTGAAAATTTTACGTTATCACCTTCTGCGACATATAGTGTAGCATTTTTAAAAGCACGTGGTCCTGCTTCAATCACATGATCCGCGGCACTAACAAAGCCAGGTAACATATAGACAGATACTGCCAAAATTGCAGCTAAAATATTTTTCATTTTCATTTCAATTATCTCCAAAGAACTAACAAAACAGTTTTAATTAATTTTAATTTCGACCAATAAATCAAAGGGCTGAATTTAAAAGGTCTTTTTATTATTTGTCAATTTATAAATTATAGAAAAACTCATCTATGCTAAGCGTTAAACCTGAGTTTCTCCTTTTCTTCACAATATCTGACTTCGTAGATTACAACAAGTTCTTGGAAATTATTCAGATAACTAAAGTACTTTTTTAAAATTTGCGCAAAATATTAATAAATAGACTTTTACAAAAAAAATCCCCGACACCTAGGTGTCGGGGACCGTACTAACAAACTTACGTTTGCTTAGTGCTTATGGAAGGCTAAAGACCATCAAAATACCCGCATTACGCGAAGAATTAAGAAGTGCACGATAACCACCAACAGCACCTAGAGCAGCTTCATCAGGAGCAGCCGCTAAGCCAGGGATAGCCACAACCGCGCCAGCCCAACCGCCGATACCCGAAAGGACACCAACGTATTGCTTACCTTTATGCGCCCAAGAGTTGAAGTTGCCAATGATTCCAGAAGGAGCTTTGAATTTCCAAAGCAACTTACCGGTTTTAGCATCAACTGCTTTAGCATAGGCGTCAAGAGTTCCGTAGAACACTACGTCGCCAGCTGTAGTAAGTACACCAGACCATACAGACCATTGTTCAACAATGTTCCATACGATTTTACCAGTACCAGCATCCCAAGCGATGAAGTTACCCATGTTGTCCTTAGCAGCGTTATTGTTAGGACAATCTGGACATACTGCGCCAGCAGGATACATCGTTAAGTTAGCGTTGACATAAGCCGCGCCAGCTGTGTATTGGTTACCACCAGCAGCATAACTTACAGGTTCATAAGTCATACATACGTGGTTGGTTGGTACGTAGAACAGGTTGGTACGTGGAGAGTAAGCAGCAGGCTGCTGATCTTTGGTACCAAGTGCCGCAGGACATACGTCCTTAGAAACTACGTCTTCACCTTGGAAGTGAGTAGACTTACTTTCAACGGTTTGTGGATAACCAGTTTTCATATCAACGTGTGTTGACCAGTTAACTGCTGGATCATACTTTTCAGCAACTAACAGAGCACCCGTTTTACGATTCATGGTATAGCCATAACCGTTACGATCAAAGTGAACCAAAGCTGGGGTCATTTTGCCCTTAACTTTGATGTCAGCAAGAATCATTTCGTTAATACCGTCATAATCCCACTCATCATGTGGCGTCATTTGATAGACCCAACGAGCAACACCAGTATCGATATCACGTGCAAACATAGTCATAGACCATTTGTTGTCACCTGGACGAACAACTGGGTTCCATGTAGATGGATTACCAGAACCATAGTACATCAGGTTTTCATCAAAGTCTGCTGGCCACCAGCCCCAAACAGAACCACCACCAGATTTCCACTGATCAGTTAAGCCCTTACATTTGTTAGGACCTAAGCTAGGTGCTTTCCAGTCTGCGTTAGCACACCAGGTTTTCAATGAAGAGTCTTTACCAACTTTCTTACCTAAAGAGGTAGTGTTAGCATCAAAACGAATAGACTCATCTGGACCCATGCTGAATGCACGCCATGCTAAAGAACCGTCTTTTGCATTGTATGCAGCCATCCAACAACGAACACCAAACTCAGCACCAGAACAACCCGTGAAGACTTTGTCTTTTATTGGATGAGGTGCGTGGGTGTTGGTTTGACCTTCTTTAGGAGTACGTGGACCGCCTTCAGAAGCAGGAATATCCCCACCGTTTTGTGCAGTCCACTTAACGCTACCGTCTTTTGCACTTAACGCTACTAAAGTAGTATCTGCTTGTTGTAGGTAGATTTGACCCATGCTGTAACCCAAGCCGCGGTTTACGATGTCACAACACATAACAGACGTAGTTTCAGCTTCGTCTTGTTGTGGCTCATAATACCAAACGATGTTTAGCGTATCTAAGCTGATAGCAAATACATCATTAGGGAATGAAGAATGGATGTACAAAGTATCGCCACCTAAGCCAGTTGCGCTTCCAGGTAATACTAATGGTCCACCTTCATGACCTTGTAAACGGCCAGTTGAAAATGTCCAAGCAGCAACAATTTTGCTAGCATTTTTCGTGTTGATTTGATTCAACTCGGTATAACGCCAGTTGTTATAGTCACCACCAGGGTAAGCCCAATAATTAGGATTTTCATTCAGTTTACGAACTTCATCATTCGCAAGAACTGAGGTTGAAAGTCCTAGTGCCAATAAGGCAATAAGGCATTTCTTTATTAATTTACTCATGACCTCCTCCTCTATTTAGTTGATCATGTAACTTTGATCTCATAAGTAACAAAATAACTCTATAGCACCTCGAGATCATAAAGTGCTATAGAGTTTTAAAACTGAGTGTAGCCATCACCATTACTTGAATGGACGAAATAGCAAGAAAAAAACGTTTGACATGAACACAGGAACTGGCCGCTGAAGACGCAGCAAGATTGAATGTATTTAACAACAGTAATGCAGACAAATGCATATTATTATTTATTTAGCCAATTCCTTCGATTAATACAGTTCAAGATTTATGAACCATTATTGTTTATTTTTATTATCAAAAACTAATCTGGACAATATAAAGGCAAACTTTAGTCTTTGGGATAGATTAGAACAGCTTTTTACTAAACTACAGTAAGATTTCTATTTCAAATCACTAATTTCGCTACTTAACATCAAATAGATGAAGAGAGTTTAGGAAATTTTCCCGAATGGCGCAAGACATTTTTTAGAATAAAAATATAGTTATTTAATCATTAAAAAAAACGGACTTAAAACCCACTATAAATGATAATTATATTGCTTTACAGCAACTGGACATCCCTTAATAACCCTATAATATTTAATTATTAGTAAGATTAAACTATCACTTAATATATAGAGTCTCAGTTTTACTACTCGATTGTTCTTAGGAGATAATATGGCGTGCCAAACACAAGATTAAAAATAACACTCTTAATAATCATGCTCTTACCAGTCTTTTCTATAACTTTAGCCGAAGTTGAACCTGCGGATTTTAGACAAAAGTTATCAGATAAAACCTGGGAAGAAAGCTTAAGAAAACAAAATTTCCAGGATAGAGAGATTATTGAAGGTGCGAAACAAAATATTTTCGAATTAAAAGCACCGTATACCGCCGAAGATGCCTCGGTTGTACCTATTTCTATACATACTAAAATTAAACAAACGAAAGAACGTTATATCAAGAAGATGCATATCTTCGTTGATAAAAACCCCATGCCTTTGGTCGGTATCTTTGAATTCACACCCGATAGTGGCAAAGCTGATCTCGCAATGCGTATTCGCGTTGATACATTTGCCTATGTACGAGCAATTGCGGAATTGAATACCGGTGAACTTTATTATGAGCAAAAGCTTTGTTCGTGCAAAAGGTGCTTGTTCCGCTCCCCCACCTGCTGGCATGGAAGATTCAAAAAAATTATTGGGTAAAATGAAGATGAAAGTCGTAGGTGATTTGGCCCTAAATGAGCCTAACTTAATGCAAATTAAGGTGCGTCACCCTAATATTACTGGTATGGCACCTTTAAGGATTGGCTCTCGTGTCATCCCGCCAGCCTGGTTTGTGGATACACTTGAAATTGAATATAACGGCAAACTTATCGTAAAAGCCTTATTAACCTTTTCCGTCAGCATGGATCCAGCGTTACGATTCTATTTTGTTCCCGAAAAAGAAGGTGTAATGACGGTGAAAGGAACTGACACCAAGAAGAATGAATTTAGTTCTACACACGATATAAACTTAAAAAGTTAGTATGTAAAAGTAGATAGTTAGCGGGGCACAACGCCCCACTAACGAAAATAAACTATTATCTGTTTGTCG
>DUBV01000043.1:2994-3393 GCA_012960105.1 Thiotrichaceae bacterium | reverse complement strand
CTTGTGGAATATCAAATCACCAGAAAACAACACGCCTGTGGTGTGATCTAATATCGCCATATCACCACTGGTATGCCCAGAATATTCCAATATTTCTAATTGATGATTACCAACTGAAACTACACCTGGTTTTGCTGTCATCGTAGGCTCAAGTACATCTGTACCACGCATCCATTCGCCAACCATTAAATACAGGTTATCTGCAAAACCTGCACCTTCATTTTTAATATTATTAGCCGTCGTGCTCAGAGCATAAATTTGCTGCGCCGAAAAAGCGAGATTACCTAAAAAATGATCTGGGTGATGGTGTGTCAAATAAATACGGTTAATGGGTTTGCTCGTGATCGTCTTAATCGCCGCTTTCATTTGCTTGCCGTAGCGTAGCGACGGCCCCGTATC
>DUBV01000043.1:317-2824 GCA_012960105.1 Thiotrichaceae bacterium | reverse complement strand
TATCCATAACGTTTGTATAAATTTAATCATTGCACAAAACTCGCTTCAAACTCGTTGCCATTATTATCTGAGCCCGTCATATAGATGGTGGAAGATCCATCTGCCTGATTAAAATCGAAACTAAGGACGGGGTTTTCATTGATTGGCTCGTATAATTCAATCCGTGCAAGTTCTTTACCCTGTGAATCAACAAAGTCTAAATCTTCAATATAAAAAGCTGGAATTCCAGGTACTAAGCCTGTATCCATGGGATGGTGAATTAAGAATCGAATTCTATTTGTTTCTTTGTTTGACCATCTTTTGCCATACGTATTACCAATGTAATCTGCCCAATCACCAACCAGTCGCCCAACACTGGCAACTGTACAGCCACCTCCTGCAGAGTTAACCCATAAACCAGCAACGTGCCAGACACCGTTACTTAGAACCGCTACACGAACAGGCGACGCTTGTTGAATTTTAAAACGCAACGATAGAGACGCCTTTGCGTTAGTAGGATAATATTTGGCGATCAATGGAATCGGATTAAAGTCAGCAAACACGACCATTTGTTCAACGTTATCTAACGCACTCGCATCTATAGCTACCGGAACATTCATAGGGTCTTCAGCAAAATCTGGAGCAATCAACTTAATGCGCTCATCAAATACAGCTGGGTGCCCCTTTAGAAATGCGTTATACATATCATTCCATTGCACAGACCCTAGTGGGTCCTTCGGTAATTCATTGGCATACGTTATAAATGAAAACGTAGAGCACAGGACTAAAAGAAGAATTTTTTTCATTGAATTAATGTCTTACTTAATCAGTACGCGTGGATACACGTAATTACTTTCATCTGCTTCAAATATCTCATCTTCTGCAAATGGTTCGTCTAGGTTATCAGGCGGAGTAGCCAAAATATTCATATCTACATCGAAAACAATGCCTTCAATTTGGTTGTCAACAACGGCTAACTTATAGAAAATACCATTCCACATATTAATGCCGTATTCAGACGGGCTTTTATGTAAGAACAACAAATCGAAGGATAGATCACTTAAATCATCTTTTGTAACAACGCCTTTTTTCTTATACGGGTAAGGCACATGACACATTACTTGTTTGGCACCCATCACACACTGGAAAGGTCTCATGGACAAGAATTGGTTCTCAAACGGCTTATCTATTATTGAAACAGTGTAAGCAATGTTGTCGTTATTAGGAACGAATTCGACAGTAGCAACTTGTGTAAGTTCACCGCTGGTACTGACGAGATAGATTTTCTTTAAACCATCGAGTGATTCAGCAAGCGAAATTGTTGAGAATAATAGCAACAGTAAGCAAAGTAACCTCTTCATAAGCAGTCCTTATTTCAGTGATTTAAGCTGTATTAAATTTTAGGGCTCAATATAGCTTGTATTGTATTTTTGGTATAACGCCTTTAATTCACCAGACTGCTTAATTTCATCAAGGGCTTTAGTAATTTCTGCAACCAAACTTTCACGTCCCTGCTTAACAGCCATACCCACAACCCAACTTGATTGGTAAGAAGCCGGCATTGAAACAGCAGAAAACAGATATTCATCAGCAGACCTGCCAAGCGCAGATTCGATTTGGCTCCGAGGCGCTACAACCGTTTTAACTTCACCTTCTTGAAGTGCCTGCATAGCTAATTCGACAGTTGTATAGTGCCTGACATTTTCTCTAAAGCGCCCGCCCATAGCACCAACTAAATAGAAATCAGGCAAGGTGTCTAATTCAACACCAATAGGAGAATCAGCAAATAATTTAGTTAGAGGGATGCTGGCTTTCGAGTTATGTCTAACAGCAACAGTCTCTTCTTTAAAATACGCATTAGAAATAATCACACGGTCATTTTCTTTAGCAAACTGCTTATTAACCGGAACATGCAACATGATATCTGCTGTACCACCACCGAGGTAATGGCCTTTCCAAACAGTATTCCTCAAGTCATCTTCCATGTTTTCATCCGCACCGATAGCCCAGATTAAAGGATCCACACCTAACTTTGCAGCCAGTAGTTTACCTAAATCAACTTCTATACCGGTCAAACGACCTTTTTCACGGAAGGAAAAAGGCGCATAGTTTTTATATACGGCAACTCGAAGGTAGCCTTTTTCTTGCACCTCTGAAAACGAGAAAACCTGCAGGGAGAAGCCCCCCAGCAGGATCATTGCGATAATTTGCTTCATCTTTATTCGTCTGCCGGAACTGTTTCAATCCAAGATCTGATAGCCCACATGGCTTCTTGGCTGAAGATTCCTTCGAACGCTGGCATATAAGTAACACCGTTACGAGTAGCGCCCGTTCTGATGCGGTAGATAAACCATTCATCTCCTTCTTCACCTTCTTCTAATTCACGAAGGTCTGGAGAAATACCACCAGAAATAGCACCTAAACCATGGCATCTAGCACAGTTAGACGTATAAGCAGCTTTACCCACTTTAATTGCCTCTTCTTGACCACTGTAGGGATTAGCTTCCAACCATTCGTCGCCCAAAGGA
>DUBV01000043.1:0-254 GCA_012960105.1 Thiotrichaceae bacterium | reverse complement strand
TGAGGTGCTGCATCACCATGCGCCAAGGCTTCGCCAGCAATTAAAAGCAAACCTAAACTTAGAACTAAAAATAATTTCCTCATGACACTACAACCTCGTTAATTAATATGATTTTATTGTATAAATCCTGACTGAATGAAACATGAATAGTAGAATTTAATATTGCAATAATTCTAACATAACCATACAAATCAATCGCGCAAAAAAAACCCGCCATAAGGCGGGTTTTTGTGTAAAAGCCTGGCGGTTCCCTA
>DUBV01000042.1 GCA_012960105.1 Thiotrichaceae bacterium | reverse complement strand
GACCAATTGTGCCCACATTCACATGTGGCTTCGTACGTTCAAATTTTTCCTTAGACACGGCCTTTACCTCTTCTATATCTAGTTACATTACAATTAATTAAAATACTAAAATGGAGCTCATAACCGGATTTGAACCGGTGACCTCTTCCTTACCAAGGAAGTGCTCTACCGACTGAGCTATATGAGCAATAATCCCGTTTTAGCACCTAACCTTACACAACTGATTCTAAATAATAATAATCAGCTGAACTCATGTATTGGAGCGGGTGATGGGAATCGAACCCACACCATCAGCTTGGAAGGCTGAGGTTCTACCGTTGAACTACACCCGCCTCGTCATACATCACCCATTTACTATCAACCCATTTACCATGCATTGATACAAGTTCTCCATTAACACTTAAATTTTTGGTGGAGGGGGTAGGATTCGAACCTACGAAGGCTTAGCCAACAGATTTACAGTCTGCCCTCGTTGACCGCTTGAGTACCCCTCCAAAATTCAGCCGCGTATTTTGGGATAATCATATGCCGCTGTCAACAGAAGTATTTAACTTTATTAACTTAAACGAAAAATATCTCCTGTTTGGGCATCCCTAATCTCTGTCGGCTTATAAGTATTTGTAATATGGGCAGGAATTACATAATCAAGCCCTGTTTTAAAATATGAATCAACCTGAACACTAGACTTCGCTGGAGTAGCCAATTTTGGATTAGCACTGGTTGAAACAATAGGACCTAATTTTTCACATAAGGACTGCACAGTTGGACAAGAACTAACTCGTACGGCTAATGTTTTATGGCCTCCAGTTAACCAATAAGGTGTTGATTGTTTTGCCGGAATCAACCATGTCACAGGACCTGGCCAACTATCACGAATAGCTTGCATGTCTTTTACTTTTGAAAAATCTACAAAGGTATTGAGTTGTTCAATACTGGCAGCAACCAGGATCAATCCTTTATCAACCGAACGCTGCTTTAATTTTAGAATCCGTTGTACGGAGTGTTCGTTGAGTGGTAAACATCCAAGGCCAAAGACAGCTTCTGTCGGATAAGCAATGACACCACCCTCTTCACAAATGCGGACAGCTTCCTTCAAATGCAACGAATTCATCTGTATAGGAAGTCCAACAGCATACCTGAATTAGTCAGCTTTCTTTGCAGTTACTTTTTTACTGGTCTTTTTCTTACTAGTAGCTTTTTTGCTGGTTTTTTTCTTACTTACTTTTTTCTTAGTTGTTGTTTTTTTGTTGGCAGTTTTTTTACTTGCCTTCTTTTTGGATTTTTTCTTACCGCGACGAGAAACAGGAGCCGCTTCTATCAAAGCGACACATTCTTCCAATGTCAGACTTGCAGGTTCCTTGTCCTTGGGAATCTTCGCATTCTTGTTACCATCGGTAACATATGGTCCGTAACGTCCATTTAAAACAGATATACCTTCAGTTTCAAAAATCTTAATTTGTTTTTCCGCGTCTGCTTTTTTCTTTTCTGCGACTAATTCTAAGGCGCGTTCTAAAGTAACCGTATACGGATCTTCATCTTTTGGTAGAGAAACGAACTTACTCGCATAACGAATATAAGGACCAAAACGACCCACGCTAGCAGCAACCTCTTCACCTTCTGGAGTATCACCTAACACTCTAGGTAATTTAAAAAGTTCTAGAGCCTTTTCAAACGTGATGCTATCCAGTTTTTGTCCTGGCCGTAAACCCGCAAACTTAGGTTTATCCTCATCATCCTTCGTGCCAATTTGAGCATAAGGACCATAACGACCAATACGAACAGAGACTTCCAATCCTGATTTTGGATGAACACCTAATACTCTTGCTTGTGCAACATCACTGCGACTGACATTCTCTTCGATATCTTCAACTTGTTTAATAAATGGAGTCCAAAATTCTTTCAACAAGGGTATCCACTCTTTCTCACCTCGAGAAATAGCATCCAAATCATCTTCAAGCTTTGCGGTAAATTCATAATCGACATAACTACTGAAATGATCTGTCAGAAAACCATTTACAATTTTACCAACGTCAGTTGGATGGAAACGCTTGTTTTCAACTTCCACATATTCTCTATTTCGAAGTGTTGAAATAATATTCGCGTAAGTTGAAGGACGACCGATACCATATTCTTCAAGTGATTTTACCAAGCTTGCTTCTGAATAACGTGGTGGTGGCTCGGTAAAATGTTGCTCATCCCTAATTTGCACGAGCGTGACTTTTTCACCTTCCTCTAACTGCGGCAACATTTTTTCGTCGTCGTCGCCTTTAGAGTCATCCTGTCCTTCAAGATAAACTTCCATAAAACCCGGTTCGGCAATGGCGGAACCGTTAGCTCGGAATAAATGACCTTCACCACATGACATGTCGACAGCAACGGTATCAATAAGTGCATTCGCCATTTGACACGCCATCGCTCTTTTCCAAATCAATTGATAAAGCTTGAATTGATCATCGGTCAAACTACTTTTAATTTCTTTTGGCACTCGAGCAAAGGAAGTTGGACGGATGGCTTCATGCGCTTCCTGTGCATTCTTCGATTTTGTTTTAAATACTCGTGGTTCATCCGGCAAGGATTTTTTACCGTATCGTGACACAATAAAAGAACGCACTTCATCAATCGCTTCCTGTGCCAGATTGACCGAGTCTGTACGCATGTAGGTAATTAAACCCACAGCACCTTCACCAACATCAATACCTTCATAAAGCTGTTGTGCTGTTCTCATCGCACGCTGAGCGGTAAACCCTAATTTTCGAACTGCTTCCTGTTGCATGGTAGACGTAATAAACGGTGGTGCTGGCTGGCGCTTACGTTGTTTTTTTGTCACCTTTTCAATCAGCAACTCACCAGCAGCGGCTTTTTCTAATTGCGCTTTTACATCTGCGGCATGTTCCGTTTTTTCGATACTAAACTGTTTAACTTTCTCATTATCAAACAGATTCAGCTTTCCCAAAAATTTACTATTTTTATGTTCCAGGTCAGCTTCTATCGTCCAGTATTCTCTTGGAATAAAAGCTTCAATTTCTTTTTCACGTTCGGCAATCATTCTTAGTGCAGGAGATTGCACTCGTCCAGCAGACAGTCCTCGCTGAATCTTTTTCCATAACAATGGCGATAAATTAAAACCAACGAGATAATCAAGCACTCGACGTGCTTGTTGCGCATCAACTAAGTTTGAAGCTAATTCGCGCGGATTTTTTATTGCTTCTTGTATCGCCGTTTTAGTTATTTCATGAAAAACAACACGTTGTACTTTCTTACCTTCCAGACATTTTTTTTCTTTTAATAATTCATATAAGTGCCATGAAATAGCTTCGCCTTCTCTATCCGGATCAGTCGCTAGATATAATGTATCTGCATTCTTTAACGCTTTTTTAATCGCATCAACATGCTTGGCATTCCTTTCAATCGCTTGATATTTCATGGAAAAATCATTTTCCGTGTCAACAGCGCCTGTTTTTGGTAATAAATCACGGACATGACCATACGATGCCAAAACCTTAAAGCCCTTGCCGAGGTAACTTTCAAGTGTTTTGCATTTAGCGGGAGATTCTACGATTACAAGAGAACTACTCATATTTGGCAAACAATATCACTTTCTAATAATGAAATAAAAAAATAAAAACCAGTATGCAATGGAAATATCGAATTCTAGTCAAAGAGTATTAATGAATGACAGCACTAACTTCATCCATGACAATATCTTCCATCCAAGCAAATGCGGCTTCTTTTCCTGGTCTATTAAACAAGACCATTAATACTACCCATTTAAGTTGCTGTAACTCTATTAAATCAGTTTCAAGCGCCATTACTCGATCGATAACAAGTTCTCGATCTTCTGAGTCAAGTACTCCCGACTGCTCAAGAAACAACAAAAAACCCCTACATTCAACATCAAGTTTTTCATTTTCTATTTCATTAAAAACTCTGATAGACATAGAACGAAGAACACTGGCATCCAGTTTATCCTTCTGCATTGCCAAACCTTCCAGCCAGTCAATGGCCTTATCAACTTGTATATCGGCAAAGCCTGCCTGTATTAATTGAGTTTTCAAATCTTCTTGATCAGGACTTATTTCGAGTTCTTCCTCGACATAATGATCAAACAAATAGATGAGTACATCTAAAACGGATTCTTTCATAAACTCCTAACTCTATGAACAACGATAATATTGACCGCCCTGTTGAGATTCGATCATTCCTTGAAGTTCCAATATTAATAGCATGGAGGAAACTACTTCTGCCGTCAATCCTGATAATTTAACCAGATTATCCACAGTCACAATTTCGTAAGCCATATTTTCCAGTAATCGCTTATAATCCGGCTCCAGATTTTCGTATTCTTGCTGCTTGGTGTCAGTTGAAATGGACTTATTCAATACTAGACTGGCCATAGGGGCTAACTCATCAATAATGTCATGAACCGTTTCAACTAATTTTGCGCCTTGCTTAATTAAGCTATGTGTCCCTCTAGCTAAAGGGTTGTGGATAGAGCCGGGAATCGCAAAAACATCTCTACCCTGTTCTAAAGCATAATTTGCTGTTATTAATGAACCACTTTTTTTAGCTGCCTCGACAACGAGTACACCGGTACTCATACCACTAATAATACGATTACGTTGCGGAAAATTGCCCGGAGCAGGTTTCGTATCTGGCGGATATTCGGATAGTAGCAAACCATCTTCAATTATTTGACTGGCAATTTTTTTGTGACGTGCCGGGTAGATACCACTCAAACCATTACCTAATACGGCGACTGTTGGGCAATTAGCCTTCAAAGCACCAAGGTGACTATGATAATCAATGCCCAAAGCCAAGCCACTACAAATGGTTAAACCTGACCTCGACAATTCTGCGGCAAATTCTTCAGCTAGTCTCTTGCCACCTGTCGTAGGATTTCGACTACCAACAATAGCAAAATGTAAATAAGCCAAAGCAGCGCGCTGTCCAATAGCAAATAAAACGGGCGGCGCTGAATGTATTGATTTTAATAACTCAGGATAGTCTTCATCTAGAATCGTTATGAAATGGTGTTGTGGTTTGTCTAGCCAAACCAGAATATCATCTATTTGCTGTCTATCCGGATTCAGTAATGATTGAATTGAGCTCTCTTTCAGACCTAAATTTGCTAAGTCACTATAGCCGCTGGCGAGAATATTCTGAGGATTTTTATATTCAAGCAATAACTTATTGCAGGTACTGAAGCCAATTCCCCTAGCTAAGGTAAGAGACAACCAATCTTTATAATTTTGCGTAACACCCATATCCATATGAACACTCTATAGCAATACCTACCTCATATTTTAAGATACAAGGCTAGGTTTTATTGCTTCCTTGCAATAATTAAGTCATCTAAATTTCTTCTATAAGTTTCTTACTGTATCAAGCACATGCACTGGCCCTATTGTTTCCATGACCAAAGCATAACTCACTTTATCAAATGTCCTGAAGACCATAACCACACCGACATACTCTTCTGGTAAGGTGATATCCTCTGTCTTAGTTTGCTTGTTGGTAATATAATCAAATGTTAATGCATCAACTACTTCACCAAAAGCATCCGAAATTTTATTTACCGTGCCACTAAGATCAGGAGTGCGCACAGGTTTTTCTTTTTCAGGCTCCTTAATGTTTGGCCCTATTTTATCTTGTACGACGTAACTACTTTGATAAACACCTAAGACATTACCAGCTTCCAGACCTTGCTCTTCTCCCAAGTTGAGAACAACGATCTGGTATTGACCAATTTGTGAAACCCCATCGACAACAGAAAGGATGTTACCTTCCATTTCTCTATATGGAGATCCAGGAATAAATTCCGTACTAATATCTTCGTCAGACTGAGGAATGAGTCTGTCACCAACCATCACTTCTCGATCGACAACAGTCACTACGGCAGAAGCTGGGTCACCTTTCTTTTCTAATACTGCGTCACCAACATAAATAGCTTCATAGCCTAAAATTTCATCTTTGCCATCTTCATCCTTTTTAGGATTAATATAAGCGGGACCTTTACGGTAAATAGAATATCGATGAACATCAGAATCTTCTGCAATACCACGGATATATATTTTGTTACCCGTAGTCGCTATCAAATGTTCATCATAACTTGATACCACGTACGGCCATTGATCCATTTCATCTTCATCAAGAACAATAGGTCTTTCTAAAAACTGCTGGATCGCATCCAGCGGAATCGTCGGAATAGCTTCAGCATTATCTAAACTACGAATTTCAGGAGAAAGTTTTACATTTCTTCCATTAACTACCTGACCTGAACCTCGATTCACATTTAAAACAGGCATTCCATCTTTATAACTTAATGAAACAATATCGCCAGGATAGATTAAATGTGGATTTTCAATTTGAGGATTTACATTCCAGATTTCTGGCCAACGCCAAGGCTGCTCTAGAAAACGAGCTGAAATATCCCAAAGTGTGTCGCCTTTAACAACAATATAATCATCAGGATAATCTGGATTAATCGCTAATTCATCCGAATTTACACCGAATGAAAGAAGAAAAAACGCAATTGAAATTAGTATTTTTTTCAACATCTCTATTACCTTACATGGGTTCCTTAATGTAGATTAGCAAAAACTAAAACAAAATGTTAGTCACTTAAGCATTTTATTGTGGTTTTACTGCAACAAATCGATTTTCCTATATACTATTTAGCCATTTATCACCCAATTTAAGGTAAATATTGCCATGGCAATACTCGAAGTTTTGCATTTTCCAGATAATCGCCTACGTAATAAAGCGATTGCGGTAGAGAGCATATGTTCAGAAATTAAAGAAATTGCAAAGAATATGTTGGAAACGATGTATGCCGAGAGCGGTATTGGCCTTGCCGCAACACAGGTCAACATTGCAAAAAGAATCATCGTTCTTGACCTGTCTGAAGAAAAAAATGAACCCTTAATTCTAGTTAACCCGGTAATTACCAAACTTGAAGGTACAGAAACATCACGAGAAGGCTGTCTATCTGTACCCGACTACTACGATACAGTAGAACGCGCTGAACATATCGAATTTAACTATAAAACACTTGATAATCAATTAGTTAAAACAGATTCCGATGGCTTGCTGGCCATTTGTGTCCAACATGAAATTGATCATCTGGATGGCAAACTATTTATTGACTATCTTTCTCCCTTAAAGCGCCAACGACTTAAGAAAAAAATCGAAAAACAAGAAAAGCAGGAAGGTAAGGTTCTGTGAGTCAAACCAGACTTAAACTGGCTTTTGCTGGAACACCGGAACTCGCGCGCAATGTTCTCGAAGCATTAATTAATGCCCACGAACATACTGTAGAAATCGTACTCACCCAACCTGACCGCCCTGCTGGCAGAGGCCGAAAAATAAAACAAAGTGAAGTTAAACTCTGTGCTCTTGAAAATAACATTCCTGTCTTACAACCGGCAAAATCCAGTGAACTTGAAGCAGAATGTTTAAATAATTGTGATTTGATGCTAGTTGTCGCTTATGGTCTCTTAATTAAACCCGAAATATTGGCCAAACCAAAATTGGGCTGCATTAATATACATACTTCTTTACTGCCGCGCTGGCGTGGCGCCGCCCCTATTCAACGTGCAATTGAAGCTGGCGATACGGAAACAGGAATTAGCTTTATGCAAATGGATCATGGCTTAGATACTGGCCCTATTTTGCAACAAATAACTTGTCCTATTAAATCTCAGGAGACAGGTGGATTGCTACATGACCATCTAGCAGAAATCAGTGCTGATAATATTAATTCTTTTTTAATGAACCTTGCCAATAACAAATCTACCGCTATAAAACAGGATGAATCGAAAACGACCTATGCGAATAAAATTTCCAAGCAAGAAGCAAAAATTGACTGGAGCAAACCAGCAATTGAGCTAGAAAGAAAAGTACGCGCATTTAACCCCTTTCCCGTTGCTCATACGCAAATAAATAATCTCAATATAAGAATATGGGAAACCGAAATAAAAGATGCCGCAAACAATTTAACACCGGGAACCATACTCAAAAATAAATCTAGTCTGGATATTGTGACAGGCGATGGTGTGCTGGCAATTACCAAATTGCAGTTGCCTGGGAAAAAAATAATCGCAACAAAAGACTTTTTAAATGGGCGCCCTGATTTTTTCACTAAAAATACACTAGCAACTTAATACCGTTTCCCATGTCATCTCGTCCCATTTCATCTCGTTTCATTGCAAGTCAGATTATCGAACAAGTCATTGAAAAAAAGATAACCTTGTCTATCGCATTACACAATAACGAATCTTTTAAAAACGCGGGCAAAGACAAGGCGCTAATTCAGGAAATTTGCTATGGAACATCTCGATGGTATCTTCAACTAGAACATATTCTTAACCAGCTTCTGGAAAAGAGCATAAAGAAAAAAGACAGCCGCCTTAAATATTTAATGATCATTGGACTCTATCAATTACTCTATATGCGGATCCCAAGTCACGCTGTCGTGTCCGAAACTGTCGAGACCTGTAAAAATATAAATATGGGCTGGGCCAAGGGATTAGTTAATGCAATATTACGCCGGTACATCAGGGAATCAGACAAACTTGATCCCTTGCTTGGCGATAATGAAGCCGCACAAACGTCACATCCTCACTGGTTAATCGAACAACTAAAACAAGATTGGCCTGATGAATGGCAGAAAATACTTGATGCTAATAATCAGCGACCACCTATGTACCTGCGTGTTAATCAACAACATCATGCTCGCGATAGTTATTTATTGAAGTTAAAAGAAGTTGAGATTGAAGCAACGGCAACACCTTATTCAAAGCAAGGACTATTGCTCAAGCAAGCTACAGATGTTGAACAACTTCCAGGTTTTAATGCTGGCGAAGTATCTGTTCAGGAACTTGCTGCACAACTCGCTGCCGGATTACTAGATTTAAAATCAGGACAAAATGTTCTTGATGCTTGCGCCGCACCTGGAGGTAAAAGCGCCCATATATTGGAAACACAGACAGATATAAATTCTTTGACGGTTGTCGAAAAAGATCCCCGTCGCGCCGAAAAATTATCTGAAACACTCAATAGATTAAATCTGGATGCAATCATGAAAGTATCTGACATCAATGAACTTGACAGCTGGTGGGACAAAGAAAATTTTGACCGTATTTTACTAGACGCTCCTTGTTCAGCAACGGGAGTAATACGTCGACACCCCGATATAAAATTACTGAGATCGGCTAAAGATGTGAACGCTATATGCGAATTACAAAAAACATTGTTAAATACATTATGGCGAACATTAAAATCAAATGGATTGCTGCTGTATGTAACATGTTCAATTCTTAAACAGGAAAATTCAGACGTAATAAAAGAGTTTATAAATAACAACAATGATTGCATGCTGAAACCTATTAATGCGCAATGGGGAATCGATACAGGTTATGGCAGGCAAATATTGACAGGACAGGACAACATGGATGGTTTCTTCTATGCTTGTCTTGAAAAAAAATGTTGAGCTTATTACGAACAGTCAGCCTGATTTTTATATTGTCATGCATAGCTCATTTAGCTTATGCGAAAACAATTAATATAAAATCAACCGCGACTTATACAGAAAATACAACTTACTATCTGGACGCATTATTTGATTATGGATTAACTGAAGAAGCAGAAAAAGCATTGCTTCATGGTATAACACTTGAAATACATACGCTCTTTCAATTACGTTTAAAACGAGAATGGCTCTGGAACAAAACCATTAGTGAAAAAATAATAATCTATACAATTGAACATAAACCACTAACCAAGAATTTTATGATAATCGATTTAAAAACCGGCATACGAAATTCGTACAGCAATCTTAATGCGGCTTTAAATCATATAAATTTATTATCAAAAATAGAATTATTTGACATTAATGTTTTGAATAAAAATAAAAATTATATCGCTAGAATTAAAACTTTTCTGGATATCGGTTCCTTACCCCCACCTATGCGACCACAAGCTTATTTTTATTCTAACTGGGACATGTCCAGTGAATGGCTAGAATGGGAAATAAAACCATGAAAAAAGGCGGTAAATTAATACTGGTTATTGGAGCCTGCTTGTTTTTTTTCATGCTTGCGTCATTGCTGATGATGAGTCAGACCTTACAAAACCCAGAGTTATTTGATCGTTATTATTGGGCGCTATTAATATTTAATGCATTAGGCCTGATTACCTTTGTTATTTTAATCCTTATCAACCTTAAGCGGTTAATACGTCAACTCAAAAACCGTGTCATTGGTTCACGTATGACGGTTAAAATGGTAATGATTTTTTCTTTATTATCAGTGACTCCTGTACTAATCGTTTACTATTTTTCTCTAGACTTCCTACACCGCGGTATAGATAGCTGGTTTGATTTAAGAGTGGAACAAGCGCTTGATGACTCACTGGAACTAAGTCGACTTGCACTGGACGTACGAATGCGTGAACTTCTAAATACAACAGAAAAAGTTGCCGAGGAATTAAGTAAAACGACTGATGCAGAATTGCCTTTTGACATTGACCATATCAGAGAACGCATTAATGCTAATGAATTAATACTGTTGACTAAAAAAGGCTCTATAATCGCTTCCAGTTCAAACAGTATAAAAAGTCTGGTGCCCAACATCCCTGACTCAAACATATTATTGCAATTGTCTCAAAGTAATAGTTATATAGGATTAGATATTATAAAAGATAATAATTTATTAATTAGGGCAGCAATAAATTTACCTGCAATTAATATTAATAAAGAAGCACGTATTGTTCAGGCCTTATACCCTATATCTGATCGTATTACGCAACTTTCCGATAGCGTCCAGTCATCCTATTTTGAATACAAGGAACTCTCTTATCTTCGCGAAGAATTAAAGATTAGTTTCATAATAATATTAACTCTGGTTTTATTATTCAGTATTTTTAGTGCTGTATGGGCTGCATTTTATTCAGCGCGACAGCTTGTGACTCCAGTAAAGAACCTGGCGAAAGGAACGCGCGCTATTGCTGAAGGTAATTATAGTACGCGTTTGCCAGTACCTGGGAACGACGAACTTGGCGCTCTTGTCGCATCATTCAATGACATGACCGATAAGATTTCCCAGGCAACCGATACAGCCAGACAAAGCCAGCAAGAAGCTGAGTCTCAACGAGCTTATCTAGAGACCGTCTTATCACGTCTTTCTTCCGGCGTCATGGTTTTCAATAAAGAAGGCATACTGGAAAAATCAAATATTAGTGCAGCACAAATCTTACAACTTGATATAGAAGCACTGATTCATGAAAACATAAGTTCACTTGCCAAAGAACGACATAATCTGAACGTTTTTTTTGATTCTATCTCTTTAAATATAGAAGAGCGACTGGATGATTGGCGTGAACAAATCACTTTGTCTGATAAAACAGGCGCCCAAATTCTGATCATAAATGGCGCCATGCTAACCGCACTTGATGGTTCAACTAATGGTTACGTTATCGTCTTTGACGAAGTAACCGCATTAATACAAGGGCAACGTGATGCGGCTTGGAGTGAAATGGCTCGCCGCCTTGCACATGAAATAAAAAATCCGTTAACGCCTATTCAACTTGCGGCCGAACGCTTACGGAATAAATATCTGAATAAGATGGATGCTACCGATGCCGAATTGCTTGATAGGATGACAAATACCATCATCCAGCAAGTAGAAACCATGAAAGACATGGTTAATGATTTTTCTGATTACGCCAGATCGCCTGAATTTAATCCTGAGGAAATTAGAATTGAACACTTGATTCAGGAAGGCCTCGATTTATTCACAAATACAGATAATGAGAATGAAATTGAAACAGATATTGAATCTAATCTTCCAACAATCACTGGCGACGAAAAGAAATTAAGACAAGTATTTAATAATCTATTAACTAATGCTATTGATGCAAATACTGCTAGCGATGATAATCACCTTAAAGTCAGCGCTAAAATAATTAATGTCGATGAAAATGATATGCTGGAAATCCGAATTATTGATAGTGGATCAGGAATAGAACCATCCGTGATAAATAGTTTGTTTGAGCCCTATATTACGACCAAACAAAAAGGTACCGGTTTGGGGTTGGCTATTGTTAAAAAAATCATCGATGAACACTCTGGTTCAGTCTGGCTGGAAAACAATAAAGAACAAAATGGTGCATGTGCCGTGATAAGATTGCTGGCAAATATTTCAATAAATAAAACCAAAACATAGTCTAATGAGCAAACGACATATACTGGTTGTTGACGACGAACCTGATATTCGCAATCTGGTGCAAGAAATTCTTGAGGATGAAGGATTCAGTGTCAACGTAGCAGAAAATGCAGCTAAAGCTCGTCAGGAAGTAGAATCATTTAAACCTGACCTTATTTTACTAGACATCTGGATGCCTGAAGTTGACGGCATTACCTTATTGAAAGAATGGAAAGAAAATGATCATGTCGCTGCACCCATCGTCATGATGTCGGGTCATGGCAATGTCGAAACTGCAGTAGAAGCAACACGTCATGGCGCCTACGATTTTTTAGAAAAACCGCTTTCTATTTCTAAACTGTTATTAACAATAAAACATGCTTTTGAAACATCTTCATTGCAGCAGGAAAACCTGCAATTACATCATGCAACATCATCCAAACTTGAGCCTGTCGGCAAAAGCAAAGTAATTTCTGATCTCAGATCTCAAATATCACGTATTGCCAAACACGACACGCCTGTTTTAATGCATGGTGAATCAGGAACGGATAAAGAATTATTTGCACGCTATCTACACTCACTCAGTCCGCGTAGTGATGGGCCATTCATTACTGTCAGTGTATCAGCGTTAAGTAAAGAACACGCAGAAACAGAATTGTTTGGCCTAGAAACAAATAACCAGATCCAGGAAGGTTATTTTGATAAGGCCATAGGCGGCATACTCTATATAAAAGATATCGGCGAACTCGATATATCATTACAATCACGTTTGCATGATGTACTGGAAAGCAAAAAATACAGCCATACAGGAAGTTCCGAACAAATTGATTTGGACATGCGCATTATTGCGGCAACGCGTTTCAATATAGAATCGTTGATGCAGGAAAACCGATTTAGAGACGATCTTTATTATTTATTAAATGTATTGCCGATATCCATTCCACCAATTCGTGATCACTACGAAGATGTCCCGGCTCTACTCGAGTTTTATGTAGATTACTTTATCGAAACGGAAAGTCTACCCTACCGAAAATTTAATGTTGCCGCACAAAATCGTTTAAGAAGTTATCCATGGCCCGGCAACATAAGAGAATTAAAAAACCTTGTCCAACGCCTTTTAATTCTAGGTACAGATGAAACGATAGATATCAATGAAGTTGAATCCAGTCTGGGCAGTACTGAAACAAAACAAAATGGAATGATCATTGAAGGTTTTAATCTCGACTTACCATTGCGTGATGCAAGAGAAAGTTTTGAAAAAGCTTATCTTGAATATCAATTGAAGAAAGCAAAGGGCAGTGTAAGTAAAGTAGCAAATGCTGTTGGAATAGAACGCACTCATCTCTACCGAAAACTGAAAACGTTAGGAATCGATTTAAAATGAAAATCATAATTTTAGGTGCTGGTCAGGTTGGCTCATCTGTCGCAGCTAATCTGGTCAATGAAGAGAATGACATTACTCTAGTCGATATTAACCCGAAAGCACTGCAATTACTCAGTGAGCGTTATGATTTAAGAACGATCACCGGTGTTGCATCACACCCATCTGTATTGGCTAAAGCCGGCGCAAAAGATGCTGATATGATACTGGCTGTTACCAATAGCGACGAAGTCAATATGATTGCCTGTCAAGTTGCCTACACCTTATTTCACACGCCGACAAAAATCGCACGGATTAGAGAAATTGAATATCTTAAAAACACCTCTTTATTTGCTCAGGAAGCGCTTCCAGTCGATGTCTTAATTAGCCCAGAGCAACTGGTTACTGAATATATTGAACGCCTGATAGCGCATCCAGGTGCACTTCAAGTCGTAGACTTTGCTGATGGCAAAGCACAGATGGTTACTATAAGAGCATCTTACAGTGGCATGTTAGTCGGGCATTCAATGCGCGAATTGAGAGAGCAACTCAGTGGCATTGAATATAAAATATTTATTATTTTTCGAGATGGGCAAGCAGTTATTCCAAACGGCAGCACTGTCATCGAAGCGGACGATGAAATTTTCTTCATTGGTTCACAAAAATCAATTCGGCAAGTATTACAAATCATTCGGCATAAAGAAAAACCCTACAAACGTATCATGCTTGCTGGCGGCGGTAATATTGGTTTGCGCCTGGCAGCATCTTTAGAAAACAAATACAAAGTCAAATTATTAGAGCTTGATCCGGCAAATGCACGTCTTGCTTCCGAAACATTAAAAAATACTATCGTCTTAAATGGTGATGCTGCGGATGAAGAATTGCTTATCGAAGAAGACATCTATAAAACAGATGTTTTTTGTGCACTGACTAATGCAGATGAAGCCAATATCATTTCTTCGATGCTTGCCAAACGACTTGGAGCGCGCAAAGTAATGGCCTTGATTAACCGTGCCGCGTATGTTGATTTGGTACAGAGTAATACGATTGATGTCGCCATTTCTCCCCAACAAGCCACCATTGGTAGTCTGCTAGCTCATGTTCGCAAGGGTGATGTTGTTGTTGTTCATGCGCTAAGAAGAGGTGCGGCTGAAGCAATTGAAGCAATAGCACATGGAAATAAATCTTCATCAAAAGTTGTCGGTAGAGTTATTAAAGATATCGACTTACCTCATGGAACAACTATTGGCGCAATTGTTCGAGATGATAAAGTCATTATAGCGAACAAAAGAACGAAGATTGAAGCCGACGACCATGTCATTCTTATCGTATCAGATAAAAAACATGTTGCTAAAGTTGAGGCATTATTTCAGGTCGGAATAACCTTTTTATAATTCATAATTAAGAGATAAAGTAACCATGCAACTTGCTGTCATCCAGCGCATATTAGGTATATTACTGTCTTTATTCAGCCTAACTATGTTTCCTCCCCTGGCTATATCTCTCTTTAGTTCTGATGGCACAACTGTGCCATTTATATCTGCTTTCGCACTTATTCTTTCAATTGGGCTAGCCTTATGGTTTCCCGTCAGACACGTCCGCGAAGAATTACGCTTGCGTGATGGTTTCGTTGTAGTTGTACTTTTTTGGGTAGGGCTTGGAATAACCGGTTGTGTACCATTGATATTATCTGACACGCCTGAGCTATCAATTACCGATGCCATATTTGAATCTATATCAGGACTGACAACAACTGGCGCAACCATTATTACTGGTATTGATTCTTTACCTCAATCTATCCTCTTCTACCGACAAGAATTACAGTGGCTAGGCGGCATGGGCATCATTGTATTAGCTGTCGCTATTCTACCCATGTTAGGTATTGGTGGAATGCAGCTATACCGTGCGGAAACACCTGGCCCGGTTAAAGACACAAAACTAACACCACGAATTACTGAAACGGCAAAAGCACTTTGGTATGTTTATCTAGGTATTACAATAGCCTGTGCGTTAGCTTACTGGCTAGCAGGCATGAGTTTATTCGATGCCGTAGCACATAGTTTTTCAACTGTTTCAATTGGTGGCTTCTCAACTCACGATGCAAGCATGGGCTATTTCAATAATAGTTCCATTGAAATGGTGGCTATCTTATTTATGTTTTTTTCCGGTATTAACTTCAGTTTACATTTCATGGCGTGGCGACATACTAGTGTAAAACCCTACTGGTACGATTCCGAATTAAGAACGTATTTAAGTATTTTACTAATAGTCTGTTTACTATGTGTCGCATATCGCTTGGCACTTAATCATCCAGAAAATAATATTCATGTTATACGAGATAGCATCTTTCAAGCTGTATCTATTATGACGACAACAGGATTCACAACCACTGACTACCAGCATTGGCCTGGATTTTTGCCAATGCTATTACTGTTTTCAAGTTTCATTGGTGCTTGCGCAGGATCTACCGGTGGCGGAATAAAAGTAATTCGTATCATGTTACTTTTCAAACAAGGCATGCGTGAGATTAAACGACTCATTCATCCCAGTGCTATATTCATAATTAAAGTAGGTAACAAACCAATACCTGAACGTATTGTTGAAGCGGTGTGGGGATTTTTTGCGGTCTATATTGCTATCTTTATCTTTTTGTTAATGGCATTGATGGCAGCTGGACTTGATCAAGTCACTGCTTTTTCAGCGATAGCTGCATGTTTAAATAACCTTGGCCCCGGACTTGGTGATGTCAGCCGGCACTATGGCAATATTAATGATTTCGCTAAATGGATACTTTGCTTTGCCATGTTATTAGGTCGACTGGAAATATTTACCTTATTGGTTTTATTTACTCCAACTTTCTGGCGTCGCTAAAGCTGGCATCGAAAATTGCACAATCAAACTAAAGATAAGTGGGACAAACACTATAATTCCTGCTCTGGCGATTATCCTGCCGCAGCGGAAGTACTATTTAAAAACCAGCACTTATTACCCTCGCAAGGAACAGCTTTAGATTTGGCATGTGGTCGTGGTGCTAATGCAATCTGTCTTGCAGAAAATGGATTGTCAGTTTCAGCATGGGATATATCTCCAGTCGCTTTAGAACAGCTTTCTCTGTATGCAACAGAGAAAAAATTAATAATCAAATCAGAAGTACGAGATGTATCAGCAAAGCCACCTGAAACCAATACGGTTGATGTCATTGTCGTCAGTCATTTTCTTGATCGATCTTTAATACCTAAAATTAAAAATGCTATTAAAGCAAATGGCTTAATCTTTTATCAAACATTTATTAAAGAGAAGGTAAACGAATCTGGCCCCAAAAACCCTGATTTTCGATTGGATAAAAATGAGTTATTAATCGCATTCAGTGACTGGGACATTATTCTTTACTGTGAAGAAGGTAAAACTGGAAACATTGAGCTTGGATTCAGAAACCAAGCTATGCTAATTGCTAAAAAACCTCATGAGTAATATTGGAACATTTAAAAATTTACTTGAAAAAGGCAATGATAATGCATTGCTAAGGTATAGCCTTGGCAATGAATATTTTAAAGAAACTGATTTTGAGCAAGCAATTCTTCACTTAGAA
Source organism: Thiotrichaceae bacterium (assembly GCA_012960105.1). Classification (GTDB taxonomy): domain Bacteria; phylum Pseudomonadota; class Gammaproteobacteria; order Eutrophobiales; family Eutrophobiaceae; genus UBA7359. The sequence continues at coordinate 3,534 of DUBV01000042.1, read as the reverse complement.
AAAGCAATTGAGTTTAATCCTGACTACTCAGCGGCATGGAAATTATACGCAAAAGCCTTATCTGAGAATACGCAAATTAACGAAGCTATTATTGCTTATGAAAAGGGTATCAACATTGCTGAAAAAAATGGCGACATACAAGCGATAAAAGAAATGCGTGTATTTTTAAAACGACTTAAGAAAGGTTAGTCGTGTAATTGTAGAGTTCCGACAAGTTCAGAGATGTTATCTAAATTATGTTTATCCAAATAATCAACAATACCCTTGTTTAATATTGGACAAATAAGTGGCTCATAAAACAATGCTGTTCCTACGCCCACCGTCGCTGCTCCAGCAATAATAAATTCAATAGCATCTGCTGCCGTCGTTACACCACCCTGACCAATGATAGGAACATTGTGTGATTTTGCTACTTGGTACACCTGATGTACTTTTAACAAGGCCACCGGCTTGATGGCAGGGCCGGATAAGCCCCCTTGATTATTACCAATGATTGGTTTGCGAGCATCAATATCAATCGCCATTCCCATCAAGGTATTGATAACCGCCAGACCATCTGTACCAGCTTCAATACAACGTCGTGCATTTTCAGCGATATTAGTTTGATTTGGAGAGAGTTTAGTTATTAGCGGTTTATTAGTTGCCCGGCGACATGCTTCAACCACTCGCGCTGACATATCCGGATCATTACCAAAGGCAACACCGCCCTCTTTCACATTCGGACATGAAATATTAATCTCCATCGCATCAATAGGAGAATCATCAAATATACGAGTTACTTCTTCATATTCTTCAACTGTTGAACCAGATAGATTTGCTATAAAACGTGTCTCAGTAAAATCGAGATTTGGTAAATATTCATCAACTACAATTTTAGAACCCGGATTTTGTAGTCCAATCGCATTGATCATGCCCGAATAGGTTTCAGTAAGCCGATGTGGCGGGTTACCTAGACGAGGTTCTAATGTCGTTCCCTTCAAACAAATAGCCCCTACATCGGTATTGGAAAAACCATTGATACGTGTATATTCTTCACCAAAGCCAACACAACCCGATAATAAAACCAATGGTGTATTTAATTTTAGTCCACAGAAATCAACTGCAAGTCTTTTTTTGTCTTTCTCATTTAGTGATGTTGTTACCATACTGGATATTGTCTCTCAGAAATATAAAATCGTTCTATGTTTAATATTGTTCTATTTGAGCCGGAAATCCCACCTAACACCGGCAATATTATACGCCTTTGTGCAAATACAGGGGCAAAGCTCCACTTAATTCACCCGCTTGGTTTTGATATGAATGAAAAAAGTCTGCGCCGTGCTGGACTGGATTATATCGATCAATCAATAGTACATCACTATGATAATTATCAGGACTACCTTAATAAACACGGTTCAGAATCTCTTTTTGCCATATCGACAAAAGGCAAACAATGTTATTCAGAATGTACGTTTAGTGATGGCGATAGCTTTATCTTTGGTCCTGAGACGCGTGGTTTACCCATTAAAATATTAAACGACTTTGATTCAAATAATATATTAAAGATACCTATGCTGAAAGACAGTCGCAGTATCAATCTATCAAACTCTGCGAGCATTATTGTTTATGAGGCCTGGCGGCAGATTGGTTTTAATATTTAATTATGGTGCATCTGTAACAGATATATTGATACTCTTTGATAAGTAGGTTATTCCACCTATACTTCCCTTGCTTGCATTCGCGGTAATATCATAGACATTATATATTAAGCTACCTTCTTTAAATCCATCGTTCAAACCATCATCATCAATAACACTACACGTTAAAGAAACAGAAAAACCGTTGGTCGCTCCACCCGTCAAATTCAAGGGACTCGCGGCATTGACTGCAACACAATCTCCATCATTTACCACTCGGAACACCGCCCACTCTACGCCGCTTCTGGCAGCAAACCAGGCCTGCATTGAACCCAATGATTGCGTCGTATTTAGAGACCCGATGCTTGAAAGTGTCGCCATATAGGTCCCCAATAAAGCAAATAGCACAATTAATATAACAGCAATAATTGCACTAAATCCTTTTTGTTTTTTGTATGTTGTTATCATGGCTGATTATCGACATGTGCCTGTTGCAACAAGGTTACTTGTTGGCCTAGATCGTTATCTCTCACTGTTATGCTAATCGTTACCAAACCTGCTCGCGTTGCAGTACCGGCATTGTAAGTAAACGTACAATTGCTTAATTGATTAACTAATAAATTACTTGTCCCGCCTGTACCTGCAAAAAAATTATAGTTAAAAACTCGATCAATCTTGGTTCCATCACAAGTAAACTTTACCGGTGTATCGATAATAAAAAAACGTTGCTGAGGTGACTTATGCGGAAATTTAAACCCTGCCACACCAGAATTATCAAACGTGATACGAGTTGAATTAATCGCTGATATTGCCGCTATATTATCCAAGGCATAAACATTCGCGCCTGATTGACCCGTGTTAAATATTACTAGACATAATGCCGTTTGATTAAGGCAAGCCGTTTGGTTGCTACCTGTAAGAATCGTACCGGGAAGGTTCTGTAGGGCACCCATAATTTCAAAACAGTCGGTATCTCTAGAAAAACTTAGCTTTTCATCTGATTTTGATGAACATTGTATATTTGCATCCGTTGGATCAACCTTGCTCCTATAGCGGCCACCATCTACAGTTCGAATGAATTCAATCTCTGGACCAGCATTAACTCTAATACTATTCGGTAAGGCCAGTCGAATTTCACGGGTCATGCGTAATAATGCTGTCTCGGCAATATCGACCAAATTCGCTCTTTGTTCGACTTGCACAAACTGTGTCATTGGACCGCTCATAATCGTCAGCAACACACCAGAAAGAATACTAGTAATCAGGATCACTATGATTAATTCAATCAATGTGAATCCTTTATTATAAATTGAACTATTATGTCTAATCATTATTAAAAATTAGTTTTATATCCAGTCACAGTGACATCAACATTTGGGTTTGTCGCGTGAGTTACATTGACATCAACACGCAGACTTTGACGGGCAGCCCCTGTTAGACCATTCAAATCAGCATTACCATCATCATGGACAGTAACCGTAATAATATAATTCGTGAGCCCTATGTTAGTACCATTTTGATCGCGAACAATAGTATCGGGAAGGTTTTGATAATCACAAACATCATCAAATATGATTCGTGTCTCTCCAGTGCTGTCTGTACAAGCTGCGGATGAACAAGTACTGCCAATATTACAATCAGTAGGACAATCAGTAGTAATATCAGGATCACAAAAAGACTTAAGTAGTATCTCCTCCAGATACGCGCGCGCCGAGGCATTGGCCTGTTGCCGTACCATTGGGTCAATACTATTAATAGTACTGGTATTCATCAACTGGGCAAATCCAGCAATACCTATACCGATAATTACTATTGCAACAATAAGCTCTATCAATGTAAAACCTTTACTATTCATGCGTAAAACCTGTATTGGCCTCTACGGTTACGACTTGTCCGCCACCGAAATTAATAGTTTGCT
>DUBV01000041.1:20403-20778 GCA_012960105.1 Thiotrichaceae bacterium | reverse complement strand
AGCCAAATGCATTAACTAAGCCTGGAGTTAAAGCTAATAAAATGACAATATAAAATATTCGTTTCATTGTTACTTCAATTTCCTTCAATTCAATTACGTGGTAAATCTATCAAAAATGAGTATTCACGAACAAGTCGACCATCAGACCAACCAATATCTAGGGTGAACTCTATTATTGGTTCTCGAATAACATCATTACTCGTAATTTTGAGGAAATTACCCTCATCACTCTTAATAACTTCGTACTTCAACTGATACCGAGAAATACTTTTTGTAGCCGAATAGCTTAATGAAATACTAAGATCATCAAGTTCGGCAGCATCAGCTACAATCAACTTAATTCTAATATCAAGTTGTTGATTTATATGTGATTTT
>DUBV01000041.1:0-20383 GCA_012960105.1 Thiotrichaceae bacterium | reverse complement strand
GCCGGTAACCGCATAAAAACCCAAACAAGCGGTCAATATCAACTTAAATAATATTTTGTAATTATTCATCAATTTCACGCTATCCAATTGTTTTATATAGTTATTTATAATTAAACCCATATAACAAACTAAGTTTAAAACAAGACAATTAAACCCTTCATAGCCTCTATATTAAGCACTTTACAACTTGCGAACATGCTTTACATAATACCCATAACTACTGTTTATAAATAGTGTTTTACCAGAATTTCTGCGATTTGAACACTATTTAATGCAGCTCCTTTGCGCACGTTATCAGAAACAACCCACATATTAAGTCCGCGAGGGTGCGAAATATCTTCTCGAATCCTTCCAACAAACACCGGATCCTCACCTGCAGCCTCTGTCACTGCAGTTGGATAACCACCATCTACGCGCTCATCAAGTACGGTTACACCTGACATTTCCTTGAGTAACTTGGTCGCTGTAGCAACATCAATTTTCTCTTTAGTCTCTATATGAACTGCTTCTGAGTGGCCAAAAAATACCGGAACCCTAACTGCAGTGGGGTTCACCATAATAGATTCATCACCAAAGATTTTTCTGGTCTCCCAGACCATTTTCATTTCTTCCTTGGTGTAGCCATTATCTTGAAAGACATCAATTTGGGGCAACACATTAAACGCGATTTGTTTCGGATAAACATCGCACTCAACATCTTTTGCATTAAGTAAGTTTGCCGTTTGTTTTGCCAGTTCTTCAATTGCCTCTTTTCCGCTACCGGATACCGCTTGATAGGTACACACATTAATTCGTTCTATACCAACCGCGTCATAGATTGGTTTTAATGCGACCAACATTTGGATAGTAGAACAATTCGGATTAGCAATAATGCCTCTGTTTTTATAGTCTGCAACCGCTTCAGGATTAACTTCTGAAACAACTAATGGAATGTCATCGTCATAACGAAATTGCGACGTGTTATCGACAACCACACAACCGGCTTCAACCGCACGTGGTGCATGAATTTTAGAAATAGATGCTCCGGGTGAAAAAAGCCCTATGTCAGCTTTACTAAAATCAAACGTTTCTAAATCTTCAACAATCAATTGTTTGTTTCTAAACTCAACTCGTTTGCCAGCAGAACGGCTACTAGCCAGAGCATAAACTTCACCTACTGGAAAATTACGTTGCTCTAATATAGACAACATGATTTCACCAACGGCACCTGTCGCGCCGACTACGGCAACATTGTATTTTTTATCAGTCATGACACTTCTTCAAATAGATTCATAAATTATTATTAATTAATAGATGACAAAGCTTTAACAACCGCATCGCCCATTTCATCAGTACCGACACTAGTCATACCTTCAGCATCAATATCTTTTGTTCTCAAACCATCAGATAACACCTGACTTACCGCTTGTTCAATTTGAACCGCTATCTCTGCATTCTCAAGTGAATATCGAAACAACATAGATAAAGACAGAATAGTCGCCAATGGGTTCGCCACATTCTGATTGGCAATATCCGGTGCTGAACCATGAATCGGTTCATACATACCACTGCCATCGCTGGCTAATGATGCTGATGGCAACATGCCAATAGAACCCGTTAACATAGATGCTAAGTCAGACAAGATATCGCCAAATAAATTTGACGTGACAATGACATCAAATTGTTTCGGATCGCGGACCAATTGCATCGCTGCGTTATCAACATACATATGTTGCAATTCAACTTTCGGATATTCTTTAGAGAGTTCTGTTACTACTTCGCGCCATAACTCGGTAGCTTCCAATACATTTGCCTTATCGACAGAACAAAGACGACCTTGACGTTTTTCGGCACTTTCAAAAGCAACGCGAGCAATGCGCTCAATTTCGCTTTCACTATAAACCAAGGTGTTAAATCCTTGTCGCTGTCCATCATCAAGTTCACGAATACCGCGTGGCTCACCAAAATAAATACCGCCGGTAAGCTCGCGTACAATCATAATATCCAGACCACTCACCACATCGGCTCTTAATGTCGATGCACTAGCTAATTCAGGGAACAAAACTGCTGGACGTAAATTTGCAAATAAACCCAAGCCCGCACGTATGGCTAACAAGCCACGTTCTGGACGGAGTGAACGTTCAATCGTTTCCCATTTAGGACCGCCAACCGAACCTAATAATATGGCATCGGATTCTTTCGCTTTAGCCAAAGTTTCTTCAGGTAAAGGCACACCCGCAGCATCAACTGCACAACCACCTAATAAACCATGTTCAAGTTCTAATTTAACACCGCGTTCTTCGATCAAAAAAGCCAATACTTTTTCAGCCTGAGCAACGATTTCTGGCCCGATACCATCACCGGGTAATATCAAGATTTTCTTAGTCACGTTCTAATAAATTCCAGTTAATAATTAAGTCTAGATTTTCAAAGGACGCAAAGGATACATCAAAGGAACAGTCTAGTAATAATATTCCGACTGTATATGAAGCTTATGCAGCGATATTGTGATGTTTTTCCTTAATAAGACTGATAAGACCCGCAGAAACGATTAAAACACCGCCGATATACTCAAGATTGCTAACAATTTCATCTGTCCATATTGCCGCAGAAACCGCACCAACAACAATCTCCAATAAGAAAATCACCGAAGACCGCTGTATCGGTAAATAAGTCACGCCGTATTGTGCCGTCCATGTCATAGCAAGCATGCAAGGAAATCCAATCAACAAAGCCAATATTCCAGAATTGAAAGTTATTACTGGTATAGGAAGTTGAGCAAGTACTAAACCACATAGTGTCAGCACAATCACACCTACCCACGCCGAGCCTATCTTGGTAGAAAATGACACATCACCCATTTTACGAACGACAATATTAGTGATGGCAAATGCCATCCCCGAAGTAATCGCATAAAAATCAGCGATACCTATTCCTTCTAAATAATTCATATCGGAATGCCATAACATCATTGCAGCGCCAAGCATGGCCAAGATCAATGAACATGCACCAATTCGAGTTAAACGTTCATGCAATATAAAAACAGCGAGTAAAATGGCCCATATGGGTGAGAGATAAAATAGCAATAATACCCGAACTATCTCCCCTTCCAATACGGCTAAGATAAAAGCGAGATTAGTCCAACCAGCAAATAGTCCAATGAGAATATATTCGAATTTATGTTTCAAAAAATCAGTTCGCTTGCCCCAGCAAGCAGGAATAAGAAAGATCATCGCAAAACAATAAATAATTAAACTCGCCCATAAACCAGGAACCCCCATCTCTTCCAATAACCTTAGCGGATACCAGAATACTCCCCAAAGAGTAGCGGCAGCAGCACAGGCCAATACCGGAAAATAGTCGGATGTTGGTTGGGATGACATAGTTGATAGCATATACTGCACAGTTCTTGTGACCAATAGAATTAATTAGAAAGAAAATCACTGCTGTACCGTTATACTTAACAGCTGTTTTCTTAAACAATTGTTATCTAAAGGGGCATGCAAAACATTAAGAACAATAGATATGAAATCACAACGTCTTACCCGCGCACGACTGCAAGGATGCAGGAGGTAGAACGAATCAGGAGTCAGAGTCGAAGGCGGGTATCCAGTCAGTAATTAGATTAGCATATGACCACATAATTCACTGGGTTCCTGCCTGTGCGGGAACGACGTGTTAACGAGACAACAGCGAAAGAAAACAATGAATCAAGGATTAAAAAATCTACACCCTTATCCATTTGAACGGTTAACAAAGCTCTTTGATGGAACAAACGTTCCTAAAAATAAATCAGCCATTAGTCTTGCCATCGGTGAGCCAAAACATCCTACACCCGATTTTATCTTAGACGCATTAAAATCTAATGCGGGCGATGTGGCTTATTATCCAACAACAAAAGGGTCTGCTGAATTAAGAAAATCAATTGCGGATTGGTTATGCCAACGGTTCAATCTTCCAGCGTCATCTATCAATATTGATAAAAATATATTACCCGTAAATGGAACGCGAGAAGCCTTGTTTGCTATTGCGCAGACTATAATCGGTGAACAATCTGAAACACCGATTGTTATCTTACCGAATCCGTTTTATCAAATTTATGAAGGAGCAGCGATACTCGCCGGTGCTGAACCTTATTATCTAAACTGCACAGAAGAAAATAATTTTATTCCTGATTTTTCATCAGTACCTATAAAAATCTGGCAACGTTGCCAACTGATTTATTTATGTTCACCGGGCAATCCTAGCGGAGCAATTGTAAATCAACACCACGTTAAGCAGTTATTAGAGCTCGCTGAAAAATACGATTTCGTTATTGCTTCCGATGAATGCTATTCAGAAATTTATCAAAACGAAGCAGAGCCACCGATCGGTCTGCTTGAATGCGCCAATAATTTAGGTAACAGCGAATATAAGCGTTGTCTGGTTTTTCACAGTCTTTCAAAACGTTCTAATGTTCCCGGACTACGTTCCGGTTTTGTTACCGGTGATAGTGAATTAATCGCCAGTTTCTTACGTTATCGAACCTATCATGGCAGTGCCATGTCCTCGCAGGTACAAAAAGCCAGTATTGCCGCATGGAACGATGAAGCTCATGTAAAAGAGAATAGAGACAAATACAGAGAAAAATTCACTAAAGTATGTGATATATTGAGCCCGGTTTTAAGCGTAACGCCGCCACCTGCCAGTTTTTACTTGTGGCCTGAGTTAGCTGATTCCGATACAGACTTTGCAAGTAAGCTTTATACTAGCGAGAATATCAAAGTATTACCCGGCTCTTTTCTGTCCCGCGATGTAGATGACACTAACCCCGGGAAAAACCGCATTCGCATTGCGCTCGTCGCAGAAGTCGAAGAATGTCTGGAAGCAGCAAATAGAATAAAAGAATTTATAGAAAATAATTATTAATACATTAGAAATCAGGAAATAAAGACAATGAGTGATTTAGAAAATTTAATTAATGACGCCTTTGATAACCGCGCAGAAATCGAACAAGGTGAATCTAGCAAAGATCTGAAAGATGCCGTTGAAAGTGTTATCTGGAAACTGGATAGCGGTGAATTACGTGTTGCCGAAAAAGTTGATGGCGAATGGGTGACCAATCAATGGTTGAAAAAAGCCGTGCTACTTTCATTCATTCTTGAGAATAATGTTGTAATACAAGGCGGCGTTACAAATTATTACGATAAAGTTCCTAATAAATTTTATGGCTATACCAAGAGCCAATTTATTGAAACGGGAGCTCGTGTTGTGCCAAACGCAGTCGTAAGACGCGGTAGTTTCATTGGTCAAAATGTTGTGTTGATGCCAAGCTTTGTCAATATCGGTGCATATGTTGATACCGGAACTATGGTTGATACTTGGGCATCGGTAGGTTCATGTGCACAAATTGGTAAGAATGTTCATCTATCCGGTGGTGTAGGTATCGGTGGCGTATTAGAACCTTTACAAGCAAACCCAACCATTATTGGTGATAACTGTTTTATCGGTGCTCGTTCAGAAATCGTAGAAGGCGTTATCGTCGGTGACGGTGCTGTTATTTCTATGGGTGTATACATCGGACAAAGCACACGCATATTTGATCGAGCAACTGGCAAAGTAAGCTATGGTTACATCCCGCCTGGTTCTGTAGTTGTCTCAGGTAACTTACCATCTAGCGATGGATCATACAGTTTGTACTGTGCGGTTATTGTTAAGACGGTAGACGAAAAAACCTTAAGTAAAGTAAGTCTAAACGAATTATTACGCGACCTCTAAAATATTATTTTTAGAGCTATAATATGTCGGTAACTCTTTATGGCATAAAAAATTGCGACACAGTTAAAAAGGCACGGAAATGGTTAGACGCCAATTCCGTGCCTTATATCTTCCACGACTTTCGTGTTGATGGCATTAATAAAACCTTAGTTAATAATTTTCTGAAACAAATCGATATTGATATTCTGATCAATAAACGTGGTACAACTTGGCGTAAATTGTCTGATAACGAAAAAGAGATTAAGACTAAAGCTCAGGCAGTAGCATTAATGGTAGATAATCCAACGATAATTAAACGCCCTGTTTTGGATAATAAAAAAGAATTCTTTGTTGGCTTCAGTAATGAGTATTATGAATTATTAAAATTTTAAAGATGATTGCTATTGATAGCAGAGTGAATACAAAGAATTAAAAATAAAAACCCCGCCGTAGCGGGATAAAAATTAAGATTTTCTAAATGGCTACTTTTAGTCGCCTTTGGTTAATACACCACCAAGTTTTCCAGATCCGAGTCCAAAAAGTGCACCGACTATTAATGAGACTGATATGAGAACTAGAGCATTGCTAAAATTAGCTGAAGCTAAAGGCCCCATATCCAGTGCACCGTCAGTCTGTAATAGATAAGCCGCTGTAGCAGCATAACCGTAGACACTTGCCGGAATAGAATCCAGTTTCGGAAGATGTGCAGCCAGACACATTCCAAGTACTGTCGCTCCAACTGCAATACCTGCACCAATTGCTCCTAAACCACCTAAAGGCGTATTTAGTAATATCAAAGCCATAATATAAGCGCAGACTACACCAAAGACATTACATGTGATGCCTTTTTTGAGTGCGGCAGTATCACCGCCCAGAGCAAAAAAAGTGGCCCAACCAATGAATATACCCCAAATAAGTATGAAACCTGCAAGTGGACCTAATGCGAGATAAGTCGCGATACCACCAAGAACCCCAATACTTACACTTAATGCAATTAAACTAGACATAAATATTCCCCCAGTTAAATCAAAGAAAAGAATTGTTATTTCTACTTCCTTGTTGTTGTTGCTCCCACCCTCGCTAATGATAATCTACTAAACAACCAGCTTAATCAATAGACATCTCCCTCATGAGATATGACATGAAGTGGGAAACAATAATTGAAGCGTGTAATTACCAGGTCTGCTAACCGCTAAATGTATCTGCAAACTTAAACTATTAACGTGGTATATAGTACAATTCAAATCCTGTTCCGAATTGCATAACACAAAGCTCCTGAATGAAACAAGCGCAAGAAATTCTTAAGTCCACTTTTGGATATGATCAGTTCCGCCATTCTCAACAAGAAATAATTCAGGATTTACTTGATGGTAAAGATGCACTGGTTTTGATGCCTACGGGTGGTGGTAAGTCGTTGTGTTATCAGATTCCGGCTTTGGTACGCGAAGGCACGGCTATTGTTATTTCTCCTTTAATCGCGTTGATGCAGGATCAAGTTGATGCTTTACAACAACTTGGGATCAAAGCGGCTTTTCTTAATTCCAGTTTAAGTTTTGGTGAAGCGAATGATATTGAACAACAGTTACTCAATAATGAACTGGAGATTGTTTATGTTGCACCTGAACGATTACTTACAGAACGTATGCTCGGATTACTCGAACGTTGTCATTTATCTTTGTTCGCTATTGATGAAGCACATTGTGTATCGCAATGGGGACATGATTTTCGTCCTGAATATCAACGGCTGAAAATATTGCATGAACGTTTTGCTGCTATTCCACGTATTGCCTTAACAGCAACAGCCGATCATCGAACGCGCGAAGAAATTATTTCTCAACTGCAGCTTGATGAAGCCAATGTTTTTATTAACAGTTTTGATCGACCAAACATTACATATGCTATATCAGAAGGCAATAATCCAAAACAACGTTTATGGCGTTTCCTTGAAGATAAACATAAAAATGATGCCGGCATAGTTTATTGTCTTTCCCGTAAAAAAGTAGAAGCCATTGCCGAATGGTTATCTGATCAAGGCCGTATAGCATTGCCTTATCATGCCGGCTTGCCACAAGAAACACGGCAAACCAATCAACTACGTTTCTTACGTGAAGATGGTGTCATTATCGTTGCAACGATTGCTTTTGGCATGGGTATCGATAAACCCGATGTGCGTTTTGTTGCGCATTTAAACTTACCTAAAAGTATCGAAGCTTATTATCAGGAAACCGGACGTGCTGGACGAGATGGTGAACCCGCTAATGCTTGGATGGCCTATGGTTTACAGGATGTGATTACGCTTCGACAGTTCATGCAGAACTCTACTGCCGATGAAATGCATAAACGTGTTGAACATCATAAGCTAGAATCCATGCTTGGGCTTTGTGAATTAATTACCTGTCGACGCCATACTTTACTCGCTTACTTTGATGAAACATCTACAGAACATTGTGGTGCCTGTGATAATTGTTCAAATCCACCAGAGAAATGGGACGGCACAGAAGCAGCACAAAAAGCATTGTCTTCCATTTATCGAACTGAACAACGCTTTGGTGTGAACTACATTGTCGATATTCTACTTGGAAAAATTGATGCCCGTATTCAACGTAATGGTCATGATCAGATTAGTACTTTTGGCATTGGCAAAGATATTTCAAATACCGAATGGGGTAGTGTTTTCAGACAATTAATTGCTCTTGGTTACATTGATATAGATATAGAACGACATGGTGCTTTACGACTTACTGAAAAATGTCGTCCGGTATTACGTGGAGAACAACAACTGGAACTTAGAAAGTTATCTATAGAAGAAAAAGCCACTAAAGAAAAGAAACAGAAATCAGCAGTTCGGCCACAAGATGAAGAACTATGGGAAGCATTACGTGCATTACGTTTAGAAATAGCCAGTGAATCCGGCGTGCCACCTTATGTCATCTTTCATGATTCTACTTTACAAGAGATGCTTAAGAAGCGACCGCAGTCATCAAATGATATAAATCGTATCTCTGGTGTTGGCGAACAAAAACTAAAACGTTACGGTAAACAATTTATAAACGAGATTGCCAAATACCCTCTTCCTGCTTTGCTCGATAACAATCTCAGTTCAACGATTAATGAAACATTAATTCTATTTCAACAAGAGATAGCTATTGAAGACATTGCCCAGCAACGTGATATTAAACCCAGTACCATTTACACACATCTAGCAGATGCAATAGAAGTCGGCTTACTTGATGTACACGATGTCGTCGAACTTGATGAAGCGCAATACAATGAGATCGTCTTTGTTATTGAATCACTGGAAGATGAAGAGAAAGGTCGAATCAAACCTATCTATGATGCATTGGATGAAGAATATGATTATGGCGTAATACGATGTGTGCAGGCTTCTATTTAAGAAAGATTATTTACTACTTCTTCAACCTTAGTAACAAGCTGGTCAACTAACATCTCAACTTGTTGTTGTTGTTCACCTTCTACCATCACTCTAACCAAAGGCTCTGTACCTGAGGGTCTTAATACGACACGACCTGAATCACCTAATGCTTGCTCGACATCTTTAACCGCGTTATTAATATCATCGTTAGATGCGATATCAATTTTCTTGGATAATTTTACGTTCTTCATTATTTGCGGAAACTTTGTAATATCGCCAACTAGTTCTGATAATTTCTTTCCACTTATTACCATTTCTTCCAGTACTTGTAGTGCGGCAATAATACCATCGCCAGTCGTCGCTAAATCTAAATTAATAATATGACCTGATGTTTCACCACCGAGTATTAATTTTTCTTTGCGTAATAGATCCATGACATAGCGATCTCCTACTGCTGCGCGGAAAAAATTCAAATCTAAATCTTTTATCGCATGTTCTAATCCGAGATTACTCATTACAGTTCCGACTACAGCACCATTTAGTTTATCCTTTTGTAACTGCGCGATAACATAAAGAATGTCATCACCATCTAGTAGATTTCCTTCATGGTCGATCATGATTAATCGGTCACCATCACCATCTAGTGCAATACCTAAATCAGCACGCGATTCTTTAACTAATTTTTGTAAAGCCTCAGGTGAAGTTGCACCACATTCATCATTAATATTTAAGCCATCTGGCGTAGCAGCATGCGAAATAACTTCAGCACCTAACTCTTCAAATACCTTAGGAGCGATGTGATAGGTAGCGCCATTGGCACAATCGACTACTATTCGTAGTCCATTAAAATCAACATCTTCCACTTTTGATTTACAAAATTCGATATAACGACGCGGTGCATCGGTAATACGTCGTGCTCTACCAAGATGACGTGAATGAACTGTTTCCATTGGAAGATTCAATTCATATTCAATTTCATGCTCTACCTGATCGGGTAACTTAGTACCGTCTCCAGCAAAGAATTTAATGCCGTTATCATAAAATGGATTATGTGATGCACTGATAACTATACCCGCTTGAGCGCGTGTGCTCTTCGTAAGATAAGCAATACCAGGGGTTGGCATAGGGCCAAGTAAACGAATATCAACACCTGCCGCGGATAAACCTGCTTCTAATGCTGATTCAAACATATAACCGGAAATACGTGTGTCCTTACCGACCAGAACTGGACCATTACCTTTTTTTGCAAGCACGCGTCCTGCAGCCCAACCTAGCTTCATAATAAAGTCAGGAGTAATAACACCTTCGCCAACAATGCCACGAATGCCATCGGTTCCGAAATATTTTCTGGTTTTAGTATTAATCGTTATTCACTTAATGTTTGTTACAGAGTGGACTATTGTGAGGATAAAAACTAAAGCTGTGAAGTATTTTTTACTTCACAGCTTTATGAGTTAAATAGGTTTAGCTGGTGGCTCGCCGGAGGCCGCATCATCATCTTTTGAAGGTTTAGTCTTGGCTTTTTTAACGCGAGTCTTTCTTTTTTTCTTAACCGGACTTCCATCATCACCATTATCATCCCAATTTGATGGTGGTCGTGGTGCTTTACCTTCCATGATGTCATCAATTTGATCTGAATCGATAGTCTCATATTTAAGCAACGCATCAGCCATCAGATGAAGTTTATCGGTATGCTCTTTTAGGAGTTCTTCGGAACGTCGATAATTTCTATCAATAATGCTGCGAACCTCTTCATCGATAGTATGTGCCGTTTCATCAGATACGCCTTTATGTTGCGTAACAGAACGTCCAAGAAAGACTTCACCATCATCTTCGTTATACGTTAACGGTCCCATTTTTTCAGACAAGCCCCATTTAGTAACCATATTACGCGCAAGTTGCGTCGCTCGTTCTATATCATTACTGGCACCGGTGGTAACCTGATCTTTACCAAAGATTAATTCTTCTGCAATTCGCCCACCGTACAAAGTCGATAACTGACTTTCGAGTAATTCTTTGCTGTAACTTAAACGATCTTCTTCTGGCAAAAACATGGTGACACCCAAAGCGAGCCCACGTGGAATAATAGTAACCTTGTATACAGGATCATGTGATGGCATCAAACGACCCACTATGGCGTGACCAGCTTCATGATAGGCAGTAAGTTTTTTCTCTTCCTCGCTCATGACCATCGAGCGACGTTCTGCACCCATCATAATCTTATCTTTAGCTCGTTCAAATTCTTCCATATTGACGAATTTTTTATCAGAACGAGCTGCAAACAATGCTGCTTCATTAACTAGATTAGCTAAATCTGCACCAGAAAAACCCGGTGTGCCACGAGCAATAATATTTGCTTTTACATTGTCACCTAATGCTACTCTGCGCATGTGTACTTTAAGAATTTGTTCGCGACCACGGATATCAGGTAAAGGCACAACAACCTGACGATCAAAACGCCCCGGTCTTAATAAAGCAGGATCTAAAACATCTGGACGGTTGGTTGCGGCAATAACAATAATACCTTCATTACCTTCAAAGCCATCCATTTCTACCAATAACTGGTTTAAGGTTTGTTCGCGTTCATCATGACCACCACCTAATCCAGCACCACGATGCCGACCTACGGCATCGATTTCATCGATGAATATAATACAAGGTGCATGTTTCTTTGCTTGCTCAAACATGTCCCGTACTCGCGAGGCACCGACACCAACAAACATTTCAACAAAGTCTGAACCTGAAATAGTAAAGAAAGGGACTTTTGCCTCACCAGCGATAGCTTTTGCTAGTAAAGTTTTACCGGTACCTGGAGAGCCTACTAATAAAACACCAGAGGGAAGTTTGCCACCGAGTTTCTGAAATTTACCCGGATCGCTTAAAAATTCGACTAATTCAGCAACCTCATCTTTGGCTTCTTCTACACCTGCAACATCGTTAAATGTAACCTTAATCTTATCTTCGTCTAAAAGACGTGCACGGCTTTTACCAAATGTCATTGCGCCACGACCACCGCCGCCGCCTTGCATCTGACGCATGAAATAAATCCACACGCCGAGCAATAATAAAATTGGGAACCATGAAATTAAAGCGTGTGCCCAAAATGAGTTACCCTTTGGCTCCAAACCTTCAATCTCAATATTATTATCCAATAAAGTGCCTATCAGGAAATCGTTGCTAGTTTCCGGACTATAGGTCTTGAACCGACTTCCATCGGTCAAACGACCACTAATGGATGCCCCTTCAATACCAACTGATGCAATACGACCTGTTTTCACATCGGAAATAAACTTGGAATAAGTTATTTCTCCTGATTTTGCCGAATTATCAAAATTATTGAATACCATCATCAGAACCAGAGCGATAACCACCCATAGAACCAGATTTTTTGCCATTTCGTTCAATTCATTAAACCTCGTTTAATATCTTCATTAATACTATAACCTATACGACAAGGCTAAAATATAGAATTCCCGTGACTTATCACGCGATGCGCCCGGTTTCCTCGTCATTACCTTGCCAAAACCTTCCTTCAATAACTGCCTATATTCGCTAGTCCCAGCACCTTCAAAAAGCTTTATCAACAAATTACCGCCCGGCTTCAAGGCTTGTTGACAAAAATCATACACGATCTCTGCCAAACCTATGCTTCTGGCCTGATCTGTCACTCTTATACCTGTTAAATTGGGGGCCATATCTGAAATTACAAGATCAGCTTTTTTTTCACCAATTTGTTCCATTAGTGTTTTTTCAACGGCTTCGTCGGTAAAATCACCCAAAGTGAATAAAACTCGATCAACCGCTTCCATAGGAAGTATATCGACCGCAACAACCCGACCCTTAGCGCCAACACGCTCACTTGCGTATTGTGACCAACTTCCCGGCGCAGAACCAAGATCAACCACACAATAATTAGGTTTGATTAATTTGTCTCTTTGATCGATTTCCTGAAGTTTGTAAATGGCGCGGGAGCGATAATGTGATTCACGAGCTTGCTTCACATATTGATCGGTATTTTGCTTATGCAGCCACTCTTTACTGGGCTTTTTTTTAGACATCAGGAAATCATTTTAAAAAGTGCACTTTTAGAAATGTTTTAAATATATTTTACGCTGAGTATCTCATACTCAATAATACCACTGGGCGCATTAACATCAGCACTATCACCTTCTTCTTTACCTATTAGCGCTCGGGCAATAGGGGAAGTCACCGAAATCAATCCAGCACTAATATCTGCTTCTTCTTCTCCCACTATTTGATAGGTCACTTCTGCATCCGTTTCTACATTCAGTAAATCAACCGTTGCGCCAAAAACAACTCGGCCTTCTGCATCAAGCTCGGTAATGTCAATAATTTGTGCTTCGGCTAATGCTGAATCTATTGCATTGATACGCCCTTCTGCAAAACTTTGCTGTTCTCTGGCTGCATGGTATTCCGCATTCTCACTCAAATCACCGTGTGCTCTGGCTTCTGCAATCGCCTTGGTAATACGTGGTCGATCAACTGTCTTTAGCTGATGAAGTTCCTCACGTAATTTTTCCGCACCTCTTGTTGTCATTGGCGATAAGCTCATGCGATAACTCCTTTATGTAGTTCCTGCAAACTATTCACTCCAGTACGGCCTCTCTGTTTTAATGCCTCTACCGTCGCCGATGCACCAGCCATGGTTGTGGTATAAAACACTTTATGTTGCAGCGCTGTTCTTCTGATTGAGTAAGAATCAGCAATGGCTTTTTTACCTTCCGTTGTATTCACAATTAAATCGATGTCATCATTCTTCAACATATCAACAATATGTGGTTGACCATCTCTTACTTTATTAACTCTTTCGCATTCTATACCTGCTTCTTTAAGTGCTTTGCACGTACCTGACGTCGCAAATATCTCATAACCTAGTGCAGAGAGTTCTTTAGCCACGATAATGGCTTCTTCTTTATCTATTTCTTTTACACTAATAAATGCTTTACCCGAAACAGGAAAAGTTTCACCTGCGGCAAACTGACCTTTGGCAAACGCTTCACCAAAAGTTTTACCAACACCCATCACTTCGCCGGTTGATTTCATTTCCGGCCCTAGTAATGGATCAACACCTGGAAATTTAATAAAAGGAAACACGGATTCCTTAACACAATAATAGTCTGGAATTGGCACACTTGTAATCCCTTGTGAAGCCAAGCTGTTACCTACCATACAATTTACAGCTATTTTAGCAATAGAAACCCCGGTCGCTTTTGATACAAAAGGTATTGTTCGCGATGCTCGAGGATTAACTTCTAAAACATAAATTTCTTTGCCTTGAATAGCAAACTGCGTATTCATTAAACCAACCACTTTTAATCCACGAGCCATCGCTCCGACTTGTTCGGCAAGCTTATCTTGAATCGAAGCATTTAAACTGTGTGGCGGTAAGGAACAAGCTGAGTCACCCGAATGCACACCGGCTTGTTCGATGTGTTCCATGATGCCCGCTATGCAAACATCCGTACCATCGGATATTGCATCAACATCAACTTCTATAGCATCGTTTAAAAAACGATCTAGTAATACTGGTGAGGAATTAGAAACTTTAACAGCAGTATCCATATAGTGTCTTAGATCATCTTCGTCATAGACGATTTCCATTGCTCGACCACCCAAAACATAAGACGGTCTTACCACTAATGGATAACCAATTTCCTCAGCACCTTTAACTGCTTGCTCAATATTTCTTGCCGTTCTATTTGGCGGTTGCTTTAAACCGAGATCTTCTAATAATTTTTGAAAACGTTCTCTATCTTCAGCAAGATCAATAGAGTCAGGTGTGGTACCAACAATCGGCACACCGGCAGCTTCCAGATCACGTGCCAATTTTAATGGCGTTTGACCACCGTACTGCACTATGACGCCATAAGGTTTTTCGACATCAACAATATCTAATACGTTTTCAAGTGTTAACGGCTCGAAGTACAAACGATCGGAAGTATCATAATCAGTCGACACAGTTTCAGGATTACAGTTGACCATAATGGTTTCATAACCTGCATCACGCATCGCGAACGCGGCTTGTACACAACAATAATCAAACTCTATGCCTTGCCCAATTCGATTAGGACCACCACCGAGCACCATAATTTTTTGTCTGTCCGTTGGAGCCGCTTCACATTCAGCATCATATGTTGAATACATATAAGCAGTTGCCGATTCAAATTCAGCCGCACAGGAATCAACCCGTTTATAAACCGGACGAACATTGTTTTCGATTCTTAACTTTCGAATATCAGATTCAGATAAATCAACTAACTCAGCCAGTCTTTCATCCGAAAAACCTTTACGCTTTAATTGTCTTAGCCGTGTTTCAGTTAATGATGAAGCACCTTCTTTTCTAAGTTTATTTTCATCTTCAACAATGTCGTGTATCTGTACTAAAAACCAGAGATCGATATGACAAATATCAAAGACATCATCAATGCTTAAACCATGACGAAAAGCATCGGCCACATACCAAAGTCTATCCGCACGCGGTACACGTAGCTCTCTTTCAATTTCTTCTAAAACATTATCAGATGATTCATCAACAATTTCATTAAAACCCGTCACACCTGTTTCCAAACCTCGAATTGCTTTTTGCAATGATTCCTGAAAAGTGCGACCCATGGCCATGACTTCACCAACGGACTTCATCTGTGTCGTTAGTCTGTCATCTGCTTGTGGAAATTTTTCAAAGGTAAAACGAGGAATTTTAGTGACGATGTAATCAATACTAGGTTCAAACGATGCTGGCGTCGCACCGC
Organism: Thiotrichaceae bacterium; assembly: GCA_012960105.1. Lineage (GTDB taxonomy): Bacteria > Pseudomonadota > Gammaproteobacteria > Eutrophobiales > Eutrophobiaceae > UBA7359. Next base: position 4,525 of record DUBV01000041.1, on the reverse strand, counting down.
CGGTAATCTCATTTTCAAGTTCATCAAGCGTGTAACCAACTGCTAATTTCGCCGCAACTCGAGCAATAGGAAAACCCGTTGCCTTTGATGCTAATGCTGATGAACGAGAAACACGTGGGTTCATCTCAATAATGATCAAACCACCATCTTTTGGATTAACAGCAAATTGCACATTAGAACCACCAGTATCAACACCAATTTCACGTAATACTTTTATAGAAGCATCACGCATGATTTGGTATTCCTTATCCGTTAGCGTTTGTGCTGGCGCAATGGTAATTGAATCACCAGTATGCACACCCATCGGATCTAAATTTTCTATCGAACAAATAATGATGCAGTTATCTTTGGTATCTCGCACCACTTCCATCTCGTACTCTTTCCAACCCAATACAGATTGCTCGATCAACACTTCTGATGTCGGCGAAGCTTCAAGGCCGCGTTCACAAATTTCCAAATATTCATCACGATTATAAGCAATACCACCACCAGTACCTCCCAAGGTAAAAGACGGTCTAATTATCGTAGGATAACCAATGATATCGATGGCCTTTCTGGCGTCTTCCATATTGTGAATCATTTCTGATTTTGGCATATTCAAACCGATCTTGTTCATGGCGGTTCGAAACAATGCGCGATCTTCAGCTTTATTGATCGCATCTTTTGATGCGCCAATCATGTCCACATTGAATTTTTCAAGCACGCCATGTTTATCTAAATCCAACGCGCAGTTCAGAGCTGTTTGCCCACCCATGGTAGGTAATAATGCATCGGGGCGTTCTTTCTCAATAATTCGTTCAACCGTCTGCCAATTAACCGGTTCTATATAAGTGGCATCCGCCATTTCCGGATCGGTCATAATCGTTGCTGGATTAGAGTTAACCAGTATGACTCTGTAGCCTTCTTCTTTTAGCGCCTTACACGCTTGCGCACCGGAATAATCAAACTCACAAGCTTGGCCAATAACAATTGGACCTGCGCCAATAATGAGAATACTTTTTATGTCTGTTCTTTTAGGCATGGCTCGTTCTTAAACTTATGATTTATGTGCTTTCATTAATTCAATGAAATGATTAAAGAGGGGTTGTAAGTCATGTGGTCCGGGACTCGCTTCAGGATGCCCTTGAAAACCAAATACAGGTCGTTCTTTATGATGCACACCTTGTAACGAACCATCAAACAAAGAACGATGTGTCGGCGTTAAGCTGTCAGGTAAGCTTTTTTCATCAACAGCGAAACCATGATTTTGGCTGGTTATTAATACTCGTGAATCATCCAATGATTGCACCGGATGATTGGCACCATGATGACCAAATTTCATTTTGATTGTTTTTGCGCCTAGCGCTAATGACAATAATTGATGACCTAGACAAATACCAAAGACAGGTAAACCTTTTTCAATAATTTCTTGAATGGCAGCGATCGCATAATCACAAGGTTCTGGATCACCCGGTCCATTTGATAGAAATACACCATCAGGTTTTTCTGCCAAAACTTCACTTGCTGGCGTTTGCGCAGGTACAACAGTAACGTCACAAGCCAGATCCGCAAGAATACGAAGGATGTTTCGTTTTACGCCGAAATCGTAGGCAATAACTTTAAATTCTTTTTTGCCTTCGGCAGGCTTAATACCTTCTTCTAAATCCCAAGTACCCTCATTCCAGGCATAAGATTCTTTGGTACTGACTTCTTTTGCTAAATCCATACCGACTAATCCAGCAAATGATTTTGCTGTTGCTACCGCTTTATCAGAATCAATTTTGGAACCGGCAACAATACAAGCTTTCATCGCACCATTTTTACGTAGGTGTCGTGTCAATTGACGGGTATCGATATCGGAGATAGCAACAATATTATGTCTTTTTAAATAATCACTCAGGTTTTCAGTTGCACGCCAGTTACTCTTCACGAGAGGTAAATCTCGAATCACCAAACCGCTGATAAAAACACTGTTTGATTCCTCGTCTTCGGGATTTGTGCCAACATTACCGATATGAGGATGAGTCAGAGTAACAATTTGTTTGTAATAGGAAGGATCGGTAATGATTTCCTGATAACCCGTTATCGCGGTATTAAAAACAACTTCGCCTATGGCTTCTGCATCGATACCAATCGAAGTACCGTAAAACAATGAACCATCTTCAAGGGCTAAAAGGGCGTTATCCGACAAAAAGTATTACCTCTCAAGCGCGTCGCCACACATTCTTGCGTTTGCGACATAAAAAAGGGAGTAACCGTGTGGCTACTCCCGTGAAATTGGTTGGGGATTATACTGTAATGACACACGAAATGTCTATCAGGAGGAGCCATTAAGACATGCATTCTGACAAGAAAAAATACTTCATTTGTACATTCGAAGATTTAAAAAAATCAGGTAGTTACAGCTGGGAAACGGATCTTAACAAATCACCCGTTCAATATTTTCTGATCTATCATGAAAATAAGGTTCACAGTTATCTAAATCGGTGCCCGCACACCGGTGTCAATCTTGATTGGACTACAAATCAATTTCTCGATAACAGTAATAAATTTATTCAATGTGCGACACATGGTGCTTTGTTCAGTATTGAAAATGGCTTATACCTGAGAGGCCCTTGTATCGGAGATAGGCTAGTAATTACCGAGAATGAAGTTATTAAAGGAAATATCTATTTAGTTTTGTAAGTAATTAAATGAACTAACATGGCATTTTTAATGTAATTTATTACTTTGTGGTGCTAACCTTGCTTAATTCAAAGCAACAAATACTACTAATTGCATTTGGGCAGGACCAATTTTTTAAATATGAGAGAGAAAAAACATCATCTCAATGCTCTCAAGACTGGTCAGAAATTACACTGGTACGAGATTAAGGACATACTAGGCCAAGGCGGCTTTGGTATAACCTATCTCGCTCAGGATCTTAATCTGCAACATGAAGTAGCAATCAAAGAATACTTACCTGTCGATCTTTGTATTCGCACCAAAAGCGGCACAGTTTCCCCTGTGTCAGAAGAACATCATGAAAGATACTATTGGGGATTAGGTCGTTTTCTTGATGAAGCACGCACCGTTGGACAATTTAAGCATCCCAATATTGTTCAGGTTCGTAACGTTTTTGAAGCCAATAATACGGCTTATATGGTAATGGAATATGAGCTTGGTGAAACCTTTCAAGACATTCTTAATCGACGTAAAACCATTAGTGAGTCCGATCTTAAAACAATACTTTTTCCTATTATCGATGGCATGAAAGTTGTTCATGCAGCAGGCTTTATTCATCGTGATTTAAAACCGGCAAATATTTTTCTACGAGTTGACGGTGACCCAGTATTACTGGATTTTGGTTCGGCTAGAACCTCGCTAGGCCAAAATGACCACTCTATTACTAGCATTTTTTCGCGGGGTTATGCTCCTATTGAGCAATATCACTCAAATGAAGAAACACAAGGTGCCTGGACAGATATATACGCACTTGGCGCAAGCATGTATCGTGCTATTAGCGGTATACCGCCCACAGATGCGGTTGATCGTAGTGCTGCAATAGCGCAAATCGAAAGTGATACTTACGTATCGATTGCTGAAATTGCCAATCCTGATGATTACTCTGAAGATTTTTTAAAGGCAATAGACTTTGCTATGCAATTTCGACAACAAGATCGACCGCAGTCCTTATCTGAATGGACCGCTACCTTCGATCGAAGAAATAATGGCGAACGCGAGCAATTAAAGATTGATGCTTCATTAATTGAAGAACAAATCTCTGAAGCTGAATCTGGTGATGCTGTTGCTCAATCGAAACTTGCCTTTATGTATGCCAAAGGTCTTCATGCCAAAAAAGATGAGAAAATAGCGATATTCTGGTTCAAAGAAGCTGCGGCAAATAATCACATCAATGCTCAATACAACCTCGCTCTTATGTATGCCAAGGGAAAAGGCGTATCTCAAGATTATATTGAATCCCGAAGATGGTATGAGTTAGCTGCAGAACAAAATGACATGATGTCTCAATACGCGCTTGGTGATATGTATCGCAAAGGTATTGGAACCGAAAAAGATATCGAGCTTGCATTTAAATGGTTTTCCAAAGCAGCTGACCAGGAAAATACCAATGCCGAATACAAAGTTGCTGAAATGCTACACAAGGGCATAGGTGTTAAAGAAGATTTGATTTCTGCATATGAATGGTATGCGAAGGCTGCAGGTAAAGGACACACTTTGGCACAAATGAAACTCGCCTACATGTATGGCAAAGGCCAAGGTGTTGAAAGAAATGATGTTGAGGCCTATCACTGGTTTAGAAAAGCAGCAGAACAAGGTCACCCAAAAGCACAATACAATCTTGGTGTTATCTATGCCAAAGGTCGAGGCATATCTAAAAATGTAAACGAAGCGAAAAAATGGTATGAGCTTGCCTTTGCTCAGGGTGATGAGCATGCGGAGAAAGCACTTTCACGTTTAAACGAATAAATAACTAAACTGCTTTACAGACACTTCTTTATTTATTCACTCTATTATCAATTAAATCATTCACAACATCAGGTTC
>DUBV01000040.1:3167-3471 GCA_012960105.1 Thiotrichaceae bacterium | reverse complement strand
ACAATGAAGTATTATCGGACGAAGCTGAAAATCTGGGGTACACGATTGATTTGCAAGGTGGATCACCGCGGTTTGTAAATAAAAATATAATTAATTGGGCATCAAATGTTGATATACGGGGTAGCGTTGAATTCCCTGTACTCATGCAGGTTTTGGGGATGAAATTCAGATTTGGTGCTGAAATTGGTACGTTCAATTTTGAGAATGCCATTGCAAAGCAAGAAGCGGACGGAAGTCTATTAGAATTAGGTGACACATTTAGCGGTATTACTGCGATGGGCATATTGGCTTTTCCGGCTGGTCC
>DUBV01000040.1:0-3047 GCA_012960105.1 Thiotrichaceae bacterium | reverse complement strand
GGGATTTTAGATATTCGGGGTGGATTTCGTTCTACTGAAGTCATCAATGCAACAACGAAGGCAGGATATAAGCTTGGTCATACAGGCTGGGTGGATGGAATCATTGTATTAGGAATTAACCTCTAGCTATATTTTCTGAAAAATGAAAACCATCACATACCAGACTAAATACTTTGGGATGATGCGGAAAATAATTAGAGTTGTTCTGCAGAACTTTAAGTGTAAATCTTTTAATAGTTCGTCGTTAGAAGATGTTTAATAAAAATAAAATAAATTTATTCTTTATTCTCCTGCTTTTACAAGCAGGTTTTGTGTTTTCCCAGACTGCGACCTTTACCTACGCTGCGGGAGCGACGTATTACAACTTTGACGCAGCTGAAGGAGAAAATGGCGATCAAACGGGCGGTATTATGATTGTGGGTAGCTCAATGTCAAATTTAATTTATTCTGTTCAGGCTAATTTTAATGGTGGTGGTTGGTTTAACATTAATGGTACTGGTAGCGTTGGAGATCCAGATGACGGTACCCTTTATGGGAATGGTGATTTTAGACCAATATATGTAGGCTCCGAATATCAATGCCAAATTCAATTTAGTCATGCAGAATTAACCGAAACACCTGGATGGCCAGGTGAGGTTGAAGGAATTACTTTCAAACTTCGCATCAAAGACCAAAATGGGAATTCTTTTCCAAATTCTCCAGGAGATAGAAATTTTGATTTGGTGAAACCAACTCTTTCATCTGTTTCCATTCTCTCTGATAATAGCGACGATGAATGGGCGACAACGAATGATGAAATTAAAGTAACTCTAACTGCTTACAACGAAAATCTAGGAAGTGAAGATGAATGGACTGCAACAATACAGGGCCTAGCTGCTAACATAGATGCAACAGGTGATGCTAAGGTTTGGGAAGTTACAGTTACGGTTTCCAGTCATCCTGAAGGTACGGCAGTTTTTAATATCCTATACTATGATGAATACGAGAATAGAGCTGTAGCTTCAGTTACAGGAGCAACGGATGGAACTTCCGTCATTATTGACAAAACTGCTCCAATTGTTAGTGCTACGATACTTTCAGATGATAATGAAAATAATGCCAGTACTTTAGCAACAACTGGTGATGATGTCACCCTGACTATCACTGCTGAAGATGCTGACGGAGCTGCTGAGTTTATACAAGTGCCGACCGTTACGATTACAGGTGAAACTCCAACTACTAAGAATCCAAATGTAGCAGCTTCATCCTATACCGCTATGCGGACGATGGAAGCTGGAGATGCTCAAGGAGCGGTCGCTTTTGTAATTTCGGCTATCAAAGATAGAGCTGGTAATACTGCAGATAATGTTACAAGTACAGCTGATGGTAATAATGTTACTTTTGATTCAGTTGTACCAACTCTAAGTGTCGTCTCAATTTCTTCAAATAATTCCATTTCCGATGATCAGTCAAAAGTAGGAGATATTGTAACTGTTGCATTTACTGCAACTGGAAATGAGTCATTACAGACTCCAGTAGTCACCATTGATGGTGAAGCGGCTACAGAAGCTCAAAATGGCAATAACTACACATGGACTGCCACAAAAACAATGGATGCTGAAGATAACGAGCAGGACATCGTGTTTAACATAAGTTTTAAGGATTTAGCAGCAAATTCAGGTACTGCCGTTACTGCTGTTTTAGATGCTTCAAGTGTAGAGTTTGACGGAACGGACCCATCTATAAATAGTACAACTCTTGAAACAACAAATGACTATGATGATGAGTTAGCTACGACTGATGATGTTATTATAATTAATATCACGTCTGCTGAGGCTCTCTATAGTATCAAAGACGCTACTATAGCAGGCCAGAGTGTTGCCGACCAAACAACGGATGCCACAAACATAACATCCTGGACAGTAAACCATACTGTAGCAGGGACTGAGGATGATGGATATGCAGCTTACACTTATACAGCTGTTGATTTAGCTGGTAATACCACTACTGTAACATCTGCAAGTAGTGATATTCGTATCGATAATACTGCTCCTACATTGGGCACTATTGAAATTTATTCTGACAATGATGATATAACCCAAGCAAAGATTGATAATATTGTTACAGTAAAAGTAGTTGCGAATGAACAGTTACGTATAGACCCAGTAATATCCATTCAGGGCAACAATGCCACTATCACCGCAGCAGGTGATGGTATAACTTTCACTGGTACTTATCAGATGGATAATCTAGATACTGAAGGTGCCGTGGCATTTACAATAACTTTCGAAAACACCCTTGGTGTACCTGGCTCTACTATCACAGATGATGGATCAGGTTCAACTACTTCGAATGCGTCAGCGGTTACTTTTGATAGAACAGCACCAACGTTAAGTGCAGTAACAATTTCAACGAATAATGATAATACAGCTTATGCAAAAGAAGGAAGTATAATAACATTATCATTTACCGCTGCTAATACTGAAAATTTACTCGCAGACCCTACCGTTACTATATTATCTGAAGCTGCTGATGTTTCAGGCACTGGGGCCAGCTGGGCGGCGACCTATACTGCTACAACTGGAGATGATGAAGGTACGGTTCCGTTTACAATAGATTTCTTTGATTATGCGGGTAATGCGGGTACTCAAGTAGCTGCAATTGTGAGTGGGAATGATGTAATTTTTGATGAAACAACCCCAATCCTTAGTCCTGTAAGTATAACATCGTCAAATACCAATGATCCTGCTGGAACTTTAGCTAAGGTAGGCGACGTAATTACTGTTAGTATTACTGCAGCGAATACTGCGGAATATGCTGTTGGAGCTGAAAATATACAAACGCCAACGATAACAGTAGCGGGTAATGCTGCAACTATTGCAACCGGTACCAATGGTGAGAGTGTTTATACGGCTACATATGAGATGCAATTATCTGATGCAACTACAGACGCAATTGCATTTACGGTAGATTTTTTAGATTTAGCGGGTAATCCAGGTGCTCAGGTAACCGCTTTAGCTATGGACGCAGATGGAGGCGTATCTTTCGATAAACAAGCACCGAGTTTT
>DUBV01000039.1:27990-101870 GCA_012960105.1 Thiotrichaceae bacterium | reverse complement strand
TCTTTCATCGGTCGTCATCTTCTGATCCTCCGTGTGAGTTAAAATACACGAAGTGTCCAAAAGGTTCCTACATTCCTACAAGGCAACATAGAGTTCGCCTTTGTCTCGCATAACCGGAGCCAATACACGCGTGCACCAACCACCACCAGGAATCAATTCAACAATTTTCATATCATCACGTAAACCAAAAAATTCTAAGGTCTCAACTGGCTTACGATTTTTATCGCGTATGATATCTTTCTCAGGACGACTCTTATCCGCTAATGCAGCTTCTATTTTTTCTTTAACTACATCAAATTCATCTGCGATGCTATTCATGCTGATTAAAGCGAAAATGCCTAGAATGAATATTTGTTTGTTTAAATGCCCAGTAAAAACTTGTTGTATGAAAACATGCATCATAGAAACTCCTTTTTATGTAAGTAATTGTATTAGGACAACTTTACAGTTATATGCGTATCAGATCCAAATTGATTTATATGTAATAGATTGCATAAATAATAGTAGCTTTACTGAATAATTCTGTTAATGTGCGCGCATCTGTAGTTCAGGAACTGGCTACAGAGCGTCATCTTTAGTTGTTAGTTTGGCTATTCAAGCCTGACTTCCCCTCCTTAGTGAGCCAATTATTTGTATGCCGCGTAAAACGGCAAAACTACCAATGCCCCGGACTGCTCCGCAATAACGCGCGTGCGCCGAAATAAAGCCCAGCGAACTGACATTAGCAATCGTGCTAACAGCGTTGGCGAAACATATTTAGGAAAAAATATTTAAATGAAATTTGAAGAACTCGGATTATCCGAAGAATTGTTGCGCGCTGTGCGTGACACTGGCTATACCAAGCCTACCCCTATTCAGGCACAAGCCATCCCAGCCATATTAAAAGGCTCGGATGTTATGGCTGCCGCACAAACTGGCACAGGTAAAACTGCCGGTTTTACTTTACCTTTATTACAATTACTCAGTGGTAAACCAAAAGCCAGAAGCAACCGTGTACGCGCTTTGGTATTAACTCCAACTCGCGAACTTGCGGCACAAGTACAAGACAGTGTATTTACTTATGGCAAACATATGAGTCTACGCTCTGCTGTTGTTTTTGGTGGTGTTGGTATCAACCCACAAATGATGAAGCTTCGTAAAGGTGTTGATGTACTCGTTGCAACACCGGGGCGCTTACTGGATCTATATCAACAAAATGCCGTAGGCTTTGATCAACTGGAAGTCTTAATACTCGATGAAGCTGATCGTATGTTAGATATGGGTTTTATCCATGACATTAAAAAGATCATGGCCTTGTTACCAAAGAAACGTCAGAACCTGATGTTCTCGGCAACCTTCTCAGACGAGATCCGAAAACTTGCGAAAGGTATAATAAACAATCCTGTCGAGATAGATGTAGCTCCACGTAATTCTACTGTCGAAAAGATTGCACAAAAAGTTCATCCTGTAGACAAGGCTCGCAAGATAGAATTACTTTGTCATTTAATTAAAACTGGAGACTGGTATCAAGTATTAGTCTTCGCGCGCACCAAACATGGTTCGGATAAATTAGTAAAACGACTACATCGTGAAAATATTTTTGCCGCAGCGATACACGGTAATAAGAGTCAGTCACAACGCACCCGGGCATTAGCTGAATTCAAACGAAATAAAATTCAGGTCTTAGTTGCTACCGATATTGCTTCTCGTGGTATTGATATCGATCAACTTTCACACGTGGTTAATTTTGATTTACCGAATATTTCTGAAGACTATGTGCATCGTATTGGTCGTACCGGTCGAGCTGGTGCAAAAGGTCATGCGATATCATTGGTTAGTGCGGATGAGATTAAACAACTGCAAGATATCGAGAAATTAATAAAATTCAAAATCGAACGTGAAGAAATAGAAGGCTTTGAACCTGAGCACATAGTACCGGAATCGATTAAGAACAAACCGAACAACAATCGATCTAAAAACAATAGTAGTAAAAACAGCAGTAACAAAAAGAATACCTGGAGAGCATCAAAGAAAAAGAAAGCACGCAGCAAGTCAGGGAATTCTAATAGCCAAAGCCAAGGCAACAGCTATGGCAATAGTAATAGAAATAACCAAGGACAAAACAACGACAATGACTCTGGTAACAGAAGAAGGCGTTCAGCAGCTTAACCAACCGTTTAGATCCTGTTTTTTTATAAAAAAAAGGGGATAGGCCTAAGCCTGTCCCCTTTCAGATTAATGCTGTATTAATTTTAAGCGCGCAGCTTAGAAACCACCTTTAAGCATTTCTTTAGCGCTATCCATTGCACTGTCTTTCGTAGTATCCATGGCTTGTTCTTTTGCCATATCCATTGCTTTTTCTTTAACCATCTCTTCAGCTTGTTCCTGAGCTTGTTCTTTTACCATGTCGGTTACTTTTTCTTTTGCCATATCGAACATTTCATCTTTATTTTCATCGATGTATTCTTGTGCTTTCTCTTTTGCCATATCCATTGCTTGATCGGTCATGGTAGATGTTTCTTCAACTGCTTCTTCTGCAACAACGGCTGTTTCTTCTACCTCTTCTTCTACAACTTCTGTTGACTCTACTACAGCCTCGGAAACGCTTTCCGTAACTGCAGCTGTACTTTCTTCTACTTTATTCATTTCTTTTGAAGCAGCAGATTGTTCTTCATCACTACAGGCCGTTAGCGAAAATATAAGTACTAAGCTTAATAAATTTAGTTTATTCATTTTTAAATCTCCGTTTTTTAAGTTAGATATAAAATTTATGTTACCTAAGTAATAATAAGGACGTTTTCGTATTAAGTAACATCTTTACTGTAAAGCTACCCAATATTAAATCATGTAAACGAGTATGGCCAAACGCACCCATGATGGTCATATCTATATTCTGTTTCTCTTGATAGTCACAAAGTACCTGCTCTGGCTTGCCTTCTAGAGACGCTATAACAACTTCTATATCGCCAGCAGCACCTAATTTACCAGCCGCTTTTTCAAGTAATTTATCGGCACTATCTTTTTTACCCACGCAAACTAAATGACAAACCAAACCTTTATATAAAGGACTGCTTGCAACCAAGTCCATAGCTTTTTCTGCCGCTTCGCTACCATCGTAAGCCAACATAATTTTTTTCGGTTTTTTAAACTCTTCATAAGCCACCAGTATTGGACGATGCAATGAACGAATCATCGAACTTAATTTTGCGCCGATTTGATCGGACTGACCTTCGTGAATTTTTCCACGCGCACCAATTACAAGTACACGAATACTATCTTCAAGCTCAATAAGAGATTCAATTAAACTGCCATGCTGTAAGGAGATAATAGGCTCAGCAATACCATCTTCAACAACACGTTTCTTTGCGGCTTCTAATATTGATTTACCTAATTGTATACGTAACTTACCTTGTGTATGTTCAAGATCAATCATCTCTTCCAGTAAATGTTCACGTCCATCAATGCCAAAGCTGCCAGACAAATTCACTTTGTCTGCTGTTTCATGGTGATGATCTATCGTGTTATGAAGTTTTAATGGCACATTAACACGTTGCGCTATCCATGCTGCATAGTCACAAACAGCTTCGCTTAGTTTGGAACCATCAATACACGCTACGACCATCGCTTTTTCATTACTCATTTAGTGGCCTCCCATAATCTTATCAATTTCTTCCGGTTTATCATGAACACCAAAGCGATCAATAATCGTCGCACTGGCTTCATTCAAACCGATCAATTCAACATCAGCACCTTCTCTGCGAAATTTAAGTACCGCCTTATCCAAAGCAGACACCGAAGTGATATCCCAGAAGTGTGCACGATGCAGATCAACCACGATTTTTTCTACTGCTTCTTTAAAATCAAATGCGGCAATAAATTTATCAGATGAATTAAAAAATATCTGTCCAACAACATGATATGTACGGGTATCGTTTGCATCATTAAGTTCTGATTCAACGTACATGAAATGGCTAATCTTATTAGCAAAGAATAATGAAGCCAGCAATACGCCAACAAATACACCCAATGCCAGATTATGCGTCCAGACAACAACAACAACGGTCATAATCATAATGATATTGGCAGACATAGGATGTGTTTTTAAATCACGCAGTGAAGCCCAACTAAAAGTACCAATTGATACCATAATCATCACAGCAACTAATGCGGCCATCGGTATCTGCTTTATCCACTCGCCGAGAAAGACGATCATGATCAAAAGAAAAATACCGGCAAGTAATGTTGATAAACGTCCTCGACCACCTGATTTAATATTGATTACAGACTGTCCAATCATGGCGCAACCTGCCATACCTCCTAAAAGCCCAGTGCCAATATTAGCAATACCTTGACCTTTACATTCGCGATTTTTATCACTATTAGTATCGGTTAAATCATCAACGATAGTTGCTGTCATCAAGGATTCCAATAAACCTACCATAGCTAATGGAATTGCATAAGGAAGAATAATTTCTAATGTCTTAAAATTCAGTGGTACATCTGGCCATAAAAATATCGGTAAAGTATCAGGTAATTCACCCATATCACCAACGGTACGAATATCCAGTTTCAAATATATTGCTATAGCTGATAACACGACAATACAAATCAGAGGTGAAGGAACAGATTTGCCAATTTTAGGAAGATACGGAAATAAATAGATAATCCCAAGGCCAGCCACTGTCATCGCATAAACATGCCAGGTAACATTCATTAATTCGGGTAATTGCGCCATGAAGATCAAGATGGCTAGCGCATTCACAAAACCTGTTACCACCGAACGTGAGACAAAACGCATTAAACTACCAAGCTTGAGATAACCGGCAACAATCTGAATAACACCGGTTAATAAGGTCGTTGCTAATAAATACTGTAAGCCATGTTCTTTAACCAACGTCACCATCAACAGAGCCATTGCGCCTGTCGCAGCACTGATCATACCTGGGCGTCCACCGACTATGGCAGTAATTACCGCGATACAAAATGAGGCGTAAAGACCGATCTTAGGATCGACACCGGCAATAATAGAAAAAGCGATAGCTTCCGGAATTAGAGCCAGCGCGACGACAAGACCCGCTAAAATATCCCCACGGATATTTCCCAGCCAATCTTGTTTTTTTGAGAGTAAAAGCATGTATGTCCTCCAAGGCCGGACATTATAGTGTTTGTTTCGAATCTGGATAGACTTATCTCTAGTTACCAACATATTTATCTGCAATAACCAGGTAAAACTTTACCTGCATTAGCGTGTTATGCTTAATTACTGAACTTGATATGACTTAATTGAGACTATTTTGAAAAAGATTGCCATCTTCGTCGATGTACAAAATATTTATTACACCACACGTGATACTTATACTCGCCAATTTAATTATAAAAAGCTCTGGCAAAAAATCAGTACCGAAGGTGAAATTGTCTGCGCTAATGCATATGCAACACATCGTGGTGATGATAGACAAATTAAATTTCAAGATGCATTAAAACACATTGGCTTCACAGTAAAACTTAAGCCTTTTATTCAACGTAGTGATGGTTCTGCTAAAGGCGATTGGGATGTGGGAATTACCATTGATGTCATGGAAATAGCAAGAGAGGTTGATACGGTTATTTTACTATCCGGTGATGGTGATTTTGGATTACTTTTAGAAAAAATTAAAAACAACTACTCCGTTAGCACAGAAGTTTATGGCGTACCTGCACTCACAGCTAAAAACCTTATTGATACTGCTGGTATTTTTCACCCTATTGATGAAGATTTATTACTTTGAAAAAAATAATTCAATAATTAGAACAGATCAACTTCACCGGCCTCTTCACTATTTGATTCAAACTTACCTTTTTCAACAGCCATCTGATCAACCAGATGAATCAACATAACACTAGCTGCTTCCGCCTTGGTGAAACCTTCTAAAATCGCATTATGACTTTCTTTCTTCGTTTGCCAATCCGGTTTACGAATTTCATCGATAACATTATGTACCATTTGATGCACCTCAGCATGAGGCAACGTAATAGAAGGGTATACCGGTAAATGACTATAGAACTCATTACCATCACCCGAGCTATACCATTGACCAAAACGACAACTCTGTTCATCAACTAAAGCCGCTTGCGCTTCAGGACAATCAAAATTATTCACTTCAACCGCACGATAGGCTTTTTGCATATAAACAACATGATCAATTTTGGTCAATGCCGCATCGCAAACGACCTTAACCTTTGACACATTTTCATACGTTGATTGTGCAAGCTGAGAAAATCCTCCAAAAGTTTGTTCAAATTCAGTAACGACTTCTTTTGAATTTAGAGCGGATTCAAACATGCTTTTTGTACTCTCGGTCATAGTGCTGGATGCTTCAGCAAAACGTTGAATAATGACCGAAATCTTTTTTGAAGCGACACTGGTAGTCGCCGCCAAATTTTTAACTTCATCAGCAACGACGGCAAAACCACGTCCATGTTCTCCCGCTCGAGCCGCTTCAATTGCTGCATTCAAGGCTAACAAGTTTGTTTGGTCGGCAACACCGGTAATCATCTGCACCATTTCTGATATTTCGGTACTACTATCCGATAATTCTTCAGAACTTGCTTTCATTCCGATTGCTCGTTCGGCAACATTCTCTAATTGACCAACAACATCTCTAACTAACGGTAAATTGCTTATTGCATTCTCGACAGCCGTCTTTGACAAGCCCTCAACTTTGACCATCTCGTCTCAAATATTAACTATATCAGTTTGATTCTCACTCAGATTCTTTAACAAATTAGTTGTCTTTAACTGCCCCAGATCTGCAAACATTGTGTCCAGTTGGCCTTGTTTAAAAAATTCTTCCATAAGTACGAGAGATTTATCGATACGTTGTAATCCAATTTTATAACGACCGTTCAATCCAGAAGGCATCGTACGCCGATGAAATTTACCATATCGCGCAAGTCGAAATACTGCATCGACTTCCCAGATATAGGCTTGAACCTGATCAAGGGCATCGTTAAGTTTATGCGCCATTTCATTCATCGGGTGCTCCCATGGCACCCCCATAATTCGGTAATCTAAATTACCATTTTTAAGCTGAGTCGCAAACTCACTAACTTTCTCAAAATATAAATCCGTTTTTACTTCTACTTTCTTTGAAGCGAAAAAAATTACAATTGAGGTAGCTATCACCACCAATAACAACACGGGGGGAATGGTAAAAAAATTATTGCCAACAACACTACCTAACAACAGTGCCGTATTAACTCGTAGAGCCAATTTATTTGAAATAGGAGCAGACATACTGATCGTAGCCTCCTTTTTCTGAAACTACTTCTTGCAAAAGACTCCATGATGCATCCATTCCTTCACGACTGCCCTCGTATTGAGATTCAACTTCAAGCATTTTCTGATATAAATTTTGAAAAAACTCGACACCTTCAACTGGTGGATATCGACGAACAGACATGTAACCGAGCAATT
Source organism: Thiotrichaceae bacterium (assembly GCA_012960105.1). Classification (GTDB taxonomy): domain Bacteria; phylum Pseudomonadota; class Gammaproteobacteria; order Eutrophobiales; family Eutrophobiaceae; genus UBA7359. The sequence continues at coordinate 94,435 of DUBV01000039.1, read as the reverse complement.
CATTCTCAGCACCAAAATTGAGAAAAATATTGGAATAAGTCCAATAGAAACTACCGTCTTTACACATATTTTTTATAAAGCCAAAAAACTCTTCTTCTTCATGAAGCTTGTTCCACAATAAACGGAAGACTGCTCTTGGCATGTCTGGGTGTCGAATAATGCTGTGTGATTGCCCTAATAATTCTTCTTCGTAATAACCAGCGAATTCCATAAACGCATCATTACAATAGGTAATATGACCCTTTATGTCCGTTTTCGAGACAATCATATCTTCCGGCTTCATTTTCACTTCTTTAGATGTAGGCACAACCATGTGTTTAAGCATTCCAAATTTATAAGTTTCAGTCTTTAAATCGGCTAAATGACTAAAATCTGAAGAAATAATCAGCTTTATTACGTCAAAAACGAACACTTATTGAATAATTAATGCCTCATCTCTATGATACAAATCACCATTTACCCTGCGATTTTGCTATTATCCTCGCCTTGCCGAAAAGCCAACAAAAATCAGCCAAAGACTCAATACTCATGACAACAATCGTTTTCTCATCACTGCCGCTAAGTCCTGAATTTCTAAGCAATATTTCGGCATTAGAGTACAAGGAAATGACACCGATACAGGCTCAGAGCCTACCGGTTATTCTTGAAGGTAAGGACTTACTAGCACAAGCAAAAACAGGTAGTGGTAAAACTGCCGCGTTCGCGATTGGTTTATTACACAAACTTGAATCAGCAAACTATCAGACACAGGCATTAGTGCTCTGCCCAACACGCGAACTTGCCGATCAAGTCAGTACTGAAATTCGTCGCCATGCTCGCGCCATTCCCAATACCAAATTGGTGACATTATGCGGAGGCAAATCAATGTTGCCGCAATTGGCCTCACTGGAACATGCACCGCATATTGTCGTCGGTACGCCAGGACGAATATTGAAACATCTGGACAAAGGAAGCTTAAAACTGGATTGTTTAAAAACGCTGGTTTTGGATGAAGCTGACCGCATGTTGGATATGGGATTTTCTGAAGAAATCATGCGTGTTATCAGTAACACACCAAAGAAAAGACAGACTTTATTATTCTCTGCAACCTATCCTGATCAAATCAAAAAAATTAGTAATAAGATACAAAATAATCCTGTTGATGTGCGCGTTGAATCGGTACACGACGATAAAGAGATCAAACAAATATTTTACGAAATCGATGCCGGCGAAAGAACCAAAGCAGTAATCGGTTTATTACAACATTACAAACCTGAATCAAGCATCATTTTTTGTAATACGAAAATACAATGTCAGGAATTAGTTAATGAATTATGGAAAGCAGGCTTTCATGTCTTGTCCTTACATGGCGATCTGGAACAACGCGAACGTGATCAAGTTATCGTTCAGTTTGCTAACAAAAGTAGTTCGATTCTAATTGCAACCGATGTTGCTGCACGCGGCTTGGATATAAAAGATCTACAAGCAGTAATTAACTTTGAATTATCACCCGATCCGGAAATTCATATTCACCGTATTGGCCGTACCGGTCGCGCCGGCAATCAAGGTTTAGCGCTTAGCTTATTTACGTCTTCTGAAAAATTCAGAGTCGAAGCGATAGAAGAATTTAAAAAGAGTCCGGTACGTATCGATAAGACCACGACACTTAAGACTAGTAACTATCAAAAAATTATTCCACCTATGGTGACACTCGGTATTAATGGCGGTCGCAAAGATAAAGTTCGTGCCGGTGATATCCTGGGCGCACTTACTGGAACTAAAGAGATACAAGGAACGCAAATAGGTAAAATTGATATCTTTGATAAGTATGCATATGTCGCCGTAGAACACGACATTGCGACGCAAGCATTGGAGTTATTATCCGAAGGAAAAATAAAAGGACGTAAATTTAAAATACGACGACTGAAATAATCTAGCTTTACTCAGTTTTTAATTGCTGTTTCAACATAGTCGCTGCCATGGCATAACCACCATCAGCTCCATCAATAAAATGAAAATGGTTATCTGTATAATCATTAATCATGCAAGTAACCAAAGCAGAATCCGAAACGTGTATGCCGTAAAAACATTCTCCTCTTTGATATCGCTCTTCCAAGTATTGCTTTAATTCTTGTCGTTGCTCAGCATTACCTGAAAGCACTTCTCTTAAAGTACCATCAAACTTTCGATAGTCTGCATTACTAACTACCACTTATTTATATTGTCCCCAATCAATATCTCCCGTTTTAATTCCGTATAACATGAAGAATCGACCTAGTAACACCAGCACTCGTAATTTAATTGTATATAAAAAAAATTGAAGAAGACTTATCCCATAGGTGCGCGCTTTAGCTTCGTATTTTAATAGACTAGAACTAAACGTTGTTTTAATCCCGCAGAGTAAATTGGACGAGAATTTGATTCGTCGCCATATATCTCGTTTATCTTATTAATGATCTCAGAATAAATTTTGTATTCTTGTATTTTATTATCTGCCTTTGCTTTAACGATAAGGGAAATCGTTTCGCCATGCTGACTAGGAATATTTTCCCAACGACATTCGAGACCTGAATAATCCGCTTGAACTATATTCGCACTTTCTATTCTAAATTCAGTTTCATTCGCATCATTTTTAATAAGGTTTTCTGCATACTCAAGACCGGCGCCAGCAAAAGCCGCTTGCGTATAATGTTCAGATACCTGACTTTTTCCAACCAGAATATCAAACCCCGCTTTTCTAATTGCGCTTATCGGCACGATACCTATGCGTAATTCCAAGCCGAATTGCGTTAAACTCATTGCCTTTGTTGCAAAAAGTGCATCTCGAACAACATCCAATACATGATTTGGAACGCATAGTGAACAACCATCTCCGCCAAAAATATACGGTACAGATAAAGGTCTAAGAACATTCAAGACCGACGTAATTACCGAAACGCCTGTAATATTAACTGCTTTATATTCCCCCCTATTTATTGCTACCGTCGAATTCTTTACATCGGAAATAACTGTGCTCCAATCATCAGGTAAAGGAATATAACTAGATAAATCCGCAATCTTTGAAAACTCTTTTGTAACTGGCAAATCAGCGTAGAAGTTATCGACTTTCATATATATTCATTAAACTTAAATAAGTTGGAATAAAAATCTACAAGAGTATTGCTCCCATAAAGCAATCCCTGTAACACTATAGTAATTATTACTATAGTGTTACAGGGATTACCAAATAAGGTTTATGGCGTTGGATATTAAATAGACCAAATTAGATAGAAGACAATCTACAAACGGTATGATCCTTACCGGTAATTTCATAGGTTGTTAACTCTGCTTGCCAACCTTCACCAGTATAAATATCAACATGCGTATTCTTGATAGCACTACCAACATCATCAGAAACATATAATTGATGTTTTAAATGATTCGGCAAACTGGGAATTTTCAACATTGCTCCAGCGGGAATAATATTCTTATCTGTCGCAATAGAACCTGTCGTTAAAGGTCTGCCCATAGCATTAAGTGGCTGCTGACTTTTATGCCATTTGTTTGAAAAACGACCGAGATACCAACCTTCTTTTGTCTTGCCCCAACCTTCCACTCTGACTTCTTTCAGAAAAGCGGCGGCATGAATACTTTCACCCTGCTTTTCAATATTGATTTTGAGGGTATCTGCTTGCGAGTAGTCATTTTCGACCGGTGTGAAATACCCAGTGACATACCATTGCGAGCTACATGATTCTTCATGAGTAGCATAGCTGGACGGACTAAATAGTATAGAAATTACGAGCATTACGCCCGCCTTGGCTAAACTTCTCTCTCTATCCCAAAAAACCAACAGATTGTCTCCCCAGACTCACGTTCGTATGAACGATGTTTGTTGGGTCTTTAAAATACGCATTTAGCGACAAAATATCTATATATTGTATATATATAGGTATAAACCACTATATATAGTTGGTTTTATTAATATCCCTCTAATAGTCTAAGCTGCATTTTCCCGAATCTTGAATCTAGTCATCACCTATTTATGTTATGGACGAAATTGCCGCTAAGCCTTATAGTACGCGACCTTTTAAGACCTATTAATACGATTCAGGAACCACCATGATCTCCACAGCAAATGTCACCATGCAGTTTGGCGCGAAGCCACTATTCGAAAATATTTCAGTCAAATTTGGCGATGGCAATCGTTATGGCCTGATTGGCGCAAATGGTTGTGGCAAATCAACTTTCATGAAAATTCTTGATGGCAGTATGGAACCAACCACAGGTAATGTTTCCATCTCGCCAAATGAGCGTGTCGGTAAATTGCATCAAGACCAATTTGCATTTGAAGAATACACCGTGCTTGATACTGTCATCATGGGTCACAAGGAATTATGGGACGTTAAAGTAGAACGCGACCGTATATATTCTTTACCGGAAATGACCGAAGAAGACGGAATGAAAGTCGCCGATTTAGAATCCGAATTTGGCGAAATGGATGGTTACAGTGCTGAAAGCCGTGCTGGTGAATTACTCATGAGCGCCGGTATCGAAGAATCATTTCATGAAGGTTTAATGAGCGAAGTTGCTCCCGGTTGGAAACTTCGTGTGTTACTCGCACAAGCCCTGTTCGCTGAGCCCGATATTTTATTATTAGACGAACCTACCAATAACCTCGATATCAATACCATTCGCTGGTTAGAGGATGTACTTAGAAATCGTAAAAGTACCATGGTCATCATTTCTCATGATCGACATTTCCTTAGTGCGGTATGTACCCACATTGCCGATATCGATTATGGTGAGTTACGCGTCTATCCTGGTAACTACGATGACTTCATGGTGGCATCAACAGCCGCACGTGAACGTTTACAATCAGAGAATGCAAAAAAATCAGCACAGATTGCTGAGTTAAAACATTTTGTTAGTCGCTTCTCGGCTAACGCATCAAAAGCAAAGCAAGCAACATCGCGCGCAAGACAAATTGATAAAATTAAACTGGATGAAATTAAAGCGTCTAGTCGAATGAGTCCATATATTCATTTTCATCAAACCAAAAAATTACATCGACTAGCATTAACGCTCGAAGGTTTAGGTCATGGCTTTGTAGATGAAACATTATTTGAAAATGGTGACGTACTTTTAGAAGCAGGCGCACGTTTGGCCATCATTGGTGAAAACGGTGTCGGTAAAACAACTTTTCTACGTTGCATCATAAATGAACTCCAGGCAAATAATGGCACAGTACAATGGGCCGAGAATGCAACACTAGGCTACTGTCCTCAAGATAGTAATGCTGAGTTTGATAATGATTTAAAATTATACGATTGGATGAGTCAATGGCGCAAACCTAAGCATGACGATCAAGCCGTACGTGCAACACTGGGGCAACTTTTATTCTCATCAGAAGATTTTGAGAAAAAAGTTAAAGTTTGTTCTGGTGGAGAAAAAAATAGATTGTTATTTGGTAAATTAATGATGCAAGAAACTAATGTCATGTTAATGGATGAACCTACTAACCATTTAGACATGGAAGCAATTGAATCCTTAAACCTTGCATTAGAACATTATGAAGGCACATTGATTTTTGTCAGCCATGATCGTGAGTTCGTTTCATCGCTAGCCACTCGCGTGATTGAAATAAATGATCACAAAGTAATCGACTTCCAGGGTACCTATGAAGAATATCTGGCAAGTCAAATGGAAGCAGAAAAAAAACGCGTTAACGCAAAATAAAAAATGAAACTACTTATACGCAATCTTTCTCGCACAACGACAGAGAAACAAATTCAGGATCTGTTTGAATCTTACGGCAACGTACAATATTGCACACTGGTGATGGATAAGAAAAGCGGTGAATCCAAAGGCTTTGGTTTTATCGAAATGCCAAAAATCGGCGAAGCCAAAGTAGCGATGAAAAATATCAACAATAAAGAAATAGATGGCAATAAAGTCCGAGTCAAAAAAGCTGAACCAAAACCGGACGAACCAGAAGCGAGTTAATGGAAATAATATTCGAAGAACTCGACTTTCAAAAAACCCCATTAGGCGATATCAGCCTCAGAAAAAGAACCGAACCCAGGCTTGATGGCAGACTGGTCTATGAAGTAAAACTTGGCGACGAGTTTTTAATGTCCAGCTTATTTACCGAGTCTGAAATACAACTTTCTAAATTAAGCCTCGCTGCTTTAAAACAAACTCAACATAAAACTGATCTTGATATTATTGTCGGTGGCTTAGGTCTCGGTTATACCGCTGTTGCCGCATTAGAAGATGATGCAATTCGATCACTTAAAGTAATCGATGTCATGCAACCGGTTATAGATTGGCATAATCGAGGATTGGTTCCGCTAGGAAAAGTACTAAGCGATGATCCTCGTTGTACACTGGTACACGCAGATTTTTTTGCCCTCGCAACATCAGATAATCGAAGCTTTGATAGCAACAATAAACAAGTGCATGCCGTATTATTGGATATAGATCACTCACCAACACATTGGCTAAACGAAGCTAATAGTTCTTTCTATTCAGAAGAAAGTTTAAACAAATTAGCTAACAAAATTTACCCCGGCGGTATCTTCGGACTCTGGTCAAATGATCCGCCCGATGAAGAATTTATGAGTTTACTTAATACGGTGTTCCACACTTCAGAATCACATATAGTCAGTTTCCCAAACCTGTATACGGATAAAGAATCCTCCTGTACTGTTTATGTTGCGTACACTAAAAAATAATAAATATCTTCAAGAACTTTTTTGTTGTGAATAAACAGCGATACCAAGCCCACTAAAAACAATAAACACGCCAATAATAAAATTAATCTGAATTACTTCTCCCAAAAATAGATATCCTAAAAAGATAGCGACGATTGGGTTTAATGTAACGAACATAGTATTAAACGTGGCAGTTGTTCTAGTTAATACCCAGTTGAATAAAAAGAAGGCCATACCTCCGGTAATGAGACCAACATAAAACACTAACCCTAATTGCATGTTTGTTAATGACAAAACATGGTCATCAATACCACTAGCAATAGAGAATGGAAAAAGAACGGCACAACCAGCCAACATTGCGATAGGAGTCATCGTTGATGCCGGTATTTGTTTCAATACCGGACGAGCATGAATGGCATAGATAGCACCAATAATTGCGGTAAGTAACATGATCAACTCACCTTTAAATGAAGCAGCCTCATTCACTGACATAAACAACTTATCAGAAAGTGCGATGAATAAACCCAATAAAGTGATTGATATCGCAAATATTGACAATAAATTTACTTTATCATGCCCAATTGCCTTGGCAATCAACATCGTCCAAATAGGCATGGTTGCCAGTACAAGTGATCCGCGTGCTGCATTTGTATAAACAAAGGCTTGTGCAAACAAGAAAGGAAATATGCCAAAAAACAAAATACCCAATACAGCCGTTTTAACACATAAACTTCGTGTTAAGTTTGGGTTTCGGAATATAAAGAACAATGGCAATATAAATAAACCGCCCAACAAATAACGCAAAAAAGCAATTTCAACTGGTTCAAGAATATTGACAAAATAGCGCATTAATACAGAAGCTGTTCCGGTAAGCGCATGACAAACAATGAGCGCAATAGTAGGTGTCCATGTTTTCATGGACTAGATATTATCACGTTGTAATTATTTGATGTATGAATAAAAGATTACTGTTATTTCATACTAATCAATAAGAAAATTATATGAAATATTATTCTTTGTACCACATAACGGTACTTTCATCTTCGACCGCCGCAATCAACATTTCAACCAAGGGATAAGCTCGACCTGACATAGACACTTCAGGATCATCTTCTTCTTCACTCGATGCCTCCTCCTCCGAGCTCCCTGGCTCATATTCGAGGGCTTTTTTTAAAGATTTCAATGCATCCGAGACATCTTTTGCAGCAAGAGCACTTGGGATGGTTCCGCTATGCCCCATCATCTTCAATAAGTCTTCAGCAATATCAATAAACATGGTGAACTCACTATGAGCACCACTCTTAAAAGTCACTAGCATGATCAACTCCTCTATTGAAGTTCAAGAATTATTATCTTACATACTAAATATAGACAGTAGCTGTTAGCAAATCAATCCATATGGAATGCTTACAAGAATAGGCGGCTGTATGTAGGCGACCTCACCGTAGAGTGGGAAAGACGAAGAGTGGTTTAAATTTTCAAGTAACTAATTAGTTGCGAATTACCTTCTTTAAGCAAAACCCCATGAATTTCTTCGATTGAATCCAGAATATCCATGAGTTCGCCTTCAACCTGAGTACCGGTTTCGTTTGCTTCAATAACATAATCTCTGTCTTTAAGCATATCGACAAGACAGGGTACTTCTGTCCCATCATATCCATCACTAATATAAGGTACGACTCGTGACTCAGCAGTTGCTCTCACTTCATCCTCCGTTAAATAACTGGATTGTTAAAAAAGTAATGCAAAAGAAATCCGATCCTAATCCACTACGATTATCCATAATCAATAGTGACTAGAAACGTCGACATCCATAGTCCTAGTCTCATCCATAAATGAGCGAAATCCTTAATACGCTCTTTTCCCAAAAACAATCCATTGTTAATAACAACCTAATGTATATTCTGTCATTCTTATCGTAGACTCATGTTTCTAAGATAACTATTAGAATCAACCTGTCTATAGACATAATTCCATTTTAATACAGAGGAAAAATATACGAAATATTTTAATCCTATGAAAATATATTCATATATTTCTCAAGGGATAGTCCCTTAGAGATAGGTGTAAAAACAGGTGGTTTACTATCAAAATTCTTAATGACAGAAATTTTTGGAAGGTGATAGTTAACTCTACCAAATCAAATCATCAGGGATCTTATAATCAGCGTAAGGATCATCTTCATCAGACTCAAGCTCGATGCTATGGTCAAGCTCGATAATACACAGCGCATCACGTTGTTTTATTTTCTCGGCAACGGCCTTTGGTACCAATTCATAACTCTCTCCTAGTTTGGCAATAGATAATTTACCGGACATAAGATGTTTAGAAATCACTTCTGAAACAAAAAGACGCTTAACAATATTATTATCAGTAAAATTATAGGCAACCTCACCATCACTACCTTCAACACGATTGGTTTCGATTAATTGAATAATCTGTGCAGCAATAGCTTTACGTTCGGTCTCTTCTTTATTCTTCAAATTGAACTGCCGGTCGCGTTCTACTTTTTCAGCCTGCGCTTTTTGTGCAAGAATCTTAGCTTCATCTAACTGAACCGCCGATCCTTTCTTCGATTTCTGCTTTTTATTTTTATATTGTTCTTGCTTGGCTTTTGATGCCTTGGTTTTATTAACCAGCCCTGTCTTTTTAAGCTGGTCAATTAATGACTTACCCATTGGGTGCACTCCATGATTCTAAGAATGAGGGAATTATAAAGGATCTACTTCATTAGCAAGTATTTTTTTTCAGACAAAAAAACTCTGTTTTATACCATCGATGACGTATTGGACGGCTAGTGCTGTGAGTATTAAGCCTAGTAGGCGGCTAATGACATTGGCGCCGATTTCGCCTAAGCGAACTGAAAGCGTGCGTGCCATGAGTAAGGCTACTAAGGTTATAGCGCATACGGAAAAGATGACTCCACTAAAAATCATCCGTTCTGAGAAACTATCGGTTTTCCCAGCCATAAGCATAACCGTGGCTAAAGCTCCGGGACCTGCGAGTAAGGGGAAGGCTAGCGGAAAAACTGAAACATCCTGTTTATGTTCCGCTTCATGTTGTTCGCCAATAGTTGTTGAACGTAAACCTGACTGGCGTGCAAATACCATTTCCAAAGCTAATAAGAAAAGCAAAATACCGCCGGCGATACGGAATGCAGCCAGACTAATTCCCATCCATCTTAATATGGTATCTCCAAGAAAAAAGAACAGGAACATAAAAATAAGTGCAAAGCTAACCCCCATAATAGCCATACGCCGCTGTTGAATTAATTCATAACCCACAGTTATGGTCGCAAACATCCATGCCACACCAACAGGATCAACAACGATAAACAAGACAACAAACGCGTTTAATGCTTCAGCCATAAAAGCTTATCCTTGAGGGAGAATTAAATTAATTATAGAACATGAGACAACATTTATAATGTTAACTTAAGAAGGAAACGTCACTCTGAATTCCGCACCGGGTTCGCAATTGATTACGTCTACTTTGGCATCCATAGCTTGAGCTAGTTGATGTACTAGAGCCAGACCTATACCGGTACCGACTGTTTCGCGGGTGAGTTCATTTTCTGAGCGATAGAATAATTTAAAAATCTTTCGCATTTGATCTTTAGCAACGCCATGGCCGTAATCGCGTACGGCGAATAAAACTGAACCATCTTGCTGTACTGTGCAATTAATATCGATATCTGTTTTATTTGCTTTGGTTGAGAATTTAATCGCGTTATCAACCAGATTAATCATGATTTGATTAAAGTAATCAACATCAATATTTATTTCTTTCTGATGAAATTCTTCATTGCAGGAAATATTTAAATTATAACTGGCACGTTCCACCGCAGAAGAATTTTTAGATTGAAACATATCGAGTATTTCATGAATACTAACTTTCTTCAGTTCTACTTGTAACTCATTGCGCGTCATTCTTGCCAATTGTAATACATTATTAATGAGTCGTGATAAACGTTCGCTCTCATCATGAATATAATCGTAATAGGTTTTCTTTTTCTCTTCGTCTGCCCAGCCTTTAACCAACATCTCGCCATACATGCGTATAGACGTAAGTGGCGTTTTTAATTCATGACTGACGGCTGAAACAAAATCTTGTTGTTGTCTTGAAAGATTAATTTGTCCTGACCCCAATCGATACATCAACATAAAGCCACCGCATAAAACAATAAGTAAAATTATTGCTATCCAGTTTATTACTGTTCCTGCAGGACCAGCAGGTAAATGATTAATGCTAAATATTAACTCCACATCACTTAATGGTGCAGACAGATGTTTTTGATAGAGCAGCGTGAGATAAACACGTAGTTTCTTTTTATCAAGGCCGGTTAATGAATTGCGAAATATCATGAGTCGACTACCAACTTATATCCGGCACCACGCTCGGTTACTAAATACTTTGGTTTCGCTGGTTCAATTTCAATCTTGCTGCGTAATTTGGCGATATGGATATCCACCGTACGCGTTTCGATATTCAATTCTTTGCTATAGCCCCAGAGTTTACTCAATAGTTCTTCGCGTGGCACCGGTCTATCGTTATTGGCTTTTAAGTATTGTAATAATTCTATTTCACGACGGGTGAATGACAGTGCTTCACTACCGCGCTTGCAGGATAAGTTTACAGTATCAATCTCGACACTATCTCCTAGCTTAATCACATTATCTGTTTCTATACCAACACGTGAACGGCGTAATACTGCCTGCACACGTAATACCAGATGCGCGATGGAAAAAGGTTTAGCGACATAATCATCCGCGCCTAATGACAAACCCTGAATAATATCTTCATCGCCAGTTTTAGCCGTTAACATAATAATAGGCTGGTCGCGGTCATTCGCGCGGACTTGCTCGCATATCTCAAAGCCATTCATACCCGGGAACACTTGTGCATCCCTGCACATTGTTCAGAGGGCTTTCAGTCTTCATTACTGATGCTTATTTGCATTTTGCTTTGCAATTCGCCATTTCACTCTTTAATTACCTCAATCGTTTTCACCCAAGTAATTAATAAGCTTATGAATAATTAACTTTTCTTGCATGGAATAAAACTTGCGCTATATTATTAAGAATTCTCATTATCAGGTAGTGGAAGATGAAAGTTTGCGGGCTATTCTTTTTATCGGTGCTGCTGTTTTTTTTCTGTGGTGTCGTTGTTGCCGAAGATGTGGCTGATGACTATCGCTTATGGCCGATGGCCTCTGCGTTGTTGGGTGATAACTCCCGTTTTGCCATCGACTTCAGTTCGCGTCTGGTCTCGACTACACAAGGCGGACATCGCAATACCGGTTTTATGCAACAGGCTGGGGTGGATATACATAAGGTATTCTCATCGCATAATAAAGATCTTGCCACTGGCGTGGTTCAACTCTATGCCGCACGTATTGATAACTTAAATCCGCATCCCAGTTTTTTTGAAAGCGATCATGATTGGGAACTCATTAAAAAAATTAACACCATCAATATTACTGCCCTGAGCAGAGGATCGTTTAATATTTTATTGGGGCATTTAGAACTTCCCTATGGGCTTGAATATTCTATCGACACCAATACCACGCTTAGACAAACCGCCATTATTCAAAACCTGGGCATTAAGACCGACTGGGGTGGCGGCATCAATGGCAATATTAATAACATCCAATATGACTTTGTTCTGACCCGTGGCTCGGGTGTGGAATACAACGACGATGGTTCTCCCTATGCCATTACCGGACGTTTCGGCTCGGCCTTTGGTAACCAATCCTATTTTCCCAGTTCCGGTTGGGGTGTGTCCGTTTTCCATGGGGAGTTTATGCAAGGCGGTGCCAAGGTCAAACGCACGCGTGCGGGTATTGATCACCAATGGACCTATGGTGCCTTCGGCCAACTCACCGAAGTCTCCTGGGGTCAGGATGATAGCTTGGACAGGGGCTACTTATTCACCGAGTTAAACTGGACCAGTGTGAATGAAAAAGTATTTGCCTATACCCAGTTGAAGTCTGAATTAAAAGATACCGCCTCCGGTTGGGACGACAAACTCACCGGTAACGTCGGTATCAGTTTGATGCATGCCAATGGCTTTAATATCGATCTGCAATACAGCAAAGACCTACGGACGTTTGAGAATAAGGATGACGTTGGTCAAATCCAGTTGCAATTTAGGTTTCGATTCTAATGTTAACACTGTCACTTAATAAAAACCTGTCGCTGTTTAAGGCGATGAAACGTTTGTTCGTGTTGTTTATCATTCTTCTCTTCAGTACAGAATGTTTCGCCGAGACTTTTTGTGCTTTGAGAGAACCGTCACATTCCATTGGGAATCTATTCCCGGATTATAAAAGCTCCCGTTCGCTGGTGAAGACGATCACTCTCGAGGTAAAACAACGCCTGCAAGCACATTTACCGTTTGAATTTCATTATAAAGAATTTGGAAAGCATACTTTGTACCTGGTGTTTAACGACACTGTACCTATAGGCCTCATCCTTGCTCGCCCGGAAAAAGGTCGATGGGGTATTAACGAAATCGTCTGGGCACTGGACATGGACTACAACATCATCGGGTTCAACTTTCAACGTTGCCGTTGTATCACGCAAGATGAAGTGGAATCTCCTGATTTCAGACAATTTTTGCAAGGGCAAAACTGGCAAAGCCTGAGTAACACGCTATTCACTGATGCCGACAATCATCATGACTTGCCCGGGACGATCAGTGAGGAAGGTCGGTCGCTGGCGATGACGGTGATTCGTTCAGCGATTAAAGCATCGCTGACGACCTCACTCGTATGGGGTGAAGAACTGAAGACCTTACGACAAGAGTCAATCCATAATCTGAGGTGGGATTAACATGACGACCCGTGCCTATATTCTTTATCTGTTCTTAACTGCGATCACGGGTGTGATTACATTCGATCTGGTTGTCGGTAATTCCTATGACGTACTCACCAACAAGGGAAATGAAGCGAATCAGAACCGCATCGTCATTGAACAGATTGAACATATACAAAAACATCTACCGCTGATTTTGATCGTCGCGGATTTAATCATTGGTTCGAGTGAAACCTATCTTCAGGATGATGCCTTGCTGGAAATTACCACGCTTAAAGGCCAGCTCGATCATGTCGGTCGCTATGCCCTCGTTCAATCCAGTCTCTCTCAGTTAGCGGTGATTGATAAACAACTCGATACCATTTCAAGTCAGTTAGTCGACGCAGGCAAAATCATTAAAACGGAAAACAAAAAAAATCTTACAATATTGCTCTCTAAGTTTGATTACACCTCACTTGCCTTAATAAGAACCCTGAACGCCTTTCACGAGAGTTTGCGAATACAGGCCGATCATGTAGATGCACAACTTGTCGCTGATAAAGAAAAAAAGAAAATCATCATTTATACCATGATGTCACTCCTGTTAATTTTGTTTTTTTTCTTTACTCATTTGGCGCTTAAAAACATCGACACACCGATTCGCTTGATGACGACCGCGGCGAACAATGCATTGCTATTTGGGCAGCCCTATACAGCGGAGATTAATGGCTCGATTGAAGTCAATCGTCTTTCTCAGGCGATGAATAGTTTTATTGGCAAACTTGAGTCTGCAATTGCCAAGAAAACACTGGTGATAAATAAATTAAAATCCACCAATCAGGAATTAATCGATACGCAATTACAATTGATCCAGGTAGAAAAACTGGAAACGACCGGCACACTCGCCGCAGGCGTTGCGCATGAAGTTAAAAACCCCTTGGCCATTATTCAGTTTGGTATTGAATACATTGCTAAAGACAAACATATTAACAGTGACTTGGCACGTGTGATCGATGATATTGAAGATGCGGTCGCCCGCGCCGATGCTGTTATTAAATCACTCTTAGACTTCACATCAATGACACAACTAAAATTCGATTTTACCGATATCAATCCGGTAGTGACTGAATCCATCTCCTTGTTGAAACACGAAATTTTAAAGAAGAATATCAACCTGACGCTGGAACTCGGAGACAACCTGCCTCAGGTTGAAATTGATAAAAATAAAATTCAACAAGTGCTGGTTAACCTGACAATGAATGCCATTCATGCAATGGATGATAACGGTGTGTTATCGATTAAGACCTATGCAACAACCTGTAAAGAAATATCTGCGATAAAAAACCTGAGCAATACGGACCAATGTTTGATAGGCAACAATGCCGTTGTGATTGAAACTGAAGACAATGGCATCGGCATTTCGAATGAGATCATCGATAAAATATTCGATCCATTTTTTACCATGAAATGGAATGGTAAGGGCACCGGTTTAGGTTTAACCGTTGTCCAGAATATCGTACGTTTGCATAAAGCGGTCATCAAGATCAAGAACAGGAAACACCACGGTGTGAATGCCGTATTAATATTTAGAGCTCCAATAAACAAGCAAATGAATAACCGGGTACAATCATGAACAAAAAAAAGATACTTCTCGTTGACGACGAAAAAGCGCTTAGTCTGATTTTAAAAAAGTGCCTGGAACAGACAGGCATTTATGAAGTCGTAGTTGAAAACAACAGTAATCATGCTGTCGCGATGACACGTGATTTCAAACCCGATCTCGTCTTACTGGATATTATGATGCCGGAAATTAATGGTTTTGAAATTGCCGAGCATCTTCAAAATGATTCGACGTTAAACAAAATTAAAATTGTTTTTTTTACGGCCCTCCCCAATCAACAAAACAATGAAATACAAGAAAATAATAGAGAACGCGTATTCATCAACAAACCCGTTAAGCTCGATAAATTACTGGAATGTTTTGAAGAGCAATTAGACTAAAACGAATTTAGATTATACTCAATATAATAATTACCCGTTGTAGGCAGGTATTCCCGAGGAACACCCTGTTACGAACACCTGTTTCATGAAACCAGTTTGGATTCCGCAGCCTTTATTTCCATACCGAATATCCAACTGCGTATATCATCGGCGATGAGATAAAAACACGGTAGGGTTAATAAGATTAACGCAGTTGCAAACACTAACCCAAAGCCTAGGCTCACGGCCATGGGGGAAAGAAATGCCGTTTGACCACTGGCAAAAAAGATTAATGGTGAGATACCAAGAAAGGTGGTCACGGTGGTTAATATGATTGGCCTTGCGCGGACTCGACCGGCATCGACAACCGCCATAATGCGATCTTCTCCTTCTCTACGCATTCGTTTTATAAAATCGACCATAATCAATGAATCGTTGACGATGATGCCGGAGAGTGCCAGTACACCGACCATGGATAAAAATTGTAGGTTGTAGCCAAATAAGGCATGGCCAATGACGACGCCTATTATACCAAAGGGAATGGCGATCATGACGACTAATGGATCGATTAATGATTTAAACAAGACCGTTAACATAAAGAAGATCATCACCAGGGCAATAATCAATGCCTGGTACATACCCTTGAACGATTCCTGCGCATTCTTTTTCTCGCCAAGATAGATCAACTTGTAATCGGCACCGGGAGCCGGCCTGAATTCTTTATCCACCTGGTCTATGACCTCGGTCGCTGTGGTAATGGCGCTATCGACATCTGCCGTTATCTTGGTCATGCGTTGATTATTTCTGCGTCTTATTTCATTCAGTCCCCTACCGATGGTGATGTCTGCGACATCTCCTAGATACACGGTCTTTCCTGAAGCCAGAACGATGGGCAGCTCTGCCAAACTACCCGAACGCTTTCTTAATAATTCCGGATAAATAAGTCGAACCGGCAGTCGTTTATCTTCCCAGGTCACATGCACCACTTCATTGCCGAGATATCCGCTACGTACGGCATTGGAGAGTTGTGTTTGTGTCAGACCCAGGCGTTTACCGCGATCATTCAACGCATATTTATATTCCATTTTACCCGGGTCCTGATCATGTCTGACATCTTGAACGCCCGACATACGCCGCAAGTAGTCTCGTATCTCATCCGACTTTTGTTTTAATACGACTAGGTCATCACTGATCACACCGATCTCTATATCATCGCCCGCTGGCCCGCCTGCTGGTTTCAAAATACCCATGCGTTGTACGCCCGGCACCTTAGGTAAACTCGCGCGCAATAAATCTATAATTTCATCGGTACTGCGTTTGCGTTTTCCATGGATCGAAAAATCCAGACTGACTAGCGGATTAACCCAGCGTTCTATAAAACCTTGCGGCGCTGACTTTTCCAGATCGATCACCAGTTGGATCAAATTACTGCCGCGTTTGGATCGGTTTTCATCAATCATGCTAATACCGACATTCGTCAGTAGCGACTTGAGTTCTTCTTCAGCAATAATTTCACTGGTTTTGTTTTCAAGTTTTTCTGCTAGTAACAAACTGTCTTCAAGACTGTATGTATTGGGAGCTTCTATGTTGACAAAAAACTGTCCGACTTCGACATCGCCAAACATCTGAAATGGCAAACGTGTATAAGCATAGGTCAAACTGATCGCGAGTACGCCGGTACTAATCGCCACTACGGTGTAACGATTTAATGCAGACCAATGTAAGACACGAGCATATTTTTCCAGGAATTTTTTCCAATCGATCCATTTATATTGCGTTTTTTCTTTTCTTAGCAAGTGTCCTGCATGTGATGGCAGTACAACAAAGGCTTCTATTAATGATCCAAGTAAGGCACAACAGACGACGACGGGAATCACTTTTATAAATTCACCTAATATCCCCCCTATGGCAAACATCGGCAAAAAAGCTGCGACGGTGGTTAATGTTGAAACCACAACCGGCCAAAAGACTTCTTTTGCGCCCAACGCTGCCGCATCTAATGGCTGCATACCATCTTCTATATGTCGATAGATATTCTCTGTGACGATAATGGCGTCATCGACGATCATTCCTAGCACGATCAAAAAGGCAAACAGTGACACCATGTTGATGGTGTAACCGAAATAAAACATCAGGATGATGGCAAACAGAAATGAAACCGGTATGCCAAAGGCGGTAATGGCGGCAATACGAAAATTCAATAATACATATAATGAAAATAAGACGAGCATCAAGCCAACCAGTCCGGATGACTTGACGGTATTCAAACGTACCCGGACATACTCCGCCATGTCCGAGTGATAATCGACATTGACGCCGGCGGGTAAGGTCTGTTGTAACTCAGCGGTAAACTCTTTAACAAGATCAGAAACCAGTATCGTTGATGAATCAGCCGTCTTGGTCACTGTTAAATTGACGGAAGGTTTACCGGCAAAACGCGCATAGGTTTCAGACTCTTCAAAACGCCGACTTATCTTAGCCACTTCTCCTAATAACAATTTGCCACCGTTGGCATTGGTCCGTAAGACGATACGCTCTATTTGATCCGGATCGGATGTAACCCCTGTACCCCGTAGTCGAACATCTCCTTCCATAGCCTTGATCGAACCACCAGGTTGATCCGATAGATTATTTCTTATTGCCGCAGTAATCGTTTCTAGGGGTACATCCATCGCCGCCAACTCATGTGGATCAACTTCTACCCATATCTCCCAATCACGATCACCCGCCACGGCAACATTGGCGACACCCGGAATGAGTTGCATCTTTCTGCGTATATCTTCGGCCATCTCATACAATTCTGCATTGGCGATATTGCCATACAAGGTCAAGGTGATAACCGGAAACTTTGCCGTGATACGTACCAGTTCTGGCTCTTCCGCTAAACCAGGCAGATCATTTATTCGATCAACACTGGTTCTTGCCTCTCGCATAAAGTCATCGACATTTGAACCTTGTTTGAGTTTAATAAAAACACTGGATACACCTTCACGACTAATTGAAGCGATATAATCAATGTCCTGACTGTCTTCGAATTCTTCTTCTACCGGTAAGGTGACCTGTTGTTCTACTTCTGCCGGAGACGCTCCTTCAAATTCTGTTGAGATACTGACCATATCGAGTGCAATCGCCGGAAAGATTTCCTGTGGTAATGCACGCCATGCCAGCACACCGATGATAAGAATAATCACCAGGCTTAAATTAACGATTAAGGGATTATTAATTGAAAAGCGAATGAATGTCATGATTGCTCGTTCAATCAGATCTGGACTGTTTTAATGAACAACAACGGCTTGTCCATCAGCCAGGCTGGAAACATCTCTGCTAATAATGGTGGCGCCCGATTTTATGCCTTCAATAATTTGAACATCGTTATAACGTTCAACCAACATGACCGGCTTTTTTAAAACATGGTCATCGACAACTTCAAACACATAAGACTGTCCTTCTTCATAGAGGACAGCGCTAATCGGGATAATACTGGCATCCTTATAAAATTGACCCGGCAAATGTGCCACCGCCAACTGCCCGGTATAATATCCATCAGAAGGTAATCTTATTTTTAATGCTTGCGTATTCGTCTCTGGATCGGGATCAACGGCAAGGGCGATTATTTGTCCTTCCCTTTCATCGCTATTAGTAACAATTTTTATTTTTTGACCTAACTGCAATTGCGATGCAGTGATACCGGTGACTTCAATATTTAAATCAAGCTGGTCAATCTGAACGATTTCAATCGCGGCTTGATTGGGCGAAACATAATCACCCACTTCGACATGTACGGCATTAATCGTCCCATTAAAAGGCGCAAGCAGTTGTGTGCGTTTAAGATTGCGTTCTGCTTTATTTAATCTTGCCTGCTCTATCATTAAACGGGAGCGTGATGAGTCGACACTATGTTTGAGTCGCGCTTCCTCTGCCTGTTGGCGATATAAATCCTGGCGTGCCTGATCATATTTTGATTTTGATGCCAGAGAATCCCGGCCTAACTGTTCTATTCTGCCGACTTCCTGTTCCTGTAACTCAAGCTCCTGCCGCATCAAGTCCAGTAAGCGGGAATCCCGTTCTATGGCATTACGTTCGGTTTTTAATAAGGCTTTCGATTCCTCTACGACATCGACAAAATCACCCGATTCTATACTGAGCATGCGGGTGTTTGTCTCTACATATTGGCCGGCCTCGACCAGTCGTTCATCTATCTGTCCGGAAACCTGGAAATGGAGACTGGCTTTGCGTGCGGGTTGTAATTTCCCGGTAACTTGTGTGATGGGTTGTATATCAATTTGCTCAACACTACCGACATAGACCGTGGGCGGGGGCAATGGCTGAAGTTCTGCATAGGTATCAGGGCGTGTCCAAAACAAGATCGCTATGATTAAAACCGAAACGCTGCTAATAAATAGTATTCTCATCAATGTACTTCGTTAAAGAGTTGGCACAGATCGCATTTATTGTTTAGAGAGACATTTATCTATTATAGTTCTGTTTAATCTGTTTAATCTGTTTAATCTGCTTATTAAAAACCTTCGTTCGGTCTCTGCTCGGTAATTGCTCGGTCTTCGTTCCCGACATGACTCTACCGCTCACGTCCATGTGAGTGTCCTACATTCCTCTACTACCCACGTCCTTGTAGGCATTCCGGCGCCGTTCTACCTCGAAACTGTTCCAGTGCTGCAACTTTGTAAGTACAAAATTTGGGGTCAAGTCTTGAATCTTGAAAGTATCGCTTATCACATAGCTCATATATATCGGTTTCGGCTTTAGCAGTCTAATATTGTTATCCCTGCTACGAAGTCTCCCCAACTTCAGTTCCTTTTTTATTTTTACTTCTAGATTAACATTACCTTATTTAGGAGCTTAACCACTTGCCCTGTCTTTTATTTCACTGTGTCCATCAGTTATTAAATTCTCCCACTCTTTGATTCGGGTTAATGTCGTTTGAATAAAAGGACTACGGCGAATAATCCATATAAAACTATTAGCTACTGCTTTACCTGACTTACGTAGGGGTCGCTCAAAATGAATAAGAAGAATGACTCTGTCTTCATCAGTCTCATTCCATACATCGTGATAATGAGTATTATCAAAAATAAACATTCACCTTCATGTCATTAATAACTAAAATACACCATTGAATAAGTGACATAGCAAACAAAAAATAATTTCGCTAACTTGTAGACGAAAAATAACAGGATTAAATTATGAACGCGTTTTCACACTATAAGTTTTTTTTATTGTCAGGATTAATGGCTTTATGTTTTTCAGTGCATGCGGAAATCAATGATGAGATAAAAGAACTGCAACAGGAATGGGCGCGGATAAAATATACGCTAGACAAAAAAGATCATGAGGCTGCATTAGAAAAATTATCATTAAAGGCAGCGACAATACGTGAAAATCAGCCTGAAAATGCGGATGCCCATCTTTGGGAGGGAACTATTCTATCCACCTATTCCGGTGCTATTGGTACTTTAAGGGCACTATCAACTGTCACTCAGTCTCGTGACGCATTAGAGCTATCAATAAAGATTGATCCTACTGCATCAAAAGGTGCCGCACATACCTATCTTGGTGCTTTGTACGTTCTCGTGCCGGAATGGCCTATTGCATTTGGTGATTTAGAGATAGCCGAGGAATATCTGAATAAGGCAATCGAGCTTAATCCCGATGATATTGATGTCAATTATTACTACGGCTACTTTCTAATGAAACAAAGAAAATACGAGCAAGCTGAAGTGTTTTTTAAAAAAGCACTGCTTGCGCCCGAGCGTCTCGGCCGAGATATTGCTGACGACGGACGACGTAAGGATACCAAAGAACAGCTTGAAAAAGTGCGCGCTGAATTGGAGTGAGGTTTGTGATGTCTTCCCGACTGCTTGCTCCAATAGCAATTCTACCACCAATTTCCCTGTAGGCGTATTTTAAAAACCATTGTCCTTCCAAAACTCTTTTTGGGCTTCGTTTACTTTATATAGATAGCGTCGTGATTCTAGCTTGGGATGTTTGTTGGTGAGTTGTTCGTAGACCTGTGTGGACGAGAGTTGGTTTATCTTTACGACAGCTTTATCTCGATTCGATGAAAAAGTTTTTAGTACATTACCGGCGCCGCCGTTGTAAGCGGAGATGACGGTATATCTTTTGGCATTTTGATCTTTTACCTTCACTAGATAACGTTCTTGCAAGATTTTGATATAGGCGGTGCCGATATCGATATTGTATTCCGGGTTGTATAAGTTTTGTGCTGTGGGTTGGCCCTGTTGTTGTTTTATTTTTTGGAAGACATCTTTGCCGGCGGTACTGGGGACGACTTGCATGAGGCCATACGCCGGCGCATGGCTGACAGCAAAGGGATTGAAACTGCTTTCTGTTTTTATGATGCCATAGATAAGACTTTCGGTGACGTTGTATTTTTTGCTGTATTTCTGTACCAGTGATGCGTATTTGTAAGCACGGATTTTATGATGAGTTTTAACCAGTGGGAAGACGACTCTTAGTCCATTTTTTTTGCCTATAGTTACTCTGCTGATCTTATTTTTAATTAGATAGTCAGCATAGCGATTAGCGCGCCATTCCCATGCTATGGCTTTGCCTTCGTGATCCAGCACTTGTTCGTAGAGAAAGGGTTTGCCCTCGCCCTCGCCTTTGGGTAAGGCATCGGAGTAGAGATCGACTTGTCTGGGATCATTTGGCGTTAGCAAGGTAGTCACGATTGCTTTCTTTAAATACGCTTCTTGTGAATCCGGTGCCAGTGTTTCAATAGTGATGGTGCCGGCTTCAAAATCGACATGCGCACGGTTGTAATATTTTTCGGTGTATTTTACATAGTCTTTCGGACCGGGTTGTTTGGCATCGTCTTTGCCCCATATTACATTAATCTGTTTTAGAAATGTTTCTACTGTGGCTTTTAAGGTTCTTATATCAGCAGGGATTTGGCTTTCGGCATAACGTCTGCCTTTGTCTTTTAATACTTGTTTTGCTTTGCTCGGCTCTTCGACGACGGCGCCGATATCTTGTATATCGCGAACACTTAAACTATTGCAGCCTACCATCAATAAAAAAACGCTTATAAATAAGCATGATAAGCTTTTCATCAATTACTATTATTGGATAGAATTTCTTCTTCTATCTAGTCGCGATCTTCTTTCAGAATGTAATCGACGTTCATAAGCATGATGTTCATCATTAAGTCTGCGACAATCCAGCAATCTTCGGCCAGTACTAGGCTGGTTTAAATCACGACACACAATATACGACATACTATTTTCCTATCTCCTTGTTATATTTTTAATATACTCTTAAAAATCGAATTTATCAGAAATTACAATCCTTGCTGCAGAACTACGTTTGGCTACAACTAAATTAATAATAAATATTGGTTTATTTCAACCATGTTTCTTTTCAATATCTGCCATGCACGCCAATTGCTCCATGCATTGCCAGTATTTCCCGCGGTTGCTCTTTGACTCCATGTCAACGCGACACTTGTGCGTGGCCCAGGCCAGCCTCTCGACCTGACGGTCTCACCTTCTCCATGCACATCGTCCTTGTTGGTCATCATCCATATCTCCTCTCGAATTCAGACATGAATGCAACCAACGCATCGACAGCTTCTTCGGGTACGGCGTTATAAATACTGGCGCGCATGCCGCCGACGGTGCGCCAACCGTTTAAGTTTAATAGATTATTTTCTTCAGCCTCTGTGACAAAGTTCGTGTCCAGATTTTTTTGTTGTAATTGAAAAGGGACGTTCATCCAGGAACGGCAATCTTCTTTAACATCGTTGTGATAGAAATCTGTTTTATCAATCGCAGCATAGAGCTTCTTTGCCTTGCGTTCATTGATCTCGACCATGGCTTCCGGACCACCTTGTTCCTTTAACCATTTGAATACCAGTCCGGTCAAATACCAGGCAAAGGTGGGTGGTGTGTTATAAAGAGAAGCATCTCTTGCCTGTATATAGTAGTTAAACGGTTCCGGTGTGATGTCTAATGTATCGCCTATCAAATCATCACGAACGATGACAAGGGTGATGCCCGAAGGGCCAATGTTTTTTTGAGCGCCCGCATAGATTAATCCATACTTTGAAACATTGATCGGTCGTGACAGGATATTTGAAGACATGTCAGCGACGATGGGTACATCGCCTGTGTCCGGGATGAAATTAAATTCTACGCCACCTATGGTCTCGTTCGGTGTGTAATGAAAATAAGCCGCTTCCGGATCAAGATTCCAGCTTGCTACATCGGGGATGTAGTTGTAGCCCTTGTCCATGGTATCTGTGACCAGATTTACTTCGCAATAGGCTTCTGCCTGGTCCACAGCTTTATGCGACCATATACCGGTGCGAACATAGTCTGCTTTTTTCTTACCGCGCAACAGGTTCATCGGGATAACGGCAAACTGGGTACTGGCGCCGCCTTGCAGGAACAAGACATGATAGTTATCGGGGATGTGCATTAAGTTGCGCAAGTCTTGCTCGGCTTCGCTGGCAATTTGCAGGAAGGTCTCGCTGCGATGGCTCATTTCCATTATTGAGGCACCAACAGATCCCCAATTAAGTAGTTCTTCTTTCGCTTTTTGCAATACTGGTTCGGGTATCGCCGCCGGTCCGGCACAGAAGTTATACGCGCGTGTCATAATTCCTTCCTCATCTTTAAGCTCATCAAACTTGTTCTGAAGTGTGTTTACTTCAGCGCCTGAATATTATTTTTCCTTGTAGATTTACTTTGCCTGATTTGCGCGGGATTTTAAAGTGAATAAATACTTTGAAAGGTGTTTTTCGAGGATATTGATTACTGACATGCGAGCTTATTATCTATCTTTTTTCTAACTGGCCTTATCGATAACTTCCGCTTCTTCTACGTCATCTTTTCGGCCTTGTAAGACTTCTTTCCAAAAACCATTTATTAGGGGTTGTGATTTATTGGTATAGATTGAATCAAATTTCTCTGCCAACCGTTGGAAGCTCTGGCTAGATGGCGCAGACGGATAACTTTGTACGACGGGTTTACGTTTACGTACGGCTTTTTCCAACTGAATATCTTTCACTACCATGCCAGCATAATCGAGATCAAAATCAATGTGTTTTTTTGAGACCTTCGCTAATTTATCGAAGACTTGTCGAGCTTCTCGGTCATCTATAGCTTCGTTAATTAGTAGTTTGATTTCATGCACATCATAATCAGTGTTTAATACCTTGATCATGGCATAGGCATCGGTAATGGCTGTGGGTTCTGGTGTGGTAACGACTAAGACTTCTTCGGCGGCACTACAGAAAAACAACGCCGTACTGCGCAAGCCAGCACCAGTATCAAGTAGTAGTACATCAAAATCCTCGGAAACTTCATCCATTTGTTCTGCCAGCTTGGCTAGTTCTGATTGTGAGGGGTTTTCTAATTGTAATAAGCCTGATGTTGATGGCAATACTTTCATGCCATCCGCAGCTTCGACCATGATATCTCGAAGATGAAACTTTCCATTAAGCACATCAGCCACATTATGCTTAGCAACAAAACCAAAGAGTATATCAATATTAGCTAGACCTAAATCAGCATCGAATAACAGAACACGCTTACCTTGTTGCGCCAGCTTTAGTCCAAGATTTACAGCAACATTGGATTTTCCGACGCCACCTTTGCCGCTGGTAATTGCGATACTTTTCATGACATCAGTCCTTCTCTTTCAGATACGGAAAGCCCAGTAGCATTTGGAGTACCATGCAAGACCACTTTGTTTCTGCCAGTTTCCTTGGCTTGATACAGTGCCTGATCAGCTTGTTGATAAAGTTCATCAACAGAGACAAATTTATTCGGTTCACGAACCGTTATACCAATACTGACACTGGTACTTAATTCATCGCCGTTAAATGGAACAACCATATTCTCGATGTCATTGCGTAAGCGCTCCATAACATCAACCGCCACTTGATAACGTACATTTGGCATGATGACGGCAAACTCTTCACCACCGATTCTCATCAATGCATCAGATTGTCGTACATTTTTATGCATGATCATGGCTAGTGCTTTTAGCACCTCATCACCGGCGTCGTGTCCATAAGTATCATTAATGAGTTTGAAATGATCGACATCAAGAATGGCAAGACTCAAGGGATGAAACTCGCGATTATTACGTATCATCTCGCTTTCCAACGCACGATTAAAATAGCGTCGGTTATATAGTCCCGTTAGTGAATCTTCTAAAACAAGTTTATTAAGATCGGTCAATATATTTTGCATGACCGGTGTTTTATTGATTCGGTCATTGTTCGCAGCTTCTATATCCAGCTCCAGATCATGGAAATCTAAATCTGCCCAATAGACCAGTCCCTCAATAATCTTGTCATGCAAATCTTGCTGCAAGATATCGGTGTCTACGGTGTAATCCTCAAACAGTTGCTCTAATATCTTCACCAATTATCCTTGATTCATAAATAATGATTAATTATCGGCTAAAAATGCTCCAACTTGAGTATCGTTTAATAGGTATGCCAACAATTGACTAGTTAACTTCGAAGAAAAGAAAACAGAGAAATAACTTAAAGGTGTTTAGCTTGATTACGAAAACGGTTGTTTTCGGCAACTTCATAGCTGAACTGGATAGACGCCAATTCACCTTTATCCAACCAGATTCCAGTACATGTCTCGCAATAATCAATCATGGTTGAACGAATTCTGCCATGTCTTATTTTTTTCATAACGACTTCGCATTTAGGGCAATCTCGTTGAATTTCTAGTCCCCTGCGAGGAATGGGCGTATCTTCTGGAATTTCAATTTCGCGGGAATCTTTAATTATTTCCAGTTTTTTCTTGCTGAGAAAGATAGATTTGCAAGTCATGCACAACTGTATAGCAACGCCTTCATAGAAAACGGTCTGCATGTCTGTGTCACATCTTTTACAGTGAAAACTCATAATGATTTTATCCCTTTCGATACATTAATATATATCGACCTGAAACAGCGGGGCTTTAATCAAGAACCGTTATTACTGCAAATTTGTTCTATGCAGCACGACAATGGCACATCATCCAGACAATTACCGCGAGCAAAGTTCTACCTCCTGCGTCCATACAGTCGTGCACAATATCCCTGATTCGTACTCTCTATGTCGTTTTCTTCTTACCGAATAGAACTTTAAAACCTATAATCAAAACGAGAATACCACCAACCATAATGCCTAATACCTTTACGAAGAACATCAGTATGCTATTTAAGCCTTTTGATTCTTCCTTTGGTTCGCTTGAGCTGGCACTTGTTTCTTCATTCGACTTTTCTGCAGCGATTTCTGGTTCTGCATCATCATCGAATAAGGATGGAGTTTCTTCAAAGGTCATTTCTTCCTGCACCTTCTCTTCTTCAACAGGCACTGCCATGGCTTCTTTATCTGCATCGGCTTTTTCTTCAGAATCCTGCATTGCTTTTGCTATACGTGCCTGTTGTTCTTCTTTTAGGCGTTTTGCTTGAGCATCCTCTTCAGCACTGCCTGCACTTTCTGTCTTGGCTTTTGCAGCTAATGCTTTTTGCGCTGCAATTTTTTCTTGTTTCTTTTTTTCAGCTGCGACAGCTATTTTCTTCTGTTCTGCTTTATTGGCGGCATCTTTTTCGGCTTCTTCTTTTGCAGCTGCTCTTTTGTCTCTTATCGCTTTGGTCTTTGCTTCGATATCCGCTTTTATCGGCGCTAATCTTTTCGCAAGTAATTCTTCGACCATTTCAGGATCAGGAACACTGGTCGCATTTTTTTTCAGATCGTAAGCTTCTACTTTTCCTGTTCTTGCCCCTACCGCTATATATGCGCCTGTTGAAGGTAAATTAAATATAGTGACTTGTTTTTCAGCACCAGTACCTTTATCCGACCAGATAACAGAGCTTGCCACAATCTTGTCTGTCAAACTTCGATGTACGCAGCGATAATTGGGCAGGCTTGGTTTCCGCTCATGTCCAAGTTGCGAAATACTACCTATACATTTGTAATTACTGTCTGGTGGGATAGCTTGCCAAAAAGAACCATCTTTTGTGGCACCACTACCCGAATCTTTCCATATTTGTTTCCAGTCTGCTGGAGCGACCAATATAGCCGGCCTACCTTTTGGATTACTTGCTGAATTACTAACCGAGATAACACAATGATATTTTGAAGTTCTTTTTTGCGAAGCATGTCCACCAATCATGTACTCACTTTTACCGATAGTCGGGATGAAAAAATAACCATCCAGATCTGCACCTGAGCCACTATCGTCCCAATTTAATGTTTGCGTACAGACTTGCCTGGTCTGTAGACTAAACGTTAGCTCCGATATTATTTGTGCGCGTTCTTGCGCTTCTAAACTTGAGAAATCAGATTTTCCATCTGCTGCCATTGTGTTGACGGGTATCAGACAAAATGAAATAACAATGCTTTGGGTTATTGATGTGGCTATTTTATTCATAACTATTAATACCTTTTTAATAAGCTGTTGTTTGTGTCACTGAGGCAGTCACTTCCGCCCAGGTTAATTTTATATCTAATTTCAATTCTTTGAGTTGCCGTTGATCCAGTTGTTCATCGAGCTCTTTCAGCATTGCTTCTTCTTCGCGTTCTTCGTGGTGTTCGTTCAAACCTTTCAGTGTTTTTTCTTTATCCAGCAAAGCAATAATATTTCGGCGTAATTGTGATTCTGTAAGTTCCTGTTCGCTGAGCCAAGTCAGATCTTTAGAAATATTGTTATAGAGTTGGTTTATTTTGTCATGTTCTTTTTCATAGAGAGACACATTCCATTTCGAAGTCTGCTTTATTTTGGCAAACTCTGGAAACAAATAATTTTCTTCGATTTGCATATGCGCTTTTAGAAAAACTTCAAAATTCTCCAGATATTCCTCTGCTTCCTCAAATTTTCCTTGTAACAAAGCTTCCTGATGGCGAATAAATAGTTCGCGTAATTCGAGGTGCTGTTGATGTATTAATTCGACTAACATTTTTATTATTATAGTATTTTTTGTGATTATTAACTTAACGAACAATCAACATGTGTTGTTCACCCTGCGCATCAAAAATGCGTATCGACATCGAACTGCCTACAGGAACCACATTACTCCATAATTTAAATACAGTTTTCACTATTATGCCGCGCTCTTCTCGTTCTGCATTTACCCACGCATCTGTAGCAATGATCTCTATCTGTCCTTGCCCTTTGTTTTTCACTTCAGAGAAGTAAATTATACCATTCTGTTTTTTAACCACCTCATTGTGTTCATTAAAACGCTCCATGAATTTATCAAACCGTGATGGTGAAGATGTATTTCTGGATGATTTCTTCGTTTCTTTTTTTTCTCGCTTAGCTAGCAAAGATTGATGTACCCAACCTGTTTTAATATCTTTGCGATGAGTCTCTATTTCGATCCACTGTTGCTGCCGTTGAATCTCGGTCACTTCACGATCTTTTAGCAATTTTATTAATGTATCGCTATTAGTTGAAGGTGCTGCTCTCACATTAACAATATCTCCTATAATAATTAATTGTTCTCCTACAGTAGCAAAACTGTTGCTTGTTATAGAGATAACAATAAAAAATACAACGATAAGAAAATAGCGCAACAACGTCTCTAGATTTCCGATACTTGAGTATTGAACGTGGCCTTTCATTAGCTGCTTAATATATCAGGTTAGGAGGATGTCTAATATTAACGAATACTTTAGATAGCATAAACTTTTATTACACCAGGTAAGCATTGCTTATTTATTAAAACGATGACAAATTTATTATGAAGTTATTTCAGGAAGGAAAGAAATAGAAATGTATTTCCCTGATATTACTATCAGGGAAAAATGATTTCTTTGGTACTATTATTTTATAATACGTGATTACCTAATTTGTGTTCACCATCAACTTCTCTTAATGGAACAACATCCTTATAGCTATTAAGCATGGATTCTATACTTTGTGCTTGTGCCACAGTCTGATTTTCCCAACCTTCAAACATATTAACTCCGGCAAACCATTTAGTTTTGTGATCACGACAGATAAACCAATGCTCTTTCCCTAGATTTACAAACCCATCACTCTTTCCACACTTTGGACAAACACCACAGAGCATGCTGTATTGAATTTGCGGAAAGGGCATAACATTAGTAGGAATCATAAGAACACCTCCTCGGGTGTAGTAGCCTACGTGAATAGTAGCAATCTCCATACCATAAAAGTGTAGTTAGCTTTTGTGACATTTTCAGGACAGATTAACTACATTCCTTTGATGCTTTGGACTGACTTTATCGAGAAAATAAGCTGCTTTTTCGTTGTTAATTAGAATAAATGTTTTTTATTCATTTAGTTATTGGAGCTTCTTATTAATTAACTCGAGGTCCTCTTCAGTGACACGTGCAATTTCCAACAAAACATCACGATTCTCAAGTTCTGTCGCTTGTTCTGCAAAATCAGCACTCAAACGCGTGGCAAGATCCTGTCGGATTTTATTAATACGTGATTCAAGTTCTTCTTTTTTTGCTAATAGTTCGGCTCTTTCAACATTCATACAATAATAGCTCCTAAAAAATACTGTTATTTAATTTTAGGAAAAAACGAGTTTTGGATTTTGACCTAGATCAACAATTATTATTAAAGCTGTACAGCTTGCAACGATCAGACTGTTGAGTCTTTTTCCTTTGCATGACCAAACTGAATTTCAGCAAGCCTGTTATACAATCCACCCTTTTGCATTAATTCATCATGCTGACCGATATCAACGATTTGTCCTTCATCCATAACAACAATACGATCGGCTTTCATCACAGTTGATAAACGATGTGCAATAACTAATGTAGTGTGATCTTGCATAAGGTGATCTAGCGCTTCCTGAACCAGTTTCTCGCTTTCAGAATCAAGTGCGCTGGTTGCTTCATCCAGTAACATAATAGGAGGGTTTTTCAATATTGCTCTAGCAATGGCAATGCGTTGTTGCTGACCACCTGACAAACGTATACCTTTTTCACCAAGGAATGTTTGATACGCTTCGGGTTGCTTTTCAATAAACTCATCGGCTATCGCTGTACGTGCTGCAGTTTTTACTTCTTCATCAGTTGCTTCCGGCTTGCCATAACGAATATTTTCCATTGCTGTTGCAGCAAACAAAACCGTGTTTTGTGGAACAATGGCAATACGTTGTCGTACCGCTAATGGATCAGCTGATTTTATATCAACACCGTCTAATAATATTTTTCCTGACTGTGGATCATAGAAACGCATTAATAGTTGAAAGACTGTACTCTTGCCTGCGCCTGAAGGACCAACTAATGCCACAGTTTCGCCCGGTTTTATTTCCAGACTAAAGTGCTCAAGTGATTTCATACCCGGGCGCGAAGGATAATTAAAACAAACGTCTTCTATTTGAATATGCCCGCGACCTTCAGTAGGTAAACTTACAACATTATCCGGGGCCTTTATCTCAGGTTGTGTATGCAACAGTTCCATCAAACGTTCCATTGCGCCTGCTGCACGTTGAATATCATTCCAGACTTCTCCGAGCGAAGTCGTGCTACCAGCAAGAAAGGTCGCATACAATAAAAATTGTCCCATGGTACCGGGACTCATAGAACCATCAACTACCGCATGTGCTCCAAGCCAAAGTACAAAAACCATCGCGCCAAATGCCGTCAGGATAATCGTACCTGACAAAATTGAGCTCACTTGTATACGTTGTCTTGCTGCTTTGAAAGATTCTTCAACTGAATCACTAAATCGATCACCAAGAAAAGTTTCTAATGTAAACGCCTGAATAACATGTATTGCGTTAAGTGATTCATCCGCAATACTACTTGAGTCGGCGACCCGATCCTGATTGGCGCGTGATAGACGCCGAACTTTTCGGCCATATACCAGTATGGGAACCACCACCACCGGTATAAGTATGATGATCATTGAAGTCAATTTTGGACTGGTAATAAATAACATGATCAGACAACCAAACACACTAAACAGACTACGTAACGCAATTGACATACCTGCACCGAAAACACTTTGGACAAGAGTCGTATCGGTTGTTAAACGAGATAATACTTCGCCAGTACGTGTGACTTCAAAAAATGTCGGACTCATTTTAATTACGTGTTTATAAACAGCTGAACGTATATCAGCAACAACACGTTCTCCTATCCACATGACTAAGTAATAACGTAGCGAACCGAAAATAGCGAAGGCAACCGCCAGACTAAACAGGGCAATAAAGTAGGTATTGATAGAACCCGCATTGTTACTGGAAAAGCCCTGATCAATAACGTATCGAATTGCAACCGGCATAGACAACATGGATAACGATGCCAATGTTAAAAAAATTAACGCTAACAGCAACCTTGCTGTATAGGGTTTCATAAACGGTAAAGCTAACTTCAAAGGCTTAAGACTACTTGCCTTGGGACGTTCGATATTTTTTACACTATTTTTTGCCATGCTACTTTTCTACCAACTTTTCTTTTTCTTGTTTTGTAAATTTTTTAATTTCTGCTTCACGCTTACTTGCAGAGGAACGATCCGTGTGAGATTCCTGATAAACCAGAGTTACTGGTCGACGTGCCCGAGTATACGCTGAAGCTAGACGATCATTATTATTATGTTCGTTAATTCTTCGATTTAAATCTCGAGTGATACCTGTATAGAGGGAGTTATCCGAACAACGCAGGAGATATACTTTCCAGTCAGACAAATATTAACACCACTAAATGCTGTGTTGTATTTATTGTATACTGAAATTATAAAAACGTAGTTAATTTGACGAAATTAAAAACCGTTTAATAATTCTTCAGCATCTGCTTTAACAACATAATACCAGCCGGTCGATTCCAGCTTGTAATAAGCAATGACCTTCTCTCGACCACGTTCTATATAAAAATAATGACCGGATTGTCCTCTGCTAATTTTATTCACAACGTATTCATTATCAAAAACGTCTAAATCTTCTACCGAATTTATCAACGTGCCTATCGCATAGAATTGAGATTTATCTGATGATGCCACTACTATCTCAGCTTTATCGTTTAACAAATAGGTTTCTTCCAAACCTTCATGGAACATCGGTATCATTTTCTTTCTGACATGCTCTAGCGTCAATTCAACACCGGCAACACCAATAAATGTTCCATCGTTATTAAACAGTGGGGTAGTTACCGGTAGCAGCGAGCCTCGGCCACCAACATCAATATAAGGCTGCAACCATTTAACGCCAGCGCTACTCATTGAGCTTCTATACCAGGGACGTTGTCTAGCATCATAAGCCTCAGGATAACCTGACTTACCAGGGTAAGCTGCAAGGATACCTTGTTCCAATCCAATATATGCCCAAACTAATGGCAGGCCTTTATTCATGATAATGTCATGCGCTGCCTTATCGTCATCCGCAGCAACATCAGTTTTATAACTTCTTAACAACAAAGACTTAAATGAATGACGTAATGGATTCAAACGTTGTAAGGTCGATTTGATACTTGGCTCATATACTTCTGGTGCTAATTTGTAAGCATGGTAATCAACACTTATTGCCAAGCCATAGATATCTGAAAACTTGTAATCCGCAGGACCTCCTCCGGGAACGGCTATCGTCTTACTTGTGTAATATATGGAGTTATCAATCGTGCCTTGATTTAATAAGTTCTCCGCGCCAATTTTTAAACCTTCCAATATTCCTTCATATTTCAAAAATTGCGTATTAATTTGCTGCGACTTGTTTACAACAGCGTTTACAAACTGGTTCGTTTTTTGTCCTTCACTCTGCATTTCTTTCATCGATTGCATTTGCAAGAACAACAAGGTAACCACTAATGCAAAAGAGGCCAAAATTGAATAGACCATAATATTAACAGCCGCTTTTCGATGATGAGTCACCCAACGCATGATTTTTTGTCTTCTTGATTCCGGACGCGCATTAATTGCTTCGCCATGTATAAAACGACGAATATCATCAGAAAAATCAAGAACGGTTGGATAACGATCTTCTGGCATGTATTGCGTTGCTTTTTTAACAATCGCTAATAATTGTTCTTGTGCATCTTGCTGCTTGCCATAGGCAGGTGGCTGGTCAATATGACCACGACGTGCTTTCATCATAATTTGCTCGGTATTCTTACCACTGATAGCACGATGAAAAGTGACTAATTCAAACAGGATTAAACCTAACGCATAAAGATCACTACGATGATCAAGAATGTCATGCTCACCTTCTGCTTGCTCTGGAGACATATAGGCAGGAGTTCCCATAACTTGCCCCATCTTGGTCTTGTCATTAGCATCAACTTCCTCATGACCCACCATGACGGTTTTCTTATCGAACATGTCTTCATCGACTTCGACCGTTTTCGCAATACCCCAGTCCATCACATATACTTCATTGTAAGGACCAATCATGACATTAAGTGGTTTGAGGTCACGATGCAGTACACCTTTACGATGCGCATAATGTATGGCATCACAAACCTTTAGAAAATGTTCTAGTCTTGCGTGTAGCGTATGGTGTTCATCCGGTTGACCATATTTAACGTATTGATCTTGTGTTTCCTTGATGTACGCTTTTAGCGTAATACCATCTATCAGTTTCATGGCATAACCGACGTCCTTACCACTGGACATCAAGCCATATACGGGAACAATATTCGGATGTTGTAGCTGTGCAGTTACCTGAGCTTCCATATAAAATCGTCCCAGATAACTCGGGATTTCAGCTACATGTGAATGAATTTTTTTGTAAGCGACGGTTCGATTAAGTTTATTATCTCTGGCCGTCAGGATTTCACCCATTGCCCCTTCATCGATAGATTCTAGAATGGTGTAATCTTCGTTTTCTACATAAGTCCCATCAACATCGACCTTGCCTGAACCAGCTTGATTTTTGCCTATATCGCTAACATCACCAATTGAATGTAAATCAATTTTTTCATGTGTTTGAATATTTTTATATTCTGTCGCAGTAATGCGATTATGTTTATATAGATGAGCAATAAATTCCTCTTCCGTGTGTTCACCATGTTCTTCCAGATACTCTTCACATAGCGACTCCAGCTCAGTCAAGCTGAGAGAAGTTACATTTTGCTTCATTGCTTCGGTTAACATATTCAGTAATATAAATAGATATAATTTTCAGGGAGTTACAACGCAAATAAAATATTATCTTCTTTGTCGCGATAAAGCCAGCAAACAATCATCTTATAGTCGCAAATGCACGACTATTTTACAAATATTTCAAGTAATTCATTAAGATAGCGTTGGCCTTTAACAGTGGGTTGTAGCCTATTTACTCGCCAATCAAGTAGCATCCTTTCTTCCGCCAAAAATAATTCCTTTTCCATTTTTTTTATTGGGATGCCCGCACGTTCAATAAATAAGTTTGCAGGAATCCCGTTCGACAAACGCATAGCATTCATCATAAATTCTAACGACAAATCATCTTGCTCCAGTTTTCTTGTTCCAGTAATTACCGATTCACTGCCTGCTAATTCAATATAGCGTTTTGGTATTTTGTGACGTGTAAATCGCTCTATCTTTCCTTCAGCTACATTGGTGATTTTTCCGTGCGCACCAGCACCGATTCCAAGGTAATCGCCAAATTCCCAGTAATTCATATTATGTGCTGACACTTGCTTATCTTTTGCATAAGCCGAAATTTCATATTGTGCGTAATGATTTACTCTTAAAAACTCTTGACCCTGTTTCTGTATAGACCAGCTCATATCGTCAGACGGAACCTTGGGCGGCTTCGAGTAAAACACCGTGTTCGGTTCTATGGTTAACTGATACCAGGATATATGTGTTGGTGCATGATCGACTGCAAGTTGCAGATCTTGTAATGCGGCATCGATAGATTGATTTGGTAATGCAAACATTAAATCAATATTAAAATTCTCAAAGCCGGCATCTTTAGCAAAATGAATAGCCCGATGTGCTTCACCGGCACCATGTATTCGTCCTAATGCTTTTAGGTTCTTGTCATCAAAACTTTGTACACCTATGGATAAACGATTAATTCCTGCGTCTCGATAACCACGAAATTTTTCTGCTTCTGCCGTTCCTGGATTTGCTTCCAATGTTATTTCGATACCCGAACTTATATTTAATCTTGCGCGCAATGCACTGAGTAATTTATTTAGTGATGCCACTGAAAACAGACTTGGCGTGCCGCCACCGATAAAAACACTGGTGATGGTTCTTCCCCAAATACGCGGCAACTCTGTTTCAAGATCGCGGATCAAGGCATCGATATAGGCATCTTCATCCAGTGCAGTTGATGTAAATTCATGTGAATTGAAATCGCAATAAGGGCACTTCTTCACACACCAAGGCAGATGGATATACAGAGAAAGCGGTGGGTTTTCGTGGAATGTTAGTAATGATGTCATTTTGCGCAGCAGTATAGCCGTTGTTGAATGATTATTTTAACTGCTGAAGTAATTGCTGTAACGCTAGTCCACGATGACTTAATTTATTTTTTATCTCTGGCGATAATTCAGCAGAAACACAATAATGTGTTGGTACGTAAAACATCGGATCATAACCAAAACCACTTTCACCACGCGGTTCAGTAATCACTACACCATTCCAAAATCCTTGCGCGATGATAGGCGTTGGATCTTCCGCATGTTCTAAATACACCATAACGCATACAAATCGCGCCATACGATCTGCTTCACTTAATGGTTTTATATCTTCGATGAGTTTGTTGAGATTATCTTCATCACTGGCACCAACACCGGCATAGCGTGCGGAATAAATACCGGGCCTGCCTTTTAGGGCAGGCACTTCGATACCGGAATCATCTGCAATAACCGGATGGTCTGTATATGTCGCCGCATTACGTGCTTTTATTAATGCGTTCTCGATAAACGTTAGTCCAGTCTCTTCGACTTCTTCAACATTAAATTCTGATTGCGAGATAACATTGAATGTCGAATCCTTTAACAAGGCATTTATTTCTTTTGCCTTGCCGGGATTGTTGCTTGCTAAAACAATGGTTTGTTTTTCTGTCACGTTTTATTACTTATGACTGATTGCCTACGATTGATTCTTCATGAACCAAGGGCATCACGTTGATGATCAAACAATTCGGTAATACCTTTCTTTGCCAGATTTAACATGCTGTTTAATTCTTCAGAAGAAAATGCATGGCCTTCGGCAGTACCCTGCACTTCTATGAATTTACCTTCATCATTCATAACAACATTCATATCGGTTTCGGCATTAGAGTCTTCTGGGTAATCCAGATCCAGAACCGGAGTACCATCATAAATACCGACAGAAATAGAGGCGATCATGCCCTTAAGTGGATCAGTATCAATTAAGCCTTTTTCTTTCGCATGATTAATCGCATCAACTAATGCGACATAAGCACCGGTAATTGAAGCTGTACGCGTACCACCGTCAGCTTGAATAACATCACAATCTATTACTATAGTATTTTCACCAAGCGCATCCATATCGACAATTGCACGCAATGAGCGTCCAATTAAACGTTGAATTTCTAAAGTACGGCCACCTTGTTTTCCCTGGTTTGCTTCGCGGCGCATACGTGAACCAGTAGAACGCGGCAACATACCGTATTCAGCTGTGACCCAACCGGTACCTTTACCACGGAGAAATCCGGGCACACCTGAATCAAAGCTGGCAGTACAAATGACTTTGGTATTTCCAAACTCTATCAATACGGAACCTTCAGCATGACAGGTAAAATTTCTGGTTATTGTGACGGCTCTGAGTTGATCCGGTGAACGTCCACTTGGGCGCATAGGTGTCTCCTAGGTAAAAAGTGCCGCATTATAACGATAATATCTATCTATGTATTTCCCATATACTAATGAAACGTTACTATTAGCAAAATAACAATAAATTTAAGGATACAAAATGATTAAGAGCATGACCTCATACGGTAGAACAGAACGGTCGGGAGATTGGGGCGAGGCTTCATGCGAAATTCGTACGGTCAATCATCGTTATCTGGAGATGTCTTTGCGTCTGCCAGAAGAAGTGCGTTTTCTTGAGTCAAAAATTCGCGAGCTTATTTCCAGTAAACTAAAACGCGGTAAAGTCGATTGTAATATTCGTTTTGCCCAGGGTGAGACCTCTGGTGACTCCTTACCTATCAATCAGGATTTATTAACTAAGGTCATAGAAACGGCTGAGAAAACAAGCTCACTAATGAAAGAGCCTTCTCCTTTAAATCCTTTGGAATTACTACGCTGGCCTGGGGTATTAGATAAAGATGTCACCGACCCTGAAAAAATCAGCGGCCCATTACTCGAATTAATTGACCAAACTCTTGATGTTGCCATAGCAACTCGTCAACGCGAAGGTGAGAAAATCAATGCCATGGTACTTGAACGCTGTATCACGACTAAAGAAATCGTCGCCAATGTTCGCGAATTAATGCCCTCAATACTTGATAACATCCGCAAAAAACTCATGTTGCGCGCTCAGGAACTCAGCGAAGATTTTAATAAAGACCGTTTGGAACAGGAATTGCTGCTGCTAACTCAAAAAATGGATGTAGCAGAAGAAATGGATCGTCTGGATGCGCATATCGATGAAGTTACCAGAGTTCTTGATCAAAAAGGACCCGTAGGACGACGATTGGACTTTTTGATGCAGGAAATGAATCGTGAATCTAATACCTTAGGTTCTAAGTCGGCTCACATGGATACAACTAACTCGTCAGTCGATCTGAAAGTGTTGATCGAGCAGATGCGTGAACAAATCCAGAATATAGAATAATTTAGTATATTTATTATGAATAATAAAAGCGGAACTTTGTTTATCATTGCTGCGCCTTCAGGTGCGGGTAAGACATCATTAATAAAATCATTAATTTCTAAAGTTGATAATCTTGATGTTTCAATCTCTTATACGACGCGTAAACCCCGAGCTGATGAAAAAGAGGGAGAAGCTTACTTCTTCGTCGATGAAAATGAGTTTAAGGAACTCATTAATAAAAATCACTTTCTTGAATATGCCAAAGTGTTTGATAATTACTATGGCACTTCCAAAAGCTGGGTTGATAAAGAAATGCTCACCGGTAGAAATTTTATACTTGAAATAGACTGGCAAGGTGCGCAACAGGTTAAATCACAATTACGTAATAGCGTTGGTATTTTTATTCTGCCACCCGACTATCATACGCTACGCAAAAGACTGGTCGGTCGTCAGAATGATGAGCAGGAAATCATTGATCATAGGATGAATGCTGCTCGTGAAGAAATATCGCATTACAAAGAATTTGATTACATCGTCATAAATGATGATTTTGAACAGGCTTTAAGTGAGATCAAGACGATTATTGCAGCCACCAACCTTGGAAGTTGTCGCCAATCAGCTTTTTATGATGATTTTGTTGGTCAAATTATGGCGCAAAAGGATTGAATTCAGTAGAATAGCGCTCCACTTTGAAAACCGGTCATTTTTTAACCGGCGAATATTACTCTAAAAATTTAGGAATGAGGAACATCATGGCCAGATTAACCGTTGAAGATTGTTTGGAAAATGTTGATAACCGCTATGATCTGGTTATGTTGGCAAGTAAACGTGCTCGTCAGATTGCAATGGGTGCAGAGCCTTTAGTTCCTGCTAATCAGGATAAGCCTACTGTAATTGCATTACGTGAAATTGCAGAAAATCTAGTGAATAACGAAAACATCGATAAAATAAATCAGTTTGATGAGGAAGAAGAATTCACAGAAGCTGATTTTGCTATACCTACTCCTGCTACCCCTGCAGAGTAAGCCAGCAAATTAAACAAGGTCATTAAGCCCTCTTCTGGCTTAATTTAAACCATTCTATAAAACATAAGGGCGCAGCATGCGTCTTTATGTTTTGTGCTGTTAAATACCCAAGTTACCTCAAAATACAGGATTCAGCTGGGTTTCAATTGTCCAAATACATGAAATTTGTAACCTGCCCGATGGGAGTTCATGCAAGAAGCCAGTGCTGCGTTACAACGTTTGAAAATGGAATGCCATTTCCTGCACGTTGTGCCTTACTCTGACTTCTTGCATGAACTCTGAATCTGCATTTTGAAGTAACTTGGGTATATCATACAATTAAGTAACAACTAACAATTAGACTATAACTGAATTGACTCTGTGTTAACGATTAACGACCTAAGTAAACTTATCGGCACTTACCTGCAAGCAGATCAGGTTGAGAAAGTGCAACGCGCCTATCATTTCAGTGCCAAAGCGCATGAAGGACAAAAACGTAAAAGTGGTGAGCCCTATATTCATCACCCTCTCGAAGTAGCCTACATTCTTGGCGAGATGCACATGGATCATCAAACATTAATAGCCGCCATACTACATGACGTTATTGAAGATACACCAACAGCTAAAACTCAAATAAGTCGAAAATTTGGTAAAGGTGTAGCCGAACTAGTTGATGGTGTTAGTAAACTGGATAAAGTTGAATTTGAAAGTTTTGCTGAAGCGCAAGCGCATAATTTCCGCAAAATGCTAATGGCCATGAGTAATGATATTCGAGTCATTCTCGTCAAGTTAGCTGACCGCCTGCATAACATGCGCACACTTGAAGCGCTCAAGCCTGAAAAACGTCGGCGCATTGCTCGCGAGACACTCGAAGTTTATGCCCCTATCGCGCTACGACTTGGTGTTAATACTATACGTCTGGAATTAGAAGAACTGGGTTTTGCGATCCTATATCCTTTACGTTACCGAATTTTGAATGAGCAAATAAATAAGGCTCGCGGTCATCGAAAAGAAGTCATTACAAAAATTCGCACGGCCTTAAAACGTCGTATGCGCCAGGAAAAAATTCCCGGACAAATTCGTGGAAGAGAGAAACATCTTTACGGCATTTATATGAAAATGCGTGAGCAACATTTGTCATTCTCTGAAGTTTACGATGTATATGCTTTTCGTATCATGGTCGATAATGTCGACACTTGTTATCGCACCATAGGTACAGTACATAATTTGTATAAACCCGTGCCAGGAAAATTTAAAGACTATATTGCCATCCCCAAAGCCAATGGTTACCAATCTCTACACACTGTTTTGTTTGGTCCTTATGGTGTTCCTATAGAAATTCAAATTCGCACCAAGGAAATAGATGATGTTGCTGAAGCCGGCATTGCCGCGCATTGGCTTTATAAGGCAGAAGGAAAATCAAAAAATGTTATTCGCCGCAGTAACAATCGTAGTGGCGCACATCGTCGCGCCAGAGAATGGCTACGCAACATTGTTGAAATGAATCAAACTGCAGGTAACCCAGAAGAGTTTTTTGAGAATGTAAAAATTGATTTGTTTCCAGATGATATTTACATCTTTACTCCCAAAGGAAAAATAATGGAGTTGCCGAACGGCGCTACGGCAGTTGATTTCGCCTATGCCATTCATACTGATATAGGAAATAGTTGTGTTGGAACCCGAATTAACAGAAAACTATTTCCTCTCGGTACGCAGTTGGCAAGTGGTCAAACGGTCGAGATTATT
The DNA here is from genome assembly GCA_012960105.1 of Thiotrichaceae bacterium. Taxonomy (GTDB): domain Bacteria; phylum Pseudomonadota; class Gammaproteobacteria; order Eutrophobiales; family Eutrophobiaceae; genus UBA7359. Next base: position 53,546 of record DUBV01000039.1, on the reverse strand, counting down.
ACGGCCACCAGTGGCCGACCTGATCCAGCATGGTTAAATTTTGTCGTTACCGCAAAAGCACGCACACAAATTAGATACTTCCTGAAGAACCTGCAAAAAAGTGAAGCTATAGCTTTAGGAAAACGATTATTGAATCGTGAACTCGAACCTTTCGCATACACTTATCAAGATATGAGTGAAACAGATATGCAATATTTATTTTCTGAAAATAAAATTGGAAGTGAAGATGAATTATTCCAGGAAATAGGACTCGGTAATAAATTCGCTCCGTTGATTGCAAGACAATTAGTCGCGTTTGAGAAATTAACCAAACAAGAAAATAAGACCATTCCTATTAATGAAACTACCCCGCTATCTATTAAAGGGACTGAAGGTATGGTCGTTAGTTTTCCAAAGTGCTGTTATCCAATACCTGGTGATCCGATTCATGGTTTTATTACTTCAGGTCGAGGTATTGTTGTACATCGACAAAGCTGTAAAAATATTACCGGATACCAAAACCATCAAGAGAAATGGATACATGTAGACTGGGAAGCAGATATTGAACGTGAATTCTCAGTAAAAATTCGTATGAATACGAGCAATCAACGTGGAGTGCTTGCCATCGTCTCAACCACGATTGCCGATGCCGGCGCGAATATCATCAATGTAGAAATGAAAGATCGAGATGATAGATACACATCGTTAAGATTTATTATTGAAGTACAAAGTCGCGTTCACTTAGCTAACGTAATGCGAAAAGTTAGAACACTTAAAAGTGTCTCCCAGATTACGCGGTCTTAAACATAAGCAACACTCACTATTAAATAAGAGGACAGAAATAATGTCGAGAGAAATTATATCAACTACGGATGCACCACAAGCTATCGGCACCTATTCACAAGCTGTAAAAGTTGGCGACACCGTTTATCTTTCAGGACAAATACCTTTAGTACCTGAAACGATGGAATTAATTGAAGGTGACATGCGTGCTCAGATTACTCAGGTATTTGACAACCTAACTGCAGTTACAAAAGCAGCAGGAGGCTCTCTAGCAGACATCAGTAAACTGAATATTTTTCTAACTGATTTATCACACTTCCCTTTGGTTAATGAAATTATGGCTGAATATTTTTCTGAACCCTACCCGGCGCGTGCAGTTGTGGGCGTTGCCAGTTTACCTAAAGGTGCATTAGTGGAAATGGATGCGATAATGTCGCTTTAAATATCATTTAGATTTCATTACAAAATAATTTTTCAGAGTCTTTTGCTTTGACATTAAATAACCAGCATTCTCTTTCTGCTCCAGTCACAGTATTAAGTGGTGTTGGCCCTCGCTTACAAGAAAAACTGGAACGCATTAGCATAGCCAAAATTCAGGACTTACTATTTCACTTACCTTATCGCTATATTGACCGAACACGTATCTCGCCCATTGGTACATTACGACCGGGGCACGATGCGTATATTCAAGGTGAGATAGAACTAACGCAAGTACGCTTTGGCAAACGTCGTTCATTACTATGTAGGATCAGTGATGGTAGCGGCACAGTTGTATTACGCTTCTTTTATTTTTCCAAATCACAGGAAAAAGGATTGCAACGCGGCTTATCCATACGTTGTTACGGACAAGTACGTCATGGACAAGGTTCTCTGGAAATTGTTCATCCTGAATATCGAGTACTTAAAGAACATCAAAATGACGAGCTCGATGAAAAATTAACTGCTGTTTATCCAAGTACGGAAGGCTTGCAACAAGCTCGCTTGCGTAAGTTAACGGAACAAGCTCTACTAACATTAAGTCATGATAAACAAAGTCTGGTTGAATTATTACCTGAAGACATATTAACAAAACTACACTTGCCGACGCTGGCCGATGCACTGGCATATGTCCATAGACCACCACCTGATGCTGACATTCAAAGTTTAGTCGAAGGTAAACACGCATCACAACAAAGATTGGCTTTTGAAGAACTACTTGCGCATCAATTAAGTTTGCTTGAGTTACGTAAAGAATTCAGAGCAGAACAATCTCCTGCTTTTAATAAAAGCATTCGGCTAGTTCCTGAGTTTTTAAAAGCATTAGCTTTTAAATTAACCAACGCACAACAACGAGCCTATAAAACAATAGCATCAGATCTAAATAAAACAGAAGCAATGTTGCGACTGTTACAAGGTGACGTTGGTTCAGGAAAAACCGTTGTCGCTGCTATGGCGGCTTTGCAAGCAATTGAAGCCGGTTATCAAGTCGCTATTATGGCACCAACTGAATTACTTTCCGCCCAACACTATAATAATTTTTTACACTGGTTTGAACCACTTAATATTGATGTTGTGTTTTTAACCGGGAAACTTAAGAAATCTTTGCGTGCCGAAGCTGAAGCTCGACTACAGGAAAAAACGCCTGTTATTGCCATCGGCACTCATGCTTTATTTCAAGATTCGGTATATTTTGCAAATCTCGGCTTGATTGTTATTGATGAACAACATCGCTTTGGTGTTCATCAGCGGCTTTCATTACTGGAAAAAGGAAAACTGGATAATTTATACCCTCATCAATTGATTATGACGGCAACACCTATCCCAAGAACGTTGACGATGACAGCTTATGCCGATCTTGACCATACTGTAATCGATGAGCTACCACCTGGTAGAAAAGCAATTAGCACCAGTATTATTTCGAACGAGCGCCGTGATGACATAATAGACAGAATTAAACATATCTGTGCTGAGGGGCGACAAGTTTACTGGGTCTGTACTTTAATCGAAGAATCAGAAACGTTGCAATGTGAAACAGCCATAGAAACTGCAGAGACTCTTAAAGAGAAACTGAGCCCAATCAATGTTGGTCTAATACATGGTCGCATGAAATCTAACGAAAAAGAAACGACCATGCAGGATTTTAAAGATGGTAAAATTGATCTTTTGGTTGCGACAACAGTCATTGAAGTCGGTGTCGATGTGCCTAATGCAAGCTTAATGATCATTGATAATGCAGAACGATTTGGTCTGTCACAATTACATCAATTACGCGGTCGCATTGGTCGAGGTGAAATTAAAAGTGATTGTGTTTTAATGTATCAATCACCATTGAGTGACCTAGCTAAACAACGACTCGACATCATGCGTGTCAGTAATGATGGTTTTGATATAGCAGAAAAAGACCTTGAATTACGTGGGCCCGGCGAAGTATTGGGAACACGTCAAGCAGGCATGCCAGATATGCGTGTTGCTGATTTAATACGTGATGCATACTTACTACCTGAAATTCAAAATACAGCTAAAATCTTAGTGGAAAAAAATCCTGACAAGGTAGAATTATTAATTCATCGATGGCTAGGTAATAATATTGAATACAGTAATGTTTAATTGGATAAGAAATTGAAACTTAATTGGCAAAAAAAAGAAATCGTTAGTTTAGATATTACTGATCAACGAATATCTGATTTTCTTTTTCAAGAAGGTTCACTCACGCGCTTTATTCAAGAACGCTGTGATGGCAATTTTAGTATTGAACTGCTCACTGAATCATGGTGCTCACCTATATCAGATGAAATAGAATTTTTATCCTTACCAAGTGATGAAATTACATTCCTTAGAGAGTCTCGATTAAAATGTGACACACAAACATTAGTCTATGCTCGTACAGTCATCCCGGGAAAAACACTTTCAGGCAAAAATAAAAAATTGACCGAGTTAGGGACAACACCATTAGGTGACATTCTCTTTAATGATGAGATGACATATCGTACTGACATGCGTTATACAAAAATTACCATCGACTGCGAGCTTCACAGTAAGGCAACTAAAGACTCCAACATCACCAGTGAATTATGGGGAAGACAATCATTATTTTATAGCGACCATCAACCTTTACTTGTAACTGAAATATTCTTGCCTGCGATACTCGAATGCAACAAAAACTAAAATCTACTTTAAAAAAAATACAAATTCTTTCTCATAAGTTCTGGGTAGTTATGGTTGCTTATACTCGTGTATTACAGACATTTAGTATTGTTGTTTACCATAATTTATTACGCGCTTATAAACTCCACGAGCCTTTTGTTCGTGAACGACTGGGGCAATATGCATTATTAATAAGGTTGGATCGACCTGTTGGTATTTTCTTATTGTTATGGCCTACACTCTGGGGCTTATGGGTAGCTGCAAAAGGATTTCCTAATGTTGATGTATTCATTGTCTTTGTCCTTGGCGTTATTTTAATGCGTTCTGCTGGATGTGTTCTAAATGATATTGCCGATCAACGTTTTGATGCGCATGTTGCTCGTACACAAACCCGTCCACTAGCTAGTGGCAAGGTCTCTTCGATTGAAGCATTAATTGTTGCCGGCAGTTTAATTTTTATCGCGTTATTACTCGTATTAACGATGAACCCTCTTACAGTACAGTTAGCTTTTGTTGCTGTAATCCTCGCCAGTGTTTACCCTTTCATGAAACGTTACACCTATTTACCTCAATTTTTTCTGGGGCTAGCTTTTGGTTGGTCTATTCCTATGGCATTCGCAGCACAGACAGGCACTGTACCTCAAATTGCCTGGCTATTACTCATCGCCAACGTTCTATGGTCGGTTGTCTATGATACTATGTATGCTATGGTTGATCGGGAAGATGATCTGAAAATAGGGATTAAATCAACAGCAATTTTGTTTGATGATGCTGATCGAGTTATCATTGCTATAATTCAGACATTGGTATTAATAACACTAATAATGCTTGGGAGACAGGCACAACTGGGAATAAGCTATTTTATTGGTCTCACTATTGCTTCAGGTTTCTTTATTTATCAATTAAGTTTGATATGGCACAGAAAGCCTGACCTATGTATGAAAGCTTTTTTAAACAATAACTGGTTTGGGATGACTGTTTTCATTGGCTTATTTCTTGATTTTATAATAAATAATAATGTTTAAATCTCTTATATACATCACCCTTCTTATAGTCTTGCCTTTGTCTGTATTAAAGGCTGAAGATAATGTTCTATTAATTGATCCTTTGGTAAAAAAGGAGTGCGCGAGAATTGGTGGTAAATTAGGCAGCGTTAATACCAAGGACTGCTTAAAAATTCACTTATCTGCGACTAGCGGGCGTTCTGTAAAAAATGCACCGATCTTATTAAAAGAATATCCACCACTAGCAAAACGCTCGCCACTAGGCAAAGTTTTACTATTAGGCGGTATTCATGGAGATGAATATTCTTCCGTAAGTATCGTCTTCAAATGGTTGCGAACTCTGGATACATACCACTCAGGATTATTTCATTGGCATGTTGTTCCTTTGTTAAATCCGGATGGTTTACTAAGAAGAAAATCTCAACGTATGAACGAGCATAACGTTGATTTAAATCGTAACTTCCCCATGGAAGATTGGGAAAACACTGCGCTGAAACATTGGATTGAGGTTACGAAAAGAAACGCACGTCGCTACCCAGGTAAAAGCGCATTAAGCGAGCCTGAATCAAGCTGGCTAGTCGAACACATAAACGAATATAACCCTGATGTTATCGTAGCTGTACATGCGCCTCATGGCATAGTCGATTACGATGGACCTCACAACGGCCCTTATAAACTGGGGCGTCTTCATTTAAATTTATTAGGAACATACCCAGGTTCTTTAGGAAACTACGCAGGAATTCAACGTAAAATTCCAGTTGTGACAATTGAACTTCCCTATGCCGGAATTATGCCTACTAGAAAGGAAATAAATGATATCTGGCTTGATATGGTGAAGTGGTTAAGTGATAACATTACTGAAGAAGCTAAGAACGGGTCGCTTAAAAAATATCAGGACGTGGCTCCTTCATAAACTATCCTCCACTTCCCGTCATCTTCCAGATGCCAATACTGGCGTTTAGTAAATTTTCTTTGGAAATTATCACTAGTGTAATCCTGAACAAAAGTAACCACCATTAACTGCTTTTCACCAGGGTAAAGAAACATACTAGTATTGCTTAATTTAACCTTGATGAATTTTTTCGATGGGTTAACTCTACGTTTGTACTCTACCCATGAATCATAATCTTTTCCCAGACCTGAATATTCTTTAGAATAATGACGCAGATATGAATCCACATCCCGACTTTCCCAGTCTTGTCGCCATTGTTCTACCAATGATTCAGATATTCTGCGGGATTTATTCCATTCTTTTTTTGTAATCCAGTTAATTGAATCAGAAATAATAACCGGTGTAAGACCTTCATTTATAAATGGGGATAATATGTTTAAGTCATGATTACTTACAATAACACAGCCATTACTATCTCTTGGAGGCCGACTAAAAGTACTACTCGGCGTACCATGTAACCAGATACCATAACCTGTTCGACCATGGCGTTGATCCCATGCATTGGGGTAATCTATCGGATAAGCACCATCACCATATAGGTCAGGTAATTCTTCCGGACTAATAAAACCGGTGACAAAGTACACACCAACCGGTGTTTTTTGATCTCCTTCAACATATTTCCCAGTGCCATTCTTACCAATAGTGATATAGAAATCCTTTATTAATATTGGTACACCAGATTGATTCTTAAATAGAAATAATCGTGAACGGGATGAGTCCACAACAATTACATGATCTTGCTTGCTTGCCAATTGAACTAAAGAAGCGGGGATTTTGTCCTGACTAGCCGGTAATTTATTATATTGCCATCGTGCCTGAGCCTCATCACGTAAAGCAGTAATACGTTCAAAAGAAACATTGGGGATATTTCCAAAATCGGTAATTGGCTGAGAACGAGCCAGTAACATGTCAGCATAGATTAATTGCGCAACTTTAAAGTCGGGATTGAATTTTACTAATTGCTGCAAATCCTTAATCGCCTGCTCGGTTTTATCATTCTTAATATTTTCCAGAGCATTAATAAGAAGACTTTCAGAGTGTCTTGATAAACCCTGATCAGAAGTAGCTTTTGACAAGAGGTCAGCGGCCGTGACCAGATTGCTCAAGCCGAGAAAAAAGATGATAAGAAGGTATTTGTAATTAATTTTCATTGTAGATATCGTCCTACAAACCTATAGCGTCCTTTCCTGAGTAATTAACCATTTATTGTCTACTTTGCGCATAAGGATTTCTTTTTTAACCTTGTCACCATAAGTGTCCGACTGATAGCTTTGTATAAACCTCATTTCGGCATAATCTTTACCATGAAGATTTATCTTTAAATCAGACAATGTAACTTTAATAAAGCTTGGTTTGCGCAAACGAACACGTCGTTCTCTTTCCCATTCTTTTCGACTCAATCGCTTTGGTGGCACAAATTCTCGAGCATAGCTGGCAATATATGTATCGACATCCTGAGCAGACCAGGCATTAGCCCAACTTTTAGCAGCTGACTCAACTGCTTTTCTGTTTTGAGCAATTCCTTGTTCAGCATCTGCTTTTTTAATGGCGGGTACTTTAGCTTCTGTCTTCGCAGGAATTGTTATGATTTCAGGTTCTGGTGCCGCCTTTGCCATGTCCTTAGGTTTTACTATAGGCTCAGATTTTGGCTTAGGAGAAACAGCGGCCACAACAGTCTTTTTCGGCTTTGGCACTACTGGAGAAGAGATCAACTCATTTACAAGTGATAATTTTTCTCTCGCCGCCTTATTACTGGTATCAAGTTCTAACGCTTGATTGTATGCCCTGCTGGCCATTTTAGCATAAATATCACCCAAATTTTCATGTGCTGTGGCATAGGTAGGGTGGGTATTAATTGCTTTTTTTAGTGCTTCTGAAGCTTCTGAATATTTACCTTGGGCGGCATAAACTACAGCAAGGTTATTAAAAGGTTCTGGTAACTCGGGATTGTCTTTGGTCAACTGAATAAATACATTTTCAGCATCGTTATATCGATCCAGATGAGTCAGGATCAGGCCTTTCATAAATTGTAGTTTTATATCCGCGGATGAATGCGACAATTGCTCCTCTGTCAGTTTTAATGCTTCGTTGAATTGTTCTTGCTTGATTAAAAGCTGTATCTCACCGTATGCCGTTTTCGCTGACAAGCTTGATACGCTGATGATAAAACCCAGACAAATTGAAAATAAGAATTTATAAAATTTCATGGGTGTTTCCATTTATCGTGATTGTAAATAGCGATTAATTATTCATCATTAAATAATAAAGGTCTTATGGTCAAATTTCACGACCCGTCTCCAAACATGGAGCCCCGAGAGGGAATCGAACCCCCAATAGGTGATTACAAATCACCGGTTATACCATTTAACTATCGGGGCAATAAATCATTATTGCCTAAATGTAACTATAATACTTGCTACTCAGCCAGCAAATTTCGGCATATTCTAAAGATTTCGCTACTGCATAGCAATTTCATTACAATCGACAGGAATGGCATTAAACTTCGCCGATAATCCAGTAAACCAATCATCCTTCTGACACAAACAACCAGGTACAATTCTAACATCAAAACCAAAATATATTTTTATCACTTTTAAAAAAGCCTCTAGCTTTTGCTAGCATCGCCTTATTTTCGTTTATTCTACTATCAAACCTAGAAGTTCGAGTACTTTCATGAGCGTATTTTAAGGATTTCGTTATTGCATAGCAATGTCATTACAAGCCACCGGCAATGCTTTATATCGAGCCGGAAACCCCGTTAATAAATCATTCACATAATCAGAGTTCTGGACAATGCTGACATCAAACCAATGTACCTGCTTACCTCCGGAATATGGCACAACAACAGATTGATAACCTTTGGTCTCAATTTCATTTAAACGACGATTTACCGCAGCCTGGCTGGAAAATAACCCCAAGGAAATAGGATTTGATAGATCTCCGCCTCGAACCAATCTCAGATCCTTAACGCCTTTTTGCTTGAGATCTTTTAGCGCCGCTTCTGCTTGGGCGCGAGACTCTTGTGGGGCCAAATATACCCAGAACAGTTGTTTTCCTTGCTCATTCGTCTGTCTATGTTTGTACAAAATATTCCTTTCATCGAGCCACTTTGACAGCAACTCGGATTCTCCCAGACTCGGAATCGGACCATAGGTATAACACACCGTTTTATCTGATTCTGAAACTATGGGTTCAATTAATAATTCAGAAGGTGCATTATCAAATGTCTGCTCTCTATATTGTTCTGGCTCATTATTGCTCTGATTCATCACTATTGTTTCCGTCAATAAAGCATCCATAATCTGTTCTGTATTTGGATTCAGCGTGATAGGTAAAACGGGTTCTGAATTAAAATTCTCTATGGATAGTTCATTGTCTAACTTAATGCGGCTTCTAGTTTCAGGTAATTTTTCAAGCTCACTTAACAATACCAAACGTGGTGTTCCCGCAGGAACTTTTATGGCTGATGAGACATTGACTCGGTTCAATTGAGCATCACGGTCAATTTCCCAGCCTAGATAAATCACATTAGCCAAGAGTAATAATATAAAGAACCACTTCATCGCGAAGCCCTATACAATATTGAAAGTCCAGAAAGCACCAAGTTCGCTTTATATTCATATGGATGTTTCAGTAATGGTTTAATCAACTCTGCCATTCCGCCCGATATTATATATTTTACTTTGCACTGTTGTTCATTAGAAAATATATCGGCAACACGATCAATCATCGATACGGCTGCCAAAAAAGCACCGTTATTAACTGCTGTGTCAGTATCCTTAGCATAATCTAGCGAGGCTATATTATTAACAACAACGTTTATTTGTTCCGTACTATTTATCAATGCCTTCTGCATTAACTCTATACCGGGAACAATATAGCCACCAAGATGTTCTCCGCCAGAATCGATTACGTCTATTGTTAATGCGGTACCGCAACCAACCAGACACAACGCAGTTTCATATTGTTCCCAACTGGCTATCATGGCTAGCCAACGATCTAATCCCATCTTCAGCGGAAAACGATAACTATTTTTTAATTCTTTAAAGTGACTCGATACGTACGGTTGCCACAATGTTTGTTGCCATTGTTTATTTACCCAATCACTAAGCGTATTAACAACTTCACCACCAGCAACATTTGAAACTAATACCTCAGCAGGCTTTTCAAACAACGAAAATTTTTCCTGAAGTTCTTGTTCAAGATTATTTTTTTTGTAACTAAACGCGCCCGTAGTAACAAGCTGTTCTTGCTCTTCAACGGCCCAGTTTACGGATGAATTTCCGATATCTAACAAAAGTTTCATGGTTATAAATTATTGTACCCTTAGACTAATCTCACCCGAAGTATAACTTTTCACTTCTCCAGCAACAGACATTAATAGTGAACCTTGATTATCCACACCTTTTAATACCCCTTCAATTTCTTCGTTCGGCAATAATAATTTCGCTTGCCGCCCAATATAACAGTCCAGTGCTCGCCATTCATCGAGGAGTTTTAAACTATGTTTCGTTTCCATATCATTTAGTATTTCAAAGACTTTTGATATCAATGTTGCTACGACTTTGTTTCGTGACAGTCGTTGTTGCGTGTTACTACAAATATCAGTCACCGGTTGCTTTATATCTAATTTAACAGTTTCTGCTAATTCATAGTTCATACCGATACCAATAACAACATCAACAGGACCACTGGCTTCACCGCGAACTTCAATTAGTATTCCAGCTATTTTTTTATTCATGACAAGAATATCATTTGGCCACTTTAAACCTACTTCCGAAATTTTTTCTGACTCTAAAGTACGAGCCACAGCAACGCCCATATATAGGGACAACAAACTTAATGCTTTCGGCGCAATATCAAATTGCCAACCAACAGATAAGGTTATGCCACTACCAAGAGGTGAAAGCCATTTATTGCCTCTACGACCACGGCCTTGCGATTGATATTCAGCTAATACAATTTTTCCGTGAATTTTCTCGCTAACTAATCGTTCAAACAAACTGGAGTTAGTTGATTCAGTTTTAAATAGCACCTCAATATCATGACAACATTCCTGTGCCACAGGAGACAATAATTTATTGATTTTTCTTTCGGATAATAATTCTATAGCGCGGACTAAACGGTAGCCTTTTCCATGTATTGCTTCGATGAGCACACCTAATGACTCAAGGTGCTTTATCGACTTCCATATAGCCGCTCTGGAAATATTTAGTTGGGTAGCAAGCTCTTCTCCTGAATGAATATTACCATCTGAGATTATTGATAACAGATAAGCATGTCCCTTTTTCATAGGTGAGGGTAGTTTAAATCTACTGTGACAAAAAATTAATTATAAAATATTTTGGAAGTTAATGATTCTTAAATAATTTATTCGAAGAATAATTACTTTCCATCTTTACGTAAGGTCGCGTCATCACCCTCTGTCTCATCATCGTCATCCAACATAATGGTTTCGTCTTCAGAGCTTGCTTCTGCTTCTGTTAAATCAAATTCAGGTTCGGCCGATTTTTCTTCCACACCAGGTATATTCTCACGAATCTCTGTTGCATCTTCATCGGAGTCAGGTTCATATAAACCAGCTAAGTCTAAATCATCAACCGAATCTGTTCCTGTTAAATCAAAATCCATATCTGCATCTGTTGCAGCATTCAATTCTTCTGCATTCAATTCCCCTGAATCACCATGATCACGAATTTCTGTCGCATCTTCAGAATCATCCATAGCAGCAGCTTCTCCAGCAAAGACCGTATTAGAGATAACAGTCGCGCCGCTTTCTTCCATTTCTGGCATGATAAATTCAAAATCGCATTTATGTAATCGAATACGATCGCCGTGCTTTAAACGTACCTCACTATTAACAGGTTCTCCATTTACAAACGTACCGTTAATACTGCCTTGGTCAATAATCCAAAATGAATAGTCTTTAAATTCGATTAATGCATGACGACGACCAATGGTAGATTCATTAACAACAATATAGTCCAGATGATCCACATCTTTGCCTGCGACACGACCAAACACAGTCGGCCGAGTACCCAACTTATGCGTCTGTTTATCAGTCTTTCCTTGTAGATCGTTTATATAGGCATCTTGAACAAACTCATCTACACCTGTTTTTAATTCTTTATTCCGACGCAAAAGTAAAATAAGTATCCCTAGCAATGTGATTGTTAACACTATTGCTGCGGCAATAATAATCATTGAACGAAGACGTTCTTCCTCACCCATCGTCTGAGCTGGCACTTCGATAATTACAGGCGCAGGTGGTACGACCGGTGCAGCAACTACTGGTGCAGGTGCTTCCGTAACAACTTGAGTCACTTCTGGTTCAGGTGGTGTATTGATAATAACGTTGATTTGCTCAAAAACATGCTGTAAATCTTCGACGGTCAATGCACGATAATATTCACCATCTGTTTTTTGTGAAATAGACTGTATTAACTGAAAATCCGCAGCATCTGTAAACGCAATACCAAATATTTTAATTTCATTATCGGCAGCATCTGGAGCTAGATCTTCACGTAACCATTTGGATTTTTCCAGGTCACGTTCAGGTACACCCGTATCAACAATACCATCCGTCATAAAGATAATGGATTTTTCTGCGTCAACACGACCATTATTCTTCAATTCATAAATAGCACGCTCGATACCTGCCGGACTATCAGTAAACAAGCCTTTATAATTTATTTCTTCAATGCTATTAAGTATGGTCTCTCGATTTGACAATGAAGCATCGGTTAAAGGGACAGGCAAACGTACCACCTGATCGAAGATAACAATACCTACGCGAGTATTTTCATCTTGTTGACTGATAAATTCTTTTACTGCGCTATTAACAAGGAATTTGGGATCATTCTTCTTCATGCTACCGGAGTTATCCAGTACTAAAACAACATCCTTGATTAATATTGACTCACCATCCGCATCTATCAAATTATCTTCAACAGCAGTACTACTCGAATCAGTTTCATTTAGGAGCTCTATCTCTTCAGCAAAAATATCTTCTGCAATGACTTCTGCTTCTTCGGCTAGGGGGCTTTCTACAGTATCGCTGAGTATATCCTCAAGCATTTCTACTTCAGTATCTACAACTGTTGCTATTGACTCTGGTTCAGCATAAATATTCACGCTCAACAGAATTAGAGAGACTTTCAGAATTAATCTAAACATTTTATCCATGTTAAATAAAAATTTTAGTTTGCCTAAATCGTTCATTATAGATCTATTCGTAACATACTGAAATGTTTTAGATTATATCATCAATAATATAGACTTAATGTCCTGTTGCTACCGGATTTTCAGGATTGCTGCTCCATTCACTCCATGAGCCAGCATATAATTTAGGCAAATCTAAACCCGCATATGCCGCCGCTAGTAGGTTATGACAGGCTGTTACACCAGACCCACAGTAAAATACCGCTTCTTCAGATTGCGTATTTCCCAACATTTTTTCAAACTCCTCAATTAGTAAGGATTTTTCCTTAAATTGACCATTTTCCAAAAGATTATCCTTCCAGAACCGATTAATTGCGCCTGGTATGTGACCTGCAGCTTTGTCCATAGGTTCTGACTCCCCTCTATAACGTACTGGTTCTCTGGAATCGATAATTAAATCAAAATTCTGTACTTGGTCTATATCAATAACGTCCTGTTTTATAGCCTGATTATTAAACGTACTTTCTGAACGAATTTCATTATTTGAATCAGTTGGTCCTGAAGCAGCTAACCACGCTTGCCAACCACCATCGAGCACGGCAACGGCCTCATGCTGCATATGTCTTAACATCCACCATAAACGCGCTGCAAAAGCACCTGAAGAATTGTCATAAATGATTACTTGTGAGCCTGAATGTATACCAAGCTCTGAAAATAAGACATTCATGGTTTCAACCGAGGGCAAAGGATGACGTCCTTTATTTGTTGCCGGAGGCCGACTTAAATCATCATGTAAATCGACATAAATTGCACTGGGAATATGCTCTTGCAGATACGCTCGCTTACCCGCATCCTTATCTGCTAAATCATAACGTGTATCAAAAATGAGCCAATCTGGATTTTCATAAGCATCGTGTAATGAATCAAAATCAATTAAAGTCGTAAACATCTTTTATTTACCGCGATTAATTTTTGAATATATCTATATATCAATGATGACACAAAATCGACATTATTATAGGCATGCGATAATACTGTTAATCATTTTTTTACTTTCCGGTTGCGCTTCTATTAACTATTACGCCCAATCTATCCACGGACAGTATGAAGTATTACAAAAACGGCAGAAAATAGATGATGTTCTGAAAGACCAGAATATATCTGACGCACTTCGAAACAATCTAAACACAGTGTTGGCACTAAGAGATTTTTCTATTCAACAACTTGGTCTGCCGGAAAATGGCAGTTATTTATCCTATGCTGATCTGGAACGTGATTATATCATCTGGAATATATTTGCCACTGAAGAGTTTTCTTTAAAGCCTCTCACCTGGTGTTATCTGGTTGTTGGTTGCTTGAGTTACCGGGGTTATTTTTCTCAAACTGACGCACAACAGCATGCCACTGAACTAAAAAAACAGGGATATGATATTTACCTTGGCGGAGTCTCTGCTTATTCAACCCTCGGTTGGTTTGATGACCCCGTACTAAACACCATGATTCGCTGGAGTGATATTCGCTTGGCCACAGTCATATTTCATGAGCTTGCCCATCAACAACTTTACATTAAAAATGACACCGAATTTAATGAGGCCTATGCTGATGCAGTAGCACATATCGGCGTAACAAAATGGCTAACGCAAAAACCTGAAAAAAAATTGCTTACAGAGTATCAACAATCTCAGGATCAGGAAAAAGAATTCATCGATCTTGTCATGCGTTTCAAATCAATATTGAATGAGCTTTATCAATCAACTGAAAAGGACGAAACAATACGACAACGAAAACAACAGGCTCTGCAACAAATGAGTGATGAGTATTCCAGGATAAGTCAGAGTTGGGAAAAAGATAGTTACAAAAAATGGTTTTCATCCGGAATTAATAATGCAAAATTAGCCGCTATCGTCACTTATAGAAAGCATGTCCCTGCATTTATCGACATCTATGAAAAACTTGAAAAAGATCTTTATCGTTTTTATTCATTCAGTAAGTCATTATCAAACTGCGGTTCTATAAAACGAGAAAAAATATTGGAAAAACGACAAATAGAATTTGAATGTTAAAAGCAAACATTGCTGAACTTAGTAATAACAGGGTGATGTTTTCACAATACTAAATGAACAATGCAAACTGGTTCACAAATTTTACGTCGGATGAGCTATGATTGGAGTTAAATATATATTCTTTAATTTTCTCTCATTATTTATTATCTGATGTTAAAAAATTTATTTTCTAAACCCATAGAACTCACGGTTGGTGAACAAGTCCTGCAATTTTCTTCTATCTCGGACTTTGAGTTTAGTCTTACGGGCAGAACATCAGTACCTTCAAAGAAAATTATTAGCCTGGTCAAGCTCTCTCTGGATGAGCTTAGAAAAGAAGCGAAAACAATTAAGGATACTGAAAAGAAATTCGTATACATACTCTCAAAATCGATAGAAAAACCTGAAACTATTAACCGTGCCTTACGTGAGATGGATGCTAAAATTTTTTCTCAGGATCACAGTTGGCGTTTAATTATTGCTGCGCTGCATAATGGAGATGATGAATTAAACGCATTCAGACGCATTGCCCTTGTAAAATATATGCAGTACCTCTCATCTAGACAGGAAATAATCAAACATCTTTATTCAGAAAAGAAAAAACATAATCAATTATCTAGTCCTTTAAACGACGTAGAAACAGGAATTGATTTAAAAGATACCTTAATTCTAGACAGCACTATGTTTGAACCACTTTCTGGAAATAAACAAAGTGCCGAGATGGAAAAAATGCCTAAAGGTGAAAATGTAACGATTAGAATGAAACCAAATTTAGAGATCGATGTGGTACTCTCCAGGCATCAATGTAAAATTGTTTCTAGTGGCTCTAGCAGTAAATTTGTTGACCAAGCTGGTCGGAGTTATGAATTAAAAACAGGCAAAAACCTGATTGGTCGTGATAGCAAAAGCGATATCGTACTTGACCCAAATTTTCGGGATATCTCTCGGATGCATTTACTTATCGAAGCAGACGAGTCTAATACGCTTTATTTGACAGACCTATCTGCTCACGGAACATATATTCCGATTAAATATCTAGAAAGCCATACTTTCTAGATATTAATTAACTACCGCCAAATATTCCTTTAATCTTGCCAACAAGACCAGACTTCTGTTCCGCCTTTTTTTTGGCTGCTGCGTTCGCACGTGCCTGATCAGCTTTACTTAGTGGTTTTTCGCCACTAGTAAGACTACTACCACCTACAGTTTTTCCGGACAATAAACCTTCAAGTCTAGTCGCTTCATTTTGACCAACTTTCATCTTAACCTTATTGATAAGGAATTCGTCGTCATATTCTTTCGCTCTAAGTTCCTCAATAAGCTCCAGAATCATGGCATTATCCTTATTCTTTCTTAATGCCAGATAAAGATGCTCAAGCAAACTTTCCGACCACATCGTTTGAACTTCTTCTTTATCACTCATTTATACTGACTCCACTGGGAAAATGTTATCTTTTCTAATATTACCAGACACATTAGATAAAATAATACTTTATTCATAATTAGTTAGTATGCACCATACTTTCTAGTTAAAACTATTTTATATGAATATGAACTGCAAATATTAAGAGCATAATATATGTTGCAATTAAGCTTTCTGATAAAATTATCTTTTTTGAATAATACTAAAACAAAAATCAATAACTTAGCTATAAAAACCACTATGAGCTCAAAAGAATCTAATCTGGAAGAACTGGCAAATGAGTATAAAAACCGCTCGCCTGTCGCCATCATAAAATTTGCACTTGAAAACTTCGACAATATCGCTATTTCATTTAGTGGTGCTGAAGATGTCGTGTTGATTGATATGGCAACTAAATTCAAATCCGATGTGAAGGTTTTTTCACTCGACACGGGACGACTGCATGCCGAAACTTACCGGTTTATTGAACAGGTTCGTGAACATTACAATATCGAGATTGATGTGCTTTCTCCTGATTCCGAGTCCGTACAAAACCTAGTACGAGAAAAAGGTTTATATAGTTTTTATAACGATGGTCATAAAGAATGTTGCGGTATTCGCAAAGTAATTCCACTGCGACAGAAACTTATTAGTCTGGATGCTTGGGTAACAGGTCAACGAAAAGATCAAAGTCCGGATACTCGAAATGATGTGCCTGTTGTTGAACGCGATGACGCTTTCTCTACGATAGATAAAGAATTAATTAAATTTAATCCACTTTCAAACTGGTCCTCTGCTGATGTCTGGGAGTACATAAGAAGCAATGATGTTCCCTTTAATGCATTACATCAACAAGGTTATATTAGTATTGGTTGTGAGCCTTGTACTCGCGCAGTTCTACCTAATCAACATGAACGTGAGGGTCGTTGGTGGTGGGAAGAAGCAACCCAGAAAGAATGTGGTTTACATGCTGGCAACGTAAAACAAAAAAGTTAATTTATAGTTTTTTCACTACGTTTCCGCAAAAAATTTACTTTCAGATTTAGACTAGTAATCAGGCAGCTCTATATCTTTAAAGATATCTTCCAGTTCCTGTTTCGTTTTCGTTTGCATTGATTTCTGAATAATTTCTTCTGTCAGGTGTGGTGCGAACAGCTTGATAAACTCATACATATAGGCACGTAAAAATATTCCACGGCGAAAGCCAATTCGGGTAACACTCGGTTCGAATAAATGACTGGCATCAATTGAAACCAGTTCCTTATCAATTTCAGAGTCATAAGCCATACTAGCCACTATACCAACACCCAAATTCATTTTGACGTAAGTCTTTATGACATCAGCATCAGATGCAGTAAAAACAAGTTTTGGTGACAAACCTGCTTTTTGAAATGCTTGGTCCAATTGCGACCGACCAGTGAAACCAAAGACATATGTGACAATGGGATATTCAGCCAAGGTTTCCAATGTTAATGACGTTTCATTTGCTAACGGATGTTCATGACTTACCACAACACTTCGGTTCCAGCGATAACATGGCATCATGACTAGATTATCAAAAAGCTCTAATGCCTCTGTTGCAATTGCAAAATTAACAGTGCCTTTAGATGCTAATTCTGATATTTGTACAGGAGTCCCTTGATGCATATCCAGAGAAATATCAGGATAAAGCTTAATAAATTCTTGAATAATATTTGGTAAAACATAACGTGCCTGAGTATGCGTCGTTGCAATAGAAAGACTACCATGGCGTTTATTACTAAAATCTTCAGCAACACGCTTCACAGCTTCGACCTTGTCTAATATATCGCCGGCCATATCAATGATAATTTGACCTGCTGGTGTAATTTCAGTGAGGTGCTTGCCATTACGCTGGAAAATCTGCACATCCAGTTCATCTTCAAGCATTCGAATTTGCTTACTTACTCCGGGTTGAGAAGTAAACAAGCTTTCAGCCGTTGCTGAGATATTCAAATCATGGTTCGCAACTTCCCAGATATATTTAAGTTGTTGAATTTTCATCGACAGATCCCTTATAAGTAAATAATCTAAAAATATACATAATAATTCCTTTTCAGAATAGATGACTAGCTGTAAATTAGCTCGTTTTTTAATATATAGTCGAATTAACAATAAATAACAAAGACATATGGATTTCACATTCTCAATAATTGGTTTTGGTGTCGGTTTTATCATCGGTATGACGGGCGTTGGTGGCGGTTCATTAATGACACCCATTTTGGTATTGGGCTTTAATATTCAGCCGGCTGTCGCCGTAGGTACAGATTTACTTTACGCCGCTATCACTAAATCAGGTGGAGTATTAGTCCATTATAAACATGGCAATATTCAGTGGAAAATCTTGAACTTGTTATTCATGGGTAGCATTCCTGCATCGCTCTGCTCAATTTTCATTATCAGAAAGCTCGATCATGCAGGAATTAATTACGATAACTTGATTATGACAACATTAAGTGTCTCGCTAATTCTAACCGGCCTATTTCTCATAAGCCGTAATAAACTACATAAACTGAGTACAAATGAAAAATACGCTTCGATTAAATTGCTTCATCGCAAACTTCGTAAGCCTATTACTATTTTTGCAGGTGCATTAATTGGAACTCTGGTTACGATATCTTCTGTCGGTGCAGGTGTTATTGGTGCAGCATTTTTATTCTTTTTATATCCTAGATATAAAGCCATTAAGATAGTCGCTACTGATCTTGCCCATGCTATTCCTATTACTGCTATTGCCGGTATAGGTCATGCTCATATTGGTACAGTAGATTATTTTTTACTAGGAAGTCTGATTATCGGGTCATTACCAGGTATTTATTTCGGTAGCCACTTCGGGACTTTGTTGCCAGATAAATATATGCGTCCGATACTCGCTTGTATGCTATTGGCTATTGGTATTCGCCTTACTCTTTAATTAGCCCCAAAATAATTGGATGCTAGATAATTATGAACTTAACTGTAAACATATAGTTTTGAATATATTAAACATGCATCTACCGATGGTTTTCAATTATTAAAGACATACGGTCTTTTAATTTCAGTTTTGTTTTTTTAAGTTTTTCTAATGAAAGTTGATCAATACCAATATTACCTTCATTCATTTCTCTTACAGTATCTTTCAATGAACTATGTTTATCAAAAAGTCGTTTAAAATTATTATTTTTATTTAGTAGTGCATTAACTATTTCCTGATCATATTCGAACATAACATCTCCTTCATTAAATAAGAAAAATCATGGGTTTAAATTGATTTACATTGATATACAGCCCGAACGCTTGGACTATTGCCCAAAAATAATTCGGGCATAAGATGATTATATTAGAAAGGTTCTTCATGTTCTTTACTAAAACACTAGTTTAGATTCTCATTTTCCACAAGAATTATTATTATTTATCTTTACTATCAGTTACTTACTGTTATTATTCTTATCCATATTCCTTTGATTATTATCCGATTTCACACTTTTAATTTGGCTTAATTAGCTAATCGACTAAACTTATTCAATTTACTCAGTCCAATCATTATGCTCACATATGTACATTTACTAAATATAAAAAATATTATCTATATATTTTCATTAGTTATTTTTGTCTTTTCAAAATCTATCCCAGCTACAGAATTAGATAATGATTTTAATTTGGCTGAAATTTCAGAAGCTAATTTTGTCCATACTGGCGAGCATGTTTCAATTGAAGATAGTCAACACGATGATATTGCTAACATTGGTTTTATTATTGGCGATAAATGTGTTGCCGTTATTGATACGGGCGGTTCAATACATATTGGTCAGAAGTTACTCCAAAGTATTCGATCTATTACGAATAAGCCCATTTGTTATGTCATTAACACCCATGTACATTTTGATCACATACTTGGTAATAAAGTATTCGAATCAAAAGAAACTAGTTTTGTAGGTCATCATCAACTTGCAGATGCGGTCGAACATAATAGAGCTTTTTTTCTGGAACAATTCAAAAATGATTTAGGCTTAAATCCTGAAGAATCATCAATTATAGGCCCTAGTATTCTAGTCAGTAAGTCTATGCAACTGGATCTAGGTGGCCGACTATTAACGCTTATTCCTTATGCTATTTCTCATAGTCATAATGATTTAATTATCATTGATGATAAAACGAAAACCCTTTGGGCTGGTGACTTAATCTTTAGGCAACGCATTCCTTCATTAACCGGTAGTCTTAGGGGCTGGCTAAACACGATGGATACCTTACAACAACTTGATGTAGAAAAAGTAGTTCCTGGTCATGGTGCTACCGCTACAACTTTAAAACTAGCTATAGAACAGCAACAAAGTTATTTACGACGTTTACTTGAGGACACTCGTAAAGCAGTAGCAGAGGGGCTGTTTTTAAATGATGCAATGGAAACAATCGATAAAGATAATCAATCAAAGCTGTTACTACATGAATATCAACATGCCAGTAATGTATCCAAAGCTTTTACAGAACTGGAATGGGAATAAATATACTCTATAATCTCCAGATTAGTAATTACTGTTAAATACTTACGCTATGCCAAATTATGATTATTTCTGTGAAGCCAATGACCAAACAGTCGAAGTCCATCACAGCATCAATACCAAATTAAAAAACTGGGGTGAAGTCTGTTTTGCCACGCAAACACCTCTGGGTGATACCGATATGCTGGCACCTGTCAGGCTCGTCATCCGACCTATTGCTATTAATATGCCCACTGGTAATTCAAAACTCAAAGAGCATGGCTTTACTAAATTAGTTAAGCGAGATGATGGCGTATATGAAAACGTTACCGCTACAGGTAGTGAAAAAAGATATATGAAAGCGGGCGATAAATCATCTTTGCCTCATTTGCATAAAAAAATATCAAGTTAACCTGTATTTCGATCAACCTTTTCTTAATATATCTTCTAATTTCGTAGATATTACTTTTAATTGTTAATGAGAATGTTTATCATTAACTTTATTTTTCTTTAGGAATATTTGAGTAAATGTCTAAATCTTTTTTATATTCAATTTTATTTATATCTATCTGCTTTAGCCCACTAAGCAATTCAAGTGGGACGATGAGTGAAAAACAAATCGAAAATGTTAAAAAAACAGAAATAGAAAATGAAGATCAACGCCAACGCATATCAATTACAGCTGGATTATTAGCAGCTTATGAATTTGCAGCAAAAAAATTGATTAATAATCTCGAAAATGAATCTAGTACTTCAAAAGCTATAAGTAAACAAGCGGAGGTATTATTAGTATTATCTGAAGATATTATTGCTAGTGCGCGTTTTCGTTTGCCACAGTGTGATGAATACTTAACAAAAACCTTAGCACTTAAAGATAGTTTAAATGATATGTCTCATGAGACATTAGAAAAAGATTATCATCATGATGCTGCCTTACCAAAGGCGCCTAGTGAGTGCTATCACACTAAAGATTTGTTTGTACATCCAGCTACAGTGATCATCTTAACAAGAGATGATCCATCTTTAAACAATGCAACAAAATCATCTATAAACGCAGAAATAACAGAAGTACTTGGTCATACAGAATTAGTAAGACAACTCGTTATTTATTAATTTGAAATAGATTTAGATTAATATCCTTTCTTAAGCCTAAGGCAAAAAAAACCTCTACCATTTTGGTAGAGGTTTTTTTAAAATAAGAGCCGGACAGAGACCAACTTTCACATGGAACTCTAATAACAGGCTTTCAGCTTAGTAATTCCACCAAGTTCTTCAAAACATTGTGTTAATTAATTAAGTCATTCTATAAACTGCATTGTTTCAGTTTCTTTCAAGGCATCATTATTGTATTTGTTTATTAGAGCAATACGCTCTCATGTTTTATCTACTATGACAGTAAATAAGGGACTCAAGTAGAATTCTCTTAATAAAGGAAACACAAACTAATGTTATTAGCTTGGCCTATATTAGTATGCATTTTGATGTACCTGTCTTTTATTGGCTGGGGTCAGTTTATTGTAAACAATGATAAAGATACCAATTTCGCAATAGCGGGGGCATATGGATTAGCATGGACTTGTGTCGTAGGTGGGATTCTAAACCTGTTTCAACTGATATCACAAGATTCTATACACATATTTCTTACTATCGGCATATTGTTTTGGGTAATTCATGTAGTAAAAAATTCAGAAAAAATCCTACGATCATTACATATTGTCTTTACCTTCTTTAGTCAGAATAAAATTACCGCCATTATTTTTGGCGTTTTGCTTCTAATAAGTTTTACCTATGGCAGTCTTCCGTTTCAAAACAATCATGATGATAATCACGGATATCTAGTCTTCCCTCATCAGATGCTTGATACCGGCCACATAGGTGATAATCCATATAGTGAACATCGATTGGGGATTCTTGGAGGACACAGTTTTCTTAATGCAATGATGTTGACTCTCGTTTCATATAAACAGTTGAAGGCATTTGATGCTGTAGCAGGTTGGCTTGTATTTATCATGCTGGTTGCGGCCCATAGTCATCGATTGAATCTATCTGGCCTTTCTTTACTTTTTCTACTCTCGCTCTGGCATTGGATTGATCCGCCTGCACCAAACATTTCCTCCACGGTGACATCATTGGCTCTATTTTACGCATTTCTGTGTCGCTTTCATGAAGCTGGACAGCATCGAAACGCTCATGAAATTTTTAAAACCAGCATTCTTGTCGCCGCGTTAATCTCTCTTAAAACCACCAATATTGCTGGACTTGTATTTTTAGGACCGTTTGTATTTTTGTTAGACAGACGCATACGATTCATGGACGGTTTACAACAAGGAATCAAGGTTGCGACTGTCTCACTCATCTTAGTATCTCCATGGATGCTTGCTATGTATCAAAGTAGTGAAACATTCCTGTTTCCACTGCTTGGACAAGGAACTCACACAAACTGGAATCAAGGCGCGGCCATACTATCCATCAGAATACAGGACGTAAATTGGTCTTATTTACGATATATACTTTATTTGACATTAACAATGTCTCTATCAATTAGCGGAATACTATTTCTGTACTTGGGATTACTAAAATACAAGCAAGCATTACGGGATATAAATCCAGCAGCTGTATCTGCTTTCTTAGCTGCAATGCTAGCAACATTGTGTTTATCCTTCGTAAGCTTAGGAATTTTCCGTTATAGCTACCCTTTCAGTTTTGCCGCCTTTATTTTTCTTGTTACCGAAGCATTGTCAAACAACAGCTATGACTCTGCTACAGGTGTAATGCATGATTCTAAAAGAAAACAAAATAGATATTTACTTACCTGGTTGATGATTACTATTTATATGGGTGTAATTTGGACGGGCGCGTTGAATCATATAAGTAACAGGATAAATAAAATTAGTAATTTTACAGCGGATACATTGCAGAAATTTCCACGCTCTGTAATAGAAACGGCACAGAAATCAACCCCACCAAAAAGTTCTATTTTGGCGGTTTTATCACATCCATATCTCATTGATTTTAGTAGAAACCAGGTGTTTGTCATTGATCATGCAGGTAGTGCAGGTCCCGATCACGGATTGCCTATTTACGGAACGGCAGAGGAACTTTCCGCATATTTACGTAAACAGAAAATTGACTATATAATTTATTCATACGCTGATAATGGAGGATATGCAGCGTACAAACATAGGATAAATCGCAGAGGAACGCCTTATGATGATCGTGTACGAGTACTTATTGAAAATAACTTCAAGTTTTACAACCAAATCGTAGCACTTACAAATATCCACAAAGTCATTCATCAAGATGAATACTCATTAGTAATCAATCTAAACTCACTTAACGCTTCTCCACTTTGAAAAAACCTGAGCTTAACCTGTATTATTGAGTGTAATATTACTCTGAAATATAAAGTTTATTGAAATACAATAATTCACCTTTCTTTCCGATTCATTTTTATCTACTTTAAAATACGGACAAAAAAAAACCTCTACCAAATGGTAGAGGTTTTTTAAGTTTAAGAGCCTGGCAGTGACCTACTTTCACATGGGAACTCCCACACTATCATCGGCGCTAAGCGGTTTCACTTCCGAGTTCGAGATGGGATCGGGTGGTTCACGCTCGCTATTGCCGCCAGGCAATTTGTTTGGGGAATGCTGTCACTTGACAACATTCCCACATTCGGAAAATTGATTAAAAGTATAACGCTATAGTATGCGTCACAAACTGCTTGAGCATTATATGGTCAAGCCTCACGGGCAATTAGTACTGGTTAGCTTCACACATTACTGTGCTTCCACACCCAGCCTATCAACCTTGTAGTCTTCAAGGGCCCTTCAGGGGACTTAAAGTCCCAGGGAGATCTCATCTTGAGGGGGGCTTCCCGCTTAGATGCTTTCAGCGGTTATCCCGTCCGTTCGTAGCTACCCGGCAATGCCATTGGCATGACAACCGGAACACCAGGGGAACGTCCACTCCGGTCCTCTCGTACTAGGAGCAGCTCCTCTCAAATCTCCAACGCCCACGGCAGATAGGGACCGAACTGTCTCACGACGTTCTAAACCCAGCTCGCGTACCTCTTTAAATGGCGAACAGCCATACCCTTGGGACCTGCTTCAGCCCCAGGATGAGATGAGCCGACATCGAGGTGCCAAACACCACCGTCGATATGAACTCTTGGGTGGTATCAGCCTGTTATCCCCGGCGTACCTTTTATCCGTTGAGCGATGGTCCTTCCATACAGAACCACCGGATCACTAAGACCTACTTTCGTACCTGCTCGACGTGTCTGTCTCGCAGTCAAGCACCCTTTTACCTTTGCGCTCATTGCATGATTTCCGACCATGCTGAGGGTACCATCGCGCTCCTCCGTTACTCTTTGGGAGGAGACCGCCCCAGTCAAACTACCCACCATACACTGTCCCCGATCCAGATAATGGACCTGGGTTAGAACCTCAAACATATCAGGCTGGTATTTCACGGGTGGCTCCACGCAAACTAGCGTTCACGCTTCAAAGCCTCCCAGCTATCCTACACAAATATATTCAAAGTCCAGTGCAAAGCTGTAGTAAAGGTGCACGGGGTCTTTCCGTCTAGCCGCGGGTATACTGCATCTTAACAGCAAGTTCAATTTCGCTGAGT
>DUBV01000039.1:26785-27849 GCA_012960105.1 Thiotrichaceae bacterium | reverse complement strand
ATCAATTAACCTTCCGGCACCGGGCAGGCGTCACACCCTATACGTCCTCTTACGAGTTTGCAGAGTGCTATGTTTTTAGTAAACAGTCGCAGCCACCAAGTCACTGCAACCCTCTTCTGCTCCGAGAGCAAGTCTCTTCACATACAAAGGGCACACCTTCTCCCGAAGTTACGGTGTCATTTTGCCGAGTTCCTTCACCCGAGTTCTCTCAAGCACCTTAGAATTCTCATCCCACCCACCTGTGTCGGTTTGGGGTACGGTCTCTCATAACCTGAAGCTTAGGGGTTTTTCTTGGAAGTGTGGCATCAATTACTTCATCACAATAAAGTGACTCGTCATAACGCCTCAGGGTTGAATGAGCTCCCGGATTTTCCAAGGAACTCCCCCTACACGCTTAAACCGGAACTACCAATCTCCGGCTAACCTAGCCTACTCCGTCGCCCCGTCGCAGTTATGTGAGGTACAGGAATATTAACCTGTTTACCATCGACTACGCCTTTCGGCCTCGCCTTAGGTGCCGACTCACCCTGCCCTGATTAGCATGGGGCAGGAAACCTTGGGTTTTCGGTGTGGGGGTTTTTCACCCCCATTATCGCTACTCATGTCAGCATTCGCACTTCTGATACCTCCAGCACCCCTTACAGGACACCTTCAACGGCTTACAGAACGCTCCTCTACCATGCGTAATAAATTACGCATCCGCAGCTTCGGTGTATAGCTTGAGCCCCGGTAAATCTTCCGCGCAGACCGACTCGACTAGTGAGCTATTACGCTTTCTTTAAAGGGTGGCTGCTTCTAAGCCAACCTCCTAGCTGTCTATGCCTTTCCACATCGTTTTCCACTGAGCTATAACTTTGGGACCTTAGCTGGCGGTCTGGGCTGTTTCCCTTTCCACTACGGACCTTATCACCCGCAGTGTGTCTCCCGTGATTGCACTTCTAGGTATTCGGAGTTTGCAATGGGTTGGTAAGTCGGGATGACCCCCTAGCCATAACAGTGCTCTACCCCCTAGAGTGATACACGAGGCTCTACCTAAATAGATTTCGAGGAGAACCAGCTATCTC
>DUBV01000039.1:25173-26669 GCA_012960105.1 Thiotrichaceae bacterium | reverse complement strand
ACCTGGCCATGGATAGATCGCCCGGTTTCGGGTCTACTCCCAGCGACTAATTCGCCCTATTAAGACTCGGTTTCCCTACGCCTCCCCTATTGGTTAAGCTTGCCACTGAAAGTAAGTCGCTGACCCATTATACAAAAGGTACGCAGTCACCCGTCCGAAGACAGGCTCCCACTGCTTGTACGCATACGGTTTCAGGTTCTATTTCACTCCCCTCTCCGGGGTTCTTTTCACCTTTCCCTCACGGTACTGGTTCACTATCGGTCGATAAGTAGTATTTAGCCTTGGAGGATGGTCCCCCCATGTTCAGTCAAGATATCACGTGTCCCGACTTACTCTTCGTTACCCCACACAAGCCATTTTTCGATTACGGGGCTATCACCCGCTATGGCCGAACTTTCCAGAACGTTCATCTAAATGATTTATGCTTGTGGTAACTGGGCTGGTCCCCTTTCGCTCGCCGCTACTCAGGGAATCTCGGTTGATTTCTTTTCCTCCGGGTACTTAGATGTTTCAGTTCCCCGGGTTCGCCTCTGTACCCTATGAATTCAGATACAGATACTGCCGAAGCAGTGGGTTTCCCCATTCGGAAATCCGCGGATCAAAGCTAGTTTGTCAGCTCCCCGCGGCTTATCGCAGACTACTACGTCCTTCATCGCCTCTTATCGCCTAGGCATCCACCGTATGCGCTTATTCGCTTGACCATATAATCTCAAACAGTCTGTTCTAACTTGAATCTTTTGCTCGATTACTTCGCCGACTTCCTCGTTCAGTCAGTCACGTACTTACGTACATTCCTTCCTTTACTCGTCTTTCAACTCATACTCAAACAAAATCTCGTCGTTACAACTACTAATTCTGTGCTTAACACCTTTTGTGCGTTAAACCAAAGAAATTACAAGTTTGCTACGCTTACTATAATTAAAATGCATATACCCAAACACATTCTTGCGAATGCATTTGTTACATAGATAACAGTTGGAGTTGTTATCTATGTTTAATCAATTTTCCAAATTTTTAAAGAACACAACAAATGAGCAATAAAACTCACTTATATCGAATGTATGGTGGAGCCAGGCGGGATCGAACCGCCGACCCCCTGCGTGCAAGGCAGGTGCTCTCCCAGCTGAGCTATGGCCCCTGATCGAAACGTATTAAATTAGACAATCATGCTCATCAAGAAATGAATCATAAAGCCCCTAATTAAGAATGCGTGTCTGGTGGGTCTGGGTGGATTTGAACCACCGACCTCACCCTTATCAGGGGTGCGCTCTAACCAACTGAGCTACAGACCCAAATTTAACAACCTATTCGGTGTTATTTGCTTCCAGTTTAATGACATCAGTCAGTTAAACCTTCTCGCAATGTGTCTGATCAAGAAATTTGTGTGAGCGCTCGACGCTTAGGATTAAATCACTATCTTTTAAGGAGGTGATCCAGCCCCAGGTTCCCCTAGGGCTACCTTGTTACGACTTCACCCCAGTCATGAATCACAAAGT
>DUBV01000039.1:0-24104 GCA_012960105.1 Thiotrichaceae bacterium | reverse complement strand
ACACACGCGGCATTGCTGCATCAGGGTTTCCCCCATTGTGCAATATTCCCCACTGCTGCCTCCCGTAGGAGTCTGGACCGTGTCTCAGTTCCAGTGTGGCTGATCGTCCTCTCAGACCAGCTACAGATCGTCGCCTTGGTAGGCTTTTACCCCACCAACAAGCTAATCTGACTTAGGCTCATCCAATAGTGCAAGGTCCGAAGATCCCCTGCTTTCCCCCGTAGGGCGTATGCGGTATTAGCATGCGTTTCCACATGTTGTCCCCCGCTACTGGGCAGATTCCTAAGCATTACTCACCCGTCCGCCACTCGTCAGCCAGAGCAAGCTCTGCTGTTACCGTTCGACTTGCATGTGTTAAGCATGCCGCTAGCGTTCAATCTGAGCCAGGATCAAACTCTTCAGTTTAATCATGTTAGCTGCTTATGGCAGCAAATCTTGGCTCGATGATTACTATAATAATTAATGCAATGTAAACACTACTTCAACTAAGCTTTCACCGATGTTTTTGGTGATTTTAAGCCGTCTACGTAAGCGCCCACACAAATTACTTGATCAGAAATTGTTAAAGAACAGGATTGGTTAGCCCCAATCGGGAGACGGCATTATATAGATCGGAAGCCTTCGGTCAACAACTTTATTACACTTTTTTTAAAACAATATAAGCCATTGATTCGATTCGATTATATTCAGGGGAAAACTGCAATTTTAGCTAGAAATAGAGAGTTATTGTTCGTCTTTATTTACTAAGTAATTTTACAATATTTTTGAATCCGTATTCTCTGGCATAGTCAATCGCTTTCATACCGTTCGCAGCAGTTAGATCTTTATCGGCATTTGCTTCAATCAAAGCCTTCACTAGTTTGATATCACCATGGGCAGTTGCATCAATTAACGCCGTCCAACCCTGAACATGTTGGATATTTACATCGGCTCCTTTTTCTATATACAACAAAGCTAATTCAGAATAACCACGACTTGCAGCCATTATTAGCGGCGTAAGTCGACCATCATCATAAGCATCTATTTCAGCCCCATAGGATAGTAGTCGCTTCGCTGCTTCAATATGGTTCTTTTCAGTTGCATATTGTAAAGCCGTCCTTTGCATCGATCCTCGTTTATTTGGATCCGCACCTTGGGTAAAAAGTAAATCAATAATATCAACATTGTCTTGTGAAGCTGCTAGCATGATGGGCGTCATTCCAGCAGCAACTTCATTTATAGTTTCTCTATCCAATTCAAGGAGCTGTTGTTTAATATCAGCAATCGAACCAGTCGATACAAGTTGATGGAGATTACTTACTTTAAAAACTTCGCTGGGCTTTTGCGCGTAAGAAATCACCTCTTCTAGTGAATTTGTATCGACTACTGTCTGAATGACGTCATTGTTCTTAAAAGCAAAGAAAAGAGCTATAGCAACTATCACTATTATTGGTAGAACAGAAAGATTGCTTCCAGGATGACGATCAACAACTAAATCAGGTTCTTCTTCAAGACTATGTTGTCGCCTTCTCAGTTCTGCATTACGTTTTGACATTGAGATACCCTTTTCGCCGTACAAAAATCGCCCGTACAATCTACTAGCTTATAAGGCTTATTCTAGCAAATTTCCGTTTACCTACTTGCATTACTGCTGAAAAACCAGCCTTGAGCTTTTGTTTACTATCCTCGACTCTTTCTCCATCAATTTTTACAGCACCTTGTTTCACCATACGATGTGCATCTGAAGTACTACTTACTAATCCAGCCTCTTTTATAACGTTAGCTAAGGGCAATCCTTCAGCCTCAACTTTTATCTCTACTTCAGGCATATCGTCAGGTATGGCATTTTTACTAAATCGATTAATGAAGTCTGCTTGTGCCGCTTCAGCTGCTTTTGCATCATGAAATCGTGTAATGATTTCTTCTGCCAATTTAAACTTTATATCTCTTGGGTTTGCACCTTGTTCAATTTCTTGTTTAAAAGCATTAATTTCGGCTAATGGTCTAAAACTTAATAATTCAAAATAACGCCACATAAGTTCGTCTGACACCGACATAATCTTGCCAAACATTTCATTTGCTGGCTCATCAATACCTATATAATTATTTAGTGATTTAGACATCTTCTGAACACCGTCCAAACCTTCAAGTATCGGCATCGTTAAAACTACTTGGGGCGCTTTTCCATGTGCTTGCTGTAATTGGCGTCCTACTAGTAAATTAAACTTTTGGTCTGTGCCTCCCAGCTCAACATCTGCATCCAATGCCACAGAATCGTATCCTTGTACTAAGGGATAAAGAAATTCATGAATCGCAATCGACTGATTGTTTTTATATCGTTTACTGAAATCATCACGTTCTAGCATTCTGGCAACAGTGTAATTTGATGCCAAACGAACAACATCCGCTGCACTCATCTTATCCATCCAGGTAGAATTGAATGCGACAATGGTTTTATCAGGATCCAGTATTTTGAAAACCTGCTTTTGGTAACTCTCCGAATTTTCCTGCACTTGTTCTCTTGTTAATGCTGGACGTGTTGTACTTTTGCCTGAGGGATCGCCAATCATTCCGGTAAAATCACCAATTAGAAATATGACTTGATGACCCAATAGCTGGAACTGACGCAGTTTATTGATAAGAACAGTATGGCCAAGATGTAAATCCGGTGCCGTAGGGTCAAAACCCGCCTTAATATTAAGTGGTTTACCCGACTCGAGTTTCTTTCTTAATTCTTTTTCAACCAGGATTTCATCTGCGCCTCTGGCTATCAGATCCATGGATTCATTGACTGATGTCATACTTTCCCCGTGTGTAATAAATCGCGCGTAGCTTATCATAATCGACAAACGTCTCGCCTTAGTAAATTTACTGAATTATTAAGCATATTTAATAGACAATTGAATATTGACGATAATGCCTTCAAAAGCTATTGTAGGGAAAATTACTTAGGGTTAACGGTGACTTACAGAGTCTATATTAAGAAAGACTATAAGAATAAAGTAGAACGAATTGGAGAAGCATCAAACCATTCCTACTTTTTCAAAGTATCTGGCTTTCTCGTTCTAATAATATCGACGTATTTCATGCTCGGTACGGGCTCATCCGACAGCCCAGAATCAGCACCTCTTTTAACATCCGTTACTCCAAATGCCATCAAAATACCTATTACTAGTCATGACCAAGTCACAAATTTTGTTACAGAAGCCATTGAGCTTCAAAATATAAATGAAGAATCTTTTATAGACGCTGAATTAGAAGATGAATTTAGTCTTGCGTTAGATGAAAGTGTCTCTGAAAAGGACGCATTAGAAAAAGAGCCTACTATAGATCCTTGGCAATCAATTACAGTAAAATCGGGTGACAGTTTAGCGCTCATATTTTCAAGACTGAGTTTAAGCCCTGCCTCACTATACAAACTCATGTCTCTTGGTAAAGAAGTATCCATTCTTAAGAGGCTTCAACCCGGACAACAATTAAATTTTCATATCGTAGATAATGAATTACTCCGTCTGAAATATGAAATGAATTTGACCAGGACACTCAATGTTTCAAAAGCTGATGATAAATTTAAAGTTGATTTTAGCCAGATTGAACTTGAAAAGATTGTAAAAAATTCCAACGGTATTATTAATGACTCTCTATTTTTATCGGCTAAGAGAGCGGGACTTTCAGACAATCTGATTATGCAACTCGTCGGCATCTACGGTTGGGACATCGACTTTGCTTTGGATATTCGTCAAGGTGATTCATTTACCGTCATCTATGAAGAACAATATAAAGATGGCATTAAAGTTTCCGATGGACCTATCATTGCGGCTCAATTCGTTAATCGAAATATCCCCTATAGAGCTGTTCGCTATACACATGAAGGTGGCCATGTTGATTATTATGCTGATAATGGTGATTCAATGCGCAAGGCTTTCCTTAGAACACCTGTTGAATTTTCCCGCATCAGTTCTCGATTTAATTTAAAAAGAAAACATCCCATACTCAATAAAATACGTGCACATAGAGGTGTTGATTATGCCGCATCAACCGGCACACCTATCAAGGCAACCGGTGATGGCACGGTTGTTCATGCAAGCAGAAAAGGTGGCTATGGAAGAACGATCATATTAAAACATGGCGGAAAATACAGCACTGTTTATGCACATCTACATCGTTATGCCAAAGGCGTTCGATCAGGCTCTCGGGTAAAACAAGGCCAAATTATTGGTTATGTAGGTAAAAGCGGTCTAGCAACAGGCCCTCATTTACATTATGAATTTAGAGTTAATGGCGTACATCGAAACCCTCTGACGGTTAAATTACCTAAGGTCGAATCAATTAGTAAAAAAGCTTTGGCTGAATTTAAAATAAAAACAAACCCAATGATTGTTGAACTAGATCGTCTCACCGGTAAGAGTGCTATTGCTATTCAACAAACAAACACTTCTATAAAACTATCCGATTTCTTAATGGAAGACGGCTAATATTTATTCACCCTCTTAGAAAACTCATGAGGTCATTATGTATTACATAGGACTTATGTCAGGTACGAGCATGGATGCAATCGATGCCGCACTGGTTGAGTTTGATAATAAAGCTAGCCCCAAACTTTACCGTGAATATCCTATCGATAATGCGCTAAGACATCAGGTTCGCTTAATCAATGAAAAAAGTGACCTTGGTCATATTGCCGATCTAGATCATAAGCTAGGTCATCTGTTTGCAAAAGCCGTCAATGATTTATTAAAAGAAGCGAACATTGCACCAGAGCAAGTTACTGCAATTGGCAGTCATGGGCAGACTATTCTACATAAACCAAACACCACACATAAAACATCAATACAAATTGCCGACCCAAATATTATTTGCGCTGAAACAGGCATTACTACTGTCGCTGATTTCAGAAGAATGGATATGGCTTATGGCGGTCAAGGTGCTCCATTAGCAAGTGCTTTCCACCAATATCAATTTCAACAAAATGGAAAATATATTGTTATTTTAAATATTGGCGGCATAGCAAATATAACTCTCTTAGCTAACGATGGCAGCAACGTGATTGGTTTTGATACCGGACCAGGCAATGGCTTGCTTGATGACTGGATTCAGAAAAATAAAAATGAGGAATATGACAAAGATAGTCTTTGGGCTAGTAGTGGAAAAGAAAACAATGAATTATTAGAACTATTGCTCAGCGATGAGTACTTCTCCCTAGCAGCTCCAAAAAGCACCGGAAGAGAATATTTTAATCTGCAATGGCTGCAAGTATATTTATCTAAACAGAATTCAGAAATTTCCCCTGAAGATGTACAAGCAACATTATTAAAACTATCCGCAACTACAATTTGTAATTCAATCAAAGAAATGGCGAATGAATATAATGAAGTCTTACTTTGCGGAGGTGGCGCTTATAACCCAGCATTAATGAAAACGATACAGAATTTATTACCTCAAATTAAAGTATCAACAACAACGGACTATGGACTGACACCTGATTGCATTGAAGCCGTCACCTTTGCCTGGTTGGCAAAACAACGAATTGAAAATAAACCGGCAAACCTACCTAGTGTAACTGGAGCAAATAAAGAAGTGTTACTTGGTGGGGTTTATTCGACAAATTAAAAAAGAATTAAAACCTAAACAGAAAAAGATGATCCACAACCACAGGTTGTCGTTGCATTAGGATTACGGATAACGAACTGTGCGCCTTCCATACCTTCTGAGTAATCAATCTCGGCACCAGACAGATATTGAAAACTCATTGGGTCAACCAATAACTTAACACCTTCATTTTCGACAACGGTATCACCATCGCCAATTTCTTCATCGAAGGTAAAACCATACTGAAAACCAGAACAACCACCACCACTGATAAAGACGCGCAACATTAATGCATCGTTATCTTCATCTTCAATTAACTCCTTAACCTTATTGGCCGCAGCTTCACTGAAAATAAGTGGACTTGGAATTACTGATTCTTCAATTGAACTCATAAACTATTACCGTAAATATTATTCGCCCACTTCAAGCGGTTCGCCATGACCTAATGCTAATGGGGAATCTGCTGGTTCTAAAGAATGAACCAGTTTACCGTTCACTTCAGCACCAATCGCCATTTCAATTAAATTATAGTACACATTACCTGTGATTCTTGCTTTCGACGCAAGTTCCACATGTTCACTACTATGCACATCTCCAATAACTACTCCATTAAGAACAACATAGGGCACATTGAGTTCGCCTTCAATGGTACCGCACTCACTAAGCGAAACCATAGAACGACCATCATTTTCAGCAATGACATTGCCTTTAACCGTACCATCGATATGCAAGCCACCACTAAACCTGATGTCGCCTTGAATCTCTGTATGTTGCCCAACCAGAGTATCAATGCGTGTTGCCTTACGATTTTTAGAATTTCCGAACATATTTTTCACCTCTTTCAACCTGCACTAGCAGGCCATTCAAATATTTTCTGGACAGTTGAATTACGTACTCCTTTTTGACGTATATCAACCACCACCCGTAACGGCTTGAATCCTTTAGGAAAATTCAAGCTTCCTTCAATTCGTTTAAAATTCTTAAATTTCATTTCGCGCTTGAGCTCACTACCCGCTATCACTTCATCTAACGATAAAACCAGAGAGCCTGACTCATTCATGCCTTCTACAGACATATCCAACGTCACTTCTATCACTCTATCACTTTTTGCCACATTGGTTAATACAAGCTTAAAACGATATAGGCGCTCCTGATCAGCCGATTCAATGTGTAATCCTTGTATATTCAAGCCTTTAGAGTCAGTCGTTGCCGACATTATCCCCTGATAAAATTCTAATTCCCCTTTAAATAAATATACCTGATCCTGCAAATTCCGAATTTCATTTTGTAATCTAGCCGCTACTTGATGGTCAATCTGGCTAGAACGTTCAAACATGACCACTTGTTCCTTCAATTTCTTATTTTCTGTTTCAAGCTTCTGATTGACATCCCACAGCAAACGTAACTCCTCATTTTGCAACAATCGGCTTTTAATAACGTCCCAATGATTCGCATCTAATAACAACCAGACAATTACAGAAAATGCCGTGCTAAATGTAACTATAGCGAGAATAATCTCAAAAGGACGATGTTTTTTTACAACTAATTTAAACATAGTTAAAGAAATAAGTTACGGAACCAAACCTGGTGCAAACAAACCCGTATCTTCGTCTAAACCAAACATCAAATTCATATTTTGAACCGCCTGTCCCGCAGCGCCTTTAACCAAATTATCAATCACTGACAAAATCACGGTTGGTTGAGACTCACTATTTCCAGGATGCACAGCAATCTGGCATGTGTTCGATGTCTTCACTGACCTTGTCTCAGGGTGTGAGCCCTCAGGCATAACATCAACAAATTTTTCCTCCGCATAAAAATCGGCATAATGCTTTTGCATGTCAATTGAATGACCCATCGGTTTTACATACACCGTCGCAAATATACCCCTATTCATAGGAACTAAATGAGGAACAAAAGTGAGGTTCACATCGTTATCTTGCTGAACATTGCTTAAAGTTTGGGCAATCTCAGGCAAGTGCCTATGTCCCGATACGCTATAAGCTTTAAATGATTCGGATACTTCTGAAAATTGTGATGCCAGCGCCGCTTTTCGCCCTGCTCCACTGACGCCAGATTTGGCATCCGCAATAATATCTTTCGCATTAATCAGGCCATTTTTTATAGCCGGCAATAAAGCCAAAGTAATTGCAGTTGGATAACAACCAGGATTTGCTACTAAATTAGCCGATTTTATCTCTACTCTGTTTAATTCTGGTAAGCCATAGACAGCAGACGGCAAAAGCTCTGGGCAAGCATGTTTCACCTCATACCAATGTTCCCAAACATCAGGACTTTTAATTCTAAAGTCAGCAGACAGATCTATAATTTTGCAGCCCTGTTCAAGTAGTTTTGGAACATGATGCATTGCAGTCGCATGTGGCGTGGCAAAGAAAATAAGATCGCAAGAATTCAGTTGCTTACTGTCATGCTCTACAAATTCAAGATCAATAATCGAGCGTAAGCTTGGAAAAACCGCTGACACAACCTTACCTTTTTCAGAATTTGAAGTAGCTACTTTAACTTCAACGCCTTCATGAGCTGAAAGCAAACGCAGTAATTCAACGCCTGTATAGCCCGTAGCTCCGACAATACCTACACTAATCATTTTCTTGCCTTACACTTTAAGTTTAATATGATTTAATTTTACAGAATAAAACTGTATGAGTATTGCAGTTTTATCTTGCTTAACTGGGAACAGGAAAAATGTTTCTATGACTGACGTGACGGATTATTTTTTAACTATACTACATCTAATACACGTCCTTCCGGGCTCCTGCGCTCTCAGGACATACACTACATCCTGTAGATATCACGAATATGCTCCTGCATTCGTGATATACCTGCATCCATGTAGGCAATAAAAAAAGCGACCTAGGCCGCTTTGAATTCAATTTTATATTATTATTATTTTTAATGAATCAACTGCTAAAACAGTTAATTCGATAGCGAGATTAATGCTAGATGAAAAAACTGTCAAGCAATCAATTTTGATATATTTAGCAGAACTTGAACAATTCGAAACGCTAATTGTCATATATTATAACTCTATGTTTTTATTAAATAATTGATAAAACAATAATTATTATTACCAAATCATTTAATTTCAGTTTATTGTCATCTTATAGCCATTAAGCGAGAAGAATTATGGATACAATTCAATATGTAGCTCTTAGCATGGGTGTTGCCTGGGCTAGTGGAATCAATCTATACGCAGCTGTTTTTATGCTGGGTTATCTAGGTAGCACAGGAAATATCGAATTACCTCCGGATATGATGGTCGTCACGGATCCTTTAGTGATGACAGCAGCTGGGCTCATGTATTGCGTCGAATTCTTTGCGGATAAAACACCTGGGGTTGATACCGCCTGGGATACATTACATACATTCATTCGGATACCACTAGGCGCGGTTCTGGCAATGAGTGCCGTTGGCGACACCACGCCTGCCGTAGAACTTGCGGCATTTTTAGTAGGCGGCAGTTTGACTGCTGCTACTCATGCAACCAAAACAGGTGGTCGCGTCATAATCAATACTTCTCCGGAACCTGTAAGTAACTGGTTTACTTCGCTTGGAGAAGACTTTCTCGTTATTGCCGGAATGTGGACAGCACTCACTTACCCTGTTGTTTTTATAGTTTTTCTCATTCTTTTTATAATTCTTATGGGCTGGTTACTACCTAAAATATGGCGAGGTATTAAACATATTATTTCAACGCTCAGAGATTTTATTAAAGGAAATAAAAGAGAATCGGTTCCGGCTCTAAACTCATCTGTCGAAACGCAAAATGAGTAACTGATGAAAAAACTATTTTTCCCTGTAACTGCTGTTGCCATTCTTACGGTAGTTTCGCTGTTTTTATATCTAAATCATAATAAGTTAGATGTCGTACCAGAAATTAGTCTGAATATTATCGATGGTCGTAAAATAGAACTTCATTCGCTAAAAGGAAAACCTTTACTGGTCACGTTCTGGGCAACCACATGCGCAACATGTATAAAAGAAATGCCTCACCTGATTGAACTCTACGATGAACTAGGACAAGAAGAACTGGAAATTATTGCTATAGCGATGTCCTATGATCCACCAAACCGGGTAATAGAATTATCAAAAAGAAAAAATATTCCTTATCCTGTGGCTCTTGATATTAATGGCAGTGCCGCAAAAGCCTTTGGTGATGTTCAAGTGACACCAAGCAGTTTTTTAATTGATGCTAATGGTAATATAGTGCAACAGAGATCTGGTGTAATAGATATAAAGGCACTTCGGACAAAAGTAAAAGCTTTACTAAAAACAACATCCACTACAGTTTCATAACATAAAAACATTATGCTCTGGTTTAAAGCCTTACATTTAATATTCATGGTGACCTGGTTTGCGGGCTTATTCTACTTGCCACGATTATTCGTTTATCACGCGACTAGCGAAGACCAAATAAGCATTGATCGTTTCAAGATTATGGAACGTAAACTTTTCTACGGCATCATGACTCCCGGAGCCGTACTAACAATTACTTTTGGGTTTTTTACTTTATTTAGTAACGGACTCTCGGCCTATAGCGGACAATTGTGGTTACACATAAAACTTTTTCTAGTACTGCTTATCGTTGTTTATCATATTTACTGCTGGTTTCTACTACAGGATTTTAAATATGATCGAAATAGGCACGGCCATGTATGGTATCGCTGGTTTAATGAGGCACCGGTTCTTGTTTTGATAGCAATTATTTTATTAGCCGTAGTCCGACCTTTCTAAAAAATTAACAATAATTAAACTTCGACCATCTCGAAATCGTCTTTGCTCGCGCCACATTCAGGACAAAACCAGTCGCCAGGAACGTCTTCCCATTTAGTACCCGGTGCAATTTTGTCATCCGGCCAACCTTTTTCTTCATCATAAATTAAACCGCAAATCACACACATATACTGCTTCATTCTACACGCTCCTGAATTTTTAATTTCTGTGTCTACGAGGGGCGTGTAGAATACGTTTCTTATGATTAATAGCAATAATAAAAAGCCAGTTGTGATGGTCATTGCCGGTCACGACCCAAGCGGCGGCGCGGGCATTCAGGCAGATATAGAAAGTATTGCTAATGCCGGATGCCATGCGGTGACGGTCATTACCGCTCTCACTGCTCAAAATACCAAACAAGTTGCTGATGTCATCCCACAAGAACCCGAGTCTTTCAGAAAACAAATTAAATTAATTTTAGAAGACATGGAAATTGCTGCATGTAAAATAGGCATGATAGCCAGCATCGAACTCATTGACGTTATTCAAAGCGAGTTATCAAACATTGA
The DNA here is from genome assembly GCA_012960105.1 of Thiotrichaceae bacterium. Taxonomy (GTDB): domain Bacteria; phylum Pseudomonadota; class Gammaproteobacteria; order Eutrophobiales; family Eutrophobiaceae; genus UBA7359. The sequence continues at coordinate 13,233 of DUBV01000039.1, read as the reverse complement.
TATTCCACTCGTGCTCGACCCAGTACTTGCCGCGACAAGCGGACGATCTTTCACAGATAAAAACATGTGTGAAAAAATATTGTCCTCATTATTTCCATTAGCTAGCATTGTTACACCAAATAGTGAAGAAGCCAGAGCATTATCACAATCAACTGACTTAAACACAGCGGCAAATAAATTGTTAACTTATGGAACTAAAGCTGTTTTGATTACTGGTGCGGATGAAAACACTAATGAGGTTATCAATTCATTTTATACAAAAGATAACGCGCCTATTGATTATAAATGGCAACGAATAGCAAATACCTTTCATGGTTCCGGCTGTACTCTATCTTCTAGAATTGCCGCATTACTCGCGCTAGGAAATGACTTAAAAACAGCAATTGAAGATGCTCAAGCTTACACATGGAACACACTGAAACATGGTTTAACACTTGGGCAAGCTCAGGCTCAACCCGATCGTTTTTATGACAAATAAAGCTATACCTGCCTCTTCGGGACTCTATGCCATTACTGACTGCAAGAATCTTACTAACGATGAACTCATTAAAAAATCAGATACGATACTTAATGCCGGCGTAGCCCTTTTTCAATATCGAAATAAAGAAGCAAACCAGCAAAAGAAAAAAGAACTGGCAAAAGAATTACAATTACTCTGCCAACAATACAAAACGCCCTTCATTGTTAATGATGATGTTGCCTTGGCGAAAGGCATCGCTGCTGATGGCATACATTTGGGTCAAGATGATAAAGATATAAAAAACGCCAGAGAAACCTTAGGTTCAATTATTGTTGGAGTTTCCTGTTATAACGATCTCAATCGCGCGATTGTTGCAGAAAAGGATGGTGCAGATTATGTTGCCTTTGGCACATTTTTTCCTTCCCTCACTAAACCTGATGCAAATAAAGCTACTATTGAATTACTCCTAAAAGCAAAATCCACATTAACTATTCCAATAGTTGCCATTGGCGGCATAACACCGGAAAATGGTAAGCAATTAATTAACGCCAATGTTGATTTTCTAGCTATTATTAGTGGCCTTTACTCTGCTACTGATACAGCTAGTGCAACAAAAGCCTATAAACATTTATTTAAGTAAAACAAATTATGAGCGACAAATTATTTAACGCAGCAAAACAACATATTCCCGGTGGCGTCAACTCACCGGTACGTGCATTTAAATCTGTATCAGGCACTCCTATCTTCATTAAAAAGGCTTCCGGCCCTTATATATACGATAGTGAAGATAAACAATATATTGATTATGTTGGTTCCTGGGGACCAATGATATTAGGTCATGCTCATCCTGAAGTTATTCAAGCCGTACAAGATGCCGCAAGCAATGGCCTTAGTTTTGGTGCGCCAACTGAAATTGAAACATTGATGGCAAATAAGATTTGCGAACTACTTCCTTCTATTGAAAAAGTTCGTATGGTTAGTTCCGGAACCGAAGCCGCAATGAGTGCGATACGACTGGCACGAGGTTATACCGGTCGAGATAAAATTATTAAATTCGAAGGCTGTTATCACGGTCATGCAGATTCATTATTAGTTAAAGCAGGTTCAGGCGCATTAACCCTTGGCGTTCCAACTTCACCCGGCGTACCCGCCGATCTTGCACAACATACTATTACACTTAGCTATAACAACATAGAACAGGTTAAAGAAGTCTTTACCGATATTGGCGATCAAATTGCAGCTATTATTGTTGAACCTGTTGCAGGAAATATGAATTGCGTACCGGGTTCAAATGACTTCCTTAATAGTTTGAGAGAAGTCTGTACTGAATATAAATCAGTATTAATCTTTGACGAAGTGATGAGCGGTTTTCGTGTCGCATTAGGCGGAGCACAATCACTTTATAATATTGTTCCAGACTTAACGATACTCGGTAAAGTAATCGGCGGTGGTATGCCAGTAGGTGCATTTGGCGGGAAAAAAGAAATTATGGATCACCTTGCTCCTGATGGCCCTGTCTATCAAGCGGGCACACTTTCAGGAAACCCGGTTGCTATGGCCGCGGGCTTAAAAACACTTGAGCTTATTTCTGCAACAAACTTTTTTGAAGCACTTGAAGAAAAAACAAACAGACTACTTGATGGCTTGTCTCTAGCTGCCAACGATGCAAATATTCCTTTTGCAACAAACCATGTTGGCGGCATGTTCGGGCTATTCTTTTCAAATGAAGGAAAGATAGATTCATTTGAAAAGGTAATGAATTGTAATCAGGATCAATTTAATAATTTTTTCCATGGTATGCTTAATGAAGGAATTAACCTTGCGCCTTCATCATTTGAAGCAGGCTTTGTATCCAATGCTCATAGCAATAAAGATATTGATGCCACTATACATTCAGCAAAGAAAGCATTCTCTAACTTAAAATAACGGAGTAAGGCATGAACAAATCTATTCGAATCTTAATGTTTTTTATATCTTTAATTTTACTATCCGCTTGCGCACCTGAGATTGGCAGTGAAAAATGGTGTGATCAAATGGATGAAAAATCCAAGGGTGATTGGACAGCGAATGAAATCGCTGACTATGCAAAACACTGTGTATTTTAATCAAGCCATGAATCACTGTCTCAGTTTTACCAGAAATTCTCGAATACCTCGAACATTACGAAGAAAAATTGGTAAACATTTGAAATTAGTTTCTGAAGAAACTTTTAGGATGAATATGTTCGGACAAGATTATGAGGGACAAACAGGAAATTATATCGACGATCGAATTTACATTTACGGGATGTATGAACCTGCAACGGTACAATTATTAAGATTAATTCTGAAAAGTAAAAAAGAAGCAGGACAACATTGCACCTACGTAGACATAGGTACGAATGTTGGGATGCATCTTACAGCACTAGCTGACATAATTGATACGGGTTATGGATTTGAACCATGGCAACCTGTCAGGGAAAAAGCTAAAAACAATTTAGCTATTAATGAGATAAAACATATTAATATTTTCGATTTCGGTCTATCAGACAAATCAGCTGAATTACCTTATCAAATACCAAAGAATAATAATTATGGGATGGGAAGCTTTATAGTAGACCAAAGTAATAAAGATGTTTCTTCTATAACTTTACCTATAAAAGTTGGAGATTTCATATTCAAAAAAAATAATATCCAACCATCAGCAATTAAAATTGATGTCGAAGGATATGAAAAAAAGGTGCTAGTCGGTCTGAAAAATACCATAACTAATTTCAAACCTGCAATAATATTTGAATTTAATGAGCCAACGCGGCGAGAATTTAACAAAAAAGAAAACATGCAAGGTTTATTCGGGAAAGATTATTTTTTTTATGGAATAGTACGAGGACGAGAAAATCCTAAGTTAGTTCCTTTTAATTTACAAAAAAAATATGAAAATATTCTTGCTATTACTGATAATGATTTGAGAGCACTTATAAGTATGAATAAAAAGACAAAAGGTTCATTGTCATTCAAATATTGAGAACCCTATTCTGTTCTTATCTTCAAGTTCGACACATCGTATTTATCATATACAACCAATTTTATCTATATCAGCACACAAGTAAAACTATAGCCAATACTGAGAACCCAGTATGGCAGGCTTAATGTACTCGATAAACTTAAATCCAAAAAAGGTCGATTCATCAATCTTTCACTTGTCACTTGCTGCACAAATGAATTTGATAGCAGATCCCATATAACGTTAATAAAACTCTTGCTGTATGAAAGGATATTCCAACCGGAGACATTCGTGACATCTAATGCAATACCGGCATAGTAACAAGCTTGTGTGAGCATCAAACCGGTCGAGTCTATTATGACCACAATTGCCCCGCCAGCTAATAACACCGGCACAAAGAAAATACTTAACATCCCACCTAGTAATTCACCAAGCGGAAGCCAGCCTACAGGAGAGACAATATCTGTAGTCCAATTAAAAAACCGGTGCAGGGCAACGAGACCATTATTAAACAGCCAAATTATAGGAATAAGCCAGAGCACTAGATATTTAAAAATACTATAACGTAACAATATAAAATAATAATACTGTAGCACCAGCGCCACACTGAATATAACGCTAATGCTTATCCAACTCGCAACTGAGACACGTGACCACTTAGTAATTTTTAACCATGTAAGCCCTTCCCTGTATATAAACAATAGGGCTATAACTAAAACTATCCCTGCGACTAAATATATTAAATTATTTCGTTTTTCTTTTTATCCATTTATCTCAATCAATTAATCAATATCTATTAAATATCAGAAAATTCATCTTTTTCCTAATACAAGATGCTGTGCTTTTTGAGGAGCGTAGCGTATGACTAATACATAAGCATCGGAACAAGAGCAGCAATGTAGTAGTATACATTTCAAAAAACGTAATGAGCGAGCTTAATAGTTTATTAGAAGAATTGAACTGAACCTGATACTGTCACTGTAATTTTACTAGTGCCGGCTTCTACTGCTGGAGCACTTTTACTACTCATGGCCATCATTCTGTTTTCAGCATATACCGGCCTTGAATACCCGCCACCGGTATTCACATGTATATTAACAATACGTACATTTTTGTTATCCATGTGTTTCTTTACTATCTCAACACGTTGTTTAAACGCGATCATAGCTTCTTCGATTAACTCATCTTCATAAAGTTTTCGTGTTTCTTTTGTAGGATTAAAATTCATACTTTTAACTTGTAATCGTTCTTGTAAGTCTCCTACAAGTTCAGATAATTCTGTAATGTTAGTACTCTTTAATTCCATTTGTTGTACTGCACGCCAGGCTATTACTGTGCGTTTATCATAAATAGGATAAGTATTATATGACAAAGTACGTACATCTATTTCCTGACGCGTTTTAGCTTTAGTCAATGCCCAGTCCATATCCTTATTTATTTTTTTAGCTATCTTGGCGGCATCCTTACCTTCTTCTTCGACCGCTAGCAACACGGTCAATTGATCATTGGGGATATCACGCTCGCTTTGTGCCTGCAAGTTAACTTGATTAAATATAGGTTCATTATCATGAGCAAAAACAACCATCGAAAACATACAAAGATACAGGTAAACACTCCATCTAATTAATTGTTTTGTTCTCATCGTTATTCTCCATTTTAATCCTTTTATGTTATTTTCAATGTACAGCTGACCCTTCTGAACCTAGTCCTGTTTGTGATCGAACATACTGATCTGTGAACGCCTCGATTTCTTCCTGAGCACTCTTACTCTTGTCCAATAGTGAAACAACAATGATACCAATAAAGGCCGCTGACATAGAAAATAATGCGGGATGTTTGTATGGGAAAATAGCCGTTGCATTACCAAGGATATCAACCCAGATTGTTGGCCCAAAAATCATACAGGATATTGCTGTAATTAAACCGATACTGCCGCCAATGAATGCACCATTGCTTGTTAACTTACGCCAATACATTGATAAAAATAGTATCGGAAAATTTACACTGGCAGCAATGGCAAATGCTAAACCGACCATATAAGCAACATTTTGTTGTTCAAATATTATTCCTAAAAATATGGCGGCAATACCTAAACCTATTGTAGACATTCGTGACACACGCATTTCTTCAGCTTCCAATACTTCACCATGACAAATAACACTGGCATAGAGATCATGCGAAATAGCGGAGGCTCCGGATAAAGTTAGACCCGAGACCACGGCTAAGATTGTGGCAAATGCCACAGCAGATATAAATCCTAGAAACACTTCACCACCTACAGCCTGAGAAAGATGTATTGCAGCCATATTATTTCCACCGATTAAGCCGCCCGTTCCTATATCGAGAAATTCAGGGTTATTGGCCAATAATACAATCGCACCAAACCCGATAATGAAAGTGAGAATATAAAAATAACCAATAAAACCTGTTGCATAAAATACGGACTTTCTTGCTTCTTTCGCATCCGGTACAGTAAAAAATCGCATGAGGATATGCGGCAAACCTGCCGTACCAAACATGAGTGCTAATCCTAAAGATATAGCTGAAATAGGATCGGATACTAATCCACCAGGAGACATTATCGCTACGCCACTTTCGTGTATATTAATCGCGCGACTGAATAAGACTTCAAAGGAAAAATCCATCTTCACCATGACCATAATGGCCATAAAACTGGCACCGAGTAACAGTAAGACTGCCTTAATGATCTGTACCCATGTCGTTGCCAACATGCCACCAAAGGTGACATATAAGATCATTAACAAACCAACAATAATAACGGCATAGTGATATTCCAATCCGAATAACAGTTGTATTAACTTACCAGCACCAACCATTTGCGCAATAAGATAAAGTAAGACCACAGCCAATGTGCCGCATGCGGCGATACTACGAATAGGTACCGGTCGTAAACGAAAAGAGACGGCATCGGCAAAGGTATATTTACCCAAATTACGCAAACGCTCTGCTAACAAAAATAGAATGATGGGCCAACCAACAAGGAAGCCAATAGAATAAATAAGGCCATCAAATCCAGAAGCAAACACCAGACCCGAAATACCAAGAAAAGAGGCTGCCGACATATAGTCACCCGCTATGGCCAACCCATTTTGCAATCCGGTGATATTGCCACCGGCTGCATAAAAATCTTTTCTGGTTCGGGTTCTTCTCGCCGCCCAATAGGTTATACCTAATGTAGCCGTAACAAATAATAGAAACATGGTAACTGCTATGACGTTTATTTCCTGTTTAGTGACTTCGACATTCACACTAGCGGCGGCATGAACTAACGTCGAATGTAACAACAATATCAAAGCTGTAAAATATAGTTTCATCTAAACACGTCCGTCATTAATATGTTGTTTAACGATTTTTTGGCTAGTCGCATCAAACTCTTTATTTGCACGATAGACGTAAATACCCGTTAATAAAAAACTACTTATGATAACGAATAAACCTACAGGGATACCCCAGCTTATGACGCTATTTACTGCTATAGTTTTTGCAAAAATCTCAGGATAGAAGGCAATTATTAAAATGAAACTGAAATAGATAAGTAAGACAATTAATGCGAGAGACCAGCTAAATATCCTACGTTTTTTTTCAAGCTGATGAAATTCGGGGTCATTGTATATTCGACGATATAATTGCTGCATGATTTCTACCTCTTTTAGACTAACCATAACATAGGACTGTAATAGCTACTAAATCACCAGCAATAAAAAACCCGCCGTAGCGGGTTCAAAATAATTCTATTTAACTTATCGGTTTCCAACTCCCATCATCCTGTCGACAAGCCGTTCCTTTAATGACTTCATCTTCGCCATCGATATGAATCGTTTGGGTAAAATCACGACAAGGCTGACCTTCAGAAGTATAAGTTCGAGTTGGCGTTATCTCTCCGGAATGTCCAGTATCGGGATTAGCCCATGTTGAAGTCTGACCGACCTTTTGAGTTTCCAGTGCATTTTGGGTTGTATTTGAATGATATTGTTGATCCTGACAATCCATGGATTTACCGACCTTATTACCAAGATAACCCCCGGCTACCACACCGGCACCAATCGCGACCTTATTTCCGGTTCCGCCGCCAAACTGAGAACCTACCAAGCCACCTAGAGCCGCGCCAAGTAAGGTTCCAACCAATTCACCACCGCCAGTATCTTCCTGCTGCCGTAAACATTCAGCATTCGCAGTAGAATAAAGACCAAACAATAATATCAAACTCGAAATAAGAATATTATTTTTCATAACGATTACCTATTCGTAAAACAGTGTCAAAAGAATCTTATGTTATAAGTTTAGCCTATATTCTTAATGACCATGCTAACTCAGAATAGTTTATGTGAATTTTTCGACACTAATTACAACGCCATCTTCATCGGCATAGATATAATCACCCGGATTAATGGTTACATCAGCAAAAGTAACTGCAATATCACGTTCGCCTACACCTTTTTTGACGCTTTTACGTGGGTTTGTATTCAATGCCTTAACACCGATATCAATACCGGCAATGACCGCCGAATCTCGTATGCAACCATAAACAATAATGCCCTGCCAACCGTTATCCTTGCCTAATACCGCCAACATATCGCCAACCAGAGCACAACGTAAGGATGCATCACCATCAACAATCAATACGCGCCCTTCCCCAGGCTCTTCCAGTGCGGCTCGAACTAGTGAATTATCTTCAAAAACCTTTACCGTTGAGGCTGGCCCAGAAAAACACTTATTACCACCATAGTCACTAAACATGGGGGTTGCAATTCGAAGATTTTCTTCATGTTCATCATATAAATCTGCTGTTGCAAAACTCATAGCGAAATTCCTGTTATTAATTATTAAGTAATGTGTAGAATTCAGGACGTCTATCGGACAAGACGCCATTGTGTTCGGTAATCATTTTATTATCTGCATCTGTCGGATCGATTTCAGTAATATATAAAGCATCACGTTGCGATGCCGCTCGATGTAATAATGTACCGCTGGGCGCGACAATTTGACTCTTACCAGTAAACTTCAAGCTCCCTTGTGGTCGCGTATCGGTACCAAAACGATTGGCAGTAATAGCAAAAACTTTATTTTCGATACAACGTGCTAGCATCGTTTTCTGGCAGAATGTTAAAACCAGATTAGACGGCTGACAAATAATTTGTGCACCTTGTAAGGCTAATACTCGTGTCACTTCAGGAAAGACCCAGTCAAAACAAATCATGATGCCAATTTTTACACCATTAATATCATTAACAATAAATGGTGTATCACCAGGATCAAAACAGAATTTTTCTTCATTGAACAAATGTACTTTACGATAGATATGTTCAATACCATTTGGTCCAATTAATGCGGCACTGTTGTAACATTGTTCCCCTCGTTTTTCGGCGAAGCCAACAACTAGATATAACTTTTTTTTATTTGCAAAATTCGCTAATGAATCCAGTAGGCTACTATTATCGGGATCTTCAGCATATTTTAAGGATTCATTTTTATCTTTGAAGTAGTAACCGGACAGAGCAAGCTCAGGTAAGATAATCAAATCTGCATCGACATTTTCCAATGCCGTTAATATTTTTTGACAATTTTTCTCTGTCTTACCGAAAAGGGGACGAAACTGGTAGAAACCAACTTTCATAATTATTTTTTAGTAGGCCGTTTCCATTTAGAAATAGATTTTTGTTCTACACGACTAATAGCTAATTCATTTTCTGAAACATCTTTTGTGATCGTAGCGCCGGCAGCAATGGTCGCGCCATTATTAATTTTTACTGGCGCGATCAATTGCACATCGGAACCAATAAAAACATCATCTCCTATAATCGTCTGGTGTTTATTTACACCATCGTAATTACAAGTAATAGTTCCTGCACCAATATTTGTACCCATACCAACATGGCTATCACCTAAATAAGTTAAATGATTAACCTTGCTACCTTTGCCCACATCGGTTTTTTTCAATTCTACAAAATTACCAATATGAACATTTTCATCTAATGTTGTATCTGGACGAATTCTTGCAAAAGGTCCAATACGACAACCGTTACCGATAACAGCACTATCAATCATGGTATTTGGTAACACAATTACATTGTCGGCAATAATGGTATCTTTTAAATAGCAGTTAGCACCTATAGTGACATTGTTACCAAGCTTTACTCTACCTTCGATAACGACATTGATATCGATTTCATTGTCTCTACCAATTTCCAAATCACCACGTAAATCAAAACGTGCGGGGTCTATTAATCCAACACCATTACGCATCAAATGATGTGCTTGTACTAATTGATAATATCGTTCTGCTTCAGACAATTGTATGCGTGTATTTATACCCTGAACTTCTATAGGTGAATCTGCAATGACCGGTGCCACATTAACACCATCACTGACTGCAAGCTTAACGATATCTGTTAAATAATATTCATTTTGCTTATTTTCATTTTTAAGTGCATTAACCCACAGCTTTAATTGCTTGCCTTTAATAACCATAAAGCCGGTATTGACTTCACAAATTTTACGTTGTTCTTCTGTCGCGTCTTTTTCCTCAACAATGGCAACTATATTTTCATGCTCATCACGGATGATTCTTCCATAACCTCGTGGATTATCAAGGTGTGTTGTTAGTAATGAAAATCCAGAATCAGATGCTGCGTCTACTAATATCGTAAGACTCTCCTCGGTAATCAAAGGCACATCTCCGTAAAGTATCAGAATATTATCTACATCAGGAAGATTTGGAAAAACTTGTTGAACCGCATGTCCTGTACCCAATTGCTCCTCTTGTTTCACCCATGACGCTTGAAAGTCTTGTAAGGTTTCGGGAACTTGCTCGCCACCATGACCATAAACGATATGAATCTCACGATGAGTTAGAGCAACAGCAGTTTGATAAACATGTGCAAGTAATGGACGTCCTGCAAGAGTATGCAACACTTTTGGTTTATCAGAATACATACGTGTACCCTGACCTGCAGCAAGAATAATGATACTAAGAGTCATGAGTGTATCTTAAACGATAAAACGCAGTAAGATAAGCTTGTTTGTTAAGAGAAAAAGAATGGAAAATTCGTATCCCGTAAACGGGATACGAAATATAAACTAACGGCCTGCGCGTTTTCTCATACGCTGTATTGTTTGTAATTGCGCTGCGGTCTCGGCCAATGATGCACGTGCCTTGGAATAATCAATGGCATCGCTTTTTTCATGGAAGGCCTGTTCAGCTTCTTCCTTCGCTTTCAGTACTGCCGCTTCATCCAGATCTTCTGCACGTTGTGCGGTATCAGAAAGAATAGTGACAACTTTAGGTTGAATCTCAAGTATACCGCCAGATACATAAAATGCCGTTTCATTGCCTTCAGTATCTTTTACCCGCACTTCTCCTGGCCCCATCTTGGTAATCAATGGTGCATGGCCTGGTGCAATACCGACTTCACCTAACTCAGCAGGCGCAAACACCATTTCCGCTGCACCAGAATAGATCTGATGCTCGGCGCTAACAATATCGACTTGAATTGTATCTGTCATGAGTCGTTATCTACCTTATAGGGTTTTCGCTTTTTCAACAGCTTGCTCTATGGTACCGACGTTATAGAACGCCTGCTCTGGAAGATCATCATACTCGCCATCAATAATCCCCTTAAAGCCACGTAAGGTATCTTTCAATGAAACGTAAACACCATCCATACCGGTAAAGACCTTAGCAACAAAATAAGGCTGGGTTAGGAAACGTTGAATCTTACGAGCACGAGCCACAGCTAATTTATCTTCCTCAGATAATTCATCCATGCCTAGAATCGCAATAATGTCACGTAATTCTTTATATCGTTGTAGTGTGTTTTGTACACCACGAGCAACATCATAATGTTCTTGGCCAACAACCAATGGATCTAATTGACGACTGGTTGAATCTAATGGGTCAATCGCTGGATACAAACCTAGCTCCGCAATCTGTCTAGATAACACAACGGTAGAATCCAGATGCGCAAACGTGGTTGCAGGAGACGGGTCGGTTAAATCATCCGCAGGTACATATACCGCCTGGATTGATGTAATTGAACCGGTCTTGGTTGAAGTAATACGCTCTTGAAGCTTACCCATTTCTTCAGCAAGGGTTGGTTGGTAACCCACCGCAGAAGGCATACGACCTAATAACGCTGAACACTCAACACCCGCCAAAGTGAATCGATAAATGTTATCAATAAATAATAATACGTCACGACCTTCGTCACGGAATTTTTCCGCAAGGGTTAAACCGGTCAACGCAACACGAAGACGGTTACCTGGTGGCTCATTCATTTGCCCGTAAACCATCGATACTTTTGACTCTTCAAAATTCTCAACGTTTACAACACCGGCTTCCTGCATTTCATAGTAGAAATCGTTACCTTCACGAGTACGCTCACCTACACCAGCAAATACTGATAGGCCGGAATGCTTGGTTGCAATGTTGTTAATCAATTCCATCATGTTTACGGTCTTACCTACACCAGCACCGCCAAACAAACCAACTTTACCACCCTTAGCAAAAGGAATAATCAAGTCAATAACCTTAACACCGGTTTCAAGTAATTCTGTAGACGGACTCAATTCCATGAAGCTAGGCGCATCACGATGAATAACCATACGTTCATCGGTTTCAATCGGGCCAACTTCATCAATCGGTTCACCCAACACATTCATAATACGACCGAGTGTCTTGGTGCCAACCGGAATAGAAATAGCTTCACCGGTATTACTCACGGACAAACCACGCTTTAAACCATCAGTAGAACCCAGTGCAATTGTTCTAACAACGCCGTCACCTATCTGCTGTTGCACTTCAAGAGTAGTACTAATACCATCTCCTTCGACAATTAATGCGTCATAAATTTTGGGTATCGCATCACTTGGAAACTCGACATCCAATACCGCACCAATAATTTGTACAATCTTTCCAGAACTCATGGTTTTCGTTCCTCGTCTTTATTCTCTAAAATATCTATTAATTAAAAATAATCTTACTTGGTCTATACCGCAGCAGCACCAGCAACAATTTCAGATAATTCCTGAGTAATTGCCGTTTGTCGTGCTTTGTTATAAATCAACTCTAATTCATCTATCATGTCACCAGCGTTATCTGATGCACTCTTCATTGCAACCATACGTGCTGACATTTCACATGAAATATTTTCAACAACGCCCGCGTATACTTGAGACTCGATATAACGCGTTAGCAAATGGTCTAGTACTTCTTCGGCATCTGGCTCATACAAGTAATCCCAATGATGACCATAATCTTCAGCTTCAACTGCCTTGCCCGGTATAAGTTGATGCATCTCTGGAGTTTGTAAAATTGAGTTTACAAACTTGTTTGAAACAAGATGTAGTTCGTCAATGTTATCTTCCTTGAAATTATTCAACATGATGGTCACCGTGCCGATCAATTCATCAAGACTAGGGTCATCCCCTAGATGCGTTACTTGACCGACAATATTGGCGCCAATCGAACCAAAAAAGCTTGCTGCCTTAGTACCAATCACGCACAAGTCGATTTCCTTACCTTCTGCATCCCAGTTCTTGAACTGCTTCATTAACATGCGAAACATGTTGGCATTCAAACCACCACAAAGACCGCGATCAGTAGACACAATAATCACACCAACTCGCTTAACTTCATCACGTGCAATCAAATAAGGATGTTTGTATTCCGGATTTGCATGTGCCAGATGGGAAATAACATTACGAATTTTTTCAGCATAGGGACGTGCAGCATTCATGCGTTCTTGTGCTTTACGCATTTTACTCGCTGCAAC
>DUBV01000038.1:3140-4106 GCA_012960105.1 Thiotrichaceae bacterium | reverse complement strand
CGATCAACTACTTCATCAATCCGCTTTTTACGACTGCTGCCAGTCAGTTGTCGAATGTCAGCAATAAAATTCAGAAAACTTCTTACCGTCATCTCGCCATAAGCTGGCGCACCTTCTGGTAAATAACCGATAGCGCGTTTAACTGCTAGAGGATCTTCCAGTACATCATGACCATTGACAATGGCAGTACCACTCGTAGGCTCAAGAAAGCCGGTGATCATTTTCATGGTGGTTGATTTGCCCGCGCCATTTGGCCCGAGGAAACCCAGCACTTCACCACGCTCAACATTAAAGGAAACCCCACGAACCGCATGGATAGGGCCGAAAGACTTTATTAACGATTTAACTTCGATTGCTACTGACATGACTTAGTAATTGGATACCTTAAAACTGCTCTTTATTTTTATTTAATGTGTTTATAGCCGTCTGCTCTTATTCTTCAGGCAGACTAACGGCCGCACTATTCTCCATAAATATGGCCTAGCGTCAATTCTACTGAGACAAATAAACGATGGATGTAGTTTCAATAAAATTATTCTTATCAATAAATAGGCAGAAATGACCGAGTAATTTAATGCTAAAAGATGGCCTGCAGTTTACAATGAATACTTTGTATCCATTTGATTATATTGCCAAAAATACTTTCATGCGTGTTGTGCTATATAAGAAATGAATGAATTAATTTTTCTCTAACTGTTTGGTTTTTAATCTGAATAGTGCCGAAATATCTTCATCTGCATAGCCCTCATCCATCAACCTTTGGTAGTGTAATAAGGTCATTTCAATGACGGGTAGGGCATTATCGCTGATAGATTTCGTCATACTTTGGCAAATAGCCAGGTCTTTATGATGCAAACCCAGCTTAAAACCGGGTTCGTAAGACCCTGCCAACATGCTTTTACCACGATGTTCCAAAAACCAGTTACTCGCCGCTCCAGTAGATACAATATCAACCACTCTGTCCAT
>DUBV01000038.1:0-3087 GCA_012960105.1 Thiotrichaceae bacterium | reverse complement strand
TAATCTGGTTAACCGCTTTCGTTGCCTGACCAGAGCCACTGGCACCGATGTAAACAATATTGCCAGCGATAGAATTCAGAGTAGGTCGTGCTTTTTCCAATACATCTTCGTCACCGCCGACCATCATTGCCAGCGTCCCGTGCTTGGCACCTTCGGTACCACCGGATACGGGGCAATCAAGAAAATGACCGTTCACTTTTTTTAAAGAATCACTTGCTTGTTTTGCTGTTTCAGAACTAACCGTAGATGTATCAACGATAATCGTATCGGCATTAATATCATTTTTTATGGCATTCACCATTTCCAAAACATCTGTATCTCGTGACACACAAATAATAATAAGTTCGCATTGTTTAGCGAGTTCATCTGGCGTCATTGAAATTGAACAGTCACATTCTTTAGCAACAGATTCTGCTGTAGACAATGTTCGGTTGTATACCGTTTGCAAATGTCTTGCCTTGGCAAGATTCCTCGCCATGCTCGCACCCATTGCACCTAAACCAATCACACCCGTCTTCATTTTCTTATTCCTTTTAAACTAATTTGTATTTTCATAATGATTAGCTATAACTTCCGCCACACAACAGGTCAATTTCTTTGCGGTGGGGATATGTAAAAATTCATTAGGTCCGTGTGCATTTGAACCGGGTCCAAGTACACCTGTGATTAAGAATTGTGCTTGAGGAAAATTTTTACCGAGCATTCCCATAAAAGGAATAGACCAACCTTCACCCATGTGTACCGCGGGCTTATTAAAATAATTATTTGAAGCATCATCCATTGCTTGTTCTAACCATGGAGCTACTTCCGGTGCCATCCAGCCGCTCGCTGCCCAGTCAGGTGTGAAAGTAACTTCTGCACCATAAGGCGGATTGCTAATTAATAACTCTTCAAGTTTCTTACTCGCAACCTCAGCATCACAGGTTGGTGGTAAACGCATGGATATTTTAATTGATGTTGATGGGCGTAAGACATTACCGGCAGATTCGATATTGGGTAATCCACCTGCGCCAATATAAGATAAGGCCGGTCGCCAACTTCGATTCAGAATTAATTTTACCGGATCAGTATTCATTGGCTGCATTCCGTGTTTCATCGGGAAACGTTTGTATACATCATCGCCCATCATTTTTGCCGCGCGTTGTGCTTGTTCAATTCTTTTTTCAGGTATATCAACATGGAATGTGTCATCAAGAATTTTACCGTTTACTGGATCTTCAAGTCGATCCAGTAATTGTCTCAATATGCGAAAACTGGAAGGCACGATGCCGCTGGCATCTCCAGAATGTATGCCTTCATTAAGTACCTCTACTTTTAATGTACCGCCGATCAAGCCGCGCAATGATGTAGTCGACCAGAGTTGATCATAATTACCGCAACCGGAATCAAGACACACGATTAATTCAGGTGTTTTAATGCGATCTGATAAATGATCAATATAGAAGGGCAGATCATAACTACCACTTTCTTCACATGCTTCAATAATAATGACGCAGCGTGCATGCGGGATTGATTGTTGCTGTAGTGCTTTAATGGCAAGTAGCGAAGCAAACATCGCGTAACCATCATCAGCACCACCGCGACCATAAAGTTTGTCGCCGTCGATGATGGGTTGCCATGGACCAAGTCCATCACGCCAACCAGACATTTCAGGTTGCTTGTCCAGATGACCATAAAGTAAAATACTACATTCGTTATTAGCTTTGCTATTATTAGCACCTTGCACGGGTATTTCTATATATATGAGTGGTGTGCGTTTGGGTAATCGCACGACTTCAATTTGCATGCCGTTAATGTTTTGTTTATGACACCATGTAACAAATTGCTCAACTACTTGTTCCATATAGCCGTGTTGTTGCCAATCAGGATCGAACGCCGGAGATTTATTCGGTATGCGGATATAGTCGACCAATTCGGGAATAATGCTGGTTTCCCATATTTGATCACAAAATGTCTGTAGTTTCTGGGTTTTCATGTCCTTGTTAGGTCTGTTAAGCTGTATCACAGCGTTATTCAATGGTTTTGTGACTCAAGTATAAATTATGCAGTAGACACAAAACATCAAATTAATTTTTTAATAACTGTAAGGAGTTAAATATTATGACGACAAGTAAATCGTTTTTATTATCAATAATGATATCGGCACTTTTATTACTGGGCGCCTGTGGTGGTGATGATGCAGATACTGCGACTGATTCTGCTGATGCCAGCATGGATTCATCTATGGATATGGAGAAAGCTGAAGGCGTCATCTATCAAGATGAGATTTATGCTAACTGGCCTTATAATTAATCAAGACCAGACATAAAATACGGATTACTTAATTAATTGAAGGTTAATTTCTTTCTGATTTTAGCTGTTAGTTTATTAATTGGCTGTGGCGAGAGTGATATGCCGCAGGATAAATCTGCTGACATAGAGTATCTACCAAGTCAGGTTGTTTATCAGGAAGAAATCTACAAAAACTGGCCCTACACTGAAGCGCCAGCAGAAAAAGCGGTCAGTAGTGACGTTGCTCCTGAATCTGCTGTCGTAGAAAGTGTAGAACCAGCGGCAAATGCTAATCCGCAAACACATACCATTAGTGCTCTAGCACGTGTTTTTAAACCAGACACCATCTATATCAACCCCGGTGATTCGGTTGCCTGGCGCAATATGAATTCGCACAACACAGTATCAGTAGAAGGTTTGATACCTGAAGGTGCGGCATCGTGGGCGGGTAAACTAGGTGAGAACCTGAAGGTAACCCTGGATGTGGAAGGTGTTTATGCTTTCGTTTGCCAGCCACATATAGGTTTTGGAATGGTAGGGATCATTGTTGTGGGTAAGCCTTCGAATATTGAAGAAATTAAGGCTTTCGCCAGAGATAATCTGAAAGGTCCTTTCCGACGCATTATTGGTAAGTTAAATAAAGTAAAAGTACCTTAGCATTACCTTATAGCCCTTCTATTTGAAAATAGAAGGGCTATGTCTCTTCCCTAGAGAATTAACTATCTATAGTTTCCAAACTAAATTTTAATGAATACTGGTAGAAAAGCTTTGTTCAATCAGTGACGTTCTGGTTACCTTCGCCCAATCTAAAGGAAT
>DUBV01000037.1 GCA_012960105.1 Thiotrichaceae bacterium | reverse complement strand
TGCCGGTAATACGGCAGTTGTTACAAGAAATACTGCTTCTTCTTTTAGTGCGGTATATGAGATGGCTAGCTCTGATGTTGCCTATGATGGTCTTGCTATACCAATATATATTTATTTTTATGATGATCCTTCCGGTAATACGGGAGCTGATGTAACTGCTACTTTAGATGGCAGTGAGGTTATTTTTGATATGACGGCGCCTGTTTTGGGTACAGCAACCATTGCTTCAGATAATGATTTTACACATTGGGCAAAAGAAGATGATGTAATTACCTTGACATTTGTTTCCAATGAAGATCTGCAAACTGTCGCCAATGAAGATGTCTCGCTCTTAGGTTCAACTTCAGATGTTATAGTAACAGCTGGAGTAGATGCAAAGCACTGGTCGGCTACTAAAACAGTAACTGGTGGTTCTCCCCAAGGGACGGTTGCTTTCAGCGTAACATTTGAAGATGTTGTAGGTAATAGTGGTACCGTTGTGACAAGTAAAACAGGGGGAAAAAATGTTACAGTTGATCGTGGAACGCCTACTATTCAAACTGCTGACATCCATTCTGATCTCGACGGCTCTCCACATTTATCTACTCCAGAAAACGGAAGTGGGATAACCCTTGATGTAATTGCCAGCGAAGATATAATTGAGCCAACGATTACTATTGCAGGTCAAACCGCAACGGTTACCGATGAAAGTGATGGGGATGGTGCTACGTGGCAAGGTGCTTATACAATGACAGAAGCTGAAGATGATGGAGTCATTGCCTTTGTGATTGCTTTTACAGATAGTGCAGGTAATGCGGGGACTGATCGTACAACTATTAATAATGATACTGATGGACTAACTGTCAGTTTTGATAAAACACAACCAACTTTTAATAGTGTTACCATTTCTTCAGATAATACAGGTAATAATCAATACGCTAAAGCTGGGAGTTTCATCACATTATCTTTTGAAAGTAGTGAAGATTTAGAATCTACTACGGTTACTATTAATGAAGTCACGACCGCAGCTTCATTGAGTGGAGACACTTATACTGCAATATATGAAATTGAGAATGATACAGATGATAATGGTGGCGCAGGTTATACAGTTCCTTTTACGATTTTAGCGCGAGATTTAAATGGATACGATTCAGACGTACTTGATGAGACATCGGATGGAACGAGTATTACGTTTGATAAAACTACACCTGGCGTAACTACCTTAATTTTAACATCAAGTAATGCAAACGACCTAACTCTAGCTAAGGTAGGTGATATACTCACTTTAGAATTACTTGCAAATGAAGTTCTGCAACAACCAACTTTCTCGATTGCAGGGGAGACTACTATTACTGAAGAAGCAGGTGGTACAAACGCTAGCTGGTCTGGAACATATACCATGCAAAATACGGATACAGAAGGTGATCAAGCTATACAGGTTGACTTTATGGATTATGCTGGAAACAGTGTGGCAACAACAATTGTAACTACTGATGGCTCTGCTATTAGGTTTGATCGAACCACTCCAACTCTAGATGCTGTCACCATTGTATCAGATAATATTTATAGTAACCAAGCTGCCAAAACAGGGAATACCCTTACCCTTAGCATTGAAGCAAGTGAAGACCTTAAGAGTGCTCCAATGTTTACTATTGGTTCAGGAGCTGCTTTTGCTGCGACTCAAGGTGCTTCTGCATCTGATTGGTCGGGAACTTATATTATGCAAGCAGGAGATACAGAAGGAGAGGTCGCATTCTCAATCTCTTTTGAAGATTTAGCTGCTAATTCAGGCGTTGATGTAACGGCTACCTTGGATGGGACTTCTGTTACATTTGACAAGACTGCGACAGATATATCAAACGTTGCACTGGATTTAGTAGATGGCTCTGACTCTGGTGTAAGTAGTAGTGATAACCTCACAAATGATCAAACTCCTGAATTCCAAATTACTGGATTACAGCCCGGTGTGGCTGACGATACTCAAGATGCAGTAGGTGATTCAATCTTCTTTTATGTTGATGGAGTTCAAATCGATTTGCAAGATGGTTCAAAAGGAGGAGTGCCTATTTCAAGTGCTTTAAGCTTAGTACTATCCACCTTGGCTCACCAAGATTTGGCATATGTAGTAAAAGTTGTTTCAAGGGATCCAGCTGGAAATACATCATCTTTCTCTACTCCAATTAATATTCGTATTGATACAGAAGCAAGTTCAGCGCCAAGCATACCTAACTTGGTAGCGAGTGATGACTCAGGTTTCTTGGATAATGATGATATTACAAATGAACAGCAACCAGAATTTTTGGTTTGGAATAATAGTACAGATAGGGACTCTGTTCGTCTATTTTATAATCTTGGAGGGGGGGCAGCTGATGTGTTGGTTGGTGGTTATAGAAAATCATCTAATGGAAATCAATATGACTATTACCGGGCTCCAACTGCTTTATCTGGAAATGATTATACTTTTTCAGCTGTTTTGGTTGACTCCGCTGGAAATGTTTCTGATGAAAGTGGTGGGCTTGAAGTAACAATTGATGTGACGGGATCGGATCAACCTGGTAACCCTGATTTAATAGCAGGCTATGATTCGGGTGTCTCAACAACAGATGATATAACTAATTTAACTACGATTGCATTCAATGTAACGGGGCTTACTGCAGGTGATAGTCTCTATATTGTTAACGGTGATGATGAAGTGGTTTCAGAAGAATTATTAGCAGGTACATCATCAAATCCAACAGTATATAATGCTGCGACGAGTACCTATACTGCTTATACAAAAGATATTGCGGGTAATCAATCTCTAGCATCTGGTGGGTTAGATGTTACTGTAGATCTAGATGCTCCCGATGTGGCAAGTGTTCGCTCCTATCTGTCTACGTCTTCTGATCTAGGAACCTTAGATAACGATAATTTAACAAATGATTTTACTCCCGAAATAGAAGCCCAGAACCTTATTGTCAATGACTCAGCATTCCTCTATGTTGATGGAGTTTTGAACCAGCGTTTAAAAGCGGATGCTACGACCATGTTATTTACCACAGATAGTTTGAGTGATAATACTCATGCAATTTCGATAAAGATTCAAGATATTGCAGGTAATCTATCAGAATTCGCTCCACTTACTAAGAATGCAGCTCTTGTCTCGGTAACGCATAAAATTCGTATAGACACACAACCCCCAACTATATCATCCAGTGCGCCAGATTTATTGGTTGAAGATGATGCAGGGTTTTCCAGTACTGACGATACAACAAATATTACATTGCCGAGATTTGAATTAGTTGATCTCCCATCGGAGCCTGATTCGATTAGATTGTTTTATAATACAGGAACTGGTGACGTTTTAAGCAAAGCGATGCGGATGAGCCAAGGTGTAACAGATACAATTCAAATAGGATCATCCCTGGGTGCAGATACTTATTCATTTACTTATGTGGTTTTGGATTCTGCAGGAAATGTTTCAAGTACCAGTTCTGCTTTATCTTTGGTTGTTGATGTGTCACCGCCATCAGTGCCCAATGCTGCTGATTTAGTTGCAGGTTCTGATTTTGGGAAAAGTTCTACGGATAATTTGACAAACCTGACAACGCCAGAATTCACAGTTACAGGTATTTTACCAGGTAATTTAGCTTCATTGTATGTTACGCCTGTTCCAGCGATTGCAGGTGATACAGTGCTTATACCCGAACAATTTGTTTCATCAGAATCGGTTACCTTTACATCATCTGCGCTGACAACAGGTGACTATACATTTTTTCCGGTTGCCAGAGATACGGCAGGTAATACAAGAGAAGGGGCGGACTTAAGTGTCACAATAGACCTTGGTATCCCAAGTACAATTATTTCCTTTGATGGGGACTCATTGGTAAAGTTTGGGGATGTGCAATCTGTGGCAACATTTACATTTACTAAAGAAATGGATGATGTCACGAACCCTCCTACAGTTGATGTGGATTATCCTGAAGGGACATTGAATGATTTGACAGGACAAACTTTAACTAATGTGAATACAACAACCTGGAGCTATAATATTCCATTAAACACCAGCGGATTAGAAGACATTGATGGGATGATTGCTTTAACGCTTAATTCTTCAGATTTAGCTGGTAATATTGTTCCCGTTGATAGTATCACAGGATTATCTGTATTGAGAGT
>DUBV01000036.1 GCA_012960105.1 Thiotrichaceae bacterium | reverse complement strand
CTTATGATGCAGCTAAATTCTTTTTTCAACTACTACATAATGGCGTAATAAAAATACTTTAGCTATTATCAATCACTTGTAACTACAGACTAACATGTAACTACAAAGACTAAAAACTGTCTTGTGCAACCATCTATTGCAAGTTGAAAGCAATAAAATACACACCCTGCTCTTTCCGATACCGCTTTTCTTAGTGGTGCATTTGGCGCTAATACACCATAATATCGGTGTCGGTGACAATGTACTCAATCGAGTCTAACCCGATTGCTTCTTTCACTAGAAATAGGGTTGTATTTTTCCATCTTCACACTATGATAATCACTATGTTTTGTTAACTTAAATAGTAATTTAAACGCTTTATGTGTAAAAAACATTAAATGAATATTCGTAATTTGGTTGCTTGTCCTTCGTGTGACTTGCTTTCAGATGTTTCTTCATTGAAACATAAAGAAAAAGCATGTTGTTCTAGGTGTGGTCACTTTCTTACAAAATATATGCAAGATGGCATTTTGCGTGTTGTTTCATACTCGATTTCTTCTTTAGTTTTCTTGATCTTAGCGAACTGCCATCCCTTTTTATCATTCAACGCTTCTGGGCTAGAAAGTGAGATGACGCTAGCACAAACAGCGCTTGAATTTTATCGCTATGGAATGCTTGATTTAGCGATTATGGTCGGTACATTTATTATTATATTGCCTGCATTTTTACTACTCTTGTTACTTGGTGTTGCGCTATCAATACACCTTCAAAAACCTTCTGTGTGGTTAACCCCGGCAAGTCGATTAATCTTCCTATTACAAAGTTGGTGTATGGTTGAAGTTTTTCTTATTGGCGTAATTGTTAGCATTGTAAAAATTTCTGCGATGGCAACCTTAGTCATCGGAATTTCTTTTTGGGCTTATTTCGCTTTTACGATTGTGTTTACATTGGCTTTATCCAGCTTTGACCGTTTTCAAAGTTGGAATAAAATCGAAACCCTCATGGGCGAGTCTCAATGAGCTATTCTGCAGCGTCAAAAGGATTAGCTTCATGTCACCTTTGCTATAAGCTAGCACCTGTAAATGAGCACAAATGCCCTCGCTGCGGCGCTGCAATGCATTTACGTAAAACGCAAAGCATTCAACGTACATTAGCACTACTTATTACTGCGGCAGTACTTTACATTCCAGCAAATATTTTACCTATCATGATCACTGATCAGTTAGGTAGCTCAGAGCCAAGCACCATTATTGGTGGTGTACTGCTGCTGATAAAATTAGACTCTATTCCCATTGCCCTGGTGATATTTATAGCAAGTGTTGCTGTACCATTGAGTAAGATGTTTTCAATGTTCTATTTATGCTGGTGTGCATCTAAAGGTCCATCAACCAGTATTCGGCAAAAGACGGTTCTATATCGCATCACTGAGTTTGTTGGTAAATGGTCCATGGTAGATGTCTTTGTTGTTGCTATTTTAGTGGCTTTAGTTAATCTAGGTGGCCTCGTTGTTATAAAACCGGGAATCGCAGCATTGGCTTTTGCAGGTGTAGTAATAGTTACTATCGTTGCCGCTGAAAGTTTCGATCCTCGGCTAATGTGGGATAAATTGGAAGAAAATAATGAGCGAAAGTAAACCTGTAGTTTCTAGTGTTGGTTTATCAACGATATGGATTATCCCAAGTCTTGCGATTTTACTCGGAATTTGGATGGTCGTTTATTCTTTTATGAATGAAGGACCAAAGCTTGAGATTAGCTTTAACAATGCAGACGGTTTAACGGCGGGTAAAACCAAGCTCAAATACCTTAGTGTTGATATTGGGCAAGTAGAGTCAGTCACTCTAAACGCTGATGCATCAGGTATTGTCGTTAAAGCGAAGCTAGAAAAAGAGCACAAACACCTTTTAAAAGATGATACACGGTTTTGGGTTGAAAAAGCGCGTATTGGTACGGGTGGCGTGAGTGGATTAAGTACCATTTTGTCTGGCGCTTATATCAAGTTGGCTCTAGGCAATAAAGATTTAGCTGGCCCAGCAAAGTACGTTGGTCTTGAGGTGCCGCCATTAACTGAGGCTGGTGCACCGGGTGCGCGCTTAGTAATAGAGGCTGAAAGTGCGTCATCTGTTGGTATCGGCGACTCTGTGCTCTATCATGACTATGTGGTTGGTCGTGTTGAAAGCATGAGGTTTGATCAGAAAAAAGAGAAAATAAGTTATGCTGTATTTATCGATGCGCCTTACCATAAACTACTTAATACATCTGTACGTTTTTGGAATAATAGTGGTTTTTCATTAACTGCTTCAGCGGAAGGGGTAAATTTTAGAGCAGGCTCGCTAGAAACGATTTTATCGGGTGGTATATCGTTTGGTATACCTGAAGGTATCTTAGTAGGCTCACCCATTAACGGTGGTAGTGTTTTTAAACTATATCCAAACTACAGTGATACATTAAAAAAAACTTATGAGCATGGCACATACTTTGTAGTGTCTTTTAAACAAAACTTAGGAGGCTTGACTCCCGGTGCGCCTGTGCAGTATAGAGGTATTACAATTGGCAGAGTTGAGCGGATTCTTTTGAAAGAAATGGTTGCTCAAGTTAATAGGTCGGCGGGAAGTCCCATTCCAGTTTTGATTTATATTGAGCCAGGGCGGCTACAATTTGGTGATACTTTAGATGCAAACAATAAACTTTCTGCTGTTGTAGAAAAAGGTGTAAAGAATGGCTTACGTGCTACCTTGGCAAGTGGGAATTTGTTAACGGGTAGCTTACTCGTGAGTCTAGACTATTACCCAGAGGAAGAAAAGGCTGAACTTGGCACTTTTAATCAGTATAAGATGATACCCAGTGTCTCTAGTGGACTAGAGCAAATACAGTATTCAGTTGCACAATTTCTTAAAAAGCTAAACGCATTGCTCTCATCAGAATATACTAAAAATTTACCCGTACAAATCAACGGTGCTACCACAGCACTTAATCATATTTTATCGTCAAAAAATATGCAGGAAATTCCCACGAAGTTAGCTTCAGTATTAGAATCACTAAAGAAAACTTTAGATGGCTTAGCACCACATTCAGCAGTTTATGATGATCTGGATAATACGCTATATAAATTGAACGATGCATTACAGGGCATAGAAGAACTTACTAAATCTTTATCCAATGTGTCATCAATATTGCCTTCAGCCGATGTGAATGATCCAGAACCGGAGGTTACGAAATGAAGTTAACAAAGTACACGAAACTTAGTCTCTTGGTTATTTTATTTAACGGATTGATGGGATGCGCTAGTAACCCAATTCAAGCAGAACTTTATTTGTTACGTTCAGATATCACGTCGAATGTGTCGACAGAAATAGATACAACGAAAATCAGATTAAATACCGTGAAGGTAGCTAGCTATATTGATCAATCAGGGCTTGTACTTCAAACCACAGATGGTCAAGTTAATGTTGCACGTTATCATCGTTGGGCTGAGCCTCTAAAATATGGTTTGACCAGCTATTTAGCGAAGGGTATTTCTCTTTCATCTGGCAAGTATGTACATATATCAAGATTATCATCTGATAAAAGCCAAAAAACTAAAATAGATGTTTTTATAGACCAAATGCATGGGACAGCCGATGGTAAAGCGGCACTTTCAGCTACCTGGACGATTACGGTGGAAAATAAGGGCGCAAAGAGCTATAAGTTTTCAAATATAAAAGAACTTAATGAAAATGGTTACCCAGCTTTAGTTGAAAGCCAAAAAATATTGCTAGGAGAGTTCGCAAAAGAAATAGCGGAGTCTATTCAGTAGACTAGAAACAGAGTCTTTATTTAATACTCATATAGGGCTGTCTTAATTTTGGGGACCACTTCTATCCGACACTTCAGCTTGAACTGAAGTGCGTGACCCGTTTTGATAAAGGTGTCGAATCTTTAATCAAAGTTCAAGAGGTCAGCCAACTTGAAATCTCAAAACAGGGTGTGATAGTTCTAATATTAAGCTGGCTTGTATCTTAACTACAGTGTCTTTTTAAGCTGAAAGATGACACTATCCTAATGACGGTTGGTTGAGGCGTAATGATATTGTAAGTAGGCCTTGATTATAAAAAATAGTGGGTCAGATTTAGGCGCGCCATGCGCTCGCCTCAATAAAGATTTTGGGACTCCATGTCACAAAAATCGATTCACCTCGCGGCGA
>DUBV01000035.1 GCA_012960105.1 Thiotrichaceae bacterium | reverse complement strand
AAGCTATATCTCGCCTCGCTAATGGAAGATCTAAAAGATCAGCCTAAGAGTCATAAACTTGCCGAAAATTCGCTCAATTCATTACAAAGTGCAGAAGGCTTATTAAAGGGCTTGATAGAAATATCAAAAATCGACTCTGGCGTATTGAATCCAGAGTTACGAGTATTTCCCATACAAGAGTTGTTTAACACATTGCAAAATGAGTTCTCAGTGATTGCCGAGCAAAGAGGGCTGCGCTTGCACGTGGTCGATTCCAAGTTATACATCATCAGTGATAAAAATATGTTGCGCAGTATTTTGCAAAACTTCATGACCAATGCCATTCGCTATACATCAAGCGGCTCAGTTATGCTGGCTTGTAGAATGCGGTCTGGAGCACTGTGCGTGGAGGTACGCGATTCGGGTATTGGCATTGCGCCAGATAATGTAGATGCCGTCTTTGAAGAATACCACCAATTAAATACGAATATGACTGAGGGCTTGGGTTTAGGCTTAGCGATTACAAAACGCGTTTCAAGCCTGTTAAATCACCCTATTGGCGTGCGTTCAGCACTTGGTAAGGGCAGTGTGTTTCATGTGTGCGTGCCGATAGCTGACGGAATGATTGTTATTAATCCCGTCGATGAGCAAGAAGAGATACGCGATGATTTCCTCGCGGGTCGAATGGTTTTATGTATAGATGATGAAATCAATATAACCGAAGCACTAAACGAATTGCTAAAACGCTGGGGCGCCGATGTATGGTCGGCGCAAAATTATGAGCAATACCAAGCATTACTTAAAGAAGGTCATCGATTCGACGTTATATTGGCAGATTATCACCTAAATTCTAGTTGGGTGGGTTTGGATATTCTTAAGCACTACCGACAACAAGCGGCATCTAAATTTCTAGGTGTGTTAATTACCGCACAGAAAAACCCATCCATAGAAGATGAAACCTTGATGGCTGAATTTTCGTATCTTGCGAAGCCTGTTGACTCACAACAATTGAAAATTATGTTACACGAAGAGTTAAAGTTGCAACCCAAACAGGCATCTTCGCGAACATTTAGGCTGTTAAGTTAAATTGATGTAATCAGAAACGAGAACCGCTTGGGTTCTATTGTTAACATTTAATTTTCTAAAAATGGCTGTTATGTGCGCTTTAACCGTAGCTTCAGTGACGAATAATGCCTCGGCAATGGTTTTGTTGTTTTCGCCTTCGCGCATATGCGTTAGTACCTTAAGCTGTGTCGGCGTTAAATCATTGAAAATAGAGTCACCTGCCTCGGTGGTTTTATCCAGATGCTCCTGATACGATTTAGGTAACCATTGTTCATTATTCAATATGGTTTCAAAAGCCTCAAAAATAGTAATCATTGCCTCGGACTTAGGCACAAAGCCAAGTGCCCCCACTCTTAACGCGCGAGAAATCGTAGAGGGGTCAAATGTGGCGGAAATAATCGCCACCGGAACATCTGGGAAGCTTCTTTTAAGGCGCTCAAGCCCTTCAATACCAATAGAGTCTGGCAAGCTCAGGTCAAGAAAAACAAGTTTAATGTCAGAGTACGAACGCAACAAACTAAATGTGTCTTTAATCGTATCGGTGGTTAAAATATTAGACTGCGGTTCTAGCCGTTTAATTAATTGGACTGACGCCTCGCGAAACATGGGGTGGTCATCGGCAATAATAATAGATGATATGCTCATAAATATATAGACAGAAAATAATTAAAAAAAATCATATCACCCAGCTATATAGAACACGAGAGCTTGTTGTCAAATAGGATAAATATAGTACTTTAGTCTAATAGATGTTTCACAACAAAAACGTAAGATATTGTTGTCGAATAGCGACAATAAAATTCTATAAAGGGGAAGGTATGAATAATAAAATAATAGCAGGAGCAGTAGCTGCAGCCGTTATTGGTTTGTCACCGATGACTGCAAGCGCTGTAAACTTTAAAGACGTTATGGCTGGCAAAATGGATTTCAGCGTTGGCGGTTACGTGAAAATGAGTGCAAGTTACTCAGATTTGTCTGATGGCGATACAGGTGGAAACTCCCTTGGTGATGTCATGTATGCACCGATCGCTATACCTACAAGTAATGGATCAGCAGAAAGTGAAAGCGATTTAGATTTTTCAGCTCGTGAATCACGTATCAATTTTAAAGCGTCACAAAAAATTGATGGACATAAATTATTAGCCTACATTGAAATGGATTTCATGCCTAATGGTGATGCGGGTGGTAACGAAGTCATTTCAAACAGCTACAGCCCACGTTTACGACATGCTTTTTTGAAGTTTGATAACTGGACACTTGGCCAAACTTGGACGACATTAATGGATTTAGGTGCATTACCAGAATCAGCAGATTTCTTACCAGCTTCTGAATCGACAGTATTTGGTCGTCAACAGATGATTCGCTATACATCGGGTAACTTCCAAATTGCGTTAGAAAACCCAGAATCATATGGCGTTGCAGATCGTGATGATAACGATCTTCCAGATTTGATTGCTAACTATAAAGTCAAAGGTGATTGGGGTCATATACGTTTAAATGGTTTGCTTCGTGAAATCAACTCAGACGTTGTTGGTGGTGCTGAAGATTCAGCCACTGGTTGGGGCCTTGGTGTGACGGGTAAAGTTATGGTCGGAAAAGATGATTTGAAATTCTCAGTATTTAATGGAGAAGGCTTAGGTCGTTATATCGCTCTTGGTGGCGGTGCTGTCGACGCAGAAGTTGTTAATGGAGATGTTGAATTAACAGAAACAACAGCGTTCTTCGTGGCTTATCGTCATTGGTGGAATGATAAAGTCCGCTCAAGCATTATTTATAGCGATCTTGAAGTTCAGTACGACACTAAAGGAGACAAAGAGGTTGATAGCATTGCTGTTAACCTAATGTATTCACCTGTCAAAAACATTACCCTTGGCGCGATGATCATACATGGCGAAATTGATAATAATGATGGCACAGAAGGCGAGTTAGATCGTTTCTTAGTATCAGCTAAGTATGCATTCTAGGAACACTTAGAGTCGTAATAAATTATTACTTAGTTTATCTAAGCAATACTAAAACCCCTTAGCGAGAGTTAAGGGGTTTTTTTAATGAAATTTTCTTGAAATTAAGTGAATTATTTAAAGTAGATTGACACGCTTCGGTCTCTCAAAGTACTGATGTGTCTATGCTACAATCTTTTAAAATTTAATAATGTTAGGTGTGTAAATGAAATATAAATTAGTTGTTTTTTTGATTTTGAGTGTGAGCTTTATGACATCAGCCGTGGCGTCAGAACTTAGAATTCCTAATACCTTTGAATTTTTAGCAATAGATGGCAAAGATATTGGTGGGTGGCTAAGTAAGTCCCAATCAGTTGAGCTGACACCAGGACAGCATAAAATTGCGCTGAAATACGATGCGGTCATAGAGGGTGACAATCCAAGAATAGAGGAGTTTGTTAGCTCTGAGCCAATATTAGTAACATTGGTCGTTAAAAGTGGGCATAACTATATGTTAGTTCCTCATTCTTCCGTTAAGTCTGCCCCGCGTGAATTTGCAGAAAACCCTAGGGTGAAAATTGTGGATAGCGATGGTAGCAATGTAAATGCTGATGTTGCTTTGCGAGTTAAGAAAGAACAAAGTAAATGGGCAAAAATGACGCAAAGTTATGATACGCCGATTGCTTCTCAGGTAAGTGATATGGCGAAACTAACTGGCGTTGTTGCTGCTCCGGCAAGCAGCATCACTTCAGCACCGACTATCGTCGCTAACGGTAGTCCAGCGTCTAGTATGTTGGTTTATTGGTGGAATCAGGCGGATCAAGCGACCCGTGATGCCTTTATTAAGCAAATCAGTAAATAAGCAAAGGCTGTATTAAAGCTAGACTTTAGTCTTATATTTATTTAAGGGCGTAGGGCTATAATTAATATTGGTTAGAATGTCTCAACATTTCAACCTCCTCAGGTTCGAAGAGCCTACTCAGACCCACCTTAATTTGGTGGGTTTTTTTTGCCATGTGTTTATTGCAACATGGGTTTAGATGAGTGCTGCTACTAAGATGTCACGCCGGCTCGTTTAATAAACAAACATCGATTAATGCATTTAGCGCGGCATTATTTCTGCGTTAGGACGAAATGAGAGGCTCTAAGGGCGGCTTGTAAATTACGCCTAGCGAGGATGCCTTTTATGGCTAAGTTGTGATCTGTCGGCCTAGTCGCTTTTAGGCTTCGTTGCCACTCGAGAGGCATACAAGCCAACTTCAAACAGTAACCACATGGGAACGGCTAATAGGGTTTGTGAGATAATATCAGGTGGGGTAAGGAAC
>DUBV01000034.1 GCA_012960105.1 Thiotrichaceae bacterium | reverse complement strand
GTGGTACTTTTGCCTGTTCCCTGCTCACCTTGCAGTATTAAAATAGGATATGGCTTAACACCTGCAAGCGCACAGAATATCCAGCCATAAATAAGCGGAAACTCATCTTCTGACACATTAATATATTTTTTCAGTAACTCTATGTTGCCATCCGTTGGTGCTGGTAGCGCTGTCATGCCATTTTTACGAATAAACTTAATGGGTGCTTTATTTACAGACTTCCAGCCGGTTGATCTCACCTCAATAATGCTTCTATCTTTAGTACCCATATCAATAAAAATGCTATCGTCATAAAAGTGTGATCTGACCGCTATCGTTACCTCCCGCCCGTTAAATTTAGCCTCTGCTTCAAGCGTTGCGATAGAATCTGAAATAGCATTAGAATTCGCACCTTTATCAGTTAATTTATAAAGTTTATGACTTAAATATTCTTTATATTCGCGTGATCTTATTTTTAAAGTTGCTTTAACATCACTAAGTATTATCTCGGTATAAGCATCACCACTACTACAATGGAATAATTTTCCTTGCTGTCCGATCTCAATTAATAGTGTGGCTTGTGATTTCTTCTTTTCGTCCCCATCTGAAAGAATAATAGTCGTCTGCTTGACTGTTGATATTGATTGATTTTCCGCTTCTACATTTGGCTTGGTTGCTGTTGCTTGCTCTGTGTCATCTAAAGTATCTAAAACATTAGTCATTTGATTCCCTCCGTTAGATAGTGGTTGCATCCGTTTTTAACTCTTTTGAATGCCTCCATGGCACGCTCTCGGCTCACTTCTTCATCACAAGGGAATAGAACTTTATTGCTTGCCGATAACCACTGAAATAAGATAATTATTTCAACTTCCAGTGATGACCTTATCTCGCGGTCAGTGGCAATAGATTTATAGTTTCTTGACTGTGCAAGTGTTAATGCCTGGTGGTAAATATCAGATATTTTCAGTCCGATACTTTCCAGAATATTTTTAGGATCGCAATGATTTGAATGACAACGCAGCAACACCCTGTCATCACCATCAGATATTGATAAATTGTGATGTTTACCGCCATGATAGGGACATAATGCACGATAGCCGCTGCCATGTTTACGCGCTGGCTTGCTTGTCGATGCTTCGATTGCGATTAAGATTGTTTCTAATGCGCTACTCATTTCGCCACCTTCATAACGGCCTGTACAAAGCTTTTTGGTGGCTAAATTTGTTATGATTTGTTTCGCTGTTCATGATTTATCCGCCTTGCTGTTTTAGCAAAAACTTATGGCGTATTTCCTTTCGATTTTGCCCGTCGAGTTGAAGCATTTTGTTAAAAATACTCTGGAATTTACGCCTAAAGTTACGCCTTTATTGGTGTAACCCTTATTATTAAAGGATTTGCACCGCATTTAGTATGCGAATCAGTCAGCAGGTTGTTCGTCCATGCATTCAGCAAGTATCACTACGTTAACAAACACGTTCTTGCCTATTTTTCTGAAAGCTCTGGCAAGACCATTATGTTTACGTTGGGCAACTGCCCATCTCCA
The DNA here is from genome assembly GCA_012960105.1 of Thiotrichaceae bacterium. Classification (GTDB taxonomy): domain Bacteria; phylum Pseudomonadota; class Gammaproteobacteria; order Eutrophobiales; family Eutrophobiaceae; genus UBA7359. The sequence continues at coordinate 2,796 of DUBV01000034.1, read as the reverse complement.
AGATTCCTTGGTGTATAAGTGTGGGTACTTTTCTGGGATTTGTTTTTCTGGAACTAAGTCATCTAGTGTGACTGATGTATTACTGGACATTTATAGTGCCTCCAATTGCCTGAAATAAGTATCACGATGTTTCGTAATTTCTAGGCTCTAAGGTACTAAAATGAAAATCACCCAGTCAAAGCGGGTAGATTAGGGTAATTTAGGCGGGTAGGTTTGAAGCGTTAATTTTAAACACTTTTTATTTTGTAACTTACCCGCACTGATGGTGGTATGGGTAGGTTAGCGAGTAGGTTATATTTTTGGGTATTGTGGTGCGCTTTGCATGTATTCTTTAGATTTTTGGGAGGGGACCCCCCCTGTTTTATCCATGTTAATACCTAGCTTTTCCATGATTTTTTTTGCTTTATTCCTTATTCTGTTGCCTTTATGATGCTCAAAACAATGGCTGATAATATCCTTTGATGTTGCCTTTGGGTGGCTAACAATAATTGAATCTAAAAAATTTCTAATGCCAGAGTCAATTACTTCGCCATCAAATTCTAACGATTCATCTTCAGAATACGTATCATCAAATTCATCATTAATTTCTGTGGTGCATGTGTGTTTTGCTATTCCAAACCGTTCTGACAAAGCATCCATATCTGATTGCCTTGCATACACATTAGATTCATTAATGAATACATAACCACCTAAATCAAAATATGAAATAGGGTCAATGAATATATTCTCTCCATTCACCTCACCGATATGCAAGGTATAATTTCGGGAGTAAAAATCTGCTCCATCATGCGGCGCGTGCCAGAATTGCTCAACATCATGAGGGAACAGACACATCATTCCGTTTATATGCACACGCTCGGGATCTGCATAAAAGATTGCTTCATCAAGACAGCTTCCAGTCGGTTCGTTTAGGTTCTGATAGAAGTCAGCAAATCCCTTGTAATGAAAATACAACGTACCAAGCTCATAAACCGCACGCTCATCAACAAGATAATCTCGCGCATCATCAATCGGGATGAATACCTCACCATTAATTTTTAAATTGCTCATTTGTAACACCTCATTAAGTGCTAGTCATTACCGATAAGAAAATCAGCCAGGCGGGTAATGAATCCGCATTTCGGGTAGCTCTCCCTAGACTGATTTAAACTGGATTATCCTACAAATTAAAAGCCTGTGCTAGCTCATCAACAATCTGCTTTTTCTGAGCCTTACCCTGATGAATGTACCGCATAGTCGTTTGAATTGACTTATGCCCTGCAAGCTCAGCAATAGTGCTGAGTTCTTTTCCAGCATCAGATAATGCAGAACAGAACCCATGGCGTAAACAATGGAATGTAAACTTTTCAACCTTGATGCTACCACCATCATTCAAAATATCTTTATCCGATATGCCCGCCATCTTGAGAGCTGTTGCCCATGATTTACGAATATCTTTAGAAGTGCCAGGCTTACGATCTGACTCGAATATTAAACCATTACCGATTTCCTGATGGCGTTTGAACTCTGCCATAACGATAGGCGGAAATGTTAGAGTTCTACTGCTGCCGTTCTTTGTATCGCCTAGCCGTGTAGCACCATCTTTGAAATTAATATTATTCCAGCGTAAGCCTAACAATTCAGATTTCCTCGCTCCTGTAGTTAATGCCATTAGCACCAGTAAATAAAGTTTATCCCACTGCGACGACTGGCAGGCTGTCAATAATCTGGCGCGTTCATCATTGCCCAAGACCCTATCACGGTGCTTACTATCATTGTCGATAACAACATTCCTAACCACGTTTTCATCAATATAACCGCGTGATAAGGCATACTTGAAGACGCTACTTAAAACAGCTTTCTTGCGATTTATTGTAGTAGGGCGTTGTCCCTCATTAAGCATCAAGTCAACCTGGTCCCGAATATCAAAAATATCAATATCCGTCATGATATGGTCGCCATAAACAGCACACCAGTAATTGACTCTTAGAAGCTGATTTGTATAGTCCTTTTTCTTCCATTGAGCCAGGTATTCTCCGCAGACTTCACGAAAAGTTTTATAGCGAATGCGTTTACCTGCCTGGGTGAATAATTTAGCGCCCCCCATGTTTTCTATTTGATGTGGTGCAAGCTGTAGCAATTCTTTTTTGCTAAGTTGATTGATAACTTCGAGCTTTGCCGCATTACGAATGCTGAATAAATCCACGCCCAGCTTCATAAACAAATCATTACCACCCATTACTTCGATATTATCATCAGTGAGAGCAAGTAATTGGACATTGTCCATTAATGGGATTCCATTGATATTCTGTTCAAGCGCAGTAGCCCAGTCCTCGGCAAGCTGTATTGATGGAAATGTTTTGTTTTTGATAATACCTTTCATGCGAATATCAGCACGGAAGTTACCAGTTTTGAGCGGTCTAATATAAGCCATTATGATTTCTCCCATTCAGAACGAAGGAACAAAGCACATTGCTTTACAGCATAGCCATCACTTGATGAAACAGTTAAAAATAATAGTTGGTTGGATATATTGTCGATTAACTGGTATAGATTACCAATGACAATTAAATGATTGTCCGCGTAATAGCGAACTAATTTTGATTCTTTTTGTGGGTTCATTACACACCTCATTAAAGCAAAATGAAGCAGAAGTGCGCCTAAATTTACGCCTTTCTACTTTCGTACTGCTTCAACTCGACGGGCAATGTCTTTGAATCCCTTGCCGTGCAAGGTGTCTAAATGGTGGGTCCTGCGAGATTCGAACTCGCGACCATCGCATTAAAAGTGCGGTGCTCTACCAACTGAGCTAAGGAC
>DUBV01000033.1 GCA_012960105.1 Thiotrichaceae bacterium | reverse complement strand
CAATTACTTCTGCAACTGCGATATAAAGCTCTCTAGGAATTTCTTCATCCAATTTTAATTTAGCTAATAAATTTACCAAGTCGGGTTCTTCACGAATTGGAACATTATGTTCTTTTGCCAGCGCAATAATTTCTTCAGCAATTTCACCCGCACCTTTAGCCGATAAAGTTGGCGCAGTAACACCATCGTAGCTTAATGCTATGGCTTTTTTGGGGATATCTACTAATTGATTCATATAGCGATATTAATGAGGTTGCTTCCAAAGGTGTGCTCTTTGAATGCCTTTTTATTTTCGACGGGAGTCTCAGTCTCTTCAATACAGGTAATGTTTCCTGTCGATAAACCGCAGCGTTCAATTTGTTTATCAAGAAGAAATAAATTGTCATTGATCAGCTTATTTAATGTTTCATTTTCTGACCATAAGGTCGCATTAACTTCTTTATCAATAAGAGATAGTCTGGCTGATACAGCACCTAAGTTTTCAAAGTCGATTTTTATATTGGCAGTCCATAATTGTTCTTTTTCATTGTTTGATTTTGAATCTCTATCGGCTTTGATATTGAGTTTTAATAAATCAATGTCTTGTTTGTCTTTAACTGGTAATTCAACAGACCAAAGAGGCGCTTGATTATCATGAGTTACAATGGCTTTTGATTGATTTACTTCTATCCGTGCTATTGATGATTCAATTTGTTTGTTGATTATCTCGGCATCAAGTTTTAAAGCCATATTCATGGCTTTAGTTGAGTTTTTTGTTTTGGCAGCAGCATTTTTTGTCGTTTCTAACATAGGCTTTAATTGACCTTGCTTGGGAAAGCTACTGTTTTGGTTTTCTACTTGCTGTTTATATTTATTGATGACATCAGAAAGCTGTAATAGGTTTGTTTTTAGATCCTTTGCAATATCTAATGTTGACGTGTGGGGTGTAATTAGTCCTGTTGATTGCCCTGTTATTTTTCCTGATGTTTGTTTGGCAGATTGTCCTGCAGGTTTTAATAATTGCTCAGGACTTTTTTTAATAATTGTTTCAGCAAGTAATTTTGCTTCAAGGAATATTCCCGAGTCTTTTATTGCTGTTTTTAATCCGACTTCATTATTCAAACTGGTTTTTGCCGGTAAGTGTTCAATTAACTTTTTAAATTGTTGCTCTATTGGTGCAGGTAAAAGTTTAAGCGCTTCTTTTACATTGCTTGAAACCTGATTTAACAAGGTAGTCAATTTCTCCATGCCGGCTTGTTTTGGAATGCTTTCCCGGAGTAATTGTTGTTTGGTTTCATGAACCATTTTAGGTGTCTCTTGTTGTAAGACGCGCAAAATAACGGAATTGTTCTCTTTTGCGACAACGAGTTTTAATTGATCACCGACGTTAAGCGGTTTATCCGGGTTTGTTCTAACTTCTATTTGTTGGTTTTGTGCTTTTAAAATAACGGTGTCTGCTGATTTTTGGCTTGTAACCGTAGCCGTCAGTACCTGCCCAAGAAACCATTGAGATTGATTTGCTTGCATAGCTTTAGCAACGAGTGGCGAGCTCGTTGTTGTAGATAATGCTGTGGGTAGTATCGCGGCTTGAATATCCGTACCTACGTAGCGTCATTTTGGCATGAAACTTGAGATGTTTTTTGCATTTATTTTGATTGGAGAAAGAGCTTGGCAGAACGAGGAAACTGGTTTGTAAGAAGGAATGGCGTAGTAAAAGGGCCATTTTTGTCGGTACAAATCACCAGGAATATTCTGCTTGGTCGATTACATTTTGATGATGAATTGAGCCCAGATAAGCAAAGTTGGCAGCAAGTCGCCGAACATCGGGAATTGTATCCTGATGTTATGGGAGAGACTTCGGCGGATAATAATAAACTAGAAGTTGCACAAGTTCAGGTGGATGAGCGTGTTTTGGAGCAGCGCAAACATAAGCAAGATATGGCACAAGAACGTCGACAAACCAGAGATCGGCGCGGCAGTGAATCTGAAGTGATGTTAGTACACCGAGAACATAGAAATGAAATGGATGATATCTTTAATGATAATTTTAAACGTCCGAAATTACCGACCATGTCCATTATATTTGCAGTGATAGTGACTATAGTGTTCGGTTTTATTCTAAAGCCTCAAAAACAGGATGACTTGATCGATTGCTCTATATCAGCAAGACCAGAAGTCAATTGGAGTAATTGTCGTTTCATTAAACTCTATGCAGAGAACCAGAATCTTCAAAATGCTATTTTAACAGATACAATTTTGAACGAGTCATACTTATTAGGTACTGATTTTTCTGATTCGGATATGGCCTATGCCGAAATAAAAAAGAGTGATTTAAGTTATGCAAATCATCAGCGTGTTCGTTTAATCGGGGCGAATTTAATAGAAACAGATTTACGCTATGCAAATTTAGAAGATGCTGATTTATCTTATGCGGACTTAAGTGGCGCTAAGTTAGCAGGGGCAAATACAAAAAACACTCGGTTTGATAATGCGATATGGGTTGACGGGCATGTTTGTGAAAAAGGCTCTATAGGTTCATGCAAAATGAATAAGTAATTTTAGCTTGTTGATTGCTCAGGAATAGTATTCAGCTGTATAACGCCAAACTTTTTCTGGAGTATCCGTTGGGTTAATGCCCGCTTTTCTTTTTAGTTCATCAAGAAACTGTTTTGGTTTCTTTATCGATTCCCATACTACCGGTAAAAATGTTGCTCGTGCATTACCCTTCGAGATAATTAAACCATCGATATCAGGACGTATCTTATTTAACAAATCTTGTTCGTCATTAAACGCTAATGGAACAGCTGGCGTTAAGATTGATAGACTAATATCAACTTGTTTGTATTCCTCCGCAGTTAAGGCTTTAAAACGCGGATCAGAAAATGCGGCAGCATAAGCATATTGTGCAACGGCATCGATTAAAGGCATGTGTGCTTCAGTCGTGCCTATGCATCCGCGAAGTTGACTATGAAGTTTTAAAGTAATAAATACGGCATAATTTTCTTTAAGGTTACCCTTAATATTTTTTGTTTCGGGTTTGTAAGCGTTGCCAGATTGTAGACCTTGTTCAATGCTTTTATGAATTACATTAAATACAAATTCTTTGTCGGCATCATTAAGTATGCGGTTTTCAAATAAAGCATAAGAGCCATAGCCTACAACACGATCCTTGGTGCCAGCCGTGTCACCCGAGTTGCGTAAGTCTAATGTTTGAATAGACATGTTTTTATTCTGAGCAAGTTTTAATAGTCCGCGCATTGGCATGCACCCACATGCCTGATGAGAACCAATTTTTTGATATTCAAAATTTTCTATAAGGTGCGTCGTCTCGCTATCCGTCTTACATGCTGTTTCATAATCTAGAAAATGACTTAAGTCTGAGCTGATAACAATTAATGTTTCATCTCCGCCCCATAATTCATTTAATACTTCTTCTACTTGCTTTGGTTCAGCATTACCGATTAATAAAGGTATTAGCGTAAAGTCGCTTAATACTTTTTGTAAAAAAGGCAAGTGCACTTCAAGGCTGTGTTCTTGTTCATGTGCGGCATCGAGAAATTGTATATAGGAGTATTTTTGTTCTAATTCATTTAAAGCAACGGTGTTGATAGAAACATTACCGAGCGGTGTCGCAAAATGTGTATTTGTTGCCAAAGCTATACCGTTAACACTTACGCGATGTGTTGGGCCTAACAAAACGACGCGAGTAACTTGTGCTCTTGATTTTTCAATAACGGAATAAACACTGGCAGCGGTTTGACCTGAGTAGATATAACCCGCATGAGGGGCAATGATTGCTTTAGGTGCTTTAATGTCGATAGCATCAACTGCAAGATAGTCATCGAGCATATTGCTTAATTGATTGGCATCCTTAGGGTAAAAGCTGCCAGCAACCGCAGTTGGACGAATAGAAATAGGGCGGTGATTAGTTGGCGTCGTATTCATGATGTTTAGTATTATGAATTATAGGACTATTATTATCTTGTAGTCATTGAGATTAGATTTATCGTTGAAAAAATATGGGAACTGTTGAGACTAAATACTGGCATAAACTTCCTGACGGACGGATACAATGTGATCTTTGTCCGCGTAAATGTAAATTAAAAAACGGTCAATCTGGGCTTTGTTTTGTTCGTGCTTGTGAAGAGGATCAAATAGTCCTTACCACTTATGGTCGTTCCAGTGGCTTTTGTATCGACCCAATCGAAAAGAAACCATTAAATCATTTTCTTCCTGGAACAGCGGTTCTTTCGTTTGGAACAGCCGGATGTAATTTGGCTTGTAAGTTTTGCCAAAACTGGGATATCAGTAAATCGCGACAAATGGATACGCTAGCGGATTCGGCTAGTCCAGAAGCATTGGCATTGACTGCAAAGAAATCAGGTTGCCGAAGTATTGCATTCACATACAATGATCCGGTGATTTTTCATGAATATGCGATAGATGTCGCTCAAGCTTGTCATGAGCATGGTATAAAAACTGTAGCTGTTTCAGCAGGTTATGTGATGCCAGAGCCAAGAAAAGAGTTTTATCAGCACATTGATGCCGTGAATATTGATTTAAAGGCATTCACCGAAGACTTTTATCATCGCATTACCGGCAGTCATCTTGCGAATGTATTAGAGACATTGTCTTATTTGAAACATGAAACAGACGTTTGGTTTGAAATTACGAATTTAGTGATTCCCAGTGAAAATGATTCTGATAAAGAATTTAATCAGATGACAGAATGGATAGTTAAAGAATTAGGTTCTGATGTTCCGCTACATTTCTCTGCATTTCATCCCGATTGGAAAATGCGTGATAAACCTAGAACAACTTTGCAGACCCTACAAAAAGCACGTTCCATCGCCATTATGAATGGCCTACATTATGTATACACAGGTAATGTCCATGATCCAGCGGGAGACACAACTTATTGCTATGAATGCGGCGAAGAATTAATTATCCGTGATTGGTATGAAATTAAGGGCTGGTCGATAAATCAAGCAGGCAACTGCCCTAAGTGTAAAACTATTTGCGCCGGTGTTTTTGAACCAGAACACGGAAAATGGGGCTCAAAACGCGTACCTATCAGGATAAATGATTCTTAGTTTTTAACTAATTAAATCAATTGCATAAAGTCTCTTGAAAATCATCATACAGCACTGTACTATCGCGCCCTCTGATGCGGGGTGGAGCAGTCTGGCAGCTCGTCGGGCTCATAACCCGAAGGTCGCAGGTTCAAATCCTGCCCCCGCTACCAATTTAAGATTATGTGGTAATTGGTAGAATCGCCCGACGCGCGTTGCGCTCGTCTGGCTCGGTTGTTCATAGACTGGCGAAGGTCTCCAGTTAAAATCAACCCCCGCTACCAATCAGATTTGAATTATTAAGGCCCCTTTTTGGGGTTTTTTTATGTACAAGATGTACTGTATGTCGCGAGCGCAGGACACGCAAGAGCGACGATGTTAATGAATAACTTAGTCTTATGGCCTGCGATGTGGCACTCCTTATATAAAGTGACTATAATTATTTGTGAATTTTTTGTTTTTTGTCAGTGGGCCTTGAGCCCATTTTTTGTGTTTGGCTTTTATGTATAGACAAAATCAGCATTTAATCGATTTATTCGAGAATGAAGTGGCCGCTTTGGGTTATGAATTACTGGGTATTGAGGTTCATCAAAGTACTCATGGTTCAATCTTGCGGGTTTATATTGATAAAGAGGGCGGAATCGTTGTTGAAGACTGTGTAGCAGTGAGTCGACAACTATCAGGTGTACTTGAAGTTGAAGATCCAATTAAAGGTAACTATGACCTGGAAGTATCTTCGCCAGGTATGGATCGACCCTTATTTACAGTAGAGCAGTTTAAGAAGGTTATTGGAGAAACAATCAAGCTGAGATTGTACGAAAAATATAATAACAGAAAACGTTTTTCAGGAGTTTTAAAAGCAGTTGATGACGAAGATGTTGTGATCGATTGTGATAACGAGGAATACAAGGTGCCGTTTAGATTAATCGAGCGCGCACGGCTGGTTCCACAGTTTTGATTCATATTAATGAGTAGAGTAAATGAATAAAGAAATATTAATGGTTGTTGATGTTGTTTCTAATGAAAAAGGTGTGCCTAAGGACATCATTTTTGAAGCTATTGAATTAGCGCTAGCGAGTGCAACCAAAAAACGAAATCGTGAAGATTTAGAAGCACGCGTTTCTATTGATCGCGAAACCGGTGATTACAGTACCTTCCGTTGTTGGGAAGTGGTTGATGATGAACCGGAGTCACTAGAAGCGCCAACAAGGCAGATTTCTTTATCTGATGCTAAAGAAAAAGAGGGCGATATAAAAATTGGTCAATTTATTGAAGAGCCTATGGATTCCGTTGAGTTTGGTCGAATTGCCGCACAAGCAGCGAAACAGGTTATTGTGCAAAAAGTTCGTGAAGCTGAACGAGCACAGGTTCTAGAAGCTTATGAAGGTCGTGTTGGTGAAATGGTCAGTGGTGTTGTTAAGCGTTCAGAACGCAGTGGTCTTATTCTCGACCTCGGTAACAACGCCGAAGCATTTATACCTCGAGAAGAATTGATCCCTCGCGAAGCGGTTCGTCCTGGTGATCGTATACGTGCTTACTTAAAAGAAATTAAGCCTGAAATAACACGTGGCCCGCAACTATATTTAAGTCGTACGGCTCCTGAGCTTTTAATTGAATTATTTAAAATTGAAGTGCCGGAAATAAACGAAGGCATGATCGATATCATTAATGGTGCTAGAGACCCGGGTGCCAGAGCTAAGATTGCTGTTAATGCAAATGAACCAAGAATAGATCCTATTGGTGCCTGTGTTGGTATGCGTGGCTCCCGAGTTCAAGCTGTGTCTAATGAATTGGGTGGCGAACGTGTCGATATTATTCTTTGGGATGAGAATCCTGCTCAGTTTGTTATTAATGCGATGGCTCCTGCTGAAGTAGCATCAATTATGGTTGATGAAGATGAACATACTATGGATGTTGCTGTAGCTGATGAAAATCTATCTCAAGCGATTGGACGTGGTGGACAAAACGTAAAGCTCGCTAGCGAATTAACCGGTTGGGTACTCAATGTAATGTCAATTGAGCAAGCTGAAGAAAAGGGTGAAGCTGAAGCTGAAACATTACAAGCGATGTTTATGGAAGAACTTGATGTTGATGAAGAGATGGCGATTATTCTTGTTCAAGAAGGTTTCTCAAGTGTAGAAGAAGTGGCTTATATTCCTGAAAAAGAAATGTTGGCTATTGAAGAATTTGACGATGAATTAGTGAGCGAGTTACGTGGACGTGCGAATGATATTATGTTGACACGTGCTATTGCGAGTGAAGAAAAACTGGGTGATGCCAAACCTGCTGAAGATCTTTTGACTATGGAAGGTATGGATGAAGTTTTGGCTTATGAATTGGCAAGCAAAGAAGTGATAACCATGGATGACTTAGCTGAATTATCAGTCGATGAATTGATGGATATATCTTCTGATGTCGACAAAGAACGTGCTGGAAAGTTAATTATGACAGCTCGAATCCCCTGGTTTGAATCCGAAGAATCTAGTAGTGAGGATGAAGATTAATGGCTGAAATTACTGTCAGTGAATTTGCTGCCGATGTTAATGTATCCGTCGAACGTATACAGGAACAATTGGTTGAGGCCGGGCTTTCTAAAAAGAAAGCCGATGATGTTATTTCTGATTCTGAAAAGACCGAGCTTTTAGCGTTCTTAAGAAAGAAACACGGCAAAGAGGGAGCTGAGCGTAAAATAACTTTACGACGTAAAACAGTTAGCGAACTTAAAGTAAATGTTACCGGTCAAGGTAGAACAAAACCTCAATCAAAAACAGTTAATGTTGAGTTTCGTAAAAAACGTACTTATGCAAAACGAGGTGATCTTGTTGAAACAGCAAAACAGGAAGAAGAAGCCGCAGCAAAAATAGTGGCCGAGCAAGAAGCAGCTGAAGCTAAAATAAAAGCAGAAGCTGAAGCTAAGGTTCAGAGTGAAGTCGCTGCTGCAGAAGCAACAAAAGAAGCCGAAGCTAAAGCGGAAGCAGAGGCAGAGGCTCAAGCCAAAGCTACTGCGAAAGCAGCTACAACAACAGCAGAAATTAAACCTGCTGCCCCCGTTGTTGAACAAACAGATTCAAAAAAATCTTCAGGTAAAGATAAATCTAAAAAAGAACGTACCCGACATGGTCGTCAGGAATTACATGTCGCATCAAAAGGTTCGGGACGTCGTCGCAACAAAAAGCCTAAGCGTCATTCAGTTGTACATACGAATGCGAACGCGGAGCATGGTTTTGAAAAACCAACGGCACCTGTGGTTAAAGAAATTGATATTCCAGAAAACATATCGGTTGGTGACTTGGCCCAACGTATGTCAGTGAAAAGTACTGAAGTCATCAAGGTTATGATGGGGCTAGGTACGATGGTAACGATTAATCAAACTATCGATCAAGAAACAGCATCAATCGTTGTTGAAGAGATGGGGCACAAACCCAGACTAACAGTAGACAATGCACTTGAAGTTGAAATGATTGAGGCAGCGCAGCAAGACGGTGAACAAGTTAATCGTGCGCCGGTTGTTACTATTATGGGGCATGTCGACCATGGCAAGACTTCATTGCTTGATTATATTCGTAAAAGTAGAGTTGCTTCTGGTGAGGCCGGTGGTATTACACAACATATCGGCGCCTATAAAGTTAAAACCGAGAATGGTGAGATTACTTTTCTTGATACACCAGGACATGAAGCGTTTACTGCTATGCGTGCTCGTGGTGCAAAAGTAACCGATATTATTATTATTGTTGTTGCTGCAGATGATGGTGTGATGCCTCAAACAGAAGAAGCTGTTAAACATGCTAAAACATTTGGTGTGCCGATCATTATAGCAGTTAATAAAATTGATAAAGAAAATGCTGACCCTGATCGTGTTAAACAGGGGCTATCAAAATTTGAAGTTATCCCGGAAGATTGGGGTGGTGATACACAATTTATTCCTGTGTCTGCGTTAACAGGGGAAGGTGTTGATGCTCTGTTAGAAAGTATTTTGCTACAAGCAGAAATATTGGAATTAAAAGCGGTTGCTGCGGGTGTTGCCTCTGGTGCTGTAATCGAAGCTCGACTTGATAAAGGTCGCGGACCAGTTGCTACAATTCTTGTTCAAGGTGGAACACTTAATAAAGGCGATGTTGTACTTAGTGGTCATGAATTCGGTCGCGTTAGAGCAATGATTGATGATCTTGGACATGATATTACTTCTGCGGGCCCATCTACTCCTGTAGAGGTTTTAGGTTTATCAGGTACCCCGAAAGCAGGCGACGAAATGATTGCTGTACCTGATGAAAAGAAGGCACGTGAAATTGCTTTATTTAGACAAACTAAACACCGTGAAAAGAAGATTGCTCAACAACAAGCGACCAAGCTTGAGAATGTCATGAATCAAATGGCTGAGGGCGAAGTAGCTTCAGTGAACTTGCTTATTAAAGCTGATGTGCATGGCTCATCAGAAGCCTTAGTTGATTCATTAACACAACTCAGTACCGACGAAGTTAAAGTCAGTATTGTTAGTAGTGGTATCGGTGGTATTACTGAGTCTGATATTAATCTCGCTATGGCATCAAGTTCTGTTGTGATTGGTTTTAATGTTCGTGCTGACGCAAGTGCGCGTAAGCTGATCGATGCAGAAGGGATTGATTTACGTTATTACAGTATTATTTATGATGTTATAGATGATGTTAAAGCCGCTATGAGTGGATTGCTTTCCGCAGAAGTCCGCGAACAAATTACCGGTGTTGCAGAAGTTAAAGAAGTTTTTCGTTCACCAAAGTTTGGCGATATCGCTGGTTGTATGGTGACATCAGGTCGTGTTAATCGAAATAATCCTATTCGTGTTTTACGCGATAACGTCGTTATTTATGAAGGCGAGCTTGAATCATTACGTCGTTTTAAAGATGACGTGAATGAAGTTAAGTCTGGCACGGATTGTGGTATTGGTGTTAAAGATTATAGCGATGTTCAACCCGGCGATCAGATTGAAGTGTTCGAGCGTATTACTGTCGAACGTACAATTGATTAGCCTGCTCTAAAAAAGAAATCATGCCAAAAGAATTTGGACGTAACCAACGAGTTGGCCAGTTTATTAAAGAAGAGCTCTCTGTTTTAGTACAACGAGAATTCCCCCTAAATCAATACGGCATGATCACGTTGACGAATGTTGATGTAAACTCCGATTTAAGTACTGCCACGATATACATTACTGTATTAAATAGTGAATCTAGTAATGACGCTGATGACTCGTCTTTATCTGCATCTCTGCAAAAGAAAGAAAAACTGGTTAAAGAGCTAAACGAAAAGAAAGGTTTTTTCCGTCACGAAATATCCCGCATGTTGACATCACGAGGCGTGCCCACCTTGCGTTTCAAATATGATGAATCAGTTGAACGCGCTCAACGTCTTAGCGATATTATTAATTCAGTTAGTCAAAGTGATGAACATAATGATGAGCATAGCCATGATGAAAACGATAACGACTCATCTAGTTAAGTATTAAGTAACTTTTCAAAATGGCTAGGCAAAGAATAAAACGCGGTAGAAATATCAGCGGTATCCTCGTGTTAGATAAACCCGCAGGCATGAGTTCCAATGGCGTGTTACAACACGTAAAACGTTTATACGATGCAAAAAAAGCAGGGCATACCGGAAATCTGGATGTGCCGGCAACAGGTTTGCTACCTATTTGTTTAGGTGAGGCGACTAAAGTTTCTGCTTTTTTACTGGATGCAAATAAAAGTTATCGTGCTCGTTGTAAATTAGGCGTGACGACGACGACGGGTGATGCGGCGGGAGAAGTATTAACGAATAGTCCTGTTCCTGAAATATCTGAATTAAATTTAGAAAAGGTGTTGAAGAAATTTTTAGGTGAGATTGAGCAGGTTCCGCCTATGTATTCTGCTTTGAAACATAATGGTAAGCGTTTATATGAATTGGCTTACAAAGGCATAGAGGTCGAACGTAAATCCAGAAAAATCACTATTCACAGTATAAAGTTACTTGAGTTGAGTGGTGATGAATTTGAAATAGAGGTTTCTTGTACAAAAGGAACCTATATAAGGACCTTGGCAGAAGATATTGGTCATGAACTGGGTTGCGGTGCACATATTCTTACTTTGCGACGATTAGAGGCTGGACCCTTTAATGAGTCACAAATGGTGACCCCGGCGAAGTTGCAAGAGATTGCCGAGCAAGGAATGGAACAGCTTGATAAATTACTCTTGCCGATGGACATTGCTTTGACTCATTTTCCTGAGGTTCGGCTATCTGAAGAGGTGGCCTATTATCTCTGCCGAGGACAAGCGGTTACCGTCTCAGGACTGCCTAAATCAGGGCGATTAAGAATATATAACAATTTAGACCAATTTCTTGGTTTGGGAGAGGTCAGTGAAGACGGTCGGCTCGCTCCTAAACGCTTGATTAATCTAGTATAAGTAGGATAATGGCCTTCAAGCGAAACAAATCGATGTTTCGCTTGTTACGGTGGATATGCGCGGGTACAATACGCGCAAATTTGATATAGAACATGAGTGGAGTATTTGAATATGGCATTAAGTTGTGAAGACAAAGCGGGAATAGTTAAGGATTATCAACGCGCTGCGAATGACACCGGATCTCCGGAAGTACAGGTTGCGTTATTAACGTCTCGTATTACTGATCTGTCGGGTCACTTCAAAGAGCACGCTAAAGACCATCATTCAAGACAAGGTCTTCTACGTATGGTAAATCAAAGACGCAAGTTGCTTGATTACCTGAAAGGCAAAGATCTTAATCGCTATCGCGATTTGATTAGCCGCCTCGGCTTACGTAAATAATATCTTTTCTGGCATTCGCCAATGAGGAAAGCAAATATATAAACCCGCTATTGCGGGTTTATACGTTTTACAAAATAAAAAATATCTATAAACACTAAATCAACAATTATCAGTTAGGAAAAGTCCATGAGCGTGGTAACTAAAGAGTTTCAATTCGGCAGTCATAAAATTACATTAGAAACAGGCAGAATAGCCAGACAAGCATCCGGTGCTGTTATGGTTAGTATGGGAGACACCGTTTTATTGGTCACCTGCGTTGCCAAAAAAGAAGCAAGGGAAGGGCAAGACTTTTTTCCTCTAACCGTTGATTATCAAGAAAAGAATTATTCCGCAGGTAAAATACCGGGTGGTTTCTTTAAAAGAGAAGGTCGTCCTTCAGAAAAAGAAACGCTAACTTGTCGATTAATTGATCGACCTATTCGACCTCTTTTTCCTAAAGCGTTTAAAAATGAAGTTCAAATTATTGTGACAGTTATGTCACTTGACCCAGATATTAATCCTGATATCCCCGGCATCATTGGTGCTTCGGCAGCAATCAGTCTTTCTGGCGCGCCTTTTAGTGGTCCTGTCGGCGCGGCTCGAGTTGGCTATATCGATGGAGAGTACGTACTTAATCCATCTCTTACGCAGTTAGACGATTCTCAACTGGAACTGGTTGTTGCTGGTACAGACACATCGGTACTTATGGTTGAATCTGAAGCAAAGCAATTGCCTGAAGATATTATGTTGGGTGCTGTCATGTTCGGTCATGAACAGTTTCAAGTTGTTATTGAAAACATAAAAGCATTAGCCGAAGAAGCAAATACCAAATCCTGGAATTGGGTTGCTCCTGAAAAAGATGAAGCACTAGCTACTGAAGTTCAATCACGTGCCGGTGATTTAGTGCGCGAAGCGTATAGCATTCAAGATAAGCTTGAACGCAAAGAACGTTTAGGTGAGATCAAGAAAGAAGTGATTGAAGGCATGACCGAAGGTGGTGAGCCTCAGTGGTCTGCTGCTGTAATTTCTGGCGCAATAGAAGCACTAGAAAGTCATATTGTTCGTAGCAGTGTATTGTCTGGTGAAAATCGTATTGATGGACGTGATTCGAAAACGATACGTCCTATTAGTGTTGAAACGGGTGTTTTACCTCGTACTCATGGTTCTGCATTATTTACTCGGGGTGAAACACAAGCAATTGTTGTTGTTACTTTAGGTACGCAACGTGATGCACAAATTATTGATGCAATTGAAGGTTCTTTTAAAGATCCTTTCATGTTCCATTATAACTTTCCTCCATTCTGTGTGAATGAAACGGGTCGTGTTGGTACACCAAAACGACGTGAGATTGGCCATGGTAAATTAGCTAAACGCGGTATCTTGGGTGTTATGCCTGATATGGACGAATTCCCATATGCAATTCGTGTTGTTTCTGAAATTACCGAATCAAACGGTTCAAGCTCGATGGCTTCTGTTTGTGGTAGTAGTTTGGCATTAATGGATGCCGGTGTTGAATTGGATGCACCTGTTGCAGGTATTGCCATGGGATTGATTAAAGACGGTGACAAGTTTGTTGTTCTTTCTGACATTATGGGTGATGAAGATCACTTAGGCGATATGGATTTTAAGGTAGCTGGATCTGAAAAAGGTATTACAGCTTTGCAGATGGATATCAAGATTGACGGTATTACAAAAGAAATTATGGAAGTGGCTTTAGTTCAAGCGAAAGAAGGTCGTTTGCATATTCTTGGTAAGATGAACGCAGTATTATCTAGCCATAATGAAGAAATGTCTGAGTTTGCTCCACGTATTACCACTATTAAAATTCATCCTGATAAAATTCGTGATGTTATTGGTAAAGGCGGTGCAACCATCCGTGCTATTACCGAAGAAACAGGTGCAGTCATTGATATTGATGATGATGGTACCGTTAAAATTGCTGCAACTGATAAAGCAGCCGGTGATGCCGCTCTAAAACGTGTTGAACAAATTACTGCTGATATCGAAGTCGGTAAGATTTATGAAGGTAAAGTTCAGAAGTTGATGGACTTTGGTGCTTTCGTCAACATTCTTCCTGGTAAAGATGGCCTGGTTCATATATCACAAATCTGTGAAGAACGTGTTGAGAATGTCAGTGACAAACTCAGTGAAGGCGATATGGTAAAAGTTAAAGTACTGGAAGTTGATAGACAAGGTCGAGTTCGTTTGAGTATGAAAGCGGTTAATGAAGAAAGTAGTGAATAAGCTAAGTTTTCAAAGTATTAAATAAAAAGGGCCTAACGGCCCTTTTTTTATGTCCAGAGAGGGACTGTATGCTGCGAGCGCATGGACGCGCAAGAGCAGCGAAGTCATAAATAATCAATGCGTGGTTTGCATTGATTCTGAATTAATTTAACCCGTTTTTAGTTTTCCTGCGTTTATAGGTTTGAAACTTATAACTCAGGAGTATTATCATGCAAAAACAAACTTTATATACCTTGGGAATATCAACATTGATCTTCTTAAGTGCTTGTACGCAAAATAATGATTCAAATAATAATCCCCTCTCTCAAACATTAAATTCAGAGCCACAATCTGTTATTCCTGAATTATTAGTAAAAGAAAATGATGCTGTAGTAGCGTTATCTAAAGAAAATGAAGTGCGGATTAAAGTCGCAGATGAAATTGAAATGGCAGTAGCAAAAGATCAGTTTGCAGGTGCCGCTGCATTGGGTGCTGTCGGTGGTTATCGAAGTATACAGTCAGAAAAAAAGTATAAATCCAGACGAATGATCGTTACTCATGATTCATTGTTACAAAATATTCGCCAGGTATCGGAGAGGGTTAACCGTGAAAATTATGCCCATTTTGATGATAATTCAGTCAAACGTGTAATAGAAAATCCTGTTTCAACGTTTAGTATCGATGTTGATACGGGAGCTTATTCTAATGTTCGACGGATGTTGAAGTCAGGTCGTTTGCCAGCGCATGATGCCGTTAGAGTGGAAGAAATGATTAATTATTTTTCATATGACTATCCGAAATCTAAAAAAACAAACACGCCATTTGTTGTGCTTAAAGAAATAGCCAAGTCTCCATGGAACAAAAACAATTACCTTTTACATATTGGTATTAAGGCACACGATGTTAATCAGAAGCAGTTGCCAAATGCGAATCTTGTTTTTTTAATTGATGTTTCTGGTTCGATGCAATCAGAGAACAAACTTGAATTATTAAAAACCTCGCTTAAGTTACTTAGTAAACAGTTGTCGAAAAAAGATAAAATTTCAATTGTTGTCTATGCGGGAGCTTCAGGTGTTGTTTTAAATCCAACGGCAGGAGATCAGACAGCAACGATACAAGCTGCTTTAGCTAAATTAACCGCTGGCGGGAGTACCAATGGCGCTGCGGGAATAGAGCTGGCTTACAGTCTGGCGCAACAAGAATATATTCAAGACGGTATTAACCGCGTCATCATAGCGACTGATGGCGACTTTAATGTTGGCACCGTTAATCATGAGCAATTGATGAATTTGATAGAAGAAAAACGTAAGTCAGGAATTTCATTAAGTACGCTTGGTTTTGGAACTGGAAATTATAATGATCAGTTAATGGAGCAACTCGCCGATAAGGGAAATGGTAATTATGCTTATATCGACAACCTGAATGAAGCACAAAAAGTGTTGGTTGATGAAATAAGTTCTACGCTATTAACCGTTGCTAAAGACGTCAAGATCCAAATTGAATTCAATCCTGATGTTGTTAGTGAATATCGTTTAATTGGTTATGAAAACCGCCACTTGAAACGTGAAGATTTTAATAATGATAAAATCGATGCGGGTGAAATTGGTGCAGGGCATACAGTAACGGCACTTTATGAGATTACACTTGTGAGTAGCAAATCGGGATTGATAGATGCGCTACGATATCAACAGGGCACGACTGTTCAAAAAAGTGTTTTGAAAAAAGCATTAACAGATGAAATCGCTTTCTTGAGATTACGTTATAAGATGCCAAAAGAAGAAACGAGCCAGTTGCTAGAGTGGCCAATAAGCCGTAATGAGATTATTAATGAGATAAGCAACACGTCTGATAGTTTTCGATTTTCAGCTGCAGTTGCAGGTTTTGCTCAAAAGTTGAGAGGTGGTAAATATCTTGGTGAATTTACCTATCAAGATATTATGACGTTAGCTCAAAATTCGAGAAATAAAGATATGTTTGGTTATCGCGGTGAATTTTTATCTTTAGTCAATCTAGCGAGGTCAATTAGTGTTGTTGCAAGTAAAGATGAGCCTCAATCAATAGATGCAGCTTTATAATTCATGATAAATATCCACAGATACGGACATGTAAGTTGTCCGTATCTGTATTTTTATTATTTTGTAATTTATGCAGCTCAGGCTAGACTGCAATTAATGGACTCTAGCCTTTCAGATGAAGAATTAATGCTTGCTTATGCAGCAGGCGATACTGCGGCGTTTGAGAGTCTATACTTAAAGCATAAAGGGCCTGTCTATCGTTATATGCTAAAGCTTTGTTGTAATGAAGCAGTAGCAGAAGAATTGTATCAGGAAGTCTGGATGAAATTGATTAAGGCCAGAGAAAACTATCAAGTCAAAGCAAAATTTACCACCTATCTTTACAAGTTGGCCCATAATCAATTTATTGACCATTATCGAAAACAAAATGTCAGGATAGTGGAAGATCAGTCTATTGAAGTCGATGATGTTGAGCCGGCTCAATTATCAGGAAATAATCCGGAAAAGCAGACGCAAACCAACCAAGCTATAAATAAGTTAAGTGAACTACTGGATGCTTTACCCAATGAGCAGCGAGAAGTATTTTTGTTAAGAGAAGAAGCGGGAATGAGTGTTTCTGAAATTGCAGAAACACTAGGTATTAATCAAGAAGCAGCAAAAAGCCGTCTTCGGTATGCAATTAATAAATTACGAACAGGTTTGAATGAAGAGTAAGTTATGGCGAATACAGATCAAAACGATAAAGAATTAAACGAATATCTGAATGGGGATTCAAATATATCGAAAGCTTATCGTGCATCTAATTCAAGCGAGCCTTCATCAACTCTGGATGATGCTATTTTGTCAGCAGCTAAAGAAGCGGTTGAAAATACAGCGCAGAAAGAAAAACCTGCGTTTCATAAATCTCGTTGGACGTTACCCGTTTCCATTGCCGCAATGATTACTTTAAGTGTAAGCCTGGTAGTCACAATGCAGCAAGAAGCAGGGCAGCCATTAATTAGTGAGATAGAAATTGAAATGTTTGGGGCCGCAACATTAATAGAAGAAGTTGTGATGCCTCAGATAATATCAGCAGATAATGTGCTTAAGCAGGAGCTAAAAACTAAAAAAAATAATGAAAAGGATCTACACGACATGATTTCTGGTGAAGCGGCATTGGGTGCCGTTGGTGACTATCGTGCTCCGGTTAACCCTCCCGCTAGAACCAAAATTAAAATTATGGAGCGTCGTGATAAAAATGAAAATGTTGATGAGGCAAGAGCTTCTGCGCCTGCCGCATTAGGTGCAACAGCAGATATTTATCGTGCAGAAGAAAAGGCTGAAGCACCAAAAGCTAGAATGAAGGAAGTATCAGTTAAAAAAATATTGTTAAAAGAAAAGTCACAGTTACAAATTGAAGCCTTAGAAGAAAGTATTTTCTTTGATGAACAGATAACACAATCAGCGACAAGCGAAATAGTGTCTGATGATGAAGCTAGTATTAAACGAGATAGTAGATTTGATTCGCAAACTCAAGAATTGATGGACATAAATAAACTTTGGGAAGAGAGGGCGTTCGTCAGTGCAAAACAAGCTTTTGAAGAATTCATGAAAAAATACCCAAACATATCAGAGAAAAATATTAGAGAAATATTAGAGCCTGATGTGTATCAGGCTCTAATAGACGGTTAATTAATTATATAAATTTTTGATAACTAGATTATTTTTTGTGATGCATTAACTTGGATATTTTTTCATTAATCTCTTCGTACTCAGACCAATCTATATCGTCCCATTTTCCTTGGTCGGCTTTATTAGCCGCATCCAGCTTTATCTCTGCCAGTCGTTGATATAAAGCGGCCACATCATACTTCCCTTTATCACCAAACTCTTTTGCCTTTTCCTGATATTCAGCGGCAGTATTTCTAAAGTCATTACCTCCGTTCGATGTTCCTTCGGCATAGACGGCAACGTTCAGTATTAATGCAAATAATAAGTTAATGAATAGTTTAACGAATAACTGCATGATATCGATTCCTTTTTTTATTAATAATTCGATAATAGACCACTAGTGTATTTTTGTATGGTTAATAACTATATGTGTGACGGGGTTGGAGAAATCAGAAAAATGACAAAAAATTTAGAGCCATACAAAATGTATGGCTCTAATGCTCAACATATTGGACAGGGAGAAATGTTAAGCTTGGTGCTACTATTTATTACTTATTTTTTAAATAAACCTCAAGTGCATCCGCTGTACCAATTAACTTTCCACCTATGAAAACTTGAGGCGTTGTTGTTGCTCCAGAGATTGCGCGTAATGAACGGCTGGTCACGCCATCACCTAATTCAATCTCTTCGTAAGGCATGTTGTGCGCTTCCAGTGCTTTTCTTGCGCGTTCACAGTGAATACAACCTTTACGTGAAATCATTGAAACAAATTCAGGTTCAACGGCATTTTCATTGATGTAATTTAGCATTGTATCCGCATCGGAAACTTCGAACGGATCGCCTTCGACTTCAGGTTCAATAAACATTTTTTCGATTTTTTTATCTTTAACTAACATTGAATAGCGCCATGAACGCTTACCAAAGCCTAAGTCTTCCTTGCCAACTAACATGCCCATGCCATCACTGAACTCACCATTACCATCAGGAATAACGGTAACATTGTTTGATTCCTGATTTTCTTTCCAGGCATTCATAACAAAGGTATCGTTAACTGACATACAAATGATTTCATCGACACCATTCTGTTTAAATACAGGAGCTAGTTCGTTAAAACGTGGCAAGTGAGTATTTGAACAAGTTGGTGTGAATGCACCGGGTAATGAAAATACAGCAACTGTCTTTCCAGCAAACAAGTCATCCGTTGTTATGTTTTTCCAGTCACCATCTTCGATGACACGAAAAGTAACGTTTGGTACATTTTTCACTTCTCTATTTTCTAACATTGTATTCTCCTAAAAGTTTAATATTTAATTTCAGAGGAATTCTAGACGGAGAGGCTAGGATAGTAAATTTGATTGTTTTAATAGAATTGATAGGAAAAATCTATCGAAGATGATCTGTTAATGTTTAATGTAACTGCTTGTTATCCGGGTTTTCAATGAGTTTTCCTATGTTCCACTCAGCTTTTTGGATACTTTGTGTCAGTAGAGAGTAAAACATATAGATTAAGCTATCATTCAGGTTGTAAGTAATGCCTTTTCCCGATTCAGATTGAATTAGCAGACTAAAATTTCCTTCTTTATCGGTGCCTGTTTTGATGCCAAAAGCGAGTACGCCGTTTTCTCCTAGCGGATGGTTTTTAGGTGTTTCTTCTACGTAAGGTTTTTCGAATGCACCTTCATTTAATAGTTTTTTGGTTTCATTTTTCGTGCCTAATGTTGTCGTGCCTCCACGCTGCTCAATTTCTTTATCAAAGATATCAATGAGTAGTTTGGTGTAGCGGCGAGTTAACCAAATTAAATATTCATCATTATTTTCAGTTGATGTTCTTAATAATATACGATCTTCTTCACTGGAATATTGCATATTGATCTGGTGTAACTTATTTGATTCGGCCATTATTTATTTTTCCAGTATGAAAGTTAATATTTCATCACCGGTTTTGTAACCATATAATTTATTACCACCTGCTGCGACAGAAATGTATTGCTTGCCATTTATGCTGTAGCTGATGGGCGGTGCATTAACACCATAATCAGAATTGTATTGCCATAGTGTTTCGCCTGTGTCGGCATCAAAGGCATCAAACTTTCCATTCCCTTCACCTGTAAATACAATATTGCCTGCTGTAACTAGAGCGCCGCCGACCATAGGATTATCGAGCTTATTTTGCCATACAATTTTACCCGTTTTAACATTGATAGCGGTAAACGTTCCCCAATCGGGTTCATCTGATTTTTGAAAAAACGTATAGCTTTCCCATGGACGACCAGGCTGGGGTGTTAATTGACGCGATATAAATACGGAAGGTTGATAGGTTCCAGTAATGAATGCCATTTCACTTTTAGGATTGTAAGCGATAGGTGACCATGAAATAGCACCTAGTGTGCCAGGGACAATGCGCGTGCCTTCTGTGGAAGGTACGGCGAATAAATTTTCTTGTTGTATGAATGGTTCAGATTTTCGAATTAATTTTCCTGTTTTACGATCATGTATAAATAACCAACCAAGTTTACTTGCCTGGCCAATAGCTTTGATCGTTTTACCATTATCATCGTAATCAAATAATATTGGTGGACTGGAAACATCATAGCCCCAACGATCATGTGGGACTTGTTGGTAATACCATTTTAATTTTCCGGTTTTTAAATCGAGAGCAACTAAACTAACTGTGTATAGATTATCGCCAGGACGAGTAGAGCCATCCATTTGTGGAGAAGGGTTGCCTGTGCCGATATACATTAAACCTAATTCAGTATCGATGGCTGGCGTAGTCCATATTGAGCCGCCACCTAATTTCCATGTGTCAGAATATTTTTTAAATGCTTCTTTTTCTTTTGCTATATCTCGATTGAGTTTAGGACCGTAATCCAGTTGTGTCGTCCATTCTCCTTCCCATCCTTGTTCGGGAACGCTATACCAGCGCCATAATTCTTTACCTGTCTCAGAATCATAAGCCAGCATAAAGCCACGTAGTCCATGACCACCACCAGAGAAACTACCGACAGATAATATGTGTTCACCTTTTTTTTCATGTTCCAGATGTAATCCATATCCCGCACCAGTGATACCGATATAAATAACACCGTCGTAAACTTGCGGCGCCATATTTGTGCTATAATCCGTTTGACCAATTTGTATCGCGCCTTCGAACTCTTTTACATTGACAACAGCATTAATATCTTCTGCTTTACCGGCAGATATATTCGTAATTACTTTGTCCCATACGACTTTGCCGTTAGATTGATCTAATGCGATCAAACGACCGTCAATAGTGACTGTATAAATTTTTCCATTTGCTATTGACGGACCGCGGTTAGCAGGGCCGCAACAATAATTATAGTTTTTTAGTTTATGTTGATAACGCCAGATTTCTTCGCCTGACGCTGCGTTAATGGCAATTACATCATTAAAAGGGGTGGTGATATACATCACACCATTTTGGACTAATGGATTTGTCTGGAAGGTATTCTTTTTTCCGGTTTTATATTTCCATGCAAGTTTTAATTTTCCTACATTATCGCGATTAATTTGATTGAGTGGGCTATAACGTTGATTATTATATTCACGTCCATATAAAGACCAGTCCGTATTTTCATTATCACTACCTGCATAGGAATAGGTGGTAATTAGGAAAAGAAGAATAGCGATAATGTTTTTTATAGAAATCATTTTCTGATATATATTATTTAAGAGTTGTATATTTAAAGAGTGTAACCGAGAAACAAAATTCATTGAATTATTAAAATTTAAATTCAGTTTAATGATTCAATCAAAAGATTTTTTTCTTAAATCAATAATTCGTTCTTCTGTAATTAATATATCAAGAGGCATGTCTGTTTCTTCTAATGGCAGTTCCCCTACGATTTGAACTTCAAAGGCAATACCGATCTTTATTTTGACCTTATTTTTTGAGAACCAACGATCATAATAGCCTCGACCGTAACCGAGTCGTTCGCCTCTTACTGTAAAACCGACTCCGGGCGTAATGGCTATATCAAAGGAATCTGAAGTCGCTAGACTGGATTCAGGTGTTAAAATACCCATTTTATCGGGTTCCAGATCGGATAAATCTGTAAGTGGAATAGCCAACATTTCTGTTTTCCCCATGATTTTGGGTACGCTCAAGGCTAAATTTTGCTCTAAAATGCCGGATATTAAAGAGTTTGTCTCGACTTCACTTAGATAGGATATATAGCAAAATAGGCTTTTTGCCTGATTAAATTCATCAAACTCATGCAGAAATTGAATGATTTGTTGGCTCTTCTTGCTACGACTGCTTTCAGAGAGCTTTGATCGACGCTGTTTCAATTCTGTTCGAAGTTGTTTCTTTTGTTCATGTAAATTCATGGTTTATATTAAAAGTATTTATTTATCAATATGATAGAGATATATTGTAAATGTATTATTATTGTTTAATTACGTGTTTTTTGAATCAATTTTATCAATTAAAATCAGTGGTATATTACATGGCGTAAAAGCACTGTCTTTACTTTCTTTTTCGGTGTTTTTACGTACAATAGCGCCTTTTTTCAAGTAGGAACTATACTTCCTACAGTAATTTCAGAATTTTATAGAGGTCATCATATAGATGGTAACAATTAGATTGTCTAATACAGGCGCGAAGAAGAACCCTTATTATCATATTGTGGTTATTGATAGCCGTAAAAAGCTTAGTGGTCGTCCACTAGAGCGCATTGGTTTTTACAACCCATCTGCAACAGGTCAGGAAATTCCACTTAAGATTGAGATGGAACGTGTCGATCACTGGGTTTCACAAGGTGCGCAAGTATCTGATCGTGTTTCAAAA
This sequence comes from Thiotrichaceae bacterium, assembly GCA_012960105.1. Classification (GTDB taxonomy): domain Bacteria; phylum Pseudomonadota; class Gammaproteobacteria; order Eutrophobiales; family Eutrophobiaceae; genus UBA7359. The sequence goes on along the minus strand of DUBV01000033.1, from coordinate 3,482 downwards.
CTAATTAAAGACAACGCAGCAGCGGTAGCGGCGTAATAATAAAACAATTGCTTATTTGTTTTTGATTTAAGCAAGTGTCGCATTAAGATTTTTAATGCAAGAAGATAAGCCTCAAATTACCGTTGGTCGTGTTGGTGGGGCACATGGTGTAAAAGGTTGGATAAAGATCATGTCTTATACCCGACCCAAAGAAAACATTTTTACTTATACACCTTGGTTGGTTTTCCTGAACGAGTCTTGGCAAGAGATTGACATTGAAGAGTTTCAGCAAAGAGGTGAGCGTTTAATAGTAAAAGTATCAGGGATAGATAACCCTGAAGATGCACGTGTTTATATAAATTGTGATATAGCAATAATGCACGAGCAGTTGCCTGATTTAGAAGAAGGTGAATATTACTGGCGTGATTTGATTGGACTTGAGGTTTTAAATCAAGACAAAATTAATTTAGGTAAGGTCAGTAAGATAACCGAAACAGGTGCAAATGATGTACTTGTTATTAAACAAGCAGGTGATAATAAAAAAAGCATATTGATCCCATTAGTTAAGGATGTGTATGTGAAACAAGTTGATTTGGTAGCCAAGACGATGATTGTTGATTGGCAGCTTGAAGAATAATGGCTTGCTCTGATGTATAGGCTTGATGTTATTACGCTTTTTCCGGAGATGTTTTCTTCGGTAGTAGAGCACGGTGTTATCGGTCGCGCAGTTACTGATGAATTGATTGGATTTAGAAGTTGGAATCCACGTGACTATACAAAAGATAAGCATCAGACGGTTGATGACCGACCTTATGGCGGTGGACCGGGCATGGTAATGATGTATGAGCCTGTATGCTCAGCCATTGCTAAGGCGAAACAGGCCCAACCTGAAACAAAGGTGATCTATTTATCACCACAAGGCAGACGGTTGGATCAAAGTGGTGTTAATGAGTTATCGAAGCGTAGTGGCATGATCTTGGTGTCGGGTCGTTATGAAGGCATCGATGAACGTATTATTGATGCTGAAATAGATGAGGAATGGTCTATTGGTGATTATGTCCTCAGTGGCGGTGAACTTGCCGCAATGGTGTTGATAGACAGTGTATGTAGAACCTTACCCGGGGTGTTAGGGCATGAGGATTCAGCGAATGAAGATTCATTTGTTGACGGTTTACTAGACTATCCGCATTATACACGTCCCGAACAAGTTGATGGTTATGTAGTACCTAAGATTTTACTTAGTGGTAACCATGAGAGTATACGTCGATGGCGTTTAAAACAGGCGCTGGGAAAAACTTGGCGAGTACGACCAGATTTGATTGAGTCGATAAAACTCAATGATGAACAAAAAGAATTGTTACAGGAATTTATTACTGAAACTGAACAATCTTGAAGAGTAACTAAATATAGATATAGTGATTGGAGTATTAAAATGGCGAATATAATCGAACAACTCGACGCTGAGCAAATGACACGTGAACTTCCTGAGTTTGGTCCAGGTGACACCGTTGTCGTTCAGGTAAAAGTAAAAGAAGGTGACCGTGAACGTTTACAGGCATTTGAAGGTGTGGTCATTGCGGTTAAAAATCGCGGATTGAATTCATCATTTACTGTTCGTAAAATTTCTTCTGGAGAAGGCGTTGAACGTGTTTTCCAAACATACAGCCCTATGGTTGCTGAAATTGAAGTTAAGCGTCGCGGTGATGTTCGTCGTGCGAAGTTATATTACATGCGTGATCTTCGTGGTAAGGCTGCACGTATTAAAGAAAAAATTAAAGCTAAGAAATAATTTTTAAGTTTGTTGTTTAGATGTAATTTACTGACCGAGCTGGTTAGTCCAGCTCGGTAGTTGTAATATCTGGTTTATTTACTCATTAAATGGCCAGAGACTTGAAATCAAATAACCCCCAAGATTTCGATAATACTTACCAAACACCCATTGGCACACTGGGTATCTGTTTTAAAAATAATACTATTACGAAACTACAGTGGTTGTCGGATAGCTCTTTTGCGAATCAAAATAGTAATAAAAAAAATGATTTGATTAGTGAAACACTTAATTATTATTTCGATACAACAAAATTTTTAGATAAGCTTGAATTGTGTCCGAAAGGTACTCCATTCCAATTGAAAGTATGGCAACGGCTACAAGAAATTCCCTCGGGAGAAACAATGACCTATGGTGAATTGGCGAAAGAATTAAACACCAGTAGTCGAGCTATTGGACAAGCTTGCCGTACTAATCCTTTAGTCCTTTTTATCCCTTGCCATCGAATAGTATCCAAAACTGGCTTAGGTGGTTATATGGGAGATCAAAAGAAAGTTTCGATTAAATCATGGCTGCTTGAACATGAATCAAGAACCTAATAATCAGAAAAACATTTCGAACAAATCAAAACAAATCATCGATTCGTTTCTAGATTCCTTATGGATGGAACGTGGTTTAAGCGATAATACTTTATCTGCTTACCGTAGTGATCTATATAAGTTTTCTTTATGGCTACAACAGCAACAAGTTGAATTAATTAAAGTAGAAGCAAACGAGGTTCTTGCATACTTAGCATTGGCAGAAAGCAAATCAGCAAGAACTGTTGCAAGGCGATTATCTAGTCTGCGTCGCTTGTATGAATATTTACTCAGAGAAGATCAAATAAAACATAATCCTGTAAGTAATGTTGATGCGCCAAAACTTGGGCGATCTTTACCTAAGTCCCTGACCGAATCTGAAGTAGAAGCTTTACTCGAAGCACCTGATACGGAAGATGTGCTTGGTGTACGCGATAAATGCATGTTGGAATTATTATATGCAACCGGCCTACGTGTATCAGAACTTGTCGGTCTTACTGTTCAACAAGTTAATTTAAGACAAGGGGTTGTTCGTGTAACAGGGAAAGGTAATAAGGAACGTCTAGTACCTTTAGGTGAAGAGGCAACACAATGGTTGGAACGTTACCTGGCTTCGGAGCGTAATGAATTACTAAATAACGCTATGTCAGATGCCTTGTTTCCAAGTAAGCGTGGTAAAGCAATGACACGTCAAACCTTTTGGTACATGATTAAACGCTATACTGTTATCGCTGGGATTAATAAATCGTTATCCCCTCATGTTTTACGTCATGCTTTCGCTACGCATCTCATTAATCATGGTGCGGATCTTAGGGTGGTGCAGATGTTATTAGGACACAGTGATATATCAACCACCCAAATTTATACTCACGTCGCCAGAGAACGCTTGAAGGACTTGCATAGTGAGCACCATCCAAGAGGCTAGTTAAAAAAGCTTCTGAAAATAATTTAGAGTCTTTTTATATTTGGTTATGAGGTAGTACAGAATAAACTTCTTCTAGCGTTGTATGGCCATCAGCAACTTTTTGTGCTCCACCTATTTTCAATGGGCGCATGCCGCTTTTTAAAGCGATATCACGTAATGTATTCAGATCTGTATGCGAGTTGATGTTATCTCGTAACATTTGATTCATTGTTAATATTTCATAGATGCCTGT
>DUBV01000032.1 GCA_012960105.1 Thiotrichaceae bacterium | reverse complement strand
CAATTGATAAGTTAGAAGACAGCATCTGGGAGCCAGACGGTGACTGGTCCAAGATGAAAACAGAGCAAAAAATTAAAATTCAGGGCCTGATAGATAAGCGTGAAGAAGAGATCACCACTAAAGCTGAGGCTGACGCTAAAAAATGGAGAGAAGATCAAAGCGCAGACACTTTAATTAATGCAATTGTAGAAATGCAAGTTAGTGGCAAGGCCCTTTCTTTTACTGATTTGAACGAACGTCTGGATGGCATGACCAACGCAGATAAAAAGGCATTGCTGAGAATACAAGAGGCCGCTATGAAAGGCAAATCAGAAAAGGCCGCAAAGTCAAATCCAGATACATTGAGAACGCTGGATATGGGATTGACGGACTTGTCTACACCGACTGACGATATACCGATGTCGATAAGAAAAGCAAACTATAGAAAACAATTAAATGAAGCCTATGATTCTGAGCCTCCAAAAATTACGTCATCAGATTACAACAGACTCTGGAAAAGTATCAATACCGCAGAAACGATGCTTTATAATGGCAGGGATTATAAGTTTGCCAATAATACGATATTTGAGACATTAATAGGTTCGTCAAAAAGTGCTATGCAATTTACTGATAAATCATCTGAGAGAAAACAAAATGCAATGGATATGGAGAAACAACTGAATGATGAGATCAGAAAGAATCCAGACCTCGATGCAACTCAGTGGGTGTATGATAATTTACATTTGTATACTTCAAAAGACTATGACCTTATACATACAAGCAAGTTAGCCGCTGCGGTACAGAAATATATTGTGCGTGACGATAACGGTAATATTGATATAGATGAGTCGAGGAAAGTAATCAAGGAATGGGCTGGAAAAACCAATAAGAATGACAAGGATTTAAAAAAAGCGGAAGGGATTCTTGACGATATAGATAGCAACAGAAGGGACATGAAGAAGAAAAAATAATGGATACGTTAAACATTAATGAAAATTTAGACCTTGTTGATGAGGATGTTAAATCAGATCCACAAATCCCTGTTGCAGACACAACTCTGGATGAAAATGGTGAATTAGAATTAGGCACTCTCCCGCGTTTGCCTGAACTATTAAACCCTTCGACAAATGTGCGAAATGTTAATGCATGGGAAGAAGCAATGGAGGCGTACCAAGCCCCTCAATATGAAAAACCAAGTATCATTGATGATGTACGTCATGAAAAGGAAATGGAAGAAGCCGACATTTTTAAGACGAAGACAGATGAAGTCATTAAGGCTTTACCTGCTAACACCCCGACTAATGCTATTTATGATTATGGAGCGGGTGTTGCTAACGGTAATCAATACAAACCTGGACCAGACGGCAGCGTAGAGTTACCCAACAAAGATATCCGTCCTATGAAAGCGCAATTCGCAGGGCATGACATTAGTACAACAAACAAAATATTTGATCAGTATGAGGACACTGACGGTTTAGTAGCGGATGCAGTTAACCGGGTGCATGGTAGTACAACTAACAGTGTTGGTGGTGCGCCTGTGCAGGACTCAGAAGCACTGGTGAGGGTAGCCGCCACAGCATTAGATGAGGGAAAGGATGAGTCTTATTACGGTGATTCGGTAACAACAAAATATAGCGAACAAGAAAAGAAGGTGGCGTGGGAAGCTGCGAATAATGAAGAAATATTCAGAGGTATAAACAGTGGCAAGTATAATGAGCAACTGGCAAAAATTCCCGATGCACCAGAACTATCTATAACTGAGCCTTTTGATGAAGATCAACTTGCAAACAATAAGCATTGGTTGAATGACAATAAAATGCTGTACGAATATATGGAAGGGGAATCATTCACAGGCACACTAGAAGATTTACATAGTTGGGCATTGCATAACATGTCGAAAAAGAATGCCCCTACCTGGGGTGCGGCATTGCTTATACGAGCGTCATTAGCACCTGATGATGCTCAAGCTGCATTTTACAGGGTGATGTCTGTATATCAGAAATCAGAATTATCATGGGCGCAATTCGGAAGAGGAACTGCTTATAACGTCTTTGATGTTACGAGTTATTTAGCAGCATCAGGTGTGGGTACACCCGCAGCAGTAACAGCGCGGATCTCCACTCAAGTAGGCATGAAAAAGGTAATGAGTATAATTTTCGCCAACATGATGAGTAAGGGTCTGGTTACAGCAGCAGAAGGTGCAGTTTATGCGACTTTGGATGATTATTATGCCCAGATGATAGGTGGTGTGCTTACTGACGATAAAGAATACAGTTTAAGTCAGACGGCAGGTCATGCGGCAATGGGTGCTGTTGGTGGTGCTGTATTAGGAACAGGCATAGGGTCAATATACAATAGTGCTGCTGGTAAGTACTCAGGTAATTTAATTAAAAAAAATAAACCTGATATAGACATGCTAGACAGTCACGAGATTAGACAACTCAACGAAGTTAAAAAATCAATGGCGGTAGAGGGTACAGATTTTGAGACTGCGGTAAAAGATACGTTTGGTTATGAGTTTAATAATGCGCCATTACGAGTGCAGCAAGCAGTGATGGATGAGTTAGTAGATCAAAAAGCAATAGTTGATGTCACTCGATTTGCCGATACTGCAAATACTAAAGGGTTAGCCAAAGCGATAACAGAGCAGATTGAAATTTTGAAGTTATCAGCGGATGTTAAATCAGATCCACAAATCCCAATAGACAAGGCACATACAGTCAAAGGGCGCACTATTGAAGAATTAAAGGTTGCGATACCTAATGAGGAGCGAAGTGTCTTAAAAGAAGCACAGGTTGCCTCAGAAGGGCCTATACGCATGAACTCTGGCGCAAATTTTAAGGATGTTGACCTTGAGGCGCAAGGACAGACTATGTCAGACCGTGCTATGGGGGAGTCAACAATAAGGGAAGCATGGGATGATGCACTTGGTAAGTCTCCTGATAAAGCAAAAGAACTTGCAAGCAAATTAAAGATGGCTCCCAAAGACTTTGAATTTTGGAATAAAGCATTATCGTTACCTGACAGGGCCAGATACTGGTATGAAATATCCACTGAGGGTATGAAGGAAATGTTGCCGGGTTTGGGAGCAAAGCAACTGTCCCAGTTTTTTGATGTGGTGGGTGCAACATCACCACAAGCAGATCCCAATATTAATATGCGTAGAGCGTTATCATCTCTGGGTTATGTCTTGGCAGAAAAACCTGTTAATACAGCACTTTCCAAAAAAGCAGGGGATAAAGGTGGCGCGGTAAGAACAGCTTTAGCAGGTGAAGAATCACAGACTAATAAAATACATAACTTTTCAGGGACGTTTGATTACCTTGCAGGACATACCAAAGATGCTCCATTGTCCACTAATGATAGACAGGTAGCGTCAAGCTTTGGTATCGATGAAAGTAAACTTTTTAGTAATCAATCCGTTTATGAACCCGTATCAAGGTTTTATATATCGTTGCGCGATAGACTAAATGCAAACCTTAAAGAAGGTGAGGAACCCTACCAGGCTTGGCAGTTACAAGCACTTGGGTGGGTGCAGGAACGTATCGATAAAGATGCCTCTAAAGGTCGTGTGTCATCAAATGATGATTACCTGATGGCTATGGAGAAAGTGCGAAAAGAGGCTGTTCAGCAAGGGCTAATGAAAGATGGCGAACCTTTTAGCGAAAAGGTGTTAAAGACTCAGGAATTTCAGGATATTGTAGATCCAACTACAAATAAATTTGATCTGGCTAACGTAGCTACTATCGAAGCTATGAGCGAAAAATCCCCCCAAACAGCACGACTATTATCTCTGGGCGAACAATTATCACAAGATAAAGGCGCACAAAGAAAACTTAATCAGTCCATTAAACGTACTATGGATGCCATCATAACACGGACTAGTGAAGCTAAATTAGACGCTGATGGTAATAAGATGTATGACGCTAAAGGTAAGCTACAAAAAGTAACAATACCCTCTTTAGCCTCCAGGGTAATGATGACGGTCCAAGGTACAAAACGAGTACAAGCAACTGACAAAGAGGGAAATTTGCTTGTTAACAAAGACGGTAGTCCTCGTATGACAGATAAAGCTCCCAAAGAAATTACCCGTATCGACATCGGTGAGGGAACTTATGAAGGTAATCTGAATCAGAATATGCGTATACCGCTATCTGGTGCTACAGATGGTGAAATGAAGGATTTTCTAGCTATTTTCGGAAAGGGCTTAAATCAAGATCTAAGTCCTGCGTCTTTATATAAAACAGCACAAATAGAAACAGAACCAGCGGCAGGGGCAACAAGAACATATCAATTATTTGTTAATGATTTTGCTGAAGTGCCGCTAAAAGAGTTAGGAGAGATGCTCCCTAAAGGGCATGAACTGTCTGTAAAGCATGCGCCTAATGGTACAGTAATTGACGTTACTCCCAAGTTTCTTGATAACAACAAAAAAGAAGGAATAGATGCAGAAGAACTTGAACGGATTGTGCTTGAGCTTTTTGATGGTAGAGAAATAGGAATTACTCCTACCGATTTTACGAGCATAGCAGTGAATATTAATGAAGCGGATGCTATACTAACCAAGCTTTCAGCAAGGATAACAACTGAAGCAGTTAACCAATTAAGAGAGGTATTACCTAATGTCAAAACAGATAGAATCAGAAAAGCGTTGTCGGGCAAATCCCCTATCACCGAATATTCGGTTTCTCAACA
>DUBV01000031.1 GCA_012960105.1 Thiotrichaceae bacterium | reverse complement strand
ACAGTAAGAAGCTTTCTGAATTTTATTGCTGACATTCGACAACTGACTGGCAGCAGTCGTAAAAAGCGGATTGATGAAGTAGTTGATCGGATTAATATTCGTAACGTTATCGATCAAAGTATCGAAACCTTATCGAAGGGTTATAAGCGTCGAGTAGGTATCGCTCAATCAATCTTACATGATCCAGACATACTCATTCTTGATGAACCGACAGATGGTCTTGATCCAAATCAGAAACATGAAGTACGTAATCTGATTAAAGAAATGGCACAGGATAAGGCCATTATTATTTCTACGCATATTCTTGAAGAAGTTCCTGCTGTATGTTCTCGTGCGATTATTATTGCTTCGGGTGAATTGTTATTCGATGGTACACCAGTAGAAATGATTGCCACATCTGATCGTAAAGACATCGATCATGCATTCCGCATCATTACCACCGGCAAGTCAGTAGAAGATCCAATAGAACATAAGGAGGCTTCATGAGCACTTTATATTCTATTTATAAACGTGAATTCATCAGCTACTTCGTGACACCTGTCGCCTATGTATTCATCGTTATCTTTTTATTAATGACCGGTACCTTTACGTTTTATCTCGGCGCATTTTATGAAAGCAATCAAGCTGACTTGGAACCGTTCTTCCGTTTTCATCCGTGGTTATATCTATTTTTAATTCCTGCAATTTCTATGCGCCTTTGGTCGGAGGAACGTAGAAGCGGCACCATAGAATTATTAATGACCTTGCCTATTTCTATTACCGAAGCAGTAGTAGGCAAGTTCCTGGCAGCATGGAGTTTTACTGCCGTTGCATTAGTCTTAACTTTTCCTATATGGATTACTGTTAATTATCTCGGTAATCCTGATAACACTGTCATTCTAGCAAGCTATATCGGTAGCATGATTATGGCCGGTGGTTTTCTTGCGATTGGTTCTTGTATCTCTGCATTTACCAAGAGTCAGGTGATTGCTTTCGTTATCAGTGTCGTTATTAGTTTTATGTTTATTCTGAGTGGCTTCCCGATGGTACTGGATTTATTTCAGGGCTGGGCACCGCAAGCCATAGTTGATGCTATCGCGTCATTCAGTTTCTTAACGCACTTTACTTCAATCAAGAAAGGCGTGATTGATATCCGCGACATTATTTACTTTGGCGCACTCATTACATTCTGGCTCTACGTTAACGTTGTCGTTATCGAAGCTAAGAAGGCAAGTTAACTAATATGAAGCTTTCAGTAAAAAATAAACTTATTTCAGGAACCGGTCTGATTCTGGCAACGACCTTATTTATAGCTACCGTTATTCTTGCCAACACCGCGCTTACCACATTACGAATGGATTTAACCGAAAACAAATTATTTACCTTATCGACAGGTACGATAAATATACTCGGTAATCTCGAAGAGCCAGTACAACTCAATTTTTATTTCTCGCAAGCAGCGACGAGTGATTTTCCTGCATTGGCAAATTACGGTGTACGTGTCAGAGATATGCTTGAAGAATATGCCGCGCATGCTAAAGGTCAATTGATTTTAAATATTATCGAACCGGAAACATTTTCTGAATCTGAAGATCAAGCGGTTGCTAGTGGACTGCGCACGGTTACCGCTAATAGTACTAGCGAACGTGTTTACTTTGGACTAGTCGGTACTAACTCAACCGATGATGAAAAGGTAATTCCTTTCTTCCAGACCAATAGAGAGTCTGCGCTTGAGTATGATATTACCAAGATGATTTATAATCTGGCTTATCCTGATAAGCGTGTTGTTGGTGTTTATTCACAGTTACCTATTATTGGTAAATCTAAGAATGATCCCAGTTGGACAATTATTAATGCATTAAAAGAATTCGTTGAAGTAGAAAACCTGAATAATGATATTGATGAACTAGATCAGAACATCGATGTACTGATGTTAGTACATCCGAAGAAGTTGGATAATAAAACGCTATACGCTATAGACCAGTATCTATTACGTGGTGGTAAAGCCATTATCTTTATCGACCCACTCGCAGAGCAAGATAAATCAGTACCTGATCCTTCTCAGCCGAACATCATGCCGAAGCTTGATTCCTATTTATCAGACTTGTTAGAACTTTGGGGCCTGGAAATGAGTAAGGAAAAGATAGTCGGCGATATCAGTGCGGCCATGCGTGTTCAAGCAAACAGTCCACGTGGCCCACAGGAAATTGATTACTTACCATGGTTGAGATTATCGGAAAGTCACTTCAATGCGGATGATTTTTCTACCAGTGAATTAAACCTGATACATATGGGTACGGTTGGTGCACTTGAGATTGTCGAAGATAAAGGTTTGACTATTACCCCTTTAATACAAACATCAAAACAATCCGCCAGACTGGAACGTGATTTAATTCTGTTTCAACGTGACCCTACTATCATATTAAACAACTTTAAATCTGAAGGTAAACAAATGCTCCTTGCCGCACGTATTATCGGTAAAGCGCCATCAGTATTTCCTGATGGTGATCCAGCTGAAGATGAACATGGTGAAAAGATTATAGATAAGGACTTTATCAGCGAAGGCGAAATCAATGTTATTCTTATTTCTGACACCGATATTCTTGCGGATCATTTCTGGGTTCGACAACAAAAAATGTTTGGCGTTGATGTTCCTCAGCCAATTGCAAACAATGGTGACTTTATTATTAACAGTGTAGAAAATCTTGCTGGCAATAATGACATGATCAGTTTACGCGGCCGCGGCAAATACTCACGACCTTTTGAAAGAGTCGAATCAATACGTAAAAAAGCAGAAGAACAGTTCCGCCAACGTGAAAAAGAATTACAAGCCATCCTTGATGAAACTGAAAAGAAAATACGCCAATTACAACAAGACCAAGGTAGTGAAAAGTCTTATTTATTAAATAATAAATTGACTGCAGAGATTGATAAATTCAGAGATGAACGACTCACAACCAGAAAAGAATTGCGTGGCGTACAACATGAATTGAAAAAGAATATAGAAAAACTCGGCGCGCAAATACGCTTTATTAATATTGGATTGATTCCACTGCTGATCACCTTATTAGCATTGTTTGTCGGAATTTATCGAGCAACTAAACGCACATAAGTTATGTTTAAAAATAAACTCATTGTCCTCTCACTCGTTACTGTCTGCGTTATAGTTGCAGCAACGATTTTCGTAAAAATTCGAGCGCCTCAACTAGGCAAAGACAAGCCGTCATTTTTTCCTGAATTAGCTGAACAAATGGAATCGGTTAATCACATTACTATTCAAGGTTATGCGGAAACTATTAACCTTAGTCGTGTTAATGATGTTTGGGTCATAGATGAATTTGATGCTTACCCCGCGCTACCTGACAAAGTCAAAAGCGCAGTGCTTGGTGCGGCGGATCTAAAAATTAATTCTGTTAAAACTAAACTGGCACGACTGTATCACCGCCTCGGAGTAGAAGGTCCTGAAGTTGTGGACACAACGTCATTATTACTAAGTTTAGAAAATGCTGAAAAAAATAAATTAATAGAAGTTATTATTGGCAAGCCTCGTCGTAGTAGTACATCACAGAATAGTCCTGGACTATACGTACGTAATATCGATGATGAGCAATCTTATTTAGTCGATGGCGTTATGGATATTACTTCTGTCAAAACCGATTGGATAGAACGTACTATTTTTGATATCCCAGCTGAAGCCATTAAGTCTGTTCGTATCGATCATGCTGACGGCGATACCTTTACATTATATAAAAATGAAAAAGGCCAAGAACAGTTTGAATTACAAAATCTGGCAGCCGGCAAAAAAATTGCTTCAGAATTAATTATTAATCGTTTTGGCAGCATCTTATCCGACGTACAAATCTCCGGTGCCAGGTCACAAGAGAAAGCACAACCTCAGGGAAACACCATCCATGCGAAAGTCGTAAGCTTTGAAGGTATTATTGCCAACATCACTGCTTTTGAAGTCGATGGCATTCCCTATGCCTCATACGAGTTTAGTTATGATGAAAGTCTATTGTTAATAGAAGATGAAAAAAACAATGCTGATAATGTTCGAGCTTTCATTGCGAATTTAAATGTACGCACGTTGAACTGGTGGTTTGAAATCCCTGAATTTAAATACGAAATTTTCACAAAACGCTCTGATTTCGTTGCCCGAGATAGCAACAGTAAAATATTTATAGAAGATGACGCCGAATAGTTTTTAAGTTCTACCTTAAATACTATCCAGAACTAAGCATTTTTCTGGTTCGTTAACCAATAGCTCTGATTCATATTTGACCGCCCATTGATGAAATTCATCAGCAGGGATAGGTCGCGAATAAAAATACCCTTGTACCACATCGCAATCATGTTCCCTGAGATATTCAAGTTGTTCTTTTTCTTCAACACCTTCTGCTATTACCCGAAAACCAAGATTATGAGCTAAAGAAATTATCGCGTTAACAATGATCGCGCCATCTTCATTTTCCATAAGGTCATGTATAAAACTTTGATCTATTTTTAATTTTGATAGAGGCAAACGCTTAAGATAACTTAATGATGAATAACCTGTGCCGAAATCATCTATAGACACGCTGGTACCAAGTGCTTTTAATTCATGGAGTATCGGCAAGATGACCTCCACATCTTCGCTCCCACATTTTTACTACAAGATTTAAGCGTATGTACTGCCCTTGTTAAATTTTCTGACTCTTCCTCGAATCCAGT
>DUBV01000030.1 GCA_012960105.1 Thiotrichaceae bacterium | reverse complement strand
AAATCAACAACGTCACCTAATGGGGTTTCTGGACATTTATCCAGGTAATCTGGAACACCATCACCATCATAATCTTCAGCACAACCATTACTCTCAACTTTGATACCTTCAGGTGTAAAAGGACATTCATCATCAGCATCAATTACTCCATCATAATCCTGATCATCTGGCCAATAATATCCTGTAAACATTGGCGCTTCCGGAGCAGCCATACCTCCACATTCTGGAGACGATGCTGCTTCAGACCAGTCGCTACTACGCCAGCATTCTCCAAAGCCACTCTTCCAGATTTGACCACCTGACTTATTCCAATATCCAATACCTTCCGCGGTAGCGCTACCTACTGAAAACAATAACAACATGCATAATGCACTGACTAATTTAATATGATTCATCATTATTCCCTCCTTAATTATCCATAAAACATGATTATCGTAAGATTACCTTCTGCCTTCTTTTTTAAACTATTATTATTTAAGAATTACAGCACACCACCTTGCTGCTTTTCTTTTATTTAAAGGTCACTTTTGAGGGTAGCGCCCTTCTACGTATTTGTCTACGATACTACGAAATTCTGCAGCGATATTTTCTCCGCGCAATGTAATTGTTTTCTTTCCATCAATAAATACCGGAGCCGCAGGTGTTTCACCCGTCCCTGGCAAGCTAATACCAATATCTGCATGTTTACTTTCACCTGGCCCGTTAACAACACAACCCATAACAGCAAGCGTCATTTCTTCTACACCGAGGTATTTCTCTCGCCAAATAGGCATCTGACTACGCACATAGGCTTGAATATTATTAGCTAATTCCTGAAAAACAGTACTGGTCGTACGACCACAACCGGGACAAGCTGTAACCAGTGGTGTAAATGAGCGTAAACCCATAGTTTGTAACATTTCCTGAGCCACGATAACTTCATTCGTTCTATCACCACCTGGTTCGGGCGTTAAAGAGACTCGTATCGTATCGCCTATGCCATCCTGCAATAACACGCCCATTGCTGCGGTAGATGCAACTATTCCTTTTGAGCCCATGCCAGCTTCGGTTAGACCTAGATGCAGCGCATAGTCACAACGCGAGGCGATATCTTTGTATACCGAAATTAATTTCTGAACACCACTAACTTTACAAGACAAAATAATATGATCGCGAGATAAACCGATTTCTTCTGCTTTTTTTGCGCTATCTAATGCAGAAACGATTAATGCTTCACGCATCACATCGTCAACTTCCTGAGGTTCAGCTAATTTGGCATTATCATCCATCATCTTTGCCAACAACACCTGATCCAGGCTTCCCCAGTTCACCCCAATACGCACTGGCTTATTATATTCAATAGCCTTTTCTATCATGATTGCAAATTGATTATCTCGTTTCTTTCCAAAACCCACATTACCCGGGTTAATCCGATATTTTGCCAATGCCTGTGCGCACTCGGGATAATCAGTTAATAATTGATGACCGTTATAATGAAAATCACCCACTATTGGCACGTTGCAACCAACAGCATCAAGCCTTTCCCATATAGTGGCAACTTGGGCTGCTGATTCATCATTATTTACAGTAATTCGAACTAGTTCCGACCCCGCTGCCGCAAGCTCTTGAATTTGTTTTACCGTTGCCTCAACATCTGCCGTATCCGTATTGGTCATAGATTGAACAACGACAGGATTATTTCCACCAACAATGACAGAACCAACCTTAACGCCAACACAATTGCGTCTATTATGCATACCTAAATTTTGAGACATTATGAATAACCCTACATATTTTTTGATTGGATAGCAGTCTAATCAGCGGAAAGTCGCTGTCAAGCTAACAAGCACAATGTATATTCTTAATTAATTTGTTAGGAAAAAATCATGCCGCCATGAGATACTAGTGAGGATGAATAATAAAAATAGTTATACAAAAGAAGAATTACTTGCTTGCGGACGTGGGGAACTATTCGGGGAAGGAAATGCCCAATTACCCCTACCGAACATGCTTATGTTTGATCGCATCGTCGAGATTACTGAAGATGGGGGCAGTGTCGGTAAAGGACATATCGTTGCCGAACTCGATATTACGCCAGATCTTTGGTTTTTCGACTGCCATTTTGTTGGTGATCCAGTAATGCCAGGTTGTCTAGGATTAGATGCTATGTGGCAATTAGTTGGATTTTTTCTAGGGTGGTCCGGTGCGCCTGGACGTGGACGTGCACTCGCTGCTGGAGACGTTAAATTCACAGGTCAAGTCACTCCCAAAAATAAATTAGTCAGCTATCATATAGATATGAAGCGTGTCGTATTACGAAGATTAGTCATGGGAGTCGCCGATGCAACCATGTTTGTCGATGGCAGAGAAGTTTATGCTGCAAAGGATTTGCGCGTCGGTTTATTTAAATCAACAGATGAATTTTAGGAGTTAGAATTGAAAAGAGTTGTCGTCACAGGCATGGGTATCGTGTCTAGTATTGGAAATAATAAAACTGAAGTACTGGAATCCCTTAAAAGTGGTAAATCAGGTATTACGCACTTTCCTGAATACGCTGAATTGGGATTTCGTTCTCATGTACATGGTGCTATTGATATAGAACTTGATTCCTTAATTAATCGTAAGCTCAAACGTTTTATGGGAGATAGTGCCGCCTATGCCTATCTTGCTATGAATGAAGCTATCGAAGATGCGTCTTTAGATGAGGATAATATTTCTAATGTTCGTACTGGCTTGGTTGTCGGTTCGGGTGGTGGTTCAAATAAAAATTTACAAGAATCAATCGATATATTACGCGAACGCGGCGCTCGTAAAATTGGTCCGACGATGGTTCCGCGTATTATGGCCAGCACCAATAGCGCCTGTTTGTCAGTTGCACATAAAATTAAAGGCGTTAATTATTCAATCAGTTCAGCTTGTGCTACCAGTGCTCATTGTATAGGTAACGCTTATGAATTAATTCAAGTGGGTAAACAAGATATTATCTTTGCTGGCGGTAGTGATGAAGTGCATTGGACATCCACATTGTTATTCGACAGCATGGGCGCGCTTTCATCAAAATATAATGACCAACCTGAAATAGCATCTCGACCTTATGATGCAAATCGAGATGGCTTTGTTATATCAGGCGGTGGCGGCATTCTTGTTCTTGAAGAACTGGAACATGCACTAGCTCGTAATACAAAAATATATGCTGAAGTAGTTGGTTATGGCGCAACATCGGATGGTGCAGATATGGTTAAACCTTCAGGAGAGGGCGCAGTGCGATGCATGCAGCAAGCATTGCAATCGGTAGATAGCGATGTCGACTATATTAATGCACATGCTACCAGTACCCCTGCTGGCGATATTGCTGAGTTAAATGCGATTAAAGAAGTTTTTAAAGATAAAAATATCCCTATAGTCAGTGCAACTAAGTCTCAAACAGGTCATGGTCTTGGTGCAGCTGGAGCAAATGAATCAATCTATAGTTTATTAATGATGGAAAATAATTTTATTGCTAAATCATTAAACATTTCAGATATTGATCCTGGTGCTGAAGGAATGCCTATTGCTACTGAACGCAATGATAATCCTAGTCTAAACACGATTATGTCTAATAGCTTCGGATTTGGTGGCACTAACGCAACACTGGTATTTCAAAAAGCAGATTAAGCTCATGATTACTTAATGGATGCCAATCTCCTCACCATACTTCTGAGTTGGACGGTATATCTATCAAGTTATCCTCATCCAGGTGAAATACCTGAACTTTACTATAAACCTCACCGGTTTTTTGTCGATAACGCTTGTGCCGGCAATGAAAAGTGCCGTGCGGCTGCCTGGTATAATGATCAGGGAGTCATATTTATGGATGAGCGAATTAAAGATAATACCGATGCAGTAACACGCAGTGTCGTCGTACATGAACTTGTACACTATTTACAGGATTTAAGTGGAGAATATAAGGATGTGGATTGCGACTTATACGCTAAACGAGAACGTGAAGCCTATGCTATCCAACGTCAATATATTAATAAAATCGCAGGAAGATTTATGGCGATATACGTAAATTATCCACCCTGTACTTTGTAATCAGTACGTATCTACAATTCAATACTATCCCATATAATATTAAACAACGCTATAAATAAAAGGATATAACACGTGGATAATAATATTTTATTATCACTAGCCGGTATTGGTGTCTTAGGAATTAGTTGCCAATGGTTAGCATGGTGGGCTCGGCTCCCAGCCATCCTTTTTTTACTAGTTGCTGGAATCGTTGTTGGCCCCGTATTTAATATAATTGATCCTGATGCCTTATTTGGTGATCTATTATTTCCTATCGTTTCCTTATCTGTTGCCGTCATCCTGTTTGAAGGAAGCTTGACTCTTAAATTTGATGATATTCGTGGCCATGGAAAAACAGTTAGAAACTTGATTTCCATAGGCGCATTAATTACCTGGATTATCATTGCCTACAGTACACATTACTTGATTAACTTTCCTTTCGAACTTGCTTTCCTGTTTGGAGCTGTCGTTATTGTTACCGGTCCAACAGTCATTATCCCAATGCTGAGAACGGTTCGCCCTAATGCGAAAATAGCTAATGTATTGCGTTGGGAAGGTATTGCCATTGATCCACTCGGTGCTTTACTCGCCGTTCTGGTCTTCGACTTTATTATTTCAGGGCAACAACATAATGCCATAGGTACGATTGCTTTGACCTTTGGTAAAATCATCTCAACGGGTTTTTCTATCGGCTTTATTAGCGGATGGTTATTAGGCGATCTTCTACGTAAACAACTCGTACCTCAATACTTACGTAATGTAATTACGCTAATTGCTGTTTCAACAGTCTATGTTTTATCTGACACTATAGAACACGAATCCGGTTTACTTGCCGTTACCATTATGGGAATGACCATGGCAAATATGAAGGAGTTGAATATTGATGACATATTAGATTTCAAAGAAAGTGTAAGTCTGCTTTTGATCTCGGTACTTTTTATTATTCTCGCTGCACGCATTGAATTTTATCAATTTGTCCTGTTAGGTTGGCCTGCTTTAAGCATACTTGCGATCACAATGCTAGTCGCAAGACCTGTGTCAGTTTTTATTTCATCAATTGCTTCTGATTTATCAATAAACGAAAAACTGATGATTTCCTGGATTGGACCGCGCGGTATTGTTGCCGCAGCAGTGTCCTCCCTATTTGCTTTACGTCTGGAAAATGCAGGTTATGTTCAAGCCGCATTACTTGTCCCACTAACCTTTTTAATAATAATTGGCACTGTCGTTATTCAAAGTGCAACTTCTAGCTTTATTGCTATTTTACTAAAAGTACGTGAACCCTCTCCTACCGGTCTATTAATTATTGGGGCAGGCAATGTTGCACGTGCAATAGGTAAAGAACTGCAAACGCAAGGATTCAAAGTTGTACTCACCGACAGTAGTTGGGAAAACATAAGCATAGCAAGAATGGATGGACTAGAGACCTATTACGGCAACCCTATTTCTGAACATGCTGATAGAAATCTTAATTTGATTGGATTAGGTAAAATACTAGCCATGTCAGGACGAGCTAATCTGGATACTTTAGCCTGTTTACGATTTAAATCTGAATTCGGTGTAGAAAATGTTTACGAATTAAAAACCACACGAGAAAAGCATATCTCTGACAAACACATCGTCTCAACTCGACATCGTGGTTATGAGCTTTTTGGTGATGATATCGCTTATGGAAACTTAGCTTATCGTTTAAGAAATGGTGCTGAATTAAAGAGCACTCAATTAAGCGATGAATTTAGTTTTGACCAATATCTGGAAAAATATGAAGACCGCGTTGTCCCTATGTTTGCCATAAATAATAAACAGCAATTACAAATTTTTGTTTCAAATGGAAAAATGAAACCTGAAGCCGGTTGGATTATTACAGGTATGATTCAAGCGAAAACAACATAGGATCTTATTACACCCCTATAAAATTACTTTATCGCAGCTATTTTGTGAGCAATGTCACAAAAAAGAGACATTTTTGAAAAGTTAAACAAATTTGTGATATCCATCACAGCGAAATTCAAATTGCTCTACTAAACTAAAATCATTAGCTTAAATTAAATATCCTCCTTATAGATGATTGTGAGCATAGTCTGGAGATACACATAACCTTCTTCCCCCATTTGTGTTATGAGTCTCCAGGCTTTTTTTATGTCTGCAATATTTAAAGACTGTCAGTTACTCTCTATTCAAAAGTACGTGACATATATATAAACTAAAATAATAAAAACGATTGATAGTCCAACCGCTATTGAGAGATAAAAGTTCTGTTTTTTCTCTTTAGACTTTTTAACGCTAGTTTTATTATTATAGCTATTAGCGGTTAAACGCCATTGCGTTTGTGTAGAGACACTCGGGTCTTCCAACATAGCGCGCCATTCGCTAACAGATTGCGGTCTTTCCTTGTGGTTACTTCTTAAAGAATGTTCTATCGCATGTAGTAAAAAAGTCGAATACTTTTTACTGTACTTATCTAGCTCATCCCAAATTTCACTGATTGCTTGCTCTCCGGTATATCGATTACGAAAAGTAGCATCCATAGGTGGTTCACCCGTTATCGCTTTATAACAAGTCGCCCCAAGTGAATGAATATCTGTCCACGGACCTTGCATATCACTTCGTCCATAGTACTGTTCAAAGGGAGCATAACCCGGTGTGACAACTTTAGTTAAAGTCATATTCTCTTCACCAATTGCCTGTCGCGCAGAACCGAAATCGAGCAATATAGCAGTACCATCTTCTCTGATAAAAATATTTCCAGGCTTTATATCCCGATGAATAAATCGAGCTTCGTGTAACACCTCCAAACCATCAAGCAAACCAAGCATCATATCCTTTAATTCATCTTCACTAGGCTGCCCATCTTTGAGAAGCTTTTCATGAAAACTAACACCATGCTCATAACTCATGACCATATAAGCAGTATTGTTTTCCTCAATTACAGTGTAAACACGGACGATATTATTGTGATTAAATTTTGAAAGTGTTCTTGCTTCACGAACGAAACGCTCCCTTGCCCATTCAAGCTTGTCACTCATTTCTCTGTTTATAGAATGAACCGTAAAATCATCACCACGTTCAGCAATATCACGTGGCATAAATTCTTTGATAGCAACATCACGTTCTAGCTGATTATCCTGTGCCAAGTAAGTTATACCGAAGCCGCCCTGACCAAGCACACCTTTTATGGTGTAGCACTGGAGTTCATATCCTGCAGGTAGAGGTTTTGGTTTATTCTTTTGAGGCACTTCAGCCATAAAAATGATACCTGTTAGTATTACTCGCTAATTATGAAAGAATTAGAAAATTACTAAGTAATAGTAACTCAATGAAATTAAGTAAAGATAAATTGTCCGAGAAAACTATTCTCGGACAAAGTTTAAATAGTGATGTTTATTTAAGAAGCGTCACATGCTTTAAGCGCGCGGTAAGCCTTACTTCCTTTATCTACAGTCGCACCAGACTCGGACCCATCAGTAAATATAGTTGCATTATCATCATCACGATATTTATGACCTTCTTCCCAGTTTTTAACATCAGCATAAAATTCAAGTGCAGAACGCATAATCCGTTTTTGCTTTTCCAATTTCTCAATTTGTTCTGCTTGTCCACTATCAGATTTACTACCAAATATCATGGAAACTCCTCCTAAAGCCTATTTAACGATATTATACCCAAGTTAGCTCAAAATACAGAATTTAGCTGGATTTCAATAATGTTGTTATTGATTACTTTACATTAATCATGTGTTTGTTGGATACATCACAATTTATCTCATAGAGACATAAAGACAAATCTTCTTCTCTACAAATTTGTTCGCCGCTTTCCGAAACCACCCAATTACCTGACTTTTTATTAAGTAGGCATTCTTTATCAAAGTAAATACCATCAAGCCGTAGTAGTTTCTTACTGCCAGAATAATAACAGGCTATAAACTCTCCCTTATTTTTAATTCTGACTGAATATAATTTTTCGACTGAAAGTACATCGTTCAATGAACGTCTTTCATCTATAGTCCATTCATAATCTCGTGAAATTTTTCTCTCTTTTATTATCTCAGCCGTAGGACATTGATCTGCAAAAACATAATTAATATTTGCAGGGAGTAAGAATAAAACATAAAAAATTGTATTTTTTTTGATCATGTTCATGCATATACTATATTAGCGATGACAGTATAAAAACATAAGAAAAGTAAATAATGCTACATAAGGAACAATATTATGCATGATAAACTTCATGAAAAGATAAACTCCCTAAAGAAAGAACTAGAACAACTCTCTGTCAGTGACAACACAGCTAAAGAACATATCGATCAATTAATAGAAGAAATTGAAAATCTCAGCGATGCAACTGAAGAAAAAAATGCCGCAATTGATAAAATAAAGTCATCAATTGATCGCTTTGAAGCAGAACATCCAAGGGCAACCGCAATTTTGAATGATATTATGGTGTCGCTTAGCAATATGGGAATTTAATTTCTTACGATTGATCTTTTATCCTCTGGCGTCGTCGCCTAAAGCGCCTACTGTTGGTATAAACGCACCCAAAGCACTCGTTCCACTCGCGGGGCAGGCTCTACTCAATCGGTCATTTATATTCATAAACTCCCTCTTTCCGTGCGTTTTTGCCTAGCCAGTGAACAAAATCTCTGCTCATAATAATCAGTTTAATAGGATCTGACCTGTCCAACGACAACACCTTGAATATGGACACGGTCAGCAGGATAGATCATAGGCACCATAGCTTGATTCGCTGGGATTAACTCTACTCGATCGCCATGCTTACGAAGTTTCTTTAAGGTTGTTTCACCATTATCGATTAACACCACAACAATATCGCCATTATTAGCGGTTTCTGTTTGTCGTATGATAACCAGATCTCTATCGAGAATTCCGGCTTCAATCATAGAATCACCTTTTACTTCGAGTACATAACGGTCTTCACCTAACAACATATCGGAAAAATTGATCTCTAATTGTTCAGGAATCGCTTCAATGGGTTTCCCCGCAGCAATGCGCCCAGCAAAAGGTAGAATTAATAAGTGTTTTTGTTGTTCACCAGTCAAACGTATACCACGCCAACTACGACCAGTACGTTGTAAATGCCCTTTTTCTATCAACGAATCAACATAACGATGAATCGTACCTTTAGATTTGATATCGAGTGCTTCTCCAATTTCAACCAATGTCGGCGCATGACCATTTAGCGTGATGTAGCGAGTAATACACTGTAAAACCTTTTCTTCTAGACCTGTTAACATACAATGTTCTCCTTACGTTCTCTTCAGAAGAATAGAGTACTTTAAGAGAACTTTCAACAGTTATATCGAATTTAGCTCAAAATGCAATTTTATTAGGCATTTATTAATTTTGTGACATCATCGTGGATAGCGATAAAATATAACTAGTCTAAAATGACAGTGAAAACACTGGAGAATAGTAAAATAAATAAACTGATACTCATTTTCATATTAAGTACTACTGGATTCTTTTCAATTTCTAGTTATGCCGATGCAGAAATGACAAAAGCAGTCATAGATAAAGCAATAGAAGGCGGCTTTTCTGAACTTGAAAAACAGATTATTGAAAAATATTTTAAAAGAACAAACAATGAAACAAAAACTGCTGACACTAAAGATAGTAAAGGCAAGAAAAAAAATAATAAGAAAGGCTTACCACCGGGCTTAGCTAAAAAAGATAAATTACCACCTGGCTTGGCAAAACAACTAGAACGAAATGGCACATTACCTCCCGGATTAGCGAAACGTGATTTGCCTAATGATCTTAACTCAAAACTGCCTGATCCTGTGGATGGTCTGGAAAGAGCAATTGTTGACAATGCTATTGTGCTCGTAGAAAAGGCAACGGGAAGAATTGTCGATATAATAAAAGACGTGGTTACTGGAAGTTAATATGGCCAGAACATCAGGTAAATCCGAAGAAGAATGGCAAAAAGAACTGTCTCCAGAACAATTTGCTATCTGCAGAAAAAAAGGTACTGAACAAGCATTCACTGGTCAGTATTATGATTGTAAAGATGCCGGAAGCTATTATTGCAGTTGTTGTGGTAGTGAACTATTTAGCTCTGAAACAAAATACGATTCTGGTTCGGGTTGGCCAAGTTTTTGGGCACCAAAAGAAGAAGCCGTAAAAACAGAAACTGATAGCAGTATAGGTATGCAACGAGTAGAAGTTCTTTGCAAGAAATGTGATGCTCACTTGGGACACGTCTTCGAAGATGGACCTCAACCAACAGGACTGCGATATTGTATAAACTCAGTTTCATTAAAATTGCAAAAAGATTAAGCCTAATCGCGTTACAATATTCAAAAAACACCTTAAAATTAGAACTTAAGAAAACGGAGAAAACATAATGGCACATCGTGATATGTCAGAAATGACACGAATTGCTTTTCACAGAAATGACCTTGTAATTGAACCTACAATTTACAATGCGGCAACACAAATCTTAACCGGACTGATTGCTGCAGATAAACTCAATGCAAGTAATGAAAAAGCAATTCTAAAAAAATCAATAGAGCTTGCTCTAGAGTTGGCAGTACAAACAGATAAAATGATGGATGTATCTAGCAGCGATACTGGTATTAGTAAATCAGTACTGTAATCCAACGTTATATAGCTTGTCATTCAACTACAGACTTCATTAATTATTTTTCGATAACTTTAGTTGATTTAAACCATGCTAACTTTTCATGTAACGAAACCACATCACCAATAATAATCATGCTTGGTGGTTTCACATTATGTTGCTTGGGTATAGTAGGTAACGCTTTAAGCGTTGTTATATAAACACGTTGTTCGCTGGTCGTACCTTGCTGCACGATGGCGGCCGGCGTTGTTTCAGCCATGCCATGTTTAATTAACTCCCGACTCAATATCTCTAGACCATGCGTACCCATATAAACTGCCAGCGTTTGCTGGGGTTGTACTAAAGCCGTCCAATTTAAATTAGTCGAACCATCTTTAAGATGACCGGTAATGAAGAGACAAGACTGAGCATAGTCACGGTGCGTTAAGGGGATACCCGCATAAGAAGCGCAACCACTGGCTGCGGTGATACCGGGGACAATTTGAAAAGGTATATTATTTTCAGAAAGCAGCTCAATTTCTTCACCGCCACGGCCAAAGATAAACGGGTCTCCGCCCTTCAGTCGTAACACACGTTTACCTTGCTTGGCTAAATCCACTAATAATTGATTAATCTCTTTTTGTGGCAACGCATGCTTATCGCGCGCTTTGCCCACATAAATACGTTCTGCATCTTTACGCACCAATGCGACTATGGCGGGTGCAACCAGACGATCATAAAGCACAACATCTGCTTGCTGCATTAGACGTAAGGCACGAAACGTCAGTAAATCCGGATCACCCGGTCCGCCACCGACGAGATACACTTCACCGATAGATTCGATATCGGGCGAACCCTGCTCGAGTTGCTTTTCTAATAACGCCAATGCATTTTTGTCCTGCCCGGCATAGAGCATCTCGGCCACAGGCCCTTGTAGAATATGTTCCCAGAAACGACGACGTTGCTGCATCTCTGGAAACTGTTGTTTTACTTTATTTCTAAAACGCCCAATCAATGCGGCTAATTTTCCATAGCTAGAAGGAATTAAAGTTTCCAGACGCGTTCGAAGTAATCGTGCTAATACGGGCGATGCACCCCCCGTGGAAATAGCCACAATGACCGGACTGCGGTCAATGACAGAGGGCATGATAAACGTACATAACTCAGGATTATCAACGACATTAATTAATATATTTTGTCGTCCGGCGTGCTCTGCAATTGCCCCGTTAAGCGCTATATCATCGGTGGCCGCAATAATCAGTTCGATTCCCTCTAAACAATTCTCGTCATACCTTTGTTGCATATGAATGATTTGGCCTGACTGTTTCAGTTTTTCCAGAGAGGTGTCTATTTCCGGCGAAACCACAAATACCTTTGCCCCGGCAGCTAACAAATGTTGTGTTTTACGACTTGCAACACCACCACCACCGACTACCAGACAGGGCCGTTGTTGAAGTTTTAAGAATATTGGAAGGTTTTCCATCTATTTGATTTTTATATAAATTTTTTAATATTTTCGATTATTTGTTATCACTGCCGCTATTGATATTAACGACTAATAACAGACATAGCGTAACAACGGCAATAAAACGTAAAAAACAGCTGTCTCACATAAAGTTTTAGCATTTTTAACCGATATTAAGTAATAACGAATTTTGTAATCGCAATAACGTAAGTAACTAATTAATACATATTTTAACAGCAACGATGACATTGGCTATAAGGCAATGATTAAAAGGAGAAAACAGTGGATCTAGCAACGTTAATAGGGTTTCTGCTTGCCGCCGGTATTATCTTGGCAGCAATTGTAATGGGCGGCGATCCAATGATGTTTTTCAATATCCCATCGCTACTTGTTGTTGGTGGCGGAACCATTGGCGCCGTTCTAATGATGTTCAGTATTAGCCAATTTTTTGGTGCCATGAAAGTGGGTATGAAAGCATTGTTTCACAAGATGACCTCACCAAAAGAATTAATAGAAACCACGATTGATCTAGCAAATACCGCACGTAAAGGTGGCTTGCTGGCATTAGAAGAAAAAGACACCGGCAACACTTTTTTTCAAATGGGTATCCAAATGATGGTGGATGGCCATGAACCCGATGTTGTTAGGCAAACCATGGTCAGCGACATGAACCTGACTATAGAGCGTCATGATCTTGGACAAAAAATTTTTAAAGCCATTGGTGATCTGGCTCCTGCCATGGGCATGATTGGAACGCTGGTTGGTTTGGTACAAATGTTAGCTAACATGGAAGATCCTAAAACAATTGGTCCGGCTATGGCCGTAGCACTCCTCACAACACTTTATGGTGCAGCAATAGCTAACGTATTTGCCATACCCATATCAGAAAAATTGGCACTGAGAAGTGACGAAGAAAGAATGATTAAATCAATAATCATCGACAGTATTTCTGGCATTCAGGAAGGTCGTAACCCTCGTGTTATTGAAGGTATGTTACTGACGTACCTACCGGGTTCTGAACGGAGCATGGGTGATGAAGATGAGGAAGCAGTTCCTGCTTAATAATATCTAATTAATGGATAACGATTACAATGAGTGACGAAGCACCACCAAAAAAAGAAGAGGGAGGAGGCTCCCCTGCATGGGTAATGACGTTTGTTGATCTGATGTCATTATTAATGTGTTTCTTCGTCTTGCTTTTATCATTCTCTAATATGGACTTACAGAAGTTCAAGCAAATTGCCGGTTCCATGAAAAATGCATTTGGTGTGCAACGAGAAATTAAAGTGACTGATTCACCTAAAGGCACAAGTTTTATTGCACGTGAATTTACACTGGGTAGACCAACACTAACTCTTATTAAAGAAATAAGACAAAGCACTATTGACGAAAGCAAACAAACCGTCGAGTTCACTGATGCATTATCCGAAAATGAGAAAAAGGAAAGTACTGATCTGGGAAAAGAGAACGATGGTTCAGGTCAAGCTGCAATGCAACGTCAACAAAAACAAGAACGCTTAGAATCTATTGCAGAAGATACATTGGAAGTTAATACGTCAGAAGGCTTGTCCCAAGAAGATACGGAAAAAACAGCTAAGTTGGAAGCCGAAGCGGCAACTGAAGAAAATAAAGATCTAAGTGATGCCGAAAGATTAGCTGAACTAGAAGAAACTGTCGCAAAGATAGATCAAAATAAAGAAGAAGAACTGCAAAAAGAAAAAGAACTCAATGAAAAAATCGTTACCGATGCTTATAAATTATTAAAAGCATTGGAACCAGAAATTGCTCAAGGTCTAGTTGCTATCAAAACTCAGGGCAATCGAATTTTACTAAGAATAAATGAAAATGGATCGTTCCCATCTGGCTCATCTATCGTCAAGGCTAGCTTTATACCTGTGCTAAATACCATAAGAAAATCCCTAAATAAAATTGACGGTAGAATTATTGTTGCTGGGCACACTGATAACATTCCTATAAAAACAGCACGTTTTCGTTCTAACTGGGAACTATCATCGTCGCGCGCAGTAACTGTAGTTCATGAATTACTGGCTTTGGATACGCTTCCACAGGAACGCTTTGTTATCGAAGGTCATGGTGATGCTCACCCAATGGTGTCTAACGACACATCCGAAAATCGGGCGCTCAACCGACGAGTAGAACTTATTATTGTTCAAGGTGAAGAAGAGGATGAATTGAATTCAATATCTGCCGACTCAGAAAACCCATTTAAGAATTCATTTGATGATAAAGAATTAACCACATCAGTAAAAAACATCTTGGAGAAAGAGATTAAAGCACCAGATCAATCTGAAGTTGATGCGATAAATTTACAAACATTAAAAGATCGCTTCGAAAAGATAAGAAACGAATTGAAAGACTAATTAATATAAAAATGTAACAGGAAATTATTATGGATGACCGTAGACGCTATTTCAGAATTAATGACAAGGTCTCACTAAAATACCGGGTTGTACAAGGTATTGATGTCGACACTGAAATCAAAAGGACTGAACACGAACAAAATAATCTTGCCGAAATAAAAAATGCATTTAATTGCATAGAGGCAAAAATAATAACAAAAATGGGACGCATTGAAGAAGTGAGCCCTTTAGTTGCGGAAGTACTTAGTCTTTACGATAAAAAATTATCATTAATTGAAAGCATGATTCTGCACAAAGAAGATGAAGAAAATTCAATTACCGAAACACAGCAAATTAATTTAAGTGCTAGTGGTATGTCATTTGAATCGAACACACCAATAAATGAAGATGTGAATCTAAAAATGGAACTGATTCTTTTTCCTGAATATCAATTCATCCCACTCTACGCTTGCGTTGTTGATTGCAAGAAAAAAATGGATGATAACTTATACCGATTCAATATTTCTGTTGAATTCGTTGGCATCTGTGAAAGCGATCAAGAAACCATCATGCAACATGTTCTAAGCCGACAAACGGCATCAATAAAAAAAGAACGTAGCGAGCAAGCAGAAGAAACTATTGAGCAACAAGCCGCTGCAAATGGCTAATAATTACTTATAGATTAAAGAGTGCCTGTAAAAATAGTGATTTTTTTGTGAGTGCAAGGAAGCTCCGCGCGCAGAACCGGAGTGTATGAATAATACATGAGGAGAGCCTGCCCCGTGAAACGTCTTGGGTATTCGAGCACGGAGCTGACACAGCAATCGCGAAAAAAGTGCATTTTTAGAGGTGCTCTTAGGTCTTGGGAAGAGTAACACCTGTTTGCCCCTGATACTTTCCGGCACGATCTTTATACGATGTTTCACAAATTTCATCAGCGCCAAGAAAGATTACTTGCGCGACACCTTCGTTGGCATAAATCTTTGCTGGTAACGTTGTTGTATTTGAAAACTCCAAAGTAACATGCCCTTCCCACTCGGGTTCAAGTGGTGTGACATTGACGATTATTCCGCAACGCGCATACGTTGATTTACCTAAACAAACAGTCAATACATCTCGGGGTATACGAAAAAGCTCGACTGTTCTTGCTAGAGCAAATGAATTAGGCGGGATGATGCAATGATCTCCTTTAACATCCACAAAGCTATCCATATCAAAATTCTTTGGATCTACCGTTGCCGAATGCACGTTGGTAAATATTTTAAACTCATCTGAACAACGCACATCATAACCATAACTGGATGTGCCATAAGAAATGATACGACCTGAATCATTTTCTTTAACTTGATCTTTTTCAAAAGGTTCGATCATTCCCTGTTCTTCCGCCATACGACGAATCCAAGTATCACTCTTAACACTCATGTTTTTTATTTCTCCATTTTAAATTCATTATTATGACCGCCATGGATGGCGGAAATACTTGCCCCAACAGTAGGCGCTTTAGGCGATGCAGAAGTAATTGCAAGTGCTCTTAATTATTTTCAATGACAATTTTAGGAAATTTTGCAGAATAATCTTTAGATTGTAGTGCTAATTTAGCAGCAGTACGTCGAGCAATATCACGATAGTTCATGGTAATAGCAGAATCCGGTTCCATAGCAACAGTCGGTTTACCATTATCAACACCTTCGCGAATTTTTATATCCAATGGCAGTGAACCTAGCAGATCAACGCCATACTGTTTAGCCATTTGCTCACCACCACCACTACCGAAGATATGTTCTTCATGCCCACATTCACTACATATATGCGTACTCATGTTTTCAACAATACCGAGAACAGGTACTTGAACCTTCTCAAACATATTCAATGCTTTTTTAGCATCCAATAAAGCAATATCTTGCGGAGTCGTTACGATCACCGCACCACTCACAGGAATTTTCTGACATAGCGTTAATTGAATATCACCGGTACCCGGTGGTAAATCAATAATTAAATAATCAAGATCCTTCCAATTAGTTTCAGTCAACAACTGCTCCAAAGCACCTGTCACCATCGGACCACGCCATATCATCGGTGTGTCTTCATCAATCAAATAACCAATCGACATTGATTGCACGCCATAACTAACTTTAGGCTCGACGGTCTTACCATCTTTCGAATCCGGCTTACCCTGCAGACCCAACATTCTTGGTTGGCTCGGGCCATAAATATCAGCATCCAGAATACCAACTGTTGCACCTTCAGTTTGTAATGCCAAAGCGAGATTAATTGAGGTAGTCGATTTACCTACACCGCCCTTACCTGAAGCGACAGCAATGATATTCTTAACATTAGATAAAAGTGAGATACCTTTCTGCACAGAATGAGCAACTATTTTGGTCGAAATATCGACTGTTACTTCAGAGATACCCTGCTCACTTAATACCGCCTTTACTGATTCAGTTAATTCTTTTTTCAAACCCTCTGCCGGATAGGCAAGCTGAAGGCTAATAGACACAGTATCATTATCAATACTGATATCTTTGATTAATTTTGCACTGACTAAATCCTGCTTAATATAAGGCGCTTCGATTCCTGAGAGGAATTTTTCTACTTGTTCACGACTAACTGCTGACATTCTTACAACCTAAAATATGAATTGGACGCGTATTCTACATTATTTATCGACTTCTCTTCACGCTGCTATTGAATAATGATACCTTTCGCGCCTTTTTCGAGAATGTAATAATAGCAAGATGACAAAACCTAAACGCCAAATTCTAGTAACCAATGCCCTGCCTTATGCCAATGGCCCGCTGCATATCGGCCATTTAGTAGGTTATATCCAAGCGGATATCTGGGTGCGATTCCAAAAAATGCTAGGTAATGAGTGCCATTACGTCTGTGCGGATGATACCCACGGTACGCCGATTATGTTGCGTGCTCAGAAAGAAGGCATTACTCCCGAAACACTGATTGAAGCAATGGCGGTGGAACATCAAGCAGATTTCACTGAATTTGCCGTTACATTTGATAATTATCACAGTACCCACTCTCCTGAAAATCAATTTCTGGCGAATACTATCTATGAAGCCTTGAATAAAAATGGCCACATTAATCGACGCACAATTAAACAAGCCTACGATCCGGAAAAAGAAATGTTTCTGCCAGATCGCTTTATTCGTGGTGAATGCCCTAAGTGTAGTGCGGAGGATCAATATGGTGATAACTGTGAAGTTTGTGGTGCAACCTATAGCCCGACTGATTTAAAGAATCCGGTTTCTGCAGTTTCTGGTGCAACACCTATAGAGAAAGAATCAGAACATTACTTTTTTAAACTCGGTGATTTTGAAAAGCTATTACATGAATGGACACGTGCTGGACATTTACAACCGGAAGTCACCAATAAACTCGATGAATGGTTTGAAGCCGGTTTGCAAGAATGGGATATTTCTCGTGATGCGCCCTATTTTGGCTTTGAAATTCCCAATGCACCGGGTAAATATTTTTATGTCTGGCTAGATGCACCTATGGGTTATCTCGCTAGCTTTAAAAACCTCTGTGATAAAACCGATCTTAATTTTGATGAATGGTGTAAAGCCGGTAGTGATAAAGAGATGATCCATTTTATCGGTAAAGACATTATTTATTTCCATGCGCTATTTTGGCCTGCTGTATTAGAAGGTAGCGGTTTCCGTACACCTTCGGCTGTATATGCGAATGGTTTCTTGACCGTTGATGGTCAAAAAATGTCTAAATCACGTGGCACCTTTATTAAAGCACGAACTTACCTGAATCATCTAAACCCTGAATACCTACGTTATTACTTTTCAGCCAAACTTGGTTCCGGTATTGATGATATCGATCTTAATCTGGAAGATTTTAGTGCAAGAGTAAATTCTGATCTTGTTGGTAAGGTAGTGAATATTGCCAGTCGTTGTTCCGGTTTTATTAAAAAGCGTTTTGATGGTCAGCTTTCAGACAGTATTCATGATCCTGATTTACTTGCCGAACTTGTAGTAGCAAATGAAAGTATAAAAACGGCTTATGACAATCGCGAATATTCCAGAGCCATGCGCGAGATTATGGCATTGGCCGATAAAGTGAATCAATATATTGATGATCATAAACCTTGGGTCATTGCTAAAGAAGAAAACAAAGATGATGAATTACAAGCTATTTGTAGCATGGGTATTAATTGCTTTCGTTTATTAATACTGTATTTAAAACCAGTATTACCGGTAATGGCGGAGAAAACTGAAGCGTTTCTTAATATAGAACCGATGCAATGGAATGATGCGGGTACTGCATTGACCAACCATAAAATAAATAAATTTAAACCGTTAATGACACGTGTCGAAAAAGAGAGCATTGAAAAAATGATTGAAGATAGTAAAGAAGATCTGGAAGCAACATCAACTGAAACTGTTGTCATCGGTCCACTCGCCGACAGCCCTATTGCTGATGAAATTAATTTTGATGATTTCATGAAAGTTGATTTACGTGTTGCCAAAATTATAAAAGCAGAACACGTCGAAGGTGCTGATAAGTTATTACAATTAACGCTGGATATTGGTGGAGAAACACGCAATGTCTTCGCTGGAATTAAATCAGCTTATAACCCTGAAGATTTGCAAGGCAAACTCACTGTCATGGTGGCAAACCTTGCCCCGAGAAAAATGCGTTTTGGTTTATCAGAAGGCATGGTACTGGCAGCAGGTGATGGCAAAGGGATATATATACTCAATCCCGATGAAGGTGCTGAACCGGGAATGCGAATTAAATAAATAAAAATTGATCTTTTTCAGTCATACTTCGTTCTCGCCTTTCTCAAATGCTCATTTATTATTCATAAACTGCGCTTTTCGAAAGGCTCGTACCTCGTCTGAGCAAAAAATCTCTGATTTTTATATAACCATCTTGGGATAGGCATAAGCCTGTCCTATTCTGCCAGATGTAAAGTGTAATACTCATCTATTGGTATTAAACTAGTCGTTAATGAGTGATCTATTCCTACTAATTTTCAATACCGCGATAATAAATAATCTGGCGCTGACCTATCTCGTCGGCATTGATTTACAAGTTGCCGCTAGTCAGCGCATGAATACGGCATGGCTAATGGGAATAGCAACGCTTTATTGTCTAAGTCTGTGCATACCCGGCGCTTATTTAATTAATCAATTTATAATAATTCCATTTCAACTACAGTATTTAGACTTGCTGTTGTACGTGATGATGATACTTATCATCGTCTTATCCTCTAAAAATATTGTACACCGACTTTTGCCACTGCTAATAGATAAAGTCGATAAAATTACCCCTATACTATTAATCAATTCAATTTTACTCGCAGTGATTCTGTTACAAGAATCACAAATCAATTCTTTCTTCGATTCAATACTATTTGGTTTTAGTACCGGCATCGGCTTTTTATTTTTATTATTAGTCGTGACCTGTTTGCGTGAACGTATTGACAATGAAAATATCCCCGAAGCATTTCGAGGATTACCAATACTACTCATCGCTATCGGCATGCTGTCGATGGGCTTAATGGGACTATCAGGATTACAATGATGTTGTCATTATTTATTGCCATTATCATTATTAGCCTCTTTGCTATATCCATAGCATCGCTATCGGCAAACGAAGAAAGTCCTATTGCTCTGCAGACACGTCAAAATGATATAGAAAAAATTGAACGCCTTTTACCTCAAACACAATGTGGTGACTGTGGTTTTAATGGATGCCATCCCTATGCCGAAGCATTAATAGAAAACAATGTTGAAATAAATCGATGTTTACCCGGCGGCGATGAAACGATAAAAGAATTAGCAATGTTTCTTGGGGCAGAGATATTACCCTTATACAAAGAAAATAAGGCGTCGAACATAATTGCGTTTATAGATGAAGCCGTCTGCATAGGCTGTGTCAAATGTATAACTGCTTGTCCAGTCGATGCAATTATTGGCGCACCGAAACAAATGCACAGTATTATTAATCAATACTGTACCGGTTGTGAATTATGTATCGCACCTTGTCCAGTTGATTGTATAAGCATGGTTGCTGCGAATTAGGGTATGGCAAATAAAATAATTAGCTCACCACATACGCATTCACCAATGACAGTGAATGCCATCATGCGTCAGGTACTCTATGCATTAACCCCTGGGTTGTTATTAAGCACAGTTTACTTTGGTGTGGGTATTCTGATTCACTGTATTATTGCGATCATCTTTGCACTGTTATCCGAAGCCTTCGTTTTAAAATGTCGTCAACAAACCATAGTCCCTGCATTAAAAGATGGCACGGCTATTATTACCGCATTACTTTTTGCATTAACCATCTCGCCGTTTACACCATGGTGGGTAAGTTTAACCGGAATTGCATTTGCTATTATTGTTGCTAAACACCTTTTTGGAGGTCTGGGTAATAATCCGTTCAATCCTGCAATGACAGGTTATGTTTTCGTATTATTATGTTTCCCGGTACAAATGGCACATTGGCCGGACTTGAGCGGCGTTAATGATCTAGCAATATCACTTTCACAAACCTTCAACATTATTGTTTCAGGACTACCACTTGGTCAAGAACTCGATGCCCTCACGGGTGCAACTCCATTAAGCAACATGAAAGTTGAACTAGGTCTAATGACTATGGTTTCCGAAATAGAAATGAATCCTTTATACAGTTCCCTCGGTGGCAAAGGTTGGCAATGGATTGCCTTAGCTTATCTTGCTGGAGGTATTTGGTTAATCATTAATAAAATTATACGTTGGCAAATCCCAGTTTACATTTTGGCGACAATATTTATTATTAGTTTTATATGTCATTTTATTGACAGTGATGTTTATCCTTCGGCTCTGTATCACCTATTTACTGGTGGCACGATGTTATGTGCGTTCTTTATCGCCACCGACCCAGCCAGTTCTTCTACGACACCAAAGGGTAAAATCATATATGCCGTTGGCGTAGGTTTATTGGTTTACATTATTCGCACTTGGGGCAGCTATCCTGACGGGATTGCCTTTGCCATATTAATCATGAATGCTTTAGTTCCCTTGATTGATTATTACACCCGACCTAAATCCTTGGGGGAGAAATGAGTTTGATTAATAAGCAAAAACTCATATCTGCACTGCCTCTAACGATCACCAGTTTTGTTTGTTTCATTATTATTTTTACTGTGCATATTCTGACGAAAGATAAAATCAGTATTAATAAAGAACGCACAGCGCTCGCAGTGATTAATGAAGTCATTCCTGTTGAATATGATAATGATTTATTCCATGACAAAATAACAATTGATGTACCGGTTTATATAAACAACACTAATAGGATTACAGTATATAGAGCACGAGTTAACAACCAACCCGTTGCACTCAGTCTGATGCCGGTCATAAGCAAAGGTTACAATGGCAATATTAATTTAGTGATAGGAGTTAGCTACGACGGTAATTTATTGGGCGTTAGAATTATTAATCACAATGAAACCCCTGGTTTTGGCGATCAAGCACACCAGGATAATTCAGACTGGTTACTTGGTTTTAAAGGCTACTCGCTAGAAACAGCGGAAAAGAAATGGGCAATTAAAAAAGATGATGGTGAATTTGACCAATTAAGTGGCGCAACCATTACCTCAAGAAGCATTATTAATATAATATACAAAACCCTCGAATATTATTCAGAGAACCGAGATAAATTTTACAAATGAAACTAAACAACAAACAGAAGAAATTCCTCCGCCAAGCAGCGCATCATTTAAAACCCTTAGTCTGGGCAGGGAAAAATGGCATCACCAAAAGCTTGATTGCAGAAATTGAAGAAGTACTAGAGCGCCATGAATTAATAAAAATAAAGTGTGCGCTTGGTGAACGCGAAGAACGCGATGCTGGCATTGAAGATATTTGCAAAAAGACAGACGCGACTTTAGTTCAACGCATTGGTAATATCGTCACACTTTATAAAAAGAACCACGAGAAACCTGTTATTAAGTTACCTAAAGATTAACATCTTGTCGGTTTTTTACGTCGCCCTGTCTTAGCTTGATTTTTATTGTAATTATTATTCGTTCTGAAATTATCAGCAGCCGGGATGAGCTGATTTTCACCATCACCAATTAATTCGGTTCTGTTCATCTCTTTTAAAGCAGCCCGCAATATATCTGCGTTTTTAGGATCGTGATATCGCAGGAAGGCTTTTTGTAAACGACGTTGATCCAGTTCTTTCGGCACGAACATTTTTTCACTTTTATAACGCACCTTCTTCAAAGGATTTTTTTCGGAATGATACATGGCAGTTGCCATTGCCATCGGCGAAGGATAAAACGTCTGTACTTGATCTAATTTAAAATCATTCTTTTTCAACCACAACGCCAAATTCAACATATCTTCGTTTTCCGAACCGGGATGCGCTGCGATAAAATAAGGAATTAAATATTGTTTCTTACCCGCTTCTTTTGAATAGCGTTCAAACATGCGTTTGAATTTATCATAGCTACCCATGCCCGGTTTCATCATCTTACTTAGCGTGCCTTCTTCGCTATGTTCCGGTGCAATCTTTAGATAGCCACCAACATGATGCGTTACTAGTTCTTTGACATATTCCGGATCTTCAACTGCCAAGTCATAACGTAAACCCGACGCGACCATGACTCGTTTAATACCTTTTATTTTTCTCGCTTTTCTATATAAGGAAGTAGTTTCACTATGATCGGTTTTTAGGTTTTTACAAATCGTTGGATAGACACAAGACAATCTACGGCAGTTCGCTTGAATATCATCATCCTTACAATTTAAATGATACATATTCGCCGTCGGGCCACCGAGATCAGAAATTGTGCCGGTGAAACCCGGAACTTTATCGCGAATTTTTTCAATCTCATTCAACACCGACTCTTGAGAACGACTCTGAATAATACGACCTTCATGTTCGGTAATAGAACAAAAGGTACAACCACCAAAACAACCGCGCATGATATTTACTGAAAACTTAATCATGTCATACGATGGAATCTTTGCATCTCCATAACTTGGATGCGGCTTACGTTGATACGGAAAAGCAAACACCGTATCCATTTCTTCTGTAGTTAAAGGTATCGGCGGCAAATTGATTAAAATATCTTTGGTCTCATGTCGCTGTACTAATGGCCGTGCGTTATAAGGATTGGATTCCAGATGCAAGATGCGTGAGGTGTGTGCATACAAAGCTGAATCATTACGCACTTTTTCAAAAGACGGTAAACGGATATAAGTTTTATCTGCATCTAGTTTTTGTTTACTCGCCAACGGCATCGGAATGATTCTTATCTCCTTAACTTCTTCTGCCTTCTTTTTCCCAGCTTCATTTTTTGAAGCACAACTTTTATTAGTTTGTGGATTATGATCATAGTCATAGGGATTTTTATTCGGCTCGATGTTTTTCGGCCAATTACTTGGCCAATCGATACGACTGGAATCTATCTCCGTCCAGTCTTCCGGCATCTGTTCACGAATAATAGCTGTACCACGAATATTTCCCAGTTCGCTGACTTTAACACCACGAGACATTTGGTGCGTTAATTCAACAATCGCACGTTCGGCATTACCAAACAATAAAATATCCGCTGCCGAATCTATCAACACCGACTTTCTAACCTTATCACTCCAGTAATCATAATGTGCAATACGACGGAGACTCGCTTCAATACCACCAATGACTATCGGCGTATCTTTATAAGCTTCTTTACAACGTTGGCTATAAACAATAACGGAGCGATCCGGGCGCTTACCGGCTTCGCCATCAGGTGTATAAGCATCATTACTACGCAAACGTAGATCGGCAGTATAACGATTAATCAAGGAATCCATATTCCCCGCCGTCACACCAAAATAAAGATTCGGTTCGCCCAATTTCATAAAGTCATCGGTATTTTGCCAATCCGGCTGAGAAATTATACCTACGCGAAAACCATGTGATTCGAGTAAACGCCCCATCACCGCCATACCAAAACTCGGATGATCAATATACGCATCACCCGTTACCAAAATAATGTCGCAACTATCCCAACCCAATACATCCATTTCCGCACGCGACATCGGCAAATACTCAGCCGTACCAAAGCATTCAGCCCAGTAAACGGGATAGGATAAAAGATTGGGGGCTTGGACTCTCATGGATGGAAAATACCTAAAAACAAGTGGATATAACTGTAGCTCAATATAGCTAGGCGCGCACTATGAACTAGATACTGTTAGAAGTAAAAATCTAGCTACATTAAATATTAAAGAAACATTATCAACTTTTGCTTTCGACCCAGAAGCAGGCATTCCTGTTTGAAATCATATTAGATTTTTCTTGATATATTTACTTAATATATTTAACCATTGAGCAGTTCTATCTGAGCGGACGATACAACTAAAATTTATCATTGGGCAAGGTTGTATCAAGGGTCTGTAAGTTGTGCCCATCACACATGTATACTTCAATGACTCAGCAATTGTAGCTATGCCTTGACCCGCTGCAACTAGTCCTATTGCTGTTGATCTCGGTGCTGTCTCGATAATCGCTTTAGGGCTAAAACCGGCCTTATGACAGTAGGAAATAATTTCATCATACATTTCAGGGTTTGTGCTGCGTGGAAACAGAATAAGTGTTTCATCTTTTAGATCTTTTAAAGCGACTCTTTTTTTAGCAGTTAAGGCGTGATCTTCCGGCAAGATAATACCGGTCTTGTCCGCCTTTATCGGGATTGTTTTTAATAAAGGAAACTTCGGTCTGAATAATATAAATGCCGCATCAAGTTGTTCTTTAGTTACAGAATGAATTAATTCATTTGACGTGCCCTCAACAAATTTGAATTCGCAATTCTCGAGTTTGTTTTGTATTTCCCTAATTATTGCTGGTAAGAAACCGGACATGGCTGCACTGGAATATCCGATCTTTATAATTGCTGACTGTCCTGCCGCTATCCTTTGTGTATGTTGTGATATCTCATAAACTTGATTGAATAAGTTCGGAAGTTTGTCATAAAAATACTCGCCTGCTGCCGTCAATTTTATTTTTCGCTTATGTCGATCAAACAACTGACAGTCTAAGGCTTCTTCTAATTGTAATATCTGTCGTGATAATGCGGGCTGAGCAATAAGCAATACTTCGGCTGCTTTTCTAAAACTAAGTTCTTCTGCAATCACCATGAATGTTTGTAGATGACGAAGCTCGAATTTTAACTGATATCTATTTGGCATCATATGAGCCAAATACTATATTGGACTGATATCAGTTGTCTAACGATAATTTCTATATACAGCTATTACATACTTACATCGTAGGAGAGAAATTTATGAAAAATTCAAACAAGATTGATAAAGCTTTACTAATTGTCTGCTTATGCTTTTTATTAGTATTTAATGCCAGTTTTATACATGCTGAAAATATTTCAGGAGGACGTTCAGTTATTGAAACGCTTAATGACAGATGGAACAAGGCCCTCAATAGTGGCAAGCCTGAATCTGTGGGAGAACTTTATGATCAAGGGGCGATCTTATCTCCAGGAAATGGCGAGTTTCTTGTCGGTAGAGTTGCTATAGAAGATTTATTTCGTGGCTTCATAGATAACGGTGTACATGATCATTCGATTGAAATCATTGGTACGCATCAGGATGGCAACACAATGTATGAGATTTCAAAGTGGAGAGCTTACGGTCGGGAAGAAAATGGTAAGAAACCAGTGTTTGGTGGAGTTTTTGTAAATATTTTTCATATTGATGAAAATGGAAAGTGGAAATCACATTTACATACATGGAATTTATCTGATAACACCGGAGAGCAATAATGCCATTAGTCAATATTTCAATTTTAAAAGGTAAGTCACCGCAATATATCAAAGCTGTTGCAGATGGTATTAACTCTGCTGTAATCGAAACGATGGGGTTCCCCGATGATGATCGTTATCAGATCATTCACGAGATTGAACTTCATTGTTTACAATTCCAGGAAAGGAATGATGACAGGGTTATAATGCATTTGACCATGAGAGCAGGGCGATCTAACAAAGCGAAACAGGCATTCTATGCAAAGGCTGTTGAGAACCTTGCAAAAGATCCGGGTATCGAACCAGCTAATGTTCTAATCACGATTGTTGAAAACCATGATATAGATTGGTCATTTCGTGATGGAGTTGCGCAGTTTGTAGTTTAAAGCTGAGTAGTAAGGCCAAGGATGGCTCTCAGGAAGAACATTTCACAAATAATGTAATTTAAACCCTGACAAGAATTTTATCTAAAAGTGTTCCCGGCAAGATCCGTTTCAAAAAGGCAAAAAGAATCGTCGGGAAAGTCACATAGTATCGTGCTTTTGGTTTTTCACTTTCTAATGCTTGAATGACTTTTTTCAATACCGCTTCAGGACCAAGGGTAAATGGTACTTTATCCCCTGCCTGACCTTCCATTTTATTATACGCATTACCATGCACACTTTTATTTTTATCGATTACCTTTTGAAAATTGGCAACAACATTATTTCTAAACTCACTTTTTATCGGTCCCGGTTCTATTAAACTGACTTTTATTTTTGTATCTGCTAATTCATAGCGCATGGCATCGCTTAATGATTCCAGTGCGTATTTTGATGCGCAGTAGGCACCACGATATTTCATGGTGACTAAACCTAATACAGAACTGATTTGTATTATCCGACCTGAATTATTTTTTCGCATTGAGGGAATTAATAGATTAGTTAATTCCTGTGTACCAAAGACATTGGTTTCAAATTGATGCCGTAGTGCTTCTGTTGGTAGGTCTTCAACTGCGCCGGTTAGACCATAGGCGGCATTATTGATAAGGCCGTAAATCTGGCCATTTGACTGTTTTAGGACGTACTCAGCAGCCAAATATATGGATTTTGAGTCGGTTAGGTCGAGCATGACGACATTGAAACCAGCTTTATTTAAGCCTTTTAAATCTTCCTTTTTTCTTACTGTGACTATTACGTTGTAGTTTCTGGCTCTTAAACCATCGGCGATACAGCGACCTATGCCAGATGAGCATCCTGTAATTAATATGTATTTCATATGATTATGTTACTTACCTTGAAACTAGATTAAGTGTGAAAATTTTATGTGATTCTTGATTTATTTTTT
This sequence comes from Thiotrichaceae bacterium, assembly GCA_012960105.1. GTDB lineage: Bacteria > Pseudomonadota > Gammaproteobacteria > Eutrophobiales > Eutrophobiaceae > UBA7359. Next base: position 993 of record DUBV01000030.1, on the reverse strand, counting down.
TAGTGAAAACTCATTAAAAATCTGTAACTTGCGACACATAATTATGAATAAATAATATTGAATAAACGTTTGAAGATAAACTCATTCTGTGAGATTTTACGCATATAAATACCCCCAATAATTATAAATATACGGTAATGGAATGAAGTTTGTACTGAACACACTAGCCACGTTGTGTGGTGGAATATTGCTATTGTCTGGAGCATCTGCTGCTGAGCTTGGTGGCGATTACACAACTCGACTCTGCCCCACATCACTTAATATCCCTGATCGACCTTATGTTGATGCTGAATTAGAAAGCGGCGACTTACACATGACGGCTGATGAAGCTGATCTTGTTGAGAATGGAATATCTACATTGACTGGCAATGCCGAGATTACTCGAGACTCTCAACAAATTACCGCCGATGTTATTAAGTATGATCAAACAAACGATACCGCTGACCTTGATGGCAATATTAATTATTGGGATGAAGCTGTATTTCTAAAAAGTGATCAAGCCAATATGCTATTGAATGATGGCATTGCTGATTTCACTGAAGCTGATTTCATAATCAAAGATAGTCGTGCTCGAGGTACCGCTAGCAAGATGACATTGGATATTGGCACACGCTCTGATTTAGAAGATGTGAATTATACGACTTGCGATCCGAATGATGAATTTTGGAAACTCTCGGCAAGTAAAATTTCCCTTGATCATGAAAACAATTGGGGTACGGCAAAACATGTCGTATTAAAGATTAAAAACGTTCCTATTTTTTATTCTCCATATATGTCCTTTCCTTTGAATAAAGAACGTAAGAGCGGTTTTCTTGCTCCCGGTTTTGGTAACACTAACCTACATGGTTTTGAAGCACGTTTGCCTTACTACTGGAATATCAGTCCAAATATGGATGCGACATTTACGCCACGCTTATTAACGAATAGTGGCGTAATGGCTATGGGTGAATACCGTTATTTATTTTCAAAAGCGAAAGGTGAAGTTAGTTTTGA
>DUBV01000029.1 GCA_012960105.1 Thiotrichaceae bacterium | reverse complement strand
TAGCACCCGATTTAATTAAACTTGCTCAAAATGGTGAGGAAGCCATTGAATGCATGGAAAAGGACAAGTTTGACATTGACCTGTACCCCGTAAAACGGACACGGACTATGCAACCTGTTCTTCAAACTGGGAGGGTGAAATATTTCCCAGATGTGAATGCCGGCGTTTTCGATTATAAAACCCTTCTATAAATTGAAACAAACTCATTCTTGCTTCCTCAATGTTTTTGTATCTTTCATGGTTAACGTGTTCTGTCTTCAGCGTACCAAAGAAACTCTCAGCAACCGCGTTATCCCAACAGTTACCTTTACGACTCATACTAATGGTTGTGCCTGATAAAACATCTTCCAGTTCTTCTGAGACATACTGACTACCCCTGTCTGAATGAAATAGCTCAGGCAAACAACCTCGGTTATGGCGTGCCATTTCAACGGCCTGACAAACTAACTCCGCTTTCATGTGTTCAGCTAATTGCCAACCAATTACTTGCCTTGAATACAGGTCAATAATAACAGCCAGATAAACCCAACCACCCTTTGTCGCAATATAGGTAATGTCACTCACCCATACAGCATTCGGCCTATCAACCGTAAACTGACAGTCTAGTACGTTATCTGCAACCGCTTGACCATGCCCTGAATCCGTTGTCACAACAAAAGCCTTATGTTGTTTAGGATAAATGCCATGTGCCTGCTTTAACCGTGCAACACGCTTGTGGTTAACCGGTTTACCTAAGTCACTTAAATCATTCGTCAGACGTCTCACACCATAGGTTTGCCGACTATCAACAAAGCATTGCTTCAGCTGCGCTAGCAACTGCTTATTCTCAACGTGTCGATGACTTTTTGGCCTACTTCGCCAATCATAAAATCCACTTTTAGAAACCTGTAAAACCCGACACTGCAAACTGATATCAAATTCATCATGCTCTAAAATAAACTGGTACTTTATGCTTGGTGCTGAGCGAAGTAGGCTGCCGCTTTTTTTAATATTTCACGCTCCTGCCTGAGCTGCACCACTTCTTTTTTCAGTGCTGCTAGTTCCTGCTCTGGCGTCATATCATGGTGTGTTCCTAAAACTTCACCACGATATTGACTGATCCAGTTATAAAGACAATTTTCTTTCAAGCCCAGTTCACGTGCCACTTGAGCCTGGCTCACAGCACTTGATAGCGCCATCTTTACTGCATCTAATTTATACGATTTGCTATACTTCTTATTCGACATTTGGACACCTCTCTTATCTAATAGCTTAACTTAGAATTGTGTGTCCGTTAAATGGGGTACGTCTCAAAATATCGTATCTCACAGATATTAGCTTATATGCTAAGTTATTGTATTTTAATGGTGGGCCGTGTCGGGGTCGAACCGACGACCTTGGGATTAAGAGTCCCCTGCTCTGCCAGCTGAGCTAACGGCCCGAAATGGGGTGAACGATGGGGCTCGAACCCACGACGACCGGAATCACAATCCGGGGCTCTACCAACTGAGCTACGCTCACCATAAACAGGTGTGTCTTTCGTATTAAAACAATTCTTTCATTTTGCAGCAAAAAAACCAATCATTAAATTGGCGCGCCTGAGAGGACTCGAACCTCTAACCCCCGGCTTAGAAGGCCGGTGCTCTATCCGGTTGAGCTACAGGCGCATTCTTGTGCTACAGAATGTTTTATCAAAATGGTCGGGGCAGAGGGATTCGAACCCCCGACCCTCTGCTCCCAAAGCAGATGCGCTACCAGGCTGCGCTATGCCCCGATTTTTTGATAATCAGCCTCTAACAGGACGTGGGATGATACGCAGTCACCCCTATCTCGTCAATTGCCAATAAGAAATAAATTACTAATGAAAAATCAATTAGTTACGACGCCATATTGTGCCTTGTGGCGTGTCTTCTAAAGTAATACCTGTTGCTACTAGCTGATCTCGAATTTCATCGGCTTTTGCGTAATTTTTTTCGGTCTTTGCTTGATTACGTTCGTCGATCAATTTTTGAATTGCAACCTCGTCTAATTCATTATCACTAGCATTCGCCTTTCCTTGTAAAAACGCTTGTGGGTCGTCTTGCAATAAACCCAGTACCCCAGCAAGAAATTTCAATGTAGCAGCTAGCTCTGTCGCTTGCTTCGATGATTTATCGGTAATTCGATTCGATTCACGTGCCAGTTCATGCAGTATTGAAATAGCTTTAGGCGAATTAAAATCGTCATCCATTGCTCTATTAAATTCATCGACGTATTTCTTCAGTGGCTCAACATCGTTATCCACCGTTGCATCTCTTAATGCCGTATACAAACGACTCAATGCTGATTTAGCTTCATCTAGATTATCCGTCGAATAATTTAGCGGACTACGATAATGGCTCGATAGAATAAAAAAGCGAATCACCTCAGCTTGGTATTCTTTCAAAACTTCTCTGACCGTGAAGAAGTTGCCTAGTGACTTAGACATTTTTTCTTCGTCTATACGAACAAAGCCATTATGTACCCAAACATTGGCAAAGGTTTCACCTGTAGCGCATTGTGATTGTGCAATTTCATTTTCATGATGTGGAAACTGTAAATCCTGACCGCCGCCATGAATATCGAAGTGATTTCCTAAGCAATGTGTTGACATGGCAGAACATTCAATATGCCATCCAGGTCGTCCATCACCCCAAGGCGAAGGCCAGCTAGGTTCATCGGCTTTTGCGGCCTTCCATAATACGAAATCTAGTGGGTCGTCCTTTTCTTCTTGTACTTCAACGCGTTCGCCAGCTTGTAATTCATCGATATTCTTTCCAGACAATTTTCCATATTGATCGTAAGAACTGATATCAAAGTAAACATCATTATTACTACCAACATAGGCGTGTTTCTTTTCAATTAAGGTCGAAATCATATCGATGATTTGATCCATATGTAGCGTCGCTTTTGGTTCCATATCCGGCGGTATTACACCTAGCGCTTCTGAATCTTGATTCATAGCCTCGATAAAGCGTTCGGTCAATTCGGTAATGCTTTCATTATTCTCATTAGCACGCTTAATAATTTTGTCATCGATATCGGTGATATTGCGAACATAATTCACATCAAAATCACTATGACGTAAATGTCGAGCAATCATGTCGAAAATCACCATCACCCGTGCATGCCCAACATGACATAAATCGTAAACCGTCATACCGCAGACATACATACTAACTTTGTCCGGTTCGATAGGTTTGAAGATTTCTTTTTGTCTGCTCAGCGTATTGTATATTTTTAGCACGGTTTATTTACTACTTTGATGTCTAGGGACGCGAATCTTATCCGAAAGCCGCGTAAGCGACAAAAGGAATTTGTCGGTTCAGCCAGTCACGGGCATAATCACATCAAAATTTCTATACTTAAACAATATTTAAATCTCGGAGAACAATTATGAAGGTGCAACTTACGACAACACTTGGTCCTATTACTATTGAATTAGATGCGGACAAAGCACCTAAAACCGTTGCGAATTTCATTGCCTATGTAGAAAGCGGTCATTATGACGGTACGATTTTTCACCGCGTTATTGAAGACTTCATGGTGCAAGGTGGTGGTATGGATAGCGAAATGAATTCTAAATCAACAAATGAGTCTATCGAAAATGAAGCGAATAACGGACTGAAAAATGAATATGGCACCGTCGCTATGGCGAGAACCGGCGATCCACATTCCGCTTCAGCACAGTTTTTTATCAACACCAGTGATAATGGCTTTCTGGATTTCACATCTGAAACTCAAGATGGTTGGGGTTATTGCGTGTTTGGTAAAGTTATTGAAGGCATTGAAGTCATTAATATGATTGAGGAAAAACCCACCTCAACTGAAAACGGTCATCAAGACGTGCCTGAAGAAACGATTGAAATTGAAAAAGCAGTATTACTCGAAGAAGAGGATGAGAAAGAAAAGTAATACTAGAACTCAACCTACATTCGTATTTAATAATGACCACACTATTCGTTTCTGATCTACATCTTAGTCATCAAAGACCAGAAAAACTGACGTTATTTAAAGAGCTCTTATCAGGTCCCGCCCTGCAAGCTGACGCGCTTTATATACTTGGCGATTTATTCGAAAATTTCTGGATTGGTTGTGACGATGAACTGCCACCTAATCCAGAAGTTATTTCTGCGTTAAGTGAGTATTCTAATCATGAAAGTACAAAATTATTCATCATGCGTGGTAATCGTGATTTCCATTTGAATAAAGAATTCGCACAAGCTACAGGCTGTACTTTAATTGATGACCCAACTGAAATAATTCTGGATGATAAAAAAGTATTACTGATGCATGGTGATACACTTTGCACTGATGATGTGAAGTACCAAAAATGGCGAAAATTTATTACTCATCCGATCATCAAATGGATTTATTTCATTCTGCCATTAAGATTAAGGAAAAAAATTTCACGTGATGTAAGAAATTATACCGCAGATGCCGTGCAAAAAAAATCGCCTGAAATAATCGACGCTTCGGAAAATACAGTTGTAAAAGTGATGAAAGAATTTGGCGTAAAAACATTAATCCATGGACATACGCATCGACAAGCAACACATGAAATTGATTTGAATGGCACGCCTGGACAACGCATTGTTCTCGGTGACTGGTATGATGAAGATTGTGTATTAATACACGATGAAACAGGGTTTAGATTTGAACGTATTGGGGATTATATTAGTATAATTTAATGTACTTTTTAAATCTGCCTTTAGCCTAGATTTCCAGACAAAGTCATAATAGCTAACACCGCCAAACAAATTATCAATGTTCGGTTGATTAACGATTTAACTTCACCTATCCAGTATGATTTTTCTCTACCGGGTACTTCCATATCGGGAATGTATTGCAAGGCACCTATTCCTGCATCACTTAACACCTGACTATTGACATCAAACGACGCTTTTTCAGATTGTTGCCAGCCTGTGAAAGCATGTACCAAACTACCCGCTAATCCTAAACCTATAATCATGATTCTTGATGAAGGCCATTCCAGTATATTTAAAAGCACATTAGTGCTATCAGAATAGCCGCTACGGACATCACTCATTTCTTCATTTAATTCATTAACAAGTCGATATAATAAAGCGCCTACAACACCAAGAATTAAAAACCAGAAGATAACTGCAAAGCTGCGTTTATGTGCTTCAACAAAAACAGATTTTATAATAGCGGTTTCGTTTAAGTCTTCATCGCTGGTTAAATCTACATCAACTAACTTTTCTGTTAATGAAGATACGCTATCTTCATCATCTTCATCGATTGCCGTTATATATTGGTCAAGTCGATTATCCAGCGACTCAGGAGCCAGACAATAAATCAAGACTAGCAATACAAAAATACCTTCTGCGATTGATGACCAATGATCCAGGGCAGCTACTATCAACAATAAAACCAGAACCGGAATCGCTAATAAACCCAGTAACCCAAGACTTCCATCCCAGTATTTATAAAGTGCCAATCGTTTTTCCAGAAAATGATATAAAGATATAATCCAATCATAATTACGATAACGTTCAAGGTTACCAAGAAAAAAATCAAAGCCTAATGCAATAAGAATAAAAATTAGCGGCATAGTTTTAGTAAAGAAAAATAATATTTTTTGTCAAAAGCTGGACCAGGATCGGTCTTTCTACCGGGTGCGATATCACTGTGACCCACAATACGATCTTTTATTATTTTCTGCCAGCGTTGACAGATTAATTCAGTGACGGCAGCCAGAGTCTCATATTGCACATCACAATAAGCTTCTTCGTCGCAACCCTCTAGCTCAACGCCGATGGCAAAATCATTACATTGGCTACGGCCATTAAAATCTGACACACCCGCATGCCACGCACGTTTAATAAACGGAACGTATTGAGTTACAGCACCTGCGCGATCGATGAGTAAATGCGATGACACACGTAGCTCATGTATCTCGGCAAAGTATGGGTGAGCATTAGTATCTAGGGTATTGGTGAATAATTGATCTATAAATTCACCACCGTATTCTCTCGGTGGCAAACTGATTCCATGTATTACTAACAAATCAATATCGGTGCTATCGGGACGATCATCGCAATTAGGTGACACTACAGAACGAGCTCCTGTTAACCATTCACCTTGTTCATCAATTTGGTAATCTGTTTTCTTCAATTTCAATGCCTTTGTATGCCTGTTAAGATCATAATAACAGTATAAAAAAATTGTAGAGAGAATTTTAATGTGTCGTTTAGCCGCTTATTTTGGAACGGAAATAACCTTATCCCAGTTTTTACAGGAACCTGAGCACAGTCTTATTAAGCAATCATGGGCTCCTAAAGAAATGCTGGACGGAACAGTCAATGCCGATGGTTATGGTGTTGCATGGTTATCGGGCACCGATATACCTAGCTCATATAAAAATGTACTGCCTATCTGGTCTGATACAAATCTTGATAGCCTGGGTCGTTCACTGAGTAGCCGAGTGTGGTTAGCAAACGTTCGTGGTGCAACACCGGGGCAAGGGATCAGTGAAGCGAATACACAACCTTTTATAAAAGATGAATTAATCTTTACTCATAACGGTTGTCTTAAACCTTTTGGTCAAGAGATAAAAAGCAGTTTACTCGATATCTTATCGAATGAAATTCGTGCCGAAATTAACGGCAATAGCGATTCATTGTATTTGTTTGCACTATTGCAACATCACTTATTAATTCAAAAATCGTTGCCAGAGGCCATCATCAATATGATGAACGATCTACGCATTATTTGTAGTGACAAGGTGTCCGCATTATTAAATCTGGTCATTTTTGATGGCGACATTATTCACGCCTGTCGTTATGCTATAAATGGTTCATGCCCCAGTCTTTATTATTCTCTTGGCGATGACAATATCCGCGTTGCATCAGAACCCTTAACGCCAAATGATGAATGGGTAAGTTTTCCTGAACACAGTCTTGTTAGTTTTAATAACACCGGTGTTATTGAACGTTACAAACTATGAAAAAACTGCTTGGCGAATTACAGCTTTTACAAAGAGAAGTAATTGATATTGTCAGAGCAATTGCAGATGAAAATTATCCGCAACAATTTCACCCTGACTTAAGCCCGATAGGTTGGCATCTGGGTCACTGTGTTTATACCGAGTCCTACTGGATTAGAGAAGAATTATTCAACCAAGAAACAACTGATGAGTTGTTAAAGCATCTCTATGCCCCGAAATTAAGTAATAAACAGTTCCGTGGCTCCGCATTACCAGAAAAAACAGAACTGCTTGAATGGGCAACGATTACACAATCAGAAAATATTGCATTACTTGAGTCTGGATTTGTAAATAATAAATCACATCAGTTATTAGAAAATAATTACCTGATTCATTTTCTGATTCAACACTATTCACAACATATTGAAACTATGTGTATGGTATTAACAGAAATGCAAATTAAGCAATTGAAAACTATATTTACTACAACTAATAATCTTGTCGCAATCAAACCCATATCTAAGATCCAGATAATTGAAGCAGGCAGCTATAATATCGGATCAAATGAGAAAAATGGCTATGACAATGAACGACCAGCGCAATCTATAAATTTAAATAATTACAAAATATCAACCCATCCTGTCAGCAATGCTGAATATTTATATTTTATAGAGGATGGTGCTTATTCCGCGAAGCAATACTGGTCTGACGATGGCTGGCAATGGATTAATAAAAATAAATATAAACAGCCTCATCATTGGCATTTACAAAACGATAATAACTATTACGGCGTAAATCATCAGGGAGCTTATGAACTTGAAGAAGGTCATCCTGTTCATGGCCTGAGTTATTTTGAAGCTGAAGCCTATGCAAAATGGATCGGAGCTCGTTTGCCACATGAATACGAATGGGAAGCGGCAGCTAGAGAAAACTATTTAGAACAAACTTCACTAGTATGGGAATGGTGTAGCAATACCTTTCATCCTTACGAAAACTTCTCTGCCTATCCTTACGAGGGCTATTCAGCACCCTACTTTGATGAAAAACATTATGTATTGCGTGGAGGAAGTAGCTACACAAAAAAACAAATTAATAGAGCCAGTTTTCGAAACTATTACACCGCAGATAAGCGGCATATGTTTGCGGGAATGCGTTTAGTATATGATTAAACTACTCTGACGCGGACTCAAGTAATTTTATCAACTTCTTATTCTTGGTTTTTTCCGCCATTGTAATGGCTGTTTTTTCTTTTTTATCTGCAAGAGTTACATCTGCTCCGGCATCCAGTAAAACATTAACAATCTCCATGCGCTTATTTGCCACAGCTAACATCAATGCGGTCTTACCCTGCTCATCGGCCAGATTTAGATCCACACCTTCAGCTACAAGTTCCCGAACGATGCTTTTGTTTCCATAATAGGCCGCGCCCATTAATGCCGTGCGCCCGACTGTATTTTTAGAATTAACATTCATTCCAGCAGATAACATTGCCTTTAACAGCATCAAACGACCTTCTTTCGCTGCCGTGTAGAATTTTAATTCATTCATTTTTTCATCTGCAGACTCATCCGCTGCAAATGACAATGGTGCCATAGAACTCATTTAAAGCGATAAGTAATAAATTAATTAATTGATGTTTCATGTTTCACAACTAAAAAAACTGTTTCGATAACACTAATAGCGGCATTTATGACAGAATCTGAAATATGAATGAGGAAAATTTTCAAAAACGACTGGGAAGCGGCATGGTTATTGTCGGCTGGGTTCTAGTCATTGGCTTATTTACCGTATATTTTACAAAGTATTTGAACGAACAAAATAATCCCAATCAACACCAAGACCAATATCCAAATTTGGAACAAACGGGAATTCAAAAAGAAGTCTTATTGCAGCGAAACCGTTATGGGCATTACGTTACAAATGGCATGATTAATCATCAACCGGTGGTATTTATGCTCGATACAGGTGCGACTAGCATCAGTATTCCAGAGAAAGTCGCGCAACGATTAAAGCTAAAAGCAGGGATAAAAATGACCGTTAATACTGCCAATGGCGAAATAGATGTTTACGCTACAAGACTAAGACGTGTCGGGCTTGGAGCTATAGAATTACAAGATGTTCGCGCCAATATTAATCCGTTCATGCAAGGCGAAGAAATTCTATTGGGGATGAGTTTTCTCAAACATCTTAATTTCTCTCAACAAGGCGATAAACTACTAATTAGACAATATTGAGGCATAGAGTCTAAACTGTCTCTTTTCAATCACTTAAGCAAGCAAACGAGAATAATAATATGCAGTGGTTACAAGATAAACTGAACATACTTAGTGGCATTATTTGGGGAGAATATTTACTTATTCCTCTATTAGCTATTGTGGGTATTTACCTCACGATTGGACTTCACGCCATGCCATGGCGAAAGTTACCTCTTGCATTCCAAACCTTATGGCAAGGTCGCAAAACCACATCGCAACTGGAAGGCGATATCACTCCTTATCAGGCCTTAATGACAGCACTCGCAGCAACCGTAGGCACGGGTAATATTGCTGGTGTTGCCACTGCAATCTATTTTGGTGGGCCGGGCGCCATCTTCTGGATGTGGGTTATTGCCTTATTTGGTATGGCAACTAAATATGCCGAAGCAGTACTCGCAGTCAGTTATCGTGAAAAGGATGACTTGGGTAATTATGTTGGAGGCCCAATGTATTACATCCGCAATGGTTTGGGTGATAGTTGGAATTGGATGGCAACGGCATTTGCATTTTTTGCCATGATTGCTGCATTTGGCATTGGCAATATGGTGCAATCTAATTCTGTCGCCGATGTAATCTCGACTAATTTTAATGTGCCAACATGGATTACTGGTTTAGTCATGACAATTCTGGCAGCGTCAGTCATCATTGGTGGTGTTAAGCGTATTGCTCAAGTTGCCACCAAGCTTGTCCCTTTCATGGCTCTTGCTTATATTATTGCGGCGGTTGTTATTGTTATTTTAAATGTCGAGAAATTACCTGATGCAATAAGTCTTATCTTTAATAGTGCATTCAGCGGATCAGCTGCTAGTGGTGGGTTTCTTGGCGCCACAATCTGGATGGCGATACGCTGGGGATTTGCTCGCGGTATATTTTCAAATGAAGCTGGACTGGGTAGCGCGCCTATTGCGCACGCAGCAGCTCAAACAAACGACCCAGTGAAACAAGGCATGGTTGCCATGCTTGGAACTTTCATCGACACGATAATAATATGTAGCCTTACGGCATTTGTCATCATACTCACTGGCACATGGGAAAGTGGCTTACAAGGCGCAAGCATGTCTTCGCAAGCTTTTGAAACAGGACTAATAGGATACGGTGGTTATATAGTCAGCATAGGATTAGTACTATTTGCCTTCACTACTATACTTGGCTGGAGTTATTATGGTGAACGCAGTGCTGAATATTTATTTGGAACGAAGATCATTAAGCCATATCGTTTATTATGGGTTATTGCTATTTTCATCGGTGCAGTGATGAAATTAGAATTGGTATGGACCTTTGCTGATGTACTGAATGGACTCATGGCATTACCCAACTTAGCTGCTTTATTATTACTGAGCCCAGTCGTTTTTAGTAAAACCCGACAATATTTTAATAATAAAAGTTCAAAATGGTAATTGAACAAAGCGAAATTATTGCCAACGTCAAAACGGCATTAACCGAAGATGTCGGTTCAGGTGATATTACGGCCGAATTAATTCCTGCTGAAGCAACGGCATCAGCTACTCTAATCACTCGAGAACATAGCGTGTTAGCTGGCTGCGCCTGGTTTGATGAAGTCTTTAATCAATTAGATTCTGATGTAAAAATTGAATGGCTAGCAAAAGATGGTGATGTCATTGTACCCAATCAAAAACTTTGTGAGATTGCTGGTTCTGCACGCTCAATATTAACCGGCGAACGTACAGCCATTAATTTTTTACAAACGCTTTCAGCAACTGCAACTTCCGTTGCCAGTTTTGTTGCTCTAATAAAAAATACCGAAAGCAAAATACTCGACACCCGAAAAACAATTCCAGGCTTACGCCTTGCACAAAAATACGCAGTGACTTGTGGTGGAGGTAAAAACCATCGCATCGGACTTTATGATGCAATCCTTATTAAGGAAAATCATATTATTGCAGCTGGTAGTATTGCTGAAGCCATAGGTAAAGCGAAGCAACTAAACGTGCCAGTTGAAGTAGAAGTAGAATCTTTGAAGGAACTTGAAGAAGCACTTGAAGCAGATCCAGATCAAATCTTACTAGATAATTTTAATATCGCTGAATTAATCAAAGCTGTATTAACAACAAAAGGTCGCGCCAAGCTAGAAGCCTCTGGCAATGTTGATAAACAGAGTATTCGTGCCATTGCTGAAACCGGTGTAGATTATATTTCGATAGGTGCGCTGACCAAACACGTACAGGCAATTGATTTTTCCATGCGCATTAATCTTTAGATTAACGCGCATGGAATTTATTAAAACTAGTATTTAAAGTTTGCTCTTAACTAATTCGTAAATCTCTTCTTTTAAAACATCCATACCGTCTAATAAAGATTCCAGTTTTTGGCGACGATCATCGGCAAATTCCTTATCCTTGATACCACCAATATTGATATAAACATTCAATGCAGCGCTACGTAGACCAGCATAACCTGCCAATACAGCAACACCGGCATCACTGATGACATTCTTATTGCCGATATCTGCAATAGGCTGACTAAGGTTAATGACTTCCTTACATAAGGTCGCACATTCTAAAGGAACGTCGGTCGCTGCTTTTAAAGCGGCTTGAATTTCAATTGAACGCGCTGCTTTTTCTTCATCGGTCTCTTTTGGCAAACCGTACGAAGCCATTACGCGATTAAATACATCAACATCGTCTTTAATTGCATCGGTTAAGCTTGCTCTTAGTTGTTCAGACTTAGCAAGTATCTCTTTGCTCTGCTCTTCTACGTCTTCGTAACCTTTTTTACCAAGAGTAAAATTTGCAACCATACTGATCAACGCAGCACCCATAGCACCCGAAACGGCAGCCGCACCACCACCACCCGGTGTCGATGCCTTGCTCGCCAATCCATCCAAAAATGTCTGAATTGTCATATCTTTAATCATGATTTCCCCCAAAAACGTCAAAAAAGACGGGATTATATGCTAGAAGTTATAAAAACGGTAAGTTTTAGTCCACTCAATAATTCCTTATAATTAAATAACATAGTTGTCGCTTAATCCCGCATCGGGTACCTTATGCGGTTTTTACATGAGCCAATTGCAGAAAACACGCGAGCTCTACTCATAACTATTTGATTATATTTACTTTATAACAAATAGAATAAATCCATAGGAATTACCAAAAATGAAAAAACTACTTTTCCAACTTGACACTGATACTCACCCATCAGTATTCGATACTGTTGTAGCTTACGATGGCGGAGCCGATCATGTCATAGGACACGCCAATGTTACGCCAGACAACGTCACACCTCTGGTTGAAGGTACTATTTTTACCCGAGCGCCAAAAGAGAAAAAAAATACAGCTATATTTGTTGGTGGCAGCGATATGATTGCTGGAGAGAAGTTGTTTAAAGCGGTTCAAAAAAACTTTTTTTACGATTTTCGTGTTTCAATTATGCTTGATAGTAATGGCAGTAACACTACAGCGGCAGCGGCAGTAGCCAAACTATTAAGTAGTGGTGAAATAAAAGGTAAAAAAGCAGTCGTACTCGCAGGCACAGGACCAGTAGGACAACGTGCCGCTATTATGTTGGCGAAGGAAGGTGCTAGCTCAGTCACTGTCAGTTCTCGTCAAATGTCTCGAGCTGAAGAAGCTTGCGCTGGAATGAAAGACAGTTTTGATGTTGATATTATTCCTGCTGAAGCAGCCGACTGTGATGCCAGAGCTAAACTTATTGAAGATGCTCAAATTGTCATTGCTACTGGTGCTGCTGGAATTGAATTATTAAAAGTAGAGCACTGGGAAAACAACAGCAATATCGAATTGATGGCTGACGCAAATGCAACTCCACCTATTGGTATTGGCGGCACCGATATGATGGACAAAGGTGAGGATAGAAATGGAAAAATCGTTTGGGGTGCAATTGGATTCGGAACATTAAAACTAGCCTTACACCGAGCCTGCATTGAAAAATTGTTCGATAGTAACGACCAATTATTTGATGCTGAAGAAATATTCTCACTTGCTAAAACTATGGCATAGAATAGTATCTGCTATACATCTTACTCGTGAGAATGGAAAACATATGAACACGGATTTAGGACAAGTGCCTAAAATTATTGTTCAAGGACGAATTATAGGAATAAATATGGGGATGAATAATATGTTTCGCATTTTATTCAGTCTGCTCTTACTGTTTTCTACATCAGCATACGCCGGAACTTATGAAGAAGGTAAACAAGCTTATCTTAGTCAGGATTATCAACGCGCATTAGAAATTCTTAAACCTTTAGCTGAAAATGGTAATTCTCAAGCACAAATTACGCTAGGTTTAATGTACGACTATGGTCAGGGTGTCGATAAAGATCCGACTGAATCAATTAATTGGTATCGCATGGCCGCCGAACAAGGTGTGCCACTTGTACAACACGATATTGGCGTGAAGTACTTTCAAGGTCAGAGTGTAGAACAAAATTATGATGAGGCTGCCAAATGGTGGGAAATGTCAGCCAGTGCCGGCATTGCAGACTCTCAATTTAACCTTGGTTTAATGTATTACCGTGGCATTGGTATTCCCAAAGATTACATCAAAGCCGGTAAACTATTTGATGCGGCAGCGGCACAAGGCCACGGCAATGCCCAATACAGTCTCGCCGTCATGTATGCCTTTGGTCAAAGTAAGAAAAAAGACTATGACACCGCATTAAAATGGTTCAATAAAGCAGCCGCACAAGATGTTGCTCAGGCTCAGTTTAATCTCGGTGTGTTCCATGAAAATGGTTATGGCGTTACTAAAAATATTGCTAAAGCCAGAGAATGGTATCAACTCGCAGCCGATCAAGGTTTGCAAGAAGCCGTCGAAAAATTAAAAACGCTACCCGCTCAAAATAATAACCTAGTAACAAAAAGTAAACCTACTACTGCTACTCCTTCGATATCAGAAAATATAACACCTGAAGCAGTAGCCCATAATGAACTGGACTTAAGTGATTGGCTACAACAACAAGCAGCGGATAACTACACCATACAATTAGTTAGTGTCGTTAATGAAAACGATATTATTAACTATATCAAAACCTCCGGATTTGATTCCAAAGCGGGTTATGTCAAAGTGATTGTCAATGGTACAACTCGATATACTGCTATATACGGCCTCTATGATACCTACCAAAATGCAAAGTTTGGCGTTAACGAATTACCTTCTGCAGTACAAAGAGCTAAGCCCTGGGTAAGAAATACCGGCATACTCCAAGGCTTGCTACCTTAGCCTTTAAACGAAGGTATAGAAGATGGCTTCGTTTAAAGAAATACTCAATTCAAACGAAGAAGAACTTCTGCAACTTCTTTATAAATTTAATGTTGTAGAAGAAAGCGATGAAGACAAAGCTGAAAGTATCGCTATTAAATTAAAACTTCGCGAAGCACAATTTATCTGTGCGATCGGCTTCAATAAATCGATACGAAATTTACCAGAAATACCTCTCATACTTGGATTTGAAAATTATGATAGTTTGATCAACTCTCGTAATGAATTTTTCACCACAGACATTTATAAGTTATTAACATTAGATAATATTTTGTCCGTTTATTCTGTAGTAAGAGATGATGTTGAAAATAAACAGATAATGGAATACCTATTGTCGAATCGACTGGAAACAATAGAAGGACAAATCGAAGAAACGGTAAATTCCCTGATTATTGATAAATATAAGGAAGAAATGCGGGCAATATATTCTGACGAGATTGTCAGCATTGATTTTGTAGAGACCCGATTAAATAAGTCTGATAGCGGCTTTCGTGCCCTGTTAAATGAAGTGACCCTGATTGTTGAAAGTAAGCTTATTCCCGTTGGAGATATTTTTTTTCGCGAGGAAATTTTGCCTCAGGAGAAAAGAAAACTGCTTGATAAAGGACTAATTCCGTTCGATTTAATCAAAACACGTCTGATCGACTCAAACATTTCTGATGTCGAAAAGAAAATCCTATATGATTACCTGAAACTAAACCGTGAGAATTAATTAAGCGATTATGCCAAGTTTTACTGAATTATTAACTGCTTCGGACGCTGATCTGGTTCGAATTTTTTACAAGACCAGTACCGGTGAAGAAACAGATTTCATCAAACGTATAAACGTGGTCGCAGCACAACTTGAACTCAATCATAGCCAGTTAGTTTGTGCCTTAGGTTTTAATAAACATATACGTGAACTAACCGATATTCAGCAACAACTGGGGTTTCGTTCTTTCAAGCTGCTGACCTATCGAATGCATGAATTGTTTACAACGGATACATATATTGAATTACCAATAGATAATATTCTGGATATTTATTCGGAACGACTCGAAGATAAGGAAGTACTCGATACCTTACGAGAATTATTGCACCCTCGTCTTGAACACATCGAAGCGGATATTGAGAAAACGCTCGACCCAGCACACATCATCAGTTATAAAATGGAAATTCATTCAATTTACACTTCCGGTATAGCTGACAAACAATTCGCTGATGACCGACTTAATAAAGATATTGGGAAATATCGATTGATGGCTAATGAAGCTAATGTCATTATAGATGCTGGCTACCACCCTCCCAGCAACCTGTTTTTTATGGACTCACTATCACCAGAAGAAAAACTTGATTTGATAGACGCGGGTCACATCAATCAAGACATGATTAAAAATCGTCTGCAAAATGCAAAAATCAGTGCAGAAGAACGGGACGTACTTGAGGAACATATTTAGCTCAAATTCAAAACATAATTCAGGATTTTCTCCCGCATTTTTTAACAAAAACTCTCTTTTGTTCAACTAGATATAACGGTAACCTGCCGTTCCTATAATAAAAATAACATATTGCTTTGGGGGTAATATTTATGTCTGCACGATATTTCGCAGCCTACACAGTGTCGTTTTTAGTATTAACAGCATCACAACAAATTTTTGCAGAAGATGCTGACGCCATTCAAGAAAATGAAGTCATCGAAGTCATCGGCGTCACGCCTATGCATGGT
Organism: Thiotrichaceae bacterium; assembly: GCA_012960105.1. Lineage (GTDB taxonomy): Bacteria > Pseudomonadota > Gammaproteobacteria > Eutrophobiales > Eutrophobiaceae > UBA7359. The sequence continues at coordinate 12,662 of DUBV01000029.1, read as the reverse complement.
GTTGGCTTACCCGAGGAATTAATTCCCTATAGTGTTCAGACTGCTACCAGTGATGATTTGGAACAAAGCCAAACATTAGATTTAACCGATTTCATGAATAGAAATCTAGGCAGCGTCACTATTAACGATGCGCAAAACAACCCGTTACAAGCTGATGTGCAATATCGTGGCTATACCCTTTCTCCGCTACTTGGTCTTCCTCAAGGTTTAGCTGTGTATCAAAATGGTGTACGTATAAATGAACCTTTTGGCGACTCGATGAATTGGGATGTATTACCTGAATCTTCCATAGCCAGCATAAACCTTATTGGTGGTTCAAACCCTGTATTCGGTTTAAATGCACTTGGTGGTTCATTATCAATTACGACTAAAAATGGTTTTACCCATGCTGGTCATAGTTTGGAAACTTACGGTGGTTCATTTGGCCGCATCGTCAGCACAATTGAAAGCGGAGCAAATAACGGGACATGGGGTTACTTTGTTACTGCTAATTATTTTAATGAAGACGGTTGGCGCGATGCCTCGCCTTCTGATGCGGTTAATCTTTTTGGTGCGATAAGTTTTCGAAATACTGACACTACGTTTGACCTAACTGTAAACCATGCAGATACAGATTTGATTGGTAATGGTTCATCACCAGCAGAACTTCTTGAGCTTGATCGTGCGGCAGTATTTACGTCTCCAGATCAAACAGAAAATAAAATGACCATGATAAATCTTGAAGCTACACAGTGGTTAACAGACACCATTCAACTTAGTGGTAATACATTTTATCGTAAGAATGAAACCGATAGTTTTAATGGTGATGGTACAGAATATGAAGGAGCTGGTGGTTTTTTACAAGAAGACGGTACTAATATAGAAGACCAATTTGGAAATACTGTTGCTGATACTAATGCGAATGGTTCTGAACGCAATGCAATTAATAATATCAGTAACCGCAAACAAGAAGGTTTCGGAGCAAACATTCAATCAACATTTATAGGTGATTTGTTTGGGCACGAGAATCAATTTATTTTTGGTAGCGGTTATCAACAAGGTCTTATTGATTTCTTTTCAGCAGTTGAAGTTGCAACATTAGCATGTGAATTTAATGGCGCAGATTGCACTCTAGCAAGCGCAGATCGTTCGACAGTTGGCTCAGGATTATTTGTCCCGGAAGAAGGCACCAACATTAAATCTCATAACCGAACATGGTCGATCTATGCCACGGATACATTTTCTATAACGGATAAATTAGCAGTGACTGCATCCGTACGTTACAACAATACTCATATTGTCCTAGGTGATAGAAGTAGCGAAAATAGTCTTGTTGATCCAGAAGATCCTGCTGCACTCAATGGCGAACATGACTTTGATCGTATTAACCCGGCATTTGGTGTGACTTATAATTTTAATGATGCTAATGGTGTCTACGGTAGTTATAGTGAATCATCTCGTGCACCTACTCCTATAGAATTATTATGTGCACGTGAAGATGCACCGTGTAATTTACCTAATGCTTTTCTCGCGGATCCACCTTTGGAACAAGTGGTTACCTCAAGTTTTGATGGCGGGTTTAGAGGTTCATTAACTAATGGTTTAAATTATAATATTAGTGCATTTCACAGCATTAATAGTGATGACATCATCTTTGGCACCACCGGCGGCGCAACTGCTAATACTGGTTTTTTCAGAAATGTAGGCGACACTCGACGCTTCGGTACTGAAGTTGGTTTATCCGGTGTATTTTACAAAAAACTAAACTGGTATATGAACTACAGTTATGTTGATGCAACCTTTCAAGATGCCTTTACAACAAACAGTGCTAATCATCCTAATGCGGATGCTAACGGTAAAATTCAGGTTGAATCCGGTGATCGAATTCCAGGAATACCTGAGCATACATTCAAATTAGGCGCTCTGTATTCTTTCAATGAGAAATTTTCTGTTGGTGCCAACATGATTTACAACTCTACTCAGGTACTGCGCGGTGATGAAAGCAATCAACTTGGTTCCGTTGATGGTTATGCTGTTATGAATTTAAATAGTACTTATGAAATAAACAAAACATTCACCTTTTTTGCGCGACTGAATAATATATTCGACACCGATTACGAGACCTTCGGTTTACTCGGTGAAGCAGATGAAATATTCGATGGTTCTGGGGCGACAGCAGCATTTACAAATGCAACTTTCCTCGGCGTCGGCGCACCGATTAATGGCTTTGTTGGTGTGACAGCAACATTCTAGTATTAAATACTGCTGTGATTTTCTAGTATGAAGGCGAACTTTATTTTCAAGAGTTCGCCTTTTGTTTTTATTGAATGACCGAATTACAATTCGGCTCAATAAGTCAGTAGTTCAATAAAATGATATAGTCAAACATATTTATGATGGTAGATGAATGGACGTAAGAGTTCATCATTGTTTAAATTAATGTTCATATCACGTCAAAACAAACAACTTACTGCTGCTCTACTATTCACTATAGTAATTTCGGCTATATTCTGGAGCCAGTCCCGAATCCCCGCTCTGAACGAAAAAGCGCAAATGGGTCTACGTACTAATTTCGGAGAACTTGCATTCGAGATAATACTTCCCGTCACTCAGGAACAAGCACTATTAGAACGAGTTATTAAATCAAGCATAAACTGGGCATATACTAATCTAGTTGGAATGCTCTTCGGTCTGTTATTTGCTGCTGCAATTTTGACAGTTCTAGGCACTATTAAATCAAGATCATTCAAACGTCCCTGGCTTAATACTCTCTCGGGTATTTTTCTTGGTGCTCCTTTAGGCGTATGTGTTAACTGCGCAACACCTATAGCATTTGGTATTTTTTCTGCTGGAGCCCGTTTAGAAACAGCATTAGCCACTCTGTTTTCTTCTCCTACATTGAACGTAATAGTGTTAACTATGAGCTTCACTCTATTACCTTGGGAAATGGCACTGGCTAAACTTTTTGGCGTGTTATTACTTTTAATCAGCATTCCTTTTCTAGTTAATAAATTTTCAAATATTTCTGATTCAAAGAACCTTAAGAACATAGCTGCACGTAAATTCACCAAGGAATTAACCAACTGTTCGATACAAACGCAAACCAACGTCGATGAAAGTTTCATTGAAGCAATGTTTGTTACTGTACGTAGTTTTATAAAACATACTATTTATGTTGTTAAATTCGCATTGCCACTTATGTTACTTGCCGGTTTTCTAGGCGCGTTTGTACTTGAACTCGTGCCATTCGATATTTTTTCTAGTGTAAATGCCAGTATTTTATCTTTTGTAGTCTGTGCATTAGTAGCAATGATATTACCTGTACCTATTGCCTTCGATATCATTATCGTTATGGCTTTACTTGCAAATGGTGCTGATAAAGGACTAGCAACTATAATATTATTTGGCCTGGGAATTTATAGTATTTATCCCGCTTTCTTAATTGCTCGTTACATTTCCATCCGTTTAAGTTTAGCTATAGCAGTCACTGTTATTATTATTTCCTGTGGACTTGGGTTTGCTTCACAAATCTATTTCGATTTTAAGGCTAACAAGGAACAGATTGAAATAACCAGAGGGTTAGCTCAATCCAGTAAAAATATTTACAAAGAAGCTATTAATATTTGTGAACGTTTACCGGAACAACTTCAATCAATTTGTTTTGAACAACACATTGGACAATTTAATGAGATAGTTCCCTACAACACAATGTGTACTACTAGACCTAGTGGCCTTGAAATTAATATTTGCAAAAACAAAGTTCATGCATTTATAACTAAAGAAAAAGCACTTAAAAATAGAAATGAAAAACTATGCATGGATCTCTCAAAAACAAACTCAAACTTTCAATGTATCTATTATGTAACCGTACAGTCAGCAATAAAAGATCACGATATAGGAATATGTAATAAATTATCAGATTCTGAAGCTATTAGTTTCTGTAGGAATGAATACCTAAATGCAAACTTACTCTTCAACCCAGATGGATCGGCTTGCAAAAGTCTGACAGATAATGAGTTTAGAGACTGCCATATCAACGCGGCGGTATATAGGTATACCGATTCAATGGACATTGACGGCTGTGATGAAATTGAGATTGAAGGTGCTCGAGAACATTGTCGTTACACTGTCGCATCAGCCATGATAGGTAGACACAATGATTCCAGTGGTTGTTTAAAATTACATTCACAGACTGCAAGAGAGCGATGTAAAAGTTTAACAACAGCATGGCAAGCAAGAAGAGATATGTCACAGGATCTTTGCAGAAAATTAAAGTTTAAAGATATAAGAAATACCTGCTTGCTACGAATTGCCGATAAGAAAATAAGAAAGCTTTTGGTCAAACAAACACTGCTAACATCCGCTGACATACTCGAGAACATGCCCGCAGCTCAGAATCAAATAGATATCCAGCTTAATCCACTTCCTATCGTCCCTCGAAAAGAATGGAAGAAAGTTTATTCAAATAATCAGATAGAGATAACATTCACACCATATAGTAAACAAGACTCAGCTAATTCAAAATCATTTCAAAAACTATCTGGAAAAGAGTTAGGGATTACCAAGAGTTGGGATTTTCGCATGACCGACTTTTTTGAACCTTTTATCATAGGTAAAGGTATCGCCTCGGGTGATTTCAACAACGATCTATGGCCGGATATCGCGTTGGCTACTGAGCGCGGGATCTTGATATATCAAAATATCGGTGGACGTTTCGAACTTGTACCTGTGAATCAGGGTGACATGCAATATGCGAATTTATTTTTAGTAGCATTCGTCGATATAAATAACGATGGCATGCAAGATATTTTTGCCTCATCCTACAGTGGTAAAAATTACTTACTTATCAACGTAAATGGTAGTTTTAAACAGGCAAAACTTCAGACACTCGACGATAACCACCGCCTGACTATATCTGCGGGATTCGGCGATCTCAATCAGGACGGAGAGCTGGATATTGTCCTCGGTAATTGGAGCAGTGGCGTTGAAAAACTTTTCGCACCTGAGTTTTCCGGTAATAACATCTTGTTTCGTGATGGTGATTCATACAGAAAGGAAAAAATAGATGAGATTAATGGCGAAACTAATTCCATTCTGCTCGCTGACATTAATGGTGATAATTTAACTGATTTATTAATTGGTAATGATCGACTCGTACCGGATATGTATTATCTCAATCAAGGACAGGGAAATTTCGAATCGATTTCAATCGATAGCGGATTAGTACCGACTACGACCATGTTTACAATGAGTATTGATGCAGCAGATTTTAATAACGATCTCGAACCCGATCTGTTCGGAACAGATATGACTTTTACAAGAAGCGGCCGTGAGGACTATTGCTCTTCCATTGAGGATTCAGATACGCGTAATCGTTGCAAAGATATTCTTTCAGCATATCAGGAATTTCAGGAAGGCAGCGCTATAAGTTGCATACAAAGGAGTAATGTACTTGAGCGTCATGAGTGCTTCATTGCATTTTCCGTCAAAGCCGCTAAAGAGCTTAAAAACCCTCAGTTCTGCGAATCTTTACCTAACAAAAATTCAGCCGTTTATTCACTCTGCGAATATCTGGCTTCGCCTGTTCCATCAGAAGAATCAATTGATCAAAAATTATTTTTACCACAAGTGCAACGCAATACACTACTTATACGCGATGGTGACCGTTTTATAGAAAAGGCCGAAGAATTCGGTGTGGCCTCGAGTTATTGGAGTTGGAATGCCAAGGCCGCCGACCTAGATAATGATGGTTGGCAAGACATATACGTTGGCAATGGATTCCACTTTGGTGATAACTTTTATGAAATACAAGAAAATATTATGTTCCGTAATATCAATGGACATCGCTTTGAGCAGGTTCAAACAAAGTGGGGATTGAATGATAGCGTAAATACCCCTAGCTATACTTATCTGGATCTGGATCTGGATGGTGACCTTGATATTATTACCACGGGTGTACTATCACCCCCAAGCGTCTATCTAAATCATCTTGAGAAAAAAAATTCAATTATGTTTTCACTAATAGATGAGCAAGGAAATTCATTTGGGATAGGCAGTAAAATTACGATACGCTATGGAGGGGAAAAACATTTACATCAACGGAAGGAAAATAAACTAAGCGGTGGATTCATGTCATTTAATAATCCAGTAGTTCACTTTGGATTAAATCAGGAAACAGTTATTGATGAACTTGAAATACAATGGCCAGATGGCAGTATTACTTTCTATAATAAACCACTACCTGCATCCGGTATCTACCGCATACATCGGCTGGCAATTTCGAATTAAAATATAACTAAATTAATGGTGCCGAGAAGAGGATTCGAACCTCCGACCTACTATTTACGAAACAGTTGCTCTACCAACTGAGCTATCCCGGCATTATTGAAAATATCCCAATAAAATCAGCTCTAATTTCAACGCGCACAATAACATCAAATCCTAATTCTGAGGTAGTAAAATTACTTGTATTCAGGAAAATTCTAACGTTTTTTTAAACCCTTCCATATTGAAGTTTTCTATATCCATGAAGGACGTCTTCCCGAACACACAATCGACTATTAATTTGGCAGAGGCTGGTGCCTGTAAAATGCCTTTTCTAAAATGACCTGCATTTATATATATATTTTTAAAACTCGGCATTTTACCAATAAAAGGTTTACCTGTTATCGATTGAGGTCGTAATCCAGACCAATGACTAACAGGCTTTGCTTTACTAAAAACTGGAGAAATAGAATAAGCCCAATCCAATAGTTCTTGTCTGGCTGATTTTGTCGTCTCATTGTTAAAACCAACATCCTCCATTGTACTTCCTATTAATATATGACCATCTTTGCGTGGGATTAAATAATGAGCACCATCCAATATCATTTTGTCGATAATTATTTCGTCTGCTTTAACACAAAGCATCTGACCACGTATAGGCTTCACACTTATATCCTTAGACAAATTACTCACTAACGATTGACTCCATACACCAGCAGTAATAATGACAGCATCTGCGCTTACTTTACCGCCAGTGAATTCCACAAATTGGAATCGATTGTTCTTAGTTACTAAATTAGTAATTTTCGTATTTTCATAAATTGATACAGATGACTGTTTCAGACTCTTGCTCAAAGCCTTTAAAAGTCTAGGAGGTCTTAGTTGCGCTATATCCGGTAATAGAACAGAATGTTTTGGTAAACTAATGCCACAGGAAATATTTTTCTTATCCTCTATCAACGCAATATTCCCATTGCTTGCCCAATTTTTGATTTTAGACGAATGAGCTTCATCAATAATTATTAATCCTGATTGTATATATTCTGAATCGATTTCAGTTTCTTGTTTTAACAACTCAAGATAATAGGGATATAGCGCTTTTCCATGCTCAGAAAGAACCATAGAATCAAAAGATTCAGCCCAAGGTCGCATTGAAGATAAAATACCACCCGCGGCCCAAGATGTTTCCATACCTAAAGTTTTGTGTTCAAAAATAGCAACTCTCGCACCTTGTATATCAAGTTCACGTGCTGTCATCATGCCAATAATACCGCCACCAACCACAATGTAATCAAAATCACTCATATCAATAATGTTAAATAGTTCACACTTTTTTCAACCATTCTACCATTCATCGAATAAATACTACCGTTTATCTATATTCACTTAAAAAATAGTTATTATTTGCTATAACTAGCAGTAATAAATAATTATGAATTGTTTAATTGCGCGGACTAAATAATGAACAAAATCAACAAGACTTCTGGCTTCACCATTCTGGAATTAATGATAGTTATCGCTATTGCGGGAATATTAGTTGCTGTAGGTATTCCAAGTTTTCGAAACCTTGTTAAAGATAATTGCCTGACAACAGGCACTAATTTATTGGTCAGCAGCTTTCAACAAGCACGAAGTGAGGCGGTAAAACGCAGCACAACATTGACTATTACGGCAAGTAATGCCGGTGGCGCAAACGAGTGGGGAAATGGTTGGACTGTGACTATCAATGAAGACAGTAACAACGATGGTGATCTTGATACCGGGGAAGATTTCGATGGTAATGGTTTACTTGGTGATGGCAAGACTTATTCCGAAGCGATATTCCGCATAGTCACTCTTTCATGCACAGGCACAACCATGGATGAAACAGGTAATGACACCGTATTTGTCTATGAATCTGATGGATTCATAGACGCTGCGGGTACATTCGATGTTTGTGATGATAGAACCGGTGAAACAGGAAAACAAATCACAATAAATGCTGTTGGTAGACCCAATACAGATACACGTTATGCGGGGTGCAGCTAAAATGTCTAAATTCACTGCAAAAACAACACATCCATCAAATCTAAACAAACGTTTTGGTAAAAAGTTTGTTCGTGGATTCTCATTAATTGAAGTACTAATTGCACTATTAATACTGGCCATTGGGGTTTTAGGTATTGCAGCGCTTCAATTTAAAGGTTTGAAATACAGTCATGACTCCTTTCTGCGTAGTCAAATTAATTTTCTTTCTTATGATATTGCTGAATTGATGCGGTCTAATAGAAGTAATGCGGCTAGTTATGTTGGAAATTATACGGTAAAGGTGACAACAGGTGCGAATACTGCGAAAGGTGCGAATACTGCGAATACCTGTGATTATGCAACTGCATCTACTGCGGCCAATGATTTGGGATGTTGGCATAATCGCGTTGATGCAGCAATTCCACCAGGAAGTACTGCCAATATTACAGCATTTGGCAATTTATATACTGTCGCACTCGCCTGGACAGACCGTGAAGGCACTACAAAAACTATCAACTATACATTTCAGCCATGAAACTAAAATACTTTCGATATAGCCAAAACAAGGGGATGTCTCTAATAGAACTTTTGATTGCCATGACAATCGGAATGTTGCTGATGTTGGGGGCAATTACTTTATTTTCCAATAATAAACGTATCTATAGGGAAGTTAATTCTATGGGTCGATTACAGGAAAATGCCCGATTTGCCATAGAATTAATGATAAAGGATATTCGTATGGCCGGTTATTTTGGTTGTGCTGCTCAATTTAGCTCAACGAACAGTGTGATAAATTCGACTGATTTTGCCTATTCACTCGATGCCGTTGACGGTTACACAGGCGGCGCTTGGGGCAGTGGCTCTAATTATACGCCGGATGGAATCATCGCCAACACTGATGCAATCATTATACGTTCGCTCTCAGGTGATTCAACTGATGTTATTACGACTATGACTCCGGATTCAACGGGTAATGTCCAGGTGACCAAGGATATGACCACAGATGATAAGGATGAGAAACTGGCTGATCCTTCGCTATTATTTCCCGGCGAAATCGTGGTAGTTAGCGATTGTTCAAATTCCGATCTATTTCAAATCTCGGAAGTCACCAATTCAGGGCCACAAACCGATTACCTTATGCACGAGGCCAGTGGCACGCCCGGTAATTCTACTACAAATCTAGCTGTTATCTATGGCCCACCCGCTGAAGTTCGACGCTTTGAACCAGTCTTATACCACATTGCCACCGGCGCGAGCGGCGCTCCATCACTCTTTAGATCAACATTGGAATTGGACCTAGACAACTTAAAGATGGATTTTCAGGCTGTGGAACTGATTGAAGGCGTTGAAAGAATGGAAATTCTTTATGGCGTGGATAATAACTCGGATACCGTTGCGGACACTTATGTCAAAGCTGCGGATGTTGGTGGTACTACAGCTACAGGTGGTTGGGACAACGTAGTCAGTGTACAGATCGCGCTATTATTTCGAACAATCCGAGAAAATTTTAACAGTCCTTTAAATGTGAATACATACACCTTACTTAATTCTGATGCCTATGACCCGGTTGACGACCATCACCGAAGAAGAATTGTCACCAATACGGTACAGATTCGTAACAGAAGTAACTAATCGAGATAAATATGATGAAATCATTTAATAACATTAACATCAAAAACCAGAGTGGTGCCGTACTGATTACTGCACTTATCATGTTAGTTATTCTAACCATGCTCGGATTGTCTTCCATGACAACAAGCACCATGGAAGAGCGTATGGCTGCCAACTCACAAGAGATTAACCGTGCATTTCAGGCAGCATCTAGCGGTCTGGAATTAGTTTTCAGTGATGAAGATGCGTTCAATACAACGAATACTGAAGCTAGTGATACTTACATTAAATCAGACACGACTGTCGGTGGTGACCCTTCTGGTTCCAATGCTTATTCCGCTACTACCGAATACAGCTCTACTTTTATTCAACAGGTTTCAGCACCACGCGGATCAGGCTGGGACAGTACTTTTGCTTTTTACTATTTTGATCTCTCTGCAACTGGATCCACCGCAAGTGGAGCATCATCGTCACTCCATTCAGGCGCTTACCAAGTTGGTAAAGGCACATAAGTCAGACTAAATAGATAGAATATTTCAGGAGATTTCACATGAATTTGCAAAAAATATTATTCACATTCTTGCTACTTGCTGGAACAAGTTTAACTTTAAGTGCTGCTGAACCATTACAAATAGTAGACCGTGGTCTTGATGGTAATGAACGTTACTACGTTGTCAGCTGCCCTGATAATACAATAGGAACCGTAAAAATCGTCTTTGATTTTGACCCAAACGTTATACCTGAAGTACCTGATGATGTCCGGCGGGCACGCATCAACGCAAAAGCAACTATACCCAAGATAGTCCAAGTATGCGTATTTCCATCATCCGGTGTTGAACAATGTCGTAATAAGTGGGACATGGATGCGGCGGCTGTTGCAAGTTGCCAGAAATCGGCTCTGCCACCTTTGACCGAAGAACAAAAGAAAGTATTAGAGCGCCCACGTTTGGGTGTATAGCTGACTATTAGTAAATTTTACTTCAGACAAATTAACACACGAGAGAATGCTTATGTTTAACTCTTTTAATAAAAAAATATTTTATTTTATCGCCTGTTTATCATTATCCGTCGGTGGAGGTTCTGCCTACGCTGATGATACTGAGATTTTTTTCAGCTCCGGCAGCTCAACTGGCAATACTGCACTGGTGCGACCCAATGTCCTGTTGATCCTGGACACCTCAGGCAGCATGTCAGCAACTGTCGCCGGGACCGGCGGTAAGACTAGAATTCAGTTGATGAAAGAAGCTATGGTAAAAATCATTACTGGGATGGAAGATGTCAATGTCGGCCTAATGCGTTTTACCTACAAAAATGGTGGCGCCATCGTCTACCCTATTAAACACATTGATGATGCTAATGCACTCACTGTTTCCGAACCTAATGATTTAACCCCGACATATTCTTATACCATTGATGCCAGCAGTAATGATGCTGAACAGGCTGGAACAGCCGTTGATATTGATGATGCAATTATAAACATTCCTACACTTAAAGGTGGAGGAACAACTGTGATCGACCAGGTTGGCACCAGCGACAATGATGCCAGCCAATCTGGCAGTACAGTCACTACAACAGCTGCTTTTTTTAATGATGGTGCATTAGAAGGCGCGCGCTTTACCGGGCTTAGCATTCCCGTCGGTTCAACCATCACTAGCGCCTCACTAGCACTTACGCGGAGATCAAACATTGACGCTGGTGATTCAACAATAATCAGTGGTGAAAAAATTTCTAATTGCGTTGATTATTCAAGCCCTGGTGTTAATGAACTCTCAACCAGAAAAGCAGCGAGTCCGACAACAGCTTTTATAAACACTAACGTAACACCTCCTAAATTCGAGACAAGTGATCCAGAAACTATTGATGTAACGAGCATTATTAGAGAACTTGTCGGAGGGACACCTGCTGTCGTTAATAATGCAGGGGTAGGAGGCAACCCACTATGCCTGTTTTCGGACTCTACAGGCAACGGGTCTTTTCACAGTTTTGATACCAGTTCAACTGATGCACCGAAATTAACTGTAAATTATACTGCTCCGGGTGCTAATACAGTGCAAGAAACCGGGCTGCGGTTTTCAAAGGTGGAAATTCCACAGGGCGCCACTATTACCAGCGCCAAATTGATTTTAACAGGTAGCAGCACCGATATATCGACTAAGCCAAAATGGAGTATTAGGGGAGAGTTAGCCACTAATTCAGTGACTTTCAACGCCGCCACGGCCTCAGGTATATCAGGACGCGACCATACTGCAGCTTCTGTCAATTTCACTGCGCCTGACACCACAGCGGATACCAGTTTTGACACCGATGACATCAAGACCGTCGTCCAGGAGATCGTCAACCAGGCCGGTTGGTGTGGTGGCAGTCCCATGACCTTTTTCATTACAGAAAATGGGGGGCCATTGGGTGATACACGAACCATCCACAGTTATGACAGCAACCCCAGCTTTGCACCTCAACTAGAGATCTCGTATGGCAACGCCTCTGGAACGGGGTGTTATGAATCAACAGAAACTGCTCAGATTTCCGGTAAATACGATGATGCCGAAGAAAAATCTAACGGCGATATGTCGCTCACCAGCAGCGATCTGGATATCGGCTCAAAATACATCGGCCTGCGTTTCACCGATATCGATATCCCCAATGGCGCCACAATCATTGATGCCAGCTTAACCTTCGAGTGTAGCGGTGACAGTACAGACGGAACTCCCACTTTCAGAATAAATGGCGAAAACCCGACCGATGGGGATGCTGATATCTTTTCTTCAGCCGACGAAAATATTACCGACAGAACATTAACAAGT
>DUBV01000028.1 GCA_012960105.1 Thiotrichaceae bacterium | reverse complement strand
TTTCCAGTGTCACTTCAACCGGTCAATGCAACACATGCGTTAAATCTCTGTGCTGGTGTTTCAAATTCTAGTGTCTTGCGTGGTCGTTCATTTAACTGACGCGCCACTGCACTGAGCTTTAATTGTGAGTGTACCGATAAATCTGTGCCTTTGGGAAAATATTACCTTAGTAAACGATTGGTATTTTCATTAGAGCCTCGTTGCCATGGACTACTCGGGTCACAAAAATAAACATCTATGTTGGTCGCCAATGTAAAACGTTGATGATCTGCTAACTCTGAGCCTCGGTCCCAGGTCAATGATTTATACAATTCAGCGGGTAGCTTTTTAGATTGTTTTATCAGTGCTGAGATAACCGCTTCCGTTGTTTTGCTTTTTACTTTAGCTAACATGACATAACGGGTTTGACGTTCCACTAAGGTGGCAATGTAACTGTTGCCAGAACCGGCAATCAGGTCGCCTTCCCAATGCCCGGGTACGGCACGGTCTTCAACCGAGGCCGGTCGCTCACGAATGGAAACCGCATTGCAGATTTTACCCAAGCCTTCATTTTTTAAACTGTGATGTTTAGAGCGACGTATGGCACGTTGTGTACGAAGAGTGAGTTGTAATTCTTTTTTCAGTGCGCCACGCGCTTGAATAAAGAGACTACGGTAAATTGTTTCGTGTGACACTTGGTTGTCCTCATTTCCGGGATAAGCTAGTTTCAACCAACCGGCTATTTGCTCAGGTGACTAATTCGACCTGAGTTTTCTCGCCACGTTATATTTTAGCGTTGGATTGTTAACCAGTTTACAGGGTTTCGGACGATGCGCTCTATCCCATGCAGCTTGTTCAGCTTGAGTTGCTCGATAACTTTTTAGTCCTCCATTTTGATTAATTTCACGACTAATCGTTGAAGCTGACCTGCCAAGTTGCTTTGCTATAGTGCGTAATGAGTGTTGACTGGCAATCCCTCTTGAAATCTCTTCACGTTCACAAAGCGTCAGTGCTAATCGGGAACGCCGTTGAGGCGGCGGACGAATACCACCACTCGGTGCTAATTGACCAAAGATTGACGACGAAGGTCGATCAAATGCACGTCCAATTGAATGGAGAGACTCTCCTTGTTGCCAACGATCCCATATCTCTGCTTTCTGCGTAGCGGTGTACTTTATTCGAGTTCTGTATTTCATTTTTACACTCCATCTTTTTATTCTAAAGATAAAGTGTTGCGTCGATCAGTTGAGGTCGCCGTATGAAGAAAACGTTAATAGGTGTTTGAAATAACTTCCGCTTTTGGCCACAATTTCGGGTCGGACCTACATAAGCAGTTGGTTATAAAAGATAATCATATAAATAAGCACACGTTTTAATGCTTAAACATGCCTTTTCACAGGTTAAATGGATGCTTTAAGAAATTAAAAAATTAGAATTTCAAAATCAGCTCTTGTCTTTTGCTAGCAAAAACCAAATAGATTTAAAACTGACGACAACTGAAAGGCTAAAAAGTAAAGGTTGATGACCTCAGTTATTTAAGCGTGATGGAATTAACCGTTATTTCATGATCGATTTAAGACGATTTGATAGAATTTTAAAACGGCATAAAGCACATTTAACAAAGTTGCCATCGATGTGTTTGAAGCGTTTTTTCAGAGGTTTTTTGACTTCCCAAGTGCCTTTATAACCATTTGGAAACACCACTAAATCACCTGCTTTGAATGTGGTGGAAGGCCCACCATCTTCAGGTGTCATTTCACACTCGCCCTCTAAAATAAGCGCTGTTTCTGTTGTCACAAATGCCCAAGGGAAAGTTGCGACTTCTTTTTCCCATGTTGGCCAGTACGCCGATCCCATTTCTTTTAACACTGCTTCACTTGGGTTGCTAGTGACGGTAATTGCTTTCATATTGATTCCTACATTGTTAGCGTGAGACACAGAACCGAAATCATTTCGGATGTGCCATCAACTGTTGAGGCTGTCTTGCCTGAATTTAGAGGGGGGATTATACCTAAACTAAAGGGAGCAGAGCCCTTTAATTATCTGCACCAGCGTCAACTCTGCGCTTTCAAAACAGGCCTTATTTTGTTCGATTTCTGGTTTCGTCGTGATGCTTGACCCCTTTTCAGATCAAGAAGTAAATTTATTGATTAAACTGGAAGTCTTATGAACTCTATCCTGTGCCCAGATACATCTTTCCGGACAGACCAATCCAGTAATCTATTGGAAATTGTATTCTTATTGTGAATATGTCAAAAACCTTCATTTAATTATTTAGAATAATCAATAAGATAGCGGCATAGTATATCCTACACAATATTAGTGCTAGCTAAATTAGAAAATACTAATATAATATGCATTTAAAATATACTTATGTGGACCGCTTATGCGCAATAAACCATTTGAAGAAATGAGATCACATGCAGTCACTGCTGCAAAATTATTAAAATCCCTGGGTAATGAAAATCGCCTGATGATTTTATGCGCCTTAATGAATGAGGAGTTGTCTGTTGGCCAATTAAATAAATTAATTCCAATAAGCCAATCCGCTTTATCTCAACATTTGAACTACCTAAGAGAAACAGAGTTGGTACAGACAAGGAGAGCGTCACAAAATATTTATTACCAATTGAATGGCGATGAAACAATTAAGATTATTGACGTTTTAAAATCTATTTATTGTCCTTAATCAACGAGCAAAAATATGAATAACCTAACTAATATATCAAAAGAACAGTTTAATAACGTTTATATTCAAAACACGAATCCAGTGGTGATTGATGTTCGATCTCCTATGGAATATCAAGGTAAACATATTAAAGATAGCTTCAATATTCCATTGGATAATATTTCAACTGAGCATGTTGAAAGCTTATTAGATAATCACAACATCAAAAAGAATGAAAATGTTTATTTGATTTGCAAAAGTGGCCAACGTTCAAAAATGGCTCAAGATAAATTATCAGCTTTATCAGGATCAGTAATGTGTATTGATGGTGGCATTGATGGAATGGCAAACAATAACACTATTCAATTTAACCAGAGTACGTCTAACGTTATATCTTTAGAACGACAAGTCAGAATTGCAACTGGGGCATTAACACTAACTGGAATATTATTGGGTGTCTTTGTTCATTCATCCGCATATAGCTTAGCAGCGTTTGTTGGCGCGGGATTAATTTTTGCCGGAATATCAGATTGGTGCGGGATGGGATTGTTAATCGCTAAAATGCCATGGAATAACGTTCCATCATGTCAGCAGTAATAATCGGTATTGCCATTGGCCTGGTATTAGGTTTAACCGGAGCTGGCGGTTCGTTGTTTGCAGTCCCGTTGTTAATTTTGTTTCTTGGCTTGCCTGTTCAAGAAGCGATGGGACTTGCGCTAGCTGTTGTAGCGGCAAGTTCTTTATTTGGCGTATTGCAACGTCTAAAGTCGAATCTTATTTTATTTACTCCCGGTCTGCTATTAGCATTGTCAGGCGCGTTATTTGCGCCAGTTGGCAATTGGCTTGCTACCTTTTTAGATTCTAATACGTTGATCATAGGCTTTATGATCTTGACCGTCATTATTGCAATAAGGATGTGGCGGCATGCATCGGCGCATCCAGAAGAAGCCGTTATTGTTCGTGCTGGTCAGGAAGAAACAATAGAGCCAGCGGAGTTACTTTGTAAATCAGGACATAAAGGAAAATTTGAATTAAAACCACGCTGCATTGCAAGTTTAGTTATCGGTGGTTCTATTGTCGGTTTTTTATCCGGTTTATTAGGTGTCGGTGGCGGCTTTCTAATCGTACCCCTATTGATGTATATAAGTCAGATGAATATCAATAAAGCGGTAAGCACGTCGCTACTCATTATTACTATCATCAGTTTATCAGGCTTTATTTCCTACTATTTACACAGTGAGAATTTCAACTGGTTGTTACTTGGGAAAATAGTTTCAGGCGGTTTGATAGGTATGTATTTAGGTACAAAAACTAGTGCATATATAGCAGGGGTGCGCTTACAAAAAATATTTGCTGTTACGATCGTGGTGTTTTCAACGATCACCTTAGTTCATCAATATTAAAGGAATACATCGTGATTTTAAGACAATTATTTGACCATGACACTTATACGTATACCTACTTACTTGCTGCAGAACATGGCGGTAAAGCGATTATCATTGATCCTGTTAATACGCATGTAGAGATGTATATTGAATTATGTAAACAATTAAATCTTGAACTTGCTTATGCCATCGATACACACACACATGCCGATCACATAACTGCTATCGGGGATCTAAGAGATGCTACCTCTTGTGTATCAATGGTAGGTAATGAAAGTATGGCTGATTGTGTTTCTTCAAAATTTTCAGATAAGGATGTAATTGAGGCGGGCAATTTAAAACTTGTCGTCCTACATACACCCGGACATACCGATGACTCTTATAGTTTTTATTTAGAACATAACGGCTTTAAAGCAATTTTCACTGGCGATACCTTATTGATTCGTGGATCAGGTAGAACCGATTTTCAAAACGGTAATGCTCATGAACAGTACGATAGTCTATTTCAAAAAATTCTAAAATTACCAGAAGACACACTTGTTTATCCTGCTCACGATTATAAAGGCTGGACAGTCAGCACTATTAAAGAAGAAAGGGATTGGAACCCGAGATTACAAATAGATTCTGTTGAAGCATACTCTGAATTAATGGCTAATTTAAAATTAGCAAATCCCAAGATGATGGATATTGCTGTTCCTGCTAATCAGTCTTGCGGTAAAATTGATTAAAGGAGCGCCCGCTTTTAAGTGTCACTTCAACCGGTCAATGCAACATATGCGTTAAATCTCTGTGCTGGTGTTTCAAATTCTAGTGTCTTGCGTGGTCGTTCATTTAACTGACGCGCCACTGCACT
>DUBV01000027.1:1691-4914 GCA_012960105.1 Thiotrichaceae bacterium | reverse complement strand
AAAATAGGAATAGTGTAACTATCTACGAACTAGGGGGTCGGGAGTTCGAATCTCTCCGGGCGCGCCATTTTTAAACGCTTTCAAACCATCGACCTTAATTCGCACAAGACTGCGTAGCCAAAACGTAGACCTTTGCAGTCTCTTTTTTGTACAACTTATTACTTCCTGACATCTTCTCTGCGTAAGTAATTAAATGCTCACTAGAGAGATGCGCGTATCTCCTTACCATCTCTGCACAACTCCATCCACCTAACTCCTGTAAGACATGAAGTGGTGTACCATTTTGAACATGCCAACTTGCCCAAGTATGTCGAAGATCATGCCAACGAAAGTTTGTTATACCTGCTCTTATGAGAGCTTTACGCCACGCCCAATTATTGGGTTGATGTATCGGTTTACCCTTGTAAGTAAAAACATACTTATCGTTTAGACCTCGCTGTCCATTTAAAACAGCAATCGAGTCTTCGGACAGTGGAACAGGAATCGCCTTCTTAGCCTTCGCTTGGCCTGGGTGTATCCAAGCTGTGCGCCTTCGAATATCAACCTGAGACCATTCAAGGTACGTCACGTTCCTTTGACGAAGCCCGGTCGACAGGGAAAAGCGAACCAGTGCCGCTAAGTGAGTTGGGAGTTCATCGATTAAGCATTGCGCTTCTTCATGCTTAAGCCAACGAACTCGTCGTTCTGGCTTTGGAAGCATCCGAACCTTGGGTGCTTTCTCCAACCATTCCCACTCATAAGCTGCACGCCTTAAGATTGCTCTTACAATCTCAAGTGTACGGTTCACTGTTGAGTTCGATACGCCACCCGCTTTTCTTTTCTCGCGAATCAGATCGATAACATCAAGGTTGATAGCTCTTAATATTTTCTTATTAAGATATTTATCTAACCAACGAAGATGAATCTTGTCATCATGTTGAGAAGCATTATGTGATGTTTCTTCTAACCATCGAACTACGGCTTCATTCCAAGTATAGGTAGGTTTAATACCTAACCGAGTTTCGTCCCACAGTTGGGCTTTTAGTTTGTCGTGGTACTCCTGTGCTTTTTGTTTATCGGTAGTCCCAGTGCTTCGTTGTAATCTCTCTCCATTGATAGAGACTTTAATCCACCAGTTGGGACTGTCTTTGCGTTTATAAAGTGACATTCGGATTTCTCCTTTTCACCTTGCAACGCTCGCGACTCGTATTGTGCGCGTATATGATCGAACAAATCAACATCAATGAAGACCCAACGCCTACCAATCTTTGTGCCGGGTATAAGTCCAGTCTTTGCTTTTTGTTGTAATGTAATTGGATGTACATGGAGAAATTCAGCCGCTTCTTCAAGGTTTAACGTTTTCATGTTCACCTCGCTTGAGGGCATCATGTAGCCCTGCAAAGGGTTCTAAACGTTTTGGTAAGCCTTCCCGTACAATCTGTTCTAATACTGAATCTATATCGCCATTCTCGACCTGTAACATAGCATTGATGCTTTTACCTGCAGCAGAACGTAACCATTTCACCATATGCGTATAATTGATTGTTCCCGCACGTTGCAGTGTTTTGATTTTCTCTTGCACGATTGATAGGTATTCAAGGCAGGGATATGAACCCGCAAGATAATGACTAGGATTAATGGTGACATCCCAAGGAATTATTATTTTATTGTTATGAAGTTCGAGTTCTACTCTGAACCATTCGCTATTAGGATCACCTTCTTTTTTTCCTTTCTCATAACAACGTATATATTTTGCATTACCTCTTTTACCAACACTAAATGTTTTGCCTTTTTTACTGCCTAAGTCATCAATCAACTGTGCAGTAGGAGGTCGACCATTAAAGTTAAATAGACCATCGTCATACCATTTTCTGATGACATTTATATTAACGGTTTCTCCTTCTAAATCGTCATGCGCAACATCAGCCCGAGTAATTATTGCGTCGATTGATTTTCCCCAGTCATGAACAAGACTCCAGTCTTTTATTCGCGCACAAGCTTGGGCATTAAGAGAGACATGCATCGTTCCTCTTTGACTCTTACCACCATAACCAACAAGACCTAGATTAATACTTTCCCCCCTATCAAGTGGGTTTATTAAATCAACGCGATGTTGGTAACCTGACCATTTTTTATTTGTGCCTTTCCAAGATTTTTCTGGAATGTTGAATATTTGTTCGAGTGATGTACGAAGCCAACGCCAATCACGATCATCTGAAGGACGTATCGTAAATGCTAGCCAATCAATATGTGCTATTTGATTTGTATGTGTAGTTTCACCCCGTGTTACTAGAACGGGGCTGATGACAGCGGCGCTGCCCGTTGTACAGGCATGTGCGCCCGCTGCTTGTTTTGTTGTAGGTTGCTTAATAGACATGGCAATCTCCATTCAGTTATTACGATGGAGTTGCCTAATACGAGACGACCCCATCAAGGTTAATTGATGAAGTCACTAAACTAGGCGAGGGCTTTTATATTTTATATTTTGCCTAAACTCAGCGGGCCACTCTGGCGCTGAATCCCCTGGCTGTTATTCCCCTACGGTGTAGGGACTACTATTCGGGTCTGTCTATTAAACTAGTTGTGACGCTATGAATTTAGTTTATGGAAACAACTAAGTCAAATTTAATTATAATGATGAATCAAATAAGTCAGCTTACCAGCGAAAGCAGCCACTCAACTAAATTTAATAAAGCTAATTCTAAGCACTGCGATTCAACAGTTTATTTAGCGTTGTTTCAGGCTTACACTGTTTGTTGTCATAACTATTGCCAATATATAATTAGAAAAAACTACGCATAATGCCTGAACATTTAACACATCCTAAATATCGTGCAGATATTGACGGTTTACGCGCAATAGCTGTTCTCTCAGTTGTTCTTTTTCACGCAATACGGTTTAAAGGCGGTTTCATTGGGGTTGATATTTTCTTTGTTATTTCTGGTTATTTAATCTCAACAATTATTTTTGGCAATTTAAATCGTAATAGTTTTAGTTTCGTTGAGTTTTATAGTCGCCGCATCAAACGCATTTTACCCGCACTTTTATTCGTGCTGTTAGCTAGCTATACGTTTGGTTGGTTTGTGCTTCTCAGCGATGAATATAAGCAACTAGGCAAGCACATTGCTGGTGGCGCTGGATTTGTTTCTAACTTTATCCTATGGAGTGAAAGCGGTTATTTTGATAATTCCGCCATGACAAAACCACTCTTACATCTTTGGTCTCTCGGCATTGAAGAACAGTT
>DUBV01000027.1:0-1479 GCA_012960105.1 Thiotrichaceae bacterium | reverse complement strand
CAGAACATTCTAACTAATATTAAACAGAAATATTTTAATGCACTGTCTTTCTTTGGCGTCACGTTAATTATTGTTGGATTATTTTTTATTACCGAAGAAAATGCGTTTCCCGGTTGGTGGGCTTTGTTTCCAACGCTTGGCGCGGTTCTGATTATTTCGGCTGGAGCAAAAGCGTGGTTTAATCGAGTGATTTTATCTAATCGTGTTTTAGTGTGGTTTGGATTAATCAGTTATCCATTGTATCTGTGGCATTGGTCACTATTGTCGTTCGCTCATATTTTAGAATACCAGAGACCATCGTTTGAAATTCGTATTGTTGCTGTTTTAATTTCGATTGTACTAGCTTGGCTAACATATCAATTAATTGAAAAACCTATACGTTTTGGCAAGCAAGACAAAGTTAAAACAGTAGCATTACTTGTTCTAATGATTGTTACTGGTTTATTAGGTTACCACTGTTACAAGGTGGATGGATTGATGTTCAGAAGTGCAACAGAACGCGTAATATTGAATGAAGGTGAGATTGGTAATGATATATTTGATAAATATCAGAATGAAAAATTTAGTCTGTGTACTTCTTTAGATTTACAAAAAGAAGCAACGCTAGGATGCTTTCAGTCTAAAAATAATGAACAAGTAAAAATGGCAGTTATTGGTGATAGTCACGCAGCACATTTGTTTTTGGGCTTGGCGGAAGAATTGGATGATATTAACGTAGCCTCTTATTCTGTGGAAGGCTCGCTGCCAATACTTAATAATAAGCGCTTGTCTTTCCTTTTCCCTTTCTTCCGCTATTAATCGTAATTTTTTAGTATATCCTCAACGATGAAAATATAACGACAGTCATTATTTCAGCATATTGGAACAAGAGAATAAAGGAAGTGCCTCAAGGTAGTAGTCTTGAAGTTGAATTAAACCAAACATTAGACAAGCTAACTAAAGCAAATAAATATGTATATATAACCGATGATGTTCCAAAATTTTCATTTAATCCAAAAAAATGCAAATACGCTGACACTATATTCAATGAAGATTCTTGTGAAGAAAGCAGTCGGTATTTCTATAGAAAACATCAGGATTACATCTCCATTCTTGAATCTGTTGTTAAAAATAGAACTAATGTGAAATTATTAAAAACATCACAATATTTTTGTGATGATAAAAATTGCAATATGGCAAAGGATGGCATTCTGTTATACAGAGACCGTACACATCTAAGTATTAATGGCTCTAAATATGTAGCTCAAAGAATTACTACTGAAAACCCTGAAATTGCTGATTAGACATATTAAAACAATTCATGCGTATTCTGCTTCTTATCCGTCCGCTTTCAGTATTGAGCGGTCATTAACTAACGTAGCCATTTTGTAACTTATCCATGCTTAATATCGCTGTTTTCTGCAACATTTTATAAATGCGAGCGCTGCAAGTTACTGATTTAATTGGACAGCATAAATGCTATGTCCGCCTACGAACTAG
>DUBV01000026.1:619-5004 GCA_012960105.1 Thiotrichaceae bacterium | reverse complement strand
CTGGTATGGTTGGTGGCGGATTTGGTGTGATTGCAGAAAATTCTTATGGATTTGCTTTGGGTGATGCCCTTGATATTCGTTTAGGCGTGCGTTCTACCACAGCATTTAATGTAACAGATGACAAGAAAAATAAACTCGGTACTGTAGGCTGGTTAGATGGAATCCTAGTACTCGGTGTTAGCCTTTAATATATTTTTTTAGATTTTGAAAAATCTTATTAAAACTCTAATATTTTTTATTAGCATTAGCATCGTTAATGCGGATACTATAGTTACAACTATTGAAACTGGGAATGTGCTAACTGGCTATTTTAATGGGCAAAATACTCTTAAAGTTGTTGTAACGTTTACAGGTACTAATGTTGATGGTGGTGATGATGATAAAACAGAAAAGTTTACTGAACTATATATAGGTTGGTCAAGTACATCTACCGTTTCAAGTATTGACGTTAATATGAATGCAAGCCCCGTGAGTGTTGGCGCTCAAAAAGCTAGTGGAGAAGGTGGAGCTAACGATATCATATTTATTGTTACAAATGCACAGCTACAAGCTGCCCATTCTGATGCCGATGGAAAGTACTTTAAAATGGGTATAAAAGTTGATGGCGTATCGGTTCAAGTTGCAACCTCAAATGCTGACGGGAGTAGTACACATAGAGTTGATGTCACTACTCCATGGGTTACTCATGTTACTTACCCAGGTAATGATAGTAGAGGTTTTAACGTTCAAAAAATTACTTATCGACTAAACGAGGCAGTGATTGCAGGTTCATATTTAAGATTCCAAGGTGATGTAAATGATATGGGCGCGCATGATTATAATCTTGCAGGTGGCCATCTTGCTGGTGAGTCATACATCACAATAGATCCCATTTCTTTAAGTAGTGATCTTCAAGAAGCGGCTAGATATGATGTGCAATTTTTTTTAAAAGATGTTGCAGGCAATGAACGTGCTTTATATAACGTAAGAACTGATAACTATTTTGATTCAACTAAACCTAGGATTGCCAGTGCTGGAAGTTCTACGAACAATGATACCTATAAAGTTGGTGATGCTATTAATGTAGAATTAACTTTTTCCGAATCGATTTTTACCGATGGCTCCATACGGGTTACTTTTGAAACAGGGGGCACTGATCAGACAGTTGACGTTGGTGCGTTCGCATCTTATGGAAGTAGGGTAACCACCAAATCATTTACATACACTGTACAGGAAGGAAACATAACGTCTGATTTAGCTATTAAAACTATAGCAATGGTCTCAGGAGATATTATTGATCTAGGCTATAATTCTATGGATACATACACTTTCACAGGAAATAATCTTGATGCTGTTAAAGATTTAGATATTGATGGCGTTCTACCAACTGTTACCAGTATAACATCGGAAAAGGCAAATGGCACATATGGCCTTGGTGAAGAAATTGCTGTGAAGGCGACTTTTAGTGAAGCGGTGACTTTAAGTGGTGGAAATTTCGTAATTACAATGGAGACAGGTGCTACAGATAGGGATGTAACCATTTCAGCAATTTCTAATGCTACTACAGCAACGGGCACCTATACGGTACAAGCCGGAGACGCATCAGGCGATTTGACGGCGGCTAGTGTTTCTACCACCGGTCAGGTAAAAGATGCTGCCGGAAACGCGATGGATAGTTTTGGTATTGGTACGAATCTGGCAGCAAGTAAAGCGCTGGTAATCGAAACAACACCCCCAACAGTTTCAAATATAACATCTGATAAAGCAAATGGAACCTATGGCGTGGCTGAGACGATTAATGTAACGGTCACTTTCTCTGAAGCGGTCACTCTATCTGGTGCTGATGCTACGTTGTCAGTGCCTCTTGAAACTGGCGATACTGATTTCACAGTTGAGATTACTGCTATAAGTAATGCGACTACAGCAACTGGAGTCTATACTGTTGCAGTAGATCATACCACCGCTGGAGCTGACCTTGAGGCCAAATCCCCACTCACACTTGCAGGTACGATAAAAGACCAGGCTGGCAATGAAATTGTTACCCTTGCTATACCAAACGGTCAAAATTTAGATGATTTAAAGAATATCAAAATTGATGCCGAGTATCCGACAATTACTAATGTAACCTCAGATAAGGCTAATGATACCTATAAGATTGGTGATGTGATCGATCTCGACTTGACGTTTAGTGAAGAAGTTACACTAGCCAATGGTACGCTTGACCTTGTCTTAAATCATGGAAATGCTGCAAATGCAACAGTATCTGTTACTGGATTTGGTCCTGCAACTACGGCAACAACCAATTACACTGTTGTTGAAAGTGATGAGGTCGCAGTGCTAGATCATAATTCTATCGCCTTAGATGGTACGGCTACACTAAAGGATGCAGGCGGAAATCAACCTCAAGTTTGGACAGCGGCAACAAAATTGTCTGCCAATAAAACAGGTATTGCAATAGATGGGGTTAGGCCAACCATAACCAAAATAAATAGCACTTCACCTGCGGCTTACTACAAAGTTGGTGATGTTATACCTGTTAAAATAACTTTTAGCGAGAATGTGTCAACGACTGCAGCAAATATAATCAAGGCAACTTTGGAAACGGGAGCAGTCAATGCAGATGCAATTCTCACATACGGTGCTGTTGATAATGCAGATAACACGACTCAAAATTATACGGTTCGTTTAAATGATTTTAATGCCTCATTAAACGTTAATGGCCCGATAGTGGTTACTGCTGGTCAAAGAGTGAATGATCAGCCAGGTAATGAAATGACGGTCAAGACGATACCAACCGGAAAAAATCTTGCGGATGAAGTAGTTGATATTTTTGTGGATGGTGTTTTACCTGTTGATGATGGAACTGATATTACCATGTCTTCAAAGGGAGGTAATGTCGTTGCTGATAAATATAATGATACAAATACAAGTGTAGATTTTGTTGTCTCCTTAGTTACAACTGATGCAACATTAACTGCAGGAACCATCCAGATGGTGGCTAAAATTGAACCTAATGGGTGGACTAATATTGGTGATGCATATACCATTAAAGCTGCTGATGTTACCGCTGGACAGGCGACTGTGAATGTATTATCAGCACCCATTGAAGGGTTAACATCATTTGCTACTGATGGTGTAATAAAAATAAAGGCAACAGTAACTGATAAGGCTGGCAACGCCAAAGATTGGGCGGAAAGCAATAATACATTAACTATTGATGTAACAGTTCCAACAATTGCCTCAGCCTCTTCAACTACAAATGCAGGTGTTTATAAAGCGACTGATAACATTAATGTGACTTTGGGCTTTAGTGAAGCTGTCACAATGTTTAATGATGATCTAGATATCATATTAAATACAACTGCCACAATTGCGCTTGCGAGTGGAACGATATCAAATGTCACAACGAAAAGTGCTACTTACACTGTTGCAGTGGGAGAGACAACGCCTGATATCGCAGAAATTTCTGCAGCAACTTTAGCTGTAACTCAGGTGAACACAACAGCTGGAGAGTTAAGAGACCAGGCTGGCAATCCTATGGTATTACCGGTTACAAATATTCCAATAAAAATTGCTGATGCTAAAGCTATTTCAGTGGATGGTGTAGCTCCAACAGCCTTAACCGTTGATAAAGTAATTGCCACAGGTAATACTGTAAGACATAAATATTGGAATGCTGTAAATACTGGAGTAGAAATCAAAGTTCCTTTAACTGATACAGATAAAACATTGATAGATGGCCAAGTTAAAATAAAAGCAAAATTATCTAATTCTGGAACTTGGGATTATATAGGTGATTGGTCCACCATTACCTCAGTTGAATTAACAGCTAAGGTAAAAGTAATGACACTGATAGCAGCTGATATAGCTGCATACACTGGTGCTGATGCTAACATAATTGAATTTACTGCCGGCGTACAAGATAAAGCTGGAAATGAAACTGAATGGATAAAAAGCACAGAAACCCTTATTGTTGATAAGACTCCACCAGCTACACAGCAAGTAACAGCTACGATCACGGCGGTTGGGGGAAATGTAGTAGCAAATTATTGGAATAGTACTAACACAAGTCTCACTGTTAAAGTTGATTTTCCAGTAGATGCAACATTGGAAACTGGAGAGGTGGTATTGACTGCCTCTGAAGATGGGGCGAATTATACTGACTTTGGAGATACTACAGCTATAACGGCTGCTATTTATGCTGCACAAACAGTTACTGTTTCTGTGGATGATGAAATTGCGGGTGCAGTGATCGGTTTTGAGGAATTGGCATGGTTTAGCGAAACCGATCAAATACAATTTAGAGCTAAAGTGCTTGATCGTGCTGGGAATGAAACTCATTATACTGTTAGCACAACAAAAATAACGGTAAAAGCCATTGTGCCTACAGTCACAATGGTTACTTC
>DUBV01000026.1:0-448 GCA_012960105.1 Thiotrichaceae bacterium | reverse complement strand
CTCATACGTCTTTAGATCTGAATTATATTGATATAGCATCTCTGGTTCTAAACGCTGGCACAATATTGGATAATTTTGGGAATCCATTAACCTTAACACTGCCAGCTATAGACAATGAAAATTCTCTAGGCGAGAAGAAAAATTTAGTGATTGATACTACACCGCCTTCTGTTCGTTTTACATACGATGACCCAGATAGCTTAGTGAGGGTAGAAGATGCGACTTTACTAATAACAGCAACTTTTTCCGATGATATGACACAGGCAGCACTTCCTCTAATTTCTGTTGATTATCCTGGCCCTGCTGCTGCTGATCTGTTGAACCAAAATATGCTTCGCATATCTGATAAAGTATATACTTATGAGGCGGCCTTGGTTGATAATTCAGATGGGATAATTAATGTCACTGTAAGCACTAAAGACAAAGCACTAAATCCAATCGTCGCAGA
>DUBV01000025.1 GCA_012960105.1 Thiotrichaceae bacterium | reverse complement strand
AAAATCTGCAAAAATATACCGTGATTTATTACAGGTAAATCCGCTAAAGGCAGTTTGGTGGATGGGGCTAGGTCTTTCTCTTGAATCATTAAAACGCTATGACGATGCTCTGTATGCTTATCAAAAGGCATCTAACAATTCAACATTAGCATTAGAATCAAAATTATTTATATCAAAACGTATTAATCGACTAAATAATATATTAGAAGATGAATCCACGTAAAAAAATACGTCTGGGTGATCTATTAATCGATCATAAGTTAATTTCTCAAGCCCAGCTAGAACAGGCGTTATCGGAGCAAAAAAGTAGCGGTCAAAAATTAGGACGCGTGTTGATAGCTGAAGGCTATTTGACAGAAAATCAAATTTTAGATGCATTATCTGAGCAACTCAAAATTCCTTTTGTTGATTTGTCTCATTATAAATTTAACCCCGACATCATTAAATTAATTCCTGAAATCCAATCACGTCGATTTAGGGCTGTTGCTTTAAGTATGGATGATAATGGTATTCTTGTCGGCATGGCGGATCCCACAAATATTTTCGCCTATGATGAATTAGCGAGAATTTTAAGACGGCCAATAAGGTTGGCGGTTGTTAGAGAAATTGATCTTCTTAAAACCATTGACACTGTATATCGTAAAACTGATCAAATCAGTAGCTTTGCAGAAGAATTGAATGAAGAGTTAACTGAAAGTGATATCGATTTGGGAGCTCTACTTGCGGATGCAGATGTGGCGGATGCTCCCGTTGTTAAATTACTGCAATCATTATTTGAAGATGCAATACAGATAAGAGCATCAGATATTCATATCGAGCCAGATGAAAATGTGATTCGGATTCGTCAACGAGTTGATGGAGTACTGCAAGAACAAATTATAGATGAAAATAGAATTGCTCCTTCACTTGTACTCAGATTGAAGTTAATGGCTGGTCTCGACATATCTGAAAAACGTTTGCCACAGGACGGACGATTTAGTTTAAAAATTATTGAACATCATATAGATGTTCGTTTATCGACTATGCCAGTTCAATATGGTGAATCAGTTGTTATGCGTTTACTTGATCAAACTGGCGGCACGCTGGAATTAAATACCATAGGTATGCCTATAGCATTACTAGAGCGTTTTGAAATATTATTACGACGGCCTCATGGAATGATATTGGTAACAGGTCCAACAGGTAGTGGTAAAACAACAACGCTGTATGCTGCATTACAAACATTAAATGTGCCAGAGAAGAAAATTATTACTGTAGAAGATCCTGTTGAATATAAACTACCTCGTATAAACCAGGTGCAAATAAATTCAGATATAGGGCTTACCTTTTCAGCCGTCTTGCGATCAGCGCTAAGACAAGATCCGGATATTGTGTTGATAGGTGAAATGCGAGATGAAGAAACTGCTGAGATTGCATTGCGTGCAGCGATGACCGGTCATTTAGTTCTATCTACATTACATACAAATGATGCAGTAAGCACAGTAAGTCGTTTAATAGATATGAATATTAAGAGTTATTTACTTGCATCTGCATTACACGCAATTATGGCGCAGCGATTAGTTCGAAGAGTTTGTGAAAGTTGTACTCAAGCAGATGAATTAACAGAACAACAACAGGCATGGATAAATAGCTTTGTTGATAAAAAGAAATTTAATGTGGTTTTCAAAAAAGGAATAGGTTGTGCGCGTTGTAATTATACAGGCTATCAAGGTCGAATAGGAGTTTATGAGTTATTAGAATTCGATAGAAATCTATCTGAAATTTTAAGCCATGGAGATAGTGCTCAATTTGTGAAAGAAGCCAGAAATTCAAAATATTTTAGATCATTGAATATGGTTGCGCTCCAATACGCAGTAGAAGGCATTACCACAATGGATGAAGTTATTCGAATATCTGCAGATATTGATAGCATAGTTGATAAAGACATGGTTCCGATTGCTAAGGAAGGTACTATTTAATGCCCTTGTTTTCTTATAGGGGACGAAATGCACGTGGTGGTCTAATAAATGGTGAAATTGATGCCGGTACAATTGATGCTGTCGCATCTCAATTGTTTAATACAGGAATAACACCAATAGATATAAAGGAGAAAAGAACAGCTTCAGGTCCTGATATTTCCTTATCAAATTACCTAAACAGGAAAGCGCCAAGCCTGGATGATTTAATCTTTTTTAGTCGGCAGATGTATACTCTCATGAAAGCAGGCGTACCGATGCTCAGGTCAATTACCGGTTTAATCCAGTCATCCAGAAATTTTAAACTGATTGAAGCGCTTAAAGACATGATGAGCCACCTTGAGTCAGGAAGAGATCTTTCAAGTTCATTAGCTCGACATCCTGATATGTTCTCACCGTTATATATCAGCATGGTAAAAGTAGGCGAAGAAACAGGACGTTTGGAGGAATCATTTTTTCGCATATCAGAATATCTTGCCAGAGAGAAAGAAACACGAGAACGAATTAAGACCGCATTACGATATCCAATATTTGTCATTGTTACTATAACCATAGCGGTAGCAATTATAAATATATGGGTTATACCTGTGTTCGCTGAGTTATTTGCCAAATCTGGAGTAACCTTACCCTGGCAAACCCGTGTCTTAATAGCGATGTCCGATTTTTTTGTTCAATGGTGGCCAGCAATGCTACTAATATTTATAGGAGGAATCATAGCTGCACAGTTTTATGTTAATACAGAGAATGGCCGCTTTCAGTGGGATCGATATAAATTGAAGATTCCAATAGTCGGTAACATTATCTATCGGGCAACACTTGCAAGATTTGCCCGTTCATTTTCTATGGGGTTAAAATCAGGCGTTCCATTAATTCAGGCTCTGATTG
Source organism: Thiotrichaceae bacterium (assembly GCA_012960105.1). GTDB lineage: Bacteria > Pseudomonadota > Gammaproteobacteria > Eutrophobiales > Eutrophobiaceae > UBA7359. The sequence goes on along the minus strand of DUBV01000025.1, from coordinate 2,323 downwards.
TTGTGTCACGCTCTGTTGATAATGAATATATTAGCGATAAAATTTTGGGTATGAGGACGGGAGTAGAACGTGGTGAATCATTAACCAGAACCGCAGGGCTAACGAAAATGTTCACGCCACTAGTTATACAGATGTTAGCAGTAGGTGAGGAAACGGGACAGGTTGACGATATGATGGTTGAGGTTGCTGAATACTATGATCGTGAAGTAGACTACGATATTAAGAATTTGAGTTCAATGATTGAGCCGATCCTCATTGTTGTAATTGGTGTTATGGTTTTGATATTGGCATTAGGTGTATTCCTGCCGATGTGGAATATGACCAAAGTTATTTAGTAGTGACTGGAAAATAATGGAATTAACACATCGATGGGGTGACCGTAATCTCACCCGAATAGAATTGGTCATATCGATATTAATATTAGCGTTGTTAGTTGGCACTTTTAGTAAATATATGTTCGCGATGTTTGCCAAAGCAGAACGGACCATGGTCAATAAAACCGTGGTTAGTATTAATACAGCATTACACTATAGAGCATCTATGATGGTAATGAGGGGGCAATATGATGAGTTACAATTATTATTAAAGGTCAACCCGATGAAAGAACTGCGATTACCTTTGGAAATAAATGATATTCAGAATAAGGAAGAAATGATGTCGTATGCTTTGTCTGGAAGCGTAATCTCCACGCCTTCCAATTATGGAGGTACGATTGTTTCTGAAAGTTTGGGTGTTATGGAAAAAGGGAAATGGTATTTTGCTATCAAGAACCACGTATTATTGTACACATTAAAGAATACTGAATTATTTAGTAATAACGTAGAAGGGGCAGACAGAATTCGTTTTCATATTAAACTGGATTATAAAGATAATAATACAAATGGTACATATGAACAAAAGATAGATGAATTTAATTCTGTTAAGTTACAAGCAATAGAAAACACCTTGGAAATATAGGAAACATATAAATTAAAATGAATTTTTCAAACGAACTTTATTTATGGTTACTTGATGTCTTATTTATTATCGGGATTTTGATATTGCCAGTAGGACTAGGGTTTTGTTTTCGACCAGACAAAATGTTTGACTTGGCAATAAGAATGAATAAATCGATTTCAACGGACAAATTTTTTAATGCGATAAATAAACCTAGATATAAAGAATTTTATTTTTATCGTCATTATCGAGTTTTTGGCATAGTAATTGTTGTTGTTTTAACTATCTGTCTTTATATACTCGCGTTTCATAATAGTATTGAATTTGTCACACATGTTCTAGAAAGGGTCGCAGAATCAGAATTTGAGAAATGGTTGTTTGTTGTTTTATACTATATTTTAATTATAGCAATTGGTTTAGCAGTGGTATTTGGTGTAATCATGTTTATACGTCCGAGCGTACTAAAATCATTTGAAAAATGGAGTAATCATTGGGTCGATACGGACACTCCTTTAATATGCCAGATAAAATATTGCCTGGTAATAATCCGCGAGTATTCGGCCTGTTTATTATTTTGGGAGCAATTTATATAATTTGGAGTACATGGCCATTATAATTGTGAACCAATTCTCATTTTGAACCAATTTACAGGAAAATTAATGTTTTTATACTACAATAATCGGTAGAGAAACTATTTTCGAATCTGGAGCAATCCAGTATATGAATCAGAATGGATATCTGGTTCTTTTTGAAGCATAAATGGACTGGCCAAAGGTTGCGACTGGCGGAAATATGTTTTCTAAAAATTAGAACTGCGGTTCTAGAAGGAGTTAATTATGAATAAGAAGTTTAATATTAAGAAACAGGTTCAAAATGGTTTTACCTTAATTGAATTAGTTGTCGTCATTGTTATCTTAGGTATTCTTGCTGCAACGGCAGTTCCTAAGTTTGGTGATTTAACTACTCAAGCCAATACGGCGGTTGCCGATGGAATTGCGGGTGCTATAGTGTCTGCTGCGGTAATACAATTTGGTGTAAATTCAGGAGTGCCTAGTAAACTGTCAGTAATAATAGCACAAGTATCTACTTCAGAAACCTTTACGACTAGTCCTACCGTTTGTGCTTTTTCTGCTGATGAGAACTTTACTGTTACTGTTAGTGGTGGAGGAACATCAAGTACTGCTGTAATGCCTGCTGGTCTATGTAGCCTTTAATATACAAGTGTAATGCGCGTGCTTAAAATAAAGGGGGCCTATTGGCCCTCTTTTTTTATATCCATTGTTATCGTTTTGGTATTACTGTTATCTATAGATAGTTATAACTATGTTTACTGGTTTTTATCCATTTCAATCATATTTCTACTTTCACTCCAATTTATAAAAAAACA
>DUBV01000024.1:5453-5746 GCA_012960105.1 Thiotrichaceae bacterium | reverse complement strand
TCACCCAACAATGATGCTGACAATGGAGACCATTCTGCTGGCTTTAAAATTACACTATTTCCTGCAGCGAGGGCAGGCGCACATTTCCATGTAGACAACATAAATGGAGCATTCCATGGAGTAATAATGACGCTAATTCCACTAGGCATTCGTTGAATTTCATTCTCAGTAGTGTTTGAATGCCATTTCCTTGGTTTATATTCTTTAGCTATATCTGCATACGAACGAAAATTTCTAGCACCTCTTGGAATAACTCGGTTTCTTAGACTTTCATGACGCATACCCATATCTAA
>DUBV01000024.1:0-5398 GCA_012960105.1 Thiotrichaceae bacterium | reverse complement strand
GATGAGCGTTCATCAACACTCATTACTGACCATACATTAAATCCCTCTCTGGCAGCAGCAACTGCAAGTTTCGCTATTTCTTTATCACCCCTTGATACTTCAGCGAGAACTTCACCAGGATTATTTGGATTAATGACGGTAAATTTTTTTTTGGATGAAACTCGCTTTCCAAAAATATAGTGATCCGTAGAAACCTTGACGCCTTTGATAGAAGTTCTATTTGACATTACATAATCCTAGATATATTTTAGATATTGGTCAAATTCCCAATCAGTTGTATGAGAGACGAAATCTTGCCATTCCTGTTCCTTGATAGCAGTATGATTATCAATTAACTCTTGACCAACTGCTTGACATAGGGCTTTGTCAGCGTTTAAAGCTTCTAAAGCAAGACTCAAGTTATCTGGTACATGTCTATCGGTACTTTGAGATTCAAGGCAATCTAGAGTTTCCGCATCTGGTAAATCATAGTTATTTTCTATACCCAGCTTAGCAGCTTGAAGAACAGTTGCAACTGCAGTATATGGATTTGCAGCACAGTCTGGCATTCTAAATTCAATTCTAGAAAGAGGTCCCCGCTCATCAGGTATTCTAACTGTAACCCCTCGGTGATCGTAACCCCAGTTTGCCCAATACCCTGAAAGACTTGCTGGCAACAATCTTCGATAAGAATTAACTGTTGGTGCCACTAGGGCCGACATACCTTCATGGTGATAGATTAGTCCAGAAATTGATTTTTTGGCAATCTTTGATAACCCGTCATTCGTAGACTTGTCGTAAATTTCATTCTTGCCTTTTTTGTTATCAAAACTGAAGTTAATATGCATTCCACTTCCACCATTTTTTGATAAAGGTTTAGGCATAAAACTTAATAAGTAGCCATTCTGTTCAAATATCTCTTTTGCCATTGTTTTAAATAGAAATATCTGATCAACAGCTTCCAGTGCCTTGTCATACTTTAGGGTTAATTCAAATTGGGGTGAATCAAACTCTGAATTATATGATTCTAACTCAATACCACAAGCTTCAGCCTGCTCCCAGACTTCATCAATCAAGCCAGCAGGGTCTGTCTTTGCTCCAGTACCATATACATAAGCACCTGGTGTGTCGTATGGTACCCATTTATCATCACTATTTTTTTCAAAGACATAAGCTTCTAATTCAATTCCAATATATGGTGTTAAGCCAATTTCTTCAAACTGAGCTATTGTCTTTTTTAATACATTACGTCCACAATGTGCCAGAGGCTCTCCTTTAAAATAGATATCTGGGATTACCACACCAGTGTCAGCCTCCCAAGAAGGGCGAATACTCTCTTCTTTGTATTTAGCAACCACATCAGGTAAGCCATCAAGTAATCCACTACCTGGGACTGGCAATAATTGCTTGTCATAGGTAAGGCCGTAAAGGCTAATACAAAATCTTGCCTCACCACCAGCCGCAGTTTTTATAGGTTGATATTTTCCTCTCGCTAAACCTAAATGATCTGAGAATAACACTCGAACTCTTTTATAAGCTTCCACTTTTGCTCCTATAATTAATTTTTTAATATTATATTATGCTGATGTTAACTTAACAGGCAAGTTTTTTATACCTCGAATAAAATTAGAGCGTAAGTATTTTTCGGGGGCGATTTGTTCAATTTTCGAAACCCTTTTAAGTAACTCCTGCATAGCCACACGAACTTCTAGTCGTGCAAGCCAGATACCCAAGCATACATGAGGGCCACCCTGACCGAAAGCGATATGATTATTATTTTCTCTCTCTAAAATAAGATTAAATGGATTGGAAAACTTGCGCTCATCATAATTTCCTGAAGTAAACCAAATAGCAACTTTGTCTCCCTCTCTGATTTGCTTCCCATGAAGTTTATAGTCTTCTGTTGCTGTACGTCTAAAGTGAATAGTTGGTGAAGCCCATCTGATAAATTCTTCGGTAGCGCTGTCCCAAACTGGGGAATCGTCAGGTGCAGATTTTAGGCAGTTAAAAATATACGGATTATTAGCTATAGCATGAATTGAAGATGCCATCGAATATCTGGTTGTATCATTTCCAGCAGCAATCATTAGGGCAAAAAAGTTTTTAAATTCAAGGTCTGATAATTTGTCGCCCTGCTTATTTGGTTGCAATAACATTGACATTACATCACCCATATTATGATCTTCACGAAGCCTCTTTTGTTTTTCTCCATATTCGTAAATTTCCTTGCCTGCTGGAGAGCGAAAAGGTAAGAATCTATACTCATCTGTATCTACCTTATCAACAACATGGTCCGTAAAATCTGGGTCACTGTTTGCAATCATTGCGTCACCTCTTGAAACTAGCCACTCTGCATCCTCATCTGGAGTTCCGATAACACGACCTAGCATTCTCATTGGTAATTTTTTTGCAATCTCTTTGGTGGCATCGATTTCGCTCGAATCAACTGCTTCATCAATGATATCGTTACAAATATCACGAATCAATGGCTCATAAGTTGAAATGAGTTTGCGTGAAAAACCACGATGGAACATCATACGTTGACGGTTATGTACTGGCGGATCAGTTTCTTGGAATGTTTTTCGAGCTTCAAATTCTTCTTTAGATTGCTCTTCTAGGCGAATCCCTTGAGCTGAACTAAAGATTTTTGGTAGACCATTAACCTCCCTAATATCATTATAGCGAGTGATTGCCCAAAAGCCCTTGCCACCATCCTTTTCATCAATCCAGGCGCAAGGATCTTTGTCACGCATATGTTTGAATGCCATATGAGGAAATCCCTTTTCATAGGTATCATGATCAGTAATATCTGCATCGATATCATCATTATTCATTGGACCAATTGTTTTAAATATTTTTCCCATAATTTATTTTTTTTCGATAGATGATTTATAGAATTTGGCACCCTGACCACCTGCCGCTCTCTGACCTCGGAATTCCCAATCACCACCCATAGCTGTAGAGACCACTTCTTCTGAGCTTGATGGTTGGGCACCAACATCATCACGGATTGGTATAGTGCCATGAACAATTTTATTTGACAATAAGCCTAAACCTTCAACCTCAACTTCAACAATATCACCCGGATTCACTGGACGACTATTTGCAGGAGTGCCGGAAAGTAATAAGTCGCCTGGTTCTAAAGTAATGTTGCGTGCAATATCAGCAACAAGATAATTCATGTCCCATTCCATTTCGTTAGTATTGGCATCTTGCATTACTTTTCCATTGACGATAGTGCGAATACCTTTGTTATGAAAATCCCATCCAGTAATAAGCCCTGGTCCAACTGGGCAAAGTGTATCTGAGCCCTTAACTCTAAGCATCGAGCCAGCATCGGTATCCCTAAAATCATGCAGTCCATAATCATTAGCTATTGTGTAACCAGCAATATACTCTCCAGCTTCTGCAGGACTAATATTACGACAATTTCGACCGATAACAATTGCAATCTCGCCTTCATAGTTAAGCCATTTGCAACGCTCAGGACGAACAATATCTCCTTTATGGCTATTAAGTGCAGTTACAGGTTTATGAAAATATGTAGGGGCAGGAGGTAATTTTGTAATATATTCCTTGACACGACTTTCGTAATTTAAATGTACGCAAATTATCTTAGAAGGTTGAGTAGGAGGAAGATGCTGAGCTTCTTCGATGTCAATGCTTCTTCCATCTTTTGTAATAAGCTCATCTCCTTCTACTGTTACCTGAACTGAAGATCCATTTAATAGTATTTTTCTATATTCTTTGGTTGCCATGATTTATTCCTTTATATCGTTTGGGTACGAATGATTATATTATATACTACCATTTTAAAATATTAAATAATATTTAATATAATTTCATTCGTTCCCGAATGGTATCATGTATTTATTAAATTTAAATTATTAGCTATATGTCTTTAAAAGGCTTTATGTTTCCTAGAACTCACACTGGTAATTCGTCATTACTCCCTGATGTTCCTTGGCACTACTCTGGGGACTTGTTAACCTTAGAGTACCGAACTAACCCTAATCGAGTTGCTGAACTTTTGCCAGATGGATTTGAACTGGCTGATGAAGACCCTGGAGCTGTTGCAATAGTATGGGCAGACTGGCAAAGCTGTAGTGATAACTTTAACGAATTATTAGATCCTATACGTGCTCAATATAAAGAGGTATTTTTTGTTGTTCGCTGTAAATATCAAGAAAAAACCTACTCACGTTGTATATATATTTGGGTAGATAAAGACTATGCAGCTATTCGTGGTCAATTTCAAGGTTATCCAAAAAAACTTGGTTCTATACATTTAACAAGACCAACCACTGTAGGAAAAGCTGGACCTCGGCTTCAACCTGGCGGCATCTTTGGTGCCACACTTGCTGCTTATGATTATCGCCTAGTTCAAGCTCAGTTCACCATTGAGGAGGAGTCAGATCATGCAGGATTTGTAAATGCCTTGCCTATGGTTCATAATCGCTGGATGCCTGCGATTGAATGTAATGGAAAAGATAGTCTGAATGAAGTTGTTACAATGTCAGGTTTTGATGCTGAGATTGGTCTAACCTTTAAAGGTTCTTTTGAAATTGATTTTCTCTCTTCACCTGTTGAAGAATTTCAGTTACTTGTACCTGAAGAGTTAATTAAAGGCTACTATCGCCAAGTTGGTGTTTCTTGGAAAGGCGGCACTACACTAGCTAGATCTAATTTAGCTTAATCTTATGCATGTCTGTAAATTAGAAATTTATAATGGATAATTTTAAAAACAAAACCCACCCACAACTCTCTGATGCTGAAGAGAGAGCTAAACAACATCTAATTTCTGTTGGTTTATATAGTCGATCAGTTTCAATCATCTCAAATACTTTTAGACTTACATCTATCATCAGAAACTTTTCAGAAAATCAAGTACTCAAGGAATTTAATCTGTCATTTTCTGGTTTTACGGTTATGTGGGTTATTTGGGTATGGAGAGATATAGAGACTGCTAAATTAGCAAAAAATGCTGGTATTGCAAAAAGTACATTGACCGGTATTTTAAAAACACTAGAAAAGCATGGCTATTGCAAAAGAATACCTCACTCTTCTGATGCTAGACGTGTTATTGTTCATATCTCTAAAGCAGGTGAAGATCTGATGGAAAAAATCTTTCCTAAATTTCATAAGATTGAAGAAATGGCAGTATCCGACTTAACAAGTGATGAATTTGAAACTACCATAGATAGTTTGAGAACTATGTTACACACTATGGAGAAATTTACTAAAAAGAACAATAGTAAATAAGTTCAATTAGTTACATTAAATAAATTTTTATTTTCTCTTTCTAATATTGCAAAAAAATTATTGAAGGAAATTAATCACACTATCAATATTAGCTTTATCAAGAATGAGTGCATCATTTTCGTTTCTTAGCCACGTGCTTTGGCGTTTGCAAAGCTGT
>DUBV01000023.1 GCA_012960105.1 Thiotrichaceae bacterium | reverse complement strand
GATGATTTATTATGGATCGATACAGTTAGGTCAATTTAATATTAGAGATGTAAAAGGTCAGAATACGAAGTATTGGAGCTTAAAAGTGTAACCCATGTGCCTGTACTTTTTTGTTACCTATGTCCCTGTTCGTACACACCCCAAATGCCTTGCCCTGCGGGTACCCGAGGTAATATTACATTGCTAACGGTACGCGCATACGGACTCTTCGGTAACTGCTCCCGGCGTTACTTTACCACCTTCATCCATGCAGTCGTGTCCTAATGCACTCTCGCTTTGGCCACGCAAAAAGAAGTGGCTAGCTATCAAGCGAAATAGATTTAATGGAGAATTGAGAAGCTTAATATCTGCAAGGCATTAAGAAGTAACAACTCGATACAACTCATGCCCACTTTCATAATACTTCTTCTCAAATGGACTAATAAAGCTATCAGCATTAATTGTTTCTATAGAAACAGATTCACCAACCACTAACTCTAATGCAAATTTAAATTCCTCTGCATAGATTTGCCAATTGGTTCTTAATTCAATTTGATTACACAAACTTAACATTTCAGGGAAAACAGGGTGGCCATGCCAGCGGCGTTTTAGTTGATCTTTTTTTGGCCATGGATTGGGATATAAAAGATAATGTTTTTTAATGTTCCAGTTTGATTGTTTTATCATGCGCCAGATATCGATGACATCGGCTCTTATTAGGATTAAATTGTTTTCATTATAAATGCTTTCATCACTAATAAATTTATCCAGTCGTTTTTCTGATTTATCAATGCCAATGACTAAGGCGTCTTGATTTTGTTCGCTTAAGATAAAACTGCTTTCACCAGTACCACAACCGGAGTCTAGAATAACGGGTAAGTTTGCATCGCTTATTATTTCATTCGCTTGATGAAATATTTCTGCGCTGAATGGCCGATAAGGTTTTCTGAAAGGATTGGCGAGATGTTTTTTTATACTGCTTTCAAGATCGTTATGAACACCGGTTTGGTTGCTCGTTACAATGCTTGATGCATTAGACATAATGTTAGGTGTGAAACTGGATTACACTTTCGGCTTCAAAGACCGGGCCATCAACACAGACGCGTTTCATTGCGGGGCCATTATCTGTTTCTATTAATACTGTACAACCTGCACAGCCACCGACAGCGCAGGCCATGTATTCTTCTAATGATACTTGGCAAGGCAAGTCATATTCTTTTGCTAGCTGTGCAACAGCTTTTAACATCGGTGTTGGGCCACAGCTAAATATTTCTACTTCTTTGCGTTCGTCTTCACCAAGATTATCTAACCAATGACGGGTTAAGTCTGTGACGTAGCCATTAAAGCAACCGGGATAATCTTGTAAACTGGTTAATCTTGAAGGTATGCCCCAATCATCCAATAGCGGCATGCTGGCGATTACGTCTGATGGCATTTCTTTTACCATGATTTGAGACGGACGGCTTTTGAATGGAAAAGGAATTTCTGATCCCATAATAACTAACGGGCTAATTTCTTTTGCTGTGTTCTTAATATGTTCTGCAAGAAAAACCATAGGAGGGATACCGACACCACCGCCTATTAACAAGGGGCGTTTTTTATAGTCTTCCATTTTAAATGATTGGCCTATTGGGCCTATTAAATCAATTTTGTCGCCGACTTCACGCTTGGATAATAAGTCTGTGCCTTGACCATGTACTTTATAGAGCACATCAATAATTTTTGTTTTCGGGTTACTACGCATGATCGACATCGGGCGACGCATGGCCAATGAAGAATCACACTGCATGTGAATGAAATGACCGGGCTTTGCATGTGCTGCAGTTTCAGCTGCTTGTAGTCGAAGATGGTATTGACCATCATCATAAGCATCTTGTGAAAGCAGTTCTGCTTGTTCTACATATAAAGTGTTACGTGTTGCAGGGTGGGCCATTCTAATTCCTTAAAACTAAACTAATATAAAGTGTTACTTAAATTCACTTCTATCAAAGACGACTCTACCATTAAGTAAGGTGTGTGAAACGGCTCCTTGTGTTTCCCAGCCGTTGAACGGTGTGTTTTTACCTATGCTCAATAAATTGTCTTTGTCGATACTCGTGCTTTCTTCGTTATCAAAAATACAAACATCGGCATCTTTACCTTCTTCCAATGAGCCTTTATCGATAGACAATATATTCGCGGGCTGTGAAGTGAGTAATGAAATTGCTTTTTCTAATTTTAATTCTTCGCGATTTACCAAGTGCATCATTAACGGCAATAAATGTTCAATAGTAGATGCGCCTGATTCAGTTAAGCTAAAAGGTGCTGCTTTTGCATCAACATCATGGGGTTGGTGATCTGAACAGACAGCGGTAATAGTTCCATCATTAATGCCGGCAATTAATCCTGAACGATCGCGTTCGCTACGTAAAGGTGGTTGCAGGTGACAGTCGCTATTGTAATCAGCAATATCCATTTCGGTGAGGAGCAAATTACAGATGGCAACGTCAGCCGTTATCGGCAAACCTTGTGCTTGAGCTGCTTTGATTAATTGAACACCTCGAGCTGTCGATAATCGACAGAAGTGTAAATGTACCTGAGTTTGTTCGGCTAATAGTATAGCTCTACATATTGCTACTGTTTCTGCGGTTTCAGGTATTGGTGGCAAGCCAAGTCGAGTACTAAGCGCGCCTTCATGAACTACGCCGTTATTTTTTAAGGCATGATCTTCGGCGTATAAAAATACGGTTAGATTACAGCTATGCGCATATTCAAAAGCACGACGTAATACTTCAGCATTATCAATTGCGTTATAAGCATTACTGACACCAACACAACCTGCCTGCTTGAGGATATGCATCTCAGCAAGATGTTCACTATTTAGATCCTTAGTTAAAGCGCCTAAGGGATAAATATTGGTTCGTTCGGCATCACGTGAGCGTTGGTGTATTAATTCTATAATTGCCGGTGTGTCTATAACCGGATCGGTATCCGGCGGGCAACAGATGGAGGTTATGCCGCTACTATTTGCTGCAAGGCTTTCCGTTTGTATGGTGCCTTTATATTCCAGACCGGGTTCACGTAACCTTGCGCAGAGATCGACTAGCCCAGGTAATACAATTTTATCTTTTGCATTAATTTGTAAATCACTATCGAAACCATCAGGTTTCTTTTTAATACTAACGATTTTTCCATCAGCAATAAACAGGTCTTGTTTGGCATCAAGATTATTCGCTGGGTCGAGTAAACGTCCGCCTTCAATATGAATACGCATTATTCCGTATTTTCCATATCATCATTACTACGCCCCATGGTCATCGCCATCACCGCCATGCGTATGGCAATACCATGACTGACTTGTTGCAGGATGACGGATTGTTCACCATCAGCAACTTCGGAAGAAATTTCCACGCCACGATTAATTGGGCCCGGATGCATAACTATCGCGTCGGGTTTGGCGATAGCGAGACGTTCACTAGTGAGACCATAACGTTGGAAGTATTCTTGTTCGCTAGGTAAGAGTGCGCCGCGCATCCGTTCTTTTTGTAGTCTTAACATCATAATGACATCAATACCTTCAAGTCCGGTATCCATATCGTTATATACCTGAACGCCTAAATCTTCGACGCCCTTGGGTACTAAGGTATGCGGCGCAATAATTCTTGTTTCCAGTACACCCAGGGTATTTAAAGCATGAATTTCTGATCGTGCTACACGTGAATGTAAAATATCTCCAACAATGGCGACGCGTAAATTTTCAAAACTTTTCTTATGTCGACGGATGGTAAACATATCCAGCATCGCTTGCGTTGGATGTGCATGGCGGCCATCACCCGCATTGATAACGCTAATATGCGGTGCGACTTGTGTGGCAATGTAATGTGCTGCACCACTATTCGCATGGCGAACAACAAACATATCGCAATGCATGGCTTCTAGTGTGTGTAAGGTATCGCTGAGTGTTTCGCCCTTACTGGTAGCCGATGTTGATATATTTAAATTAAGAATATCGGCAGATAATCGTTTCGCTGCTAGTTCAAAGGTCGTGCGAGTTCGAGTACTAGGTTCGAAGAATAAATTGGCAATGGTTTTGCCGCGTAGTAATGGAATTTTTTTTACAGCTCTTTCACCGACACCGGCAAATGATTCAGCGTGATCAAGAATACTTTGGAGTAATGATTGGCTAAGACCTTCTGTGGAAAGAAAATGCTTTAGATTGCCATTGTTGTCGAGTTGAATTATGTTTCCAGTCATCCCGTAGTTTATGTTTCAGTGCCCTCAACATTATCAAAAGATAATGTCAGCGGTTCTGGTCCGGAGAGCTTAACATGTTCTCCCGTATTCAGCGTCATAGTTTTTCCAACGACATCCGCTTGTATTGGCAATTGTCTTCCGCAACGATCAATCATGACAACTAATGTAATGCTGGCAGGTCGTCCATAATCAAAAATTTCATTCATTGCTGCGCGGATAGTTCGGCCAGTATATAGAACATCATCAACTAGAATGATATGACGATTGTTTAATTCAGCGGGTAATTTACTCGGGCTGACTTCTGGATGTAAACCTAAGGTACTGAAGTCATCACGATAGAAGGCAATATTTAATTCGCCTAATGGCTCTGCAAGTTTAAGTGATTGATGTAGCCGATTTGCTACCCAGGCACCGCCTCGTTGTATCCCGATCATTAACGGATTGTCATAACCATTAGCATTGCAATGTGTTTGCGTGGCCTCGGTCATCTCGCTTAGTAGTTGGTCAATATCGATAGCATCTGACATGAGCGTTAGTTTTCCCTATTTACCGCTAATTGTCGATACAATTACTACGCTCGGCTCCTCTTCGTTAAAAAAGGATTCAAAATGCTCATGTACTATTCGTACATTGCGCTTTTGGATGAAATACATCTCTCTATTTCACTCTTACGAGCAATGTATATTGCCCAAATTCGTTGCAGACGAATTTGTCATCCTTTTTTGCCTACAGGGAAGTAGGCAAGAGCCGCGAGCAGAAGCAGAAGCTTTGTCTCGACTAGCCTTAGTTCGTGACATCGCCTTAAGCGCCTACTGTTGCTGTATCTTTATAGATTTTCGTTCAACCATGTTTCAAGAATAAGACGGGCGGCTACTGCATCGAGGTCATAAGTCGATTTTAGTTCGCGTCTGGCTTCATAAGATGAGAGCTGTTCTTCAATCATATCTACGGGAATGTGGTAACGGCCTTCAAGTTGACGCGAAAAGCGTTCAGCAATGTCTGTCATTTCCTGTCGAGAGCCATCAAGTTGCAATGGATTGCCGACAACAAGTCTATTTGGACTCCATTCCTTGATTAGGTGTGAAATATTGTCCCAATCAGGTTTGCCATTAATGGTTTTTATGGTTTCAAGCGCGGTTGCAGTAGCAGTAATGGTTTGACCAACAGCGACACCAATTCGTTTTTTCCCACAATCAAAGCTGAGTAGAGTTTGGTTAGCTTGATCACTCACGCGTGGCCAATATCAGAGGATAATTTATTGATATCCACTCCCATATTATTTGCGGCAGATTGCCAGCATTGTTCGGCTGATGTGTTGAAAATAATTTCTAAACTAGCGGGGCCATTTAACCAGGCATTATCCATTAGTTCCTGTTCGAGTTGTCCTGCAGACCAACCGGCATAACCTAATGCAATAAGTGATTCGCCAGGTGCGTCACCGTTGGCTATCGCTTTGAGAATATCCTTTGAAGTTGTCACGCAAAGTTCATCTGAAACGGTGATAGATGAATCCCATTCCTTGTTAGGTTGATGCAGAATAAAACCTCGATCAGTATGTACCGGCCCTCCGAGATAAATCTTTTTGTCATTTACTTCAGGTGTGTTTACGACAATATCCATTTGCTCGAAAATTTCGCCTAGTTCTATTTCCAGAGGTTTATTTATGATAATCCCCATCGCACCTTCTTCATTGTGGACACAGATATAAGTGACGGTTTGCTCAAAGTTAGGATCTTTGAGGCTGGGCATGGAAATCAAAAACTGATTAGTTAGATTTGTTTGCTGCATATTACTAAGTATTGGCAGGAATCAGAGTTTTCACAAGTCCGGTTTTCACTTAATTTAAAAATACTTATTTAAAACCCCTCTTATTAAGAAACTGCCAAGTGCGCATGATATGCAGAATATCGGTTTCATCTTTAATGTGTTGTGGAAATGGTGAGAAAGGAGCGGACAACTCAACGATTCGGATTGCGGCATCGTCTAACATCTTTTCTCCAGATGATCTGCGGATTGTAATTTCATCAATGGAACCATCTCGTCTAACAGCCACATCCAATACCAGACTGCCTGATAATCCCTTTCTTCTTGCTTGTTCGGGGTAATTTAAATTACCAATACGTTCCACTTTTGCACGCCAAGCTTCCATATAAGCGGCATATTTATACTCTTTTGTACTGGCAGAGATAAATTTTCGTCTTGGGCGTTTTGCCCTTGCTTCTGTTTTGCGTCTTATTTCCGCACTTAAAGAAGCAATTTTAAAACTGTTGGTTAGTAATTGTGCTGCCGTGGGTGTAATTATTTTTTTGATGACTTCCTTCACCGGATTTTCTTGCTGTTCTTGTGTCTCTATCTTTTCATCCGTTTTAGTTTCTTTAGTCTCGGTGATTTGTTTTTCTTCGCTAGGTGTTTCGACTTTTTCGACTATGGGGTTCGGGCTTTCAGTATCTTCCACGGTTAATTTTTCAATTACGTCTTTTTTTACAGGCTCAGGTTTCGCGACTACAGCTTCAGTTGTTGCTGATTCAGGTGGTTGTGGTGGCTCAGATTCCGTCGGTTGTGGCATGGTTATTTCTGGTTCCGGATCTGGAAATGGAGCTGGCATTGGTGCTGCCGGATTCATTTGCTCTTCAACATCACCACCGCCTTCAAGACTTGCCTGTGCCAACATATCTGCTTCTTTAGGTTCGGGACTTTTTTGCTGAACTAAAACAATCTCCATAGTATTGAAGCGCGCGCGCGAGCGATCTTCTTCAGCGAAGGTAATACCCAAAATAAGTAGAGCATGAAATAAGATGGCAATACTCAAGGTCAGACCGAATCGATCTAGCGGAGTAATAATGGGTTTAACGGCTTGTGCTGTTGCCACGTTTAGCGTTGTTTGCCTGAAAGTGAGAATTGTAAAAAAGAATTCATGATTATGTTGTTTGGAATTATATCGATCGTTTCTGTTTTTCTAAAGCGTCCATTAATTGGCCGGCAATATCAAGATTATACAGACTATCTAATTCACGAATACAGGTGGGACTAGTGACGTTAATTTCAGTTAAATAATCACCAATTACATCAACACCGACGAATAATAATCCCATTTCACGACAGCGTGGGCCGATTTGTTCGCATATCCAGCGATCACGGTCGCTAAGTTCAACTCCCTTGCCGGTTCCGCCTCTAGCCAGGTTGCCACGAACTTCGCCATCTGCCGGTATTCTTGCCAGAGCGTAAGGTACCGGTTTACCATCGATTAACAGTATGCGTTTGTCTCCAGCAGAAATTTCTGGAAGAAACTTTTGTGCCATGACATAGGCTGTTCCATCATTGGTCATAGTTTCCAGGATTACTTTACAGTTGTGATCAGCGGCATTGACGCGAAAAATACTCTGTCCTGCCATACCATCGAGTGGTTTTATGATGGTGTTTTTATGCTGCCTTATAAAACCCATCAGAATATCTATGTTGCGGCTGACATGTGTTGGTGCAATGCAATCTGCAAAATGCGTAATGAACATTTTTTCATTAGCATCTCTAAGCGCCGCAGGGCTATTGACGACTAATGTTCCCAATCGTTCAGCATGTTCGAGTATGTAGGTTGAATAGATATATTCCAGATCGAAAGGAGGATCCTTGCGCATCAAAATGATATCCAGACTGGCAAGTTCTTCCGCACGACTCTCTGACAAAGTAAACCAGGCATCCGGCTTGTCTTCTACTTGCAGGTCTTGCATTTTCGCCATAGGAACATCATTGTTGATGTAGAGATCCTGCATTTCCATATAATTAAGTTCCCAACCGCGTTTTTGCGCAGCCAACAGCATGGCAAACGAACTATCCTTTTTAATGTTGATCCCGCTGATGGGATCCATGATTATTCCAATCTTCATTTTTTAATTTAGTTAAGCTATTTGAGCATATAAATAATTCTCTGAATAATACCCAAAGTGTATGATAATAAACATCAATAACATTTCGTAGAATATATAAATACATTGTGAAAACACTAAAAATAGCGACTAGAAAAAGCCCACTTGCCTTATGGCAAGCTGAACATGTTAAAAAACAGTTATTAGAGGCTCATTCTGATTTATCCGTAGAGTTAGTCAGTATGCAAACAGAAGGTGACCGTTTTCTTGATGCTCCTTTGATAGCAGTTGGTGGCAAAGGTCTCTTTATTAAGGAGCTTGAGCAGGCATTATTAGAGAGGCGAGCTGATATTGCAGTGCATTCGATGAAAGATGTGACGATTGAGTTACCTGAAGAACTGGTGTTACCGGTGATAATGCAGCGCGAAGATACACGAGATGTATTTATTTCCAATACCTATCAAAAAATTGAAGATCTTCCCACGGCAACGGTACTCGGCACTTCGAGTCTTCGTCGTCAGTCACAAGTTAAAGCCTTACATCCTGAGATTATATTAAAAGATTTACGTGGTAATGTTGGTACGCGATTGGGAAAACTAGATTCGGGTGAATATGATGCCATTTTACTTGCTGCGGCCGGGATTATTCGACTTGGATTAGGTGAGCGCATAACACAGCTTATTTCTCCTTCCATATTACTGCCTGCCATCGGTCAAGGTGCAATAGGCATAGAATGTCGTGCTGGCGATGATGTTGTGCATGAATTAATTGCACCATTAAATCATTCGGATACTTCTTTGTGTGTAGAGACAGAGCGCGCATTCAGTCGGCGTTTGTTTGGTGGCTGTCAATTACCTATAGCAGGGCAAGCTTCTGTTAATGGTGATGAAGTTGAGCTAGTTGGTTTAATTGCCTCAGTTGATGGCAATGAAGTGATTAAGTCTACTTTGAAAGGAAATATTGCTGATAGTAATGATATAGGAACTAGTTTGGCTGAAACATTGCTGCAACGAGGCGGTGATAAAATTTTAAAAGAATTGATGCAATAGCTTATGTTGACAGCGACGTTAAACAACAAACAAATATTAGTTACCCGGCCTGAACATCAAGCCGGTCATTTATGTGAATTAATTTCACAGTCAGCTGGAGAGAGTATTCTTTTTCCGACGATTGAAATTCAAGTAGTTTTAAACTCGGATACGTTATTAAGCATTTTTAATAATATAAACGAGTATGACTTTATTATCTTTGTTAGTCGTAATGCAGTAAAGATGGTTTTTGAACATTTTATTGACCAATCTAGTTTATTATCCGAGAAAATTCAGCTATTAGCGATTGGGACTGGTACCGCTGCAGCCTTAGCAGATATGAATTTAACGGATGTCTTACATGCAGGAGCACAGGCAGACAGTGAAAATTTATTACGCTTAGATGAGCTGCAAAGCGAGTTTATCCAGAGTAAGAAAATATTAATTGTACGAGGTGTTGGTGGGCGAGAGTTGCTAGCGAATGGTTTAAAAGCGCGTGACGCTATAGTTGATTACGCTGAAGTTTATAAGCGTTGTTTGCCGGAATACGATGAGCAGAAATGTCATGAAGTATGGCAAGACAATAAACTGGAAGCTATTATTGTTAGTAGTAATGAAGGGCTTAATAATTTATTAGAACTAACACCAGTCGTCGATCAGAAACAATTGTTTAGTACACCATTAGTTGTTATGTCAGAGCGTACGGTGGGCATTGCAAAAGAAAAGGGTTTTATTGCGGAGATAGGAATTGCACAAAGTAAAAATGATGAAGGTTTGGTGTCAGCACTTTTACAACTTGTTGGAGATCAGGAAGTATGAGTGAAGAAAAAAACAAAGAGAATAAGTCTGTAACAAAGAAAGCCGAGGGAAACACTTCTTCCGGAAAAAGTATATCAACAAGCAAGATCACTTTTATTGTATCGACCGTACTTATAATTGCTCTTTCTGTTGCGTTTGTTTTTATAAATGATCAGCTTAACAAAATTGAACAGAAGCTTAATCAAAGCAATATAAAAAATAACAATACAGTTCTGGATAGTAATAATAAAATAAAAGAAACCTTGTCAAGGTTTGCGAGTGTGCAGAATAAATTATTAGAGCTTGAGTCAAAACAGGATGAGCTTTCTTATTCTATTTCTCAGCCACAAGAACAACAAATTCATGTTAATAAAGATTATGCTTTAGCAGAGATCGAACATCTGCTAATTATAGCAAGCTATAATCTACAGCTTGATCACAATGTTGTTACAGCTTTGTCAGCAATGGAGTCAGCTGATGCACGATTAGCCGGCTTGACTGATCCCGCTGTTTTGAGTGTTCGTGAACAATTGATCTCCGACATGAATGTGCTACGGTCTATAAACCAGGCCGACTTAAGTGGCATGGCTTTATTCTTATCTGATTTAATTAATCGTGTTGATGAACTTCCATTAAAAGAAAATATGCTAATGGAACAATTGGAAATAAAAACCAAGCCTGTTGAAGAACAAGTGGAAGGGGTAAAGCATTTTTTAGCATTAGTCTTTAAAGAGTTAAAAAGTCTGGTTGTCATAACGCATGATGAGAATGTTAGTAAAGTACGCCTGTTACCCGATGAAGTTTATTTTCTTCATGCTAATTTAAAACTTGAGTTAGCGAATGCGCGTTTTGCTGTATTTAATCGCGACACAGAAAATTTGCATGCATCAATTAATAATATACATCTTTGGTTGAATGATTATTTTGATCTGACAGATGCTGCTGTTCGAAATATTTATGATTCATTGTCTAGTATAAAAAAAACGGAGCTGATATTTCCTGATGTCGACATTAATTCCTCGCTAGAGTCAGTACGTGCGCTTAGTCGTTATCAGGATGAAAGTAATGCCCTTGTCGATGAAGAAGGATTGATGCGACTACAATGAGACTGTTGTTCCTAAGTTTGCTGGCTTTATTCCTGGCCGTTGCTATTGGTTCTGTAGCGGGTTCAGATACTGGTTATGTGATAATGACTATTTCTGGCTGGACAATAAAAACCAGTGCTACTTTTTTCGTTATCATTTTATTTTTGAGCTTTGTCGCCGTTTATTTTTCTGTGCGTAGCTTGGTACGCTTTTGGCAAATGCCAAAACAGATAAAAATATGGCATCATCATCGAAATCAACGACGAGCTGAAAAATATTTAACGGAAGGCTTGATTTATATGACAGAAGGAAACTGGAAAAAAGCCGAGCATGATTTCTGTAAGGCTGCACCTTATAGCCGGTCGCCGCATGTTAATTATCTTTATGCAGCTCGCGCCGCACAGGAATTACGAGCAGTTGATCGGCGCGATGAATATTTGCGTCTTGCCTATCATCATAATCCTGACGCAAGTATTGCTGTCGGTATAACGCAAGCTGAGTTGCAATTAAGTCAGCAGCAAACTGAACAGGCGTTAGCGACATTAAAACATCTACAATACAAACAGCCGGAACAACTTCAGGTGAAGCAGTTGTTGCTAGATACTTATACCGGTCTAAATGATTGGCAATCTGTTTTAAAATTAATTCCGTTCGTAGAGAAAAGTAATCTTTATTCGCGTGAACAAATTCAGGCAAAGCAACTCGATGCCTATGCGGGCTTATTAAAGGAAGCAGGTAAGCTTGACGATGAGGAAAAGCTCAATACGATTTGGGTGAGTATTCCGCGCAAGTTGAAACAACATTTCTATTTAATAGAAGTTTATATTAATGAACGATTAAAGTTTGATGATACGGCGGATTGTGAATTATTGTTACGAGGTGCGTTAAAACGACAATGGGATAATATGCTGGTTCGTTTATATGGGTTGGTTGTTGGTAGTGAGGCAAATAAACAATTAGCTGTTGCTGAAACCTGGTTGCAAAATCATCCGCGTGAGCCTGTTTTATTATTATCGCTAGGTAGAATCTGTATGCGAAATAAATTATGGGGTAAGGCAAAAGATTATTTACAAGAAGGTATTGAAGTGCAAGCTATTCCTGAAGCTTATTATGAATTAGCTCAATTACATGAGTATGAAGGAAGTAGCGAAGAAGCGGCCGAGTGTTATGAAAAAGGTCTTGCTCTTGCTACAGGGGTGAAGGATTAGTTTTAGCGGCTTTTTGTTGTTGAAAATCTTTTAAGTTTGCAAATGTGCGTTCTTCATCTTCTATGATTTTTCTTGTTTTTTCGTTAACAAAGTTTTTTACATTACTCATTTTAAGCTCTATCCAAAGCAATCATTCATAGAAGTAGTAAATCATTATTTTCGAACCAATATGGGCCATAAATGTAATATGACCTTTTACAAACTACCAATATATTAAAATAGCTTATGCCCTATTAAATAGTATCGCCAATAATTTCATAGAACTTAATATCGTTTTCTAATAAAAATAATATTTATTATAAATGAGTATGAGAGGAGTGATTAATTGCTTGCGAATTCAAATGAATCTGAGAAAAGTCGTTCTCGATTTAGGCCCTGTTTCGGGAATGATTCTACTACGGCATTAACCATGGGCGGTGGGCCACAGGTATAGATGTCGTATCCAGATAAGTCAGCATGATCTTCCAGTACAGCTTCATGGACATAACCAGTTTTTCCCCGCCAATTTTCCAAACTATCCGTTTCTGATAAAACAGGGATATATTTAATGTGTAAATGATCAATAGTCCATTGCTTAACAACGTTGTCAAAATATAAATCAGTTTCAGCGCGAGCACCCCAGTAAATGTGTATAGGACGGTAATCCTTTTTTTCAAGAGCATGTTCAACCAGACTTTTAACTGGTGCAAAACCAGTGCCGCCGGCAATCATAATGATGGGTCTGTCAGATTCTTGTAAAGTAAATTGGCCCAAGGGGCCTTCAATACGCAATAGGGCTTTATTTTTAAGATCTTTAAAAGCATATTCAGAAAAGAGCCCTCCTTCATAATAACGAATATGAAGTTCCAGCTCTTGATCTTCGTGCGGTGGATTGGCCAGTGAAAATGAGCGGCGCTTACCATCTTTCATGATGATATCTATATATTGCCCAGCTAAAAATTGCAGTCGTTCTGTTTTTGGAAGTTCAAGTGTCAAACGAATTACATCAGCATTCAGTTTTTCACATGTGGTAACTCGGCATGGGAACTGTCTGAGTTTGATATCAGTAGATGTTTCAATCATACGGCTTTTTATTGATAGATCGCTAGAGGCGAGTGCCTGACACAATAACACATTACCTTGTTGATGTTCTTCTTCTGAAAGACCTTCGGGCAAGGTATCTGCATAAGTAATATTACCGCTGATTAATTTTGCTTTGCATGAACCACATGCGCCATTACGGCAACCATAAGGTAAGTTATGTCCTTGACGTAATGCGGCTTCAAGCACAGTTTCTTCTTTTTCAATATCGAAACTAAGGTTTTGTTCTGTAAGTTGTATTTTGTATGACATGACGATTTAAGCTAGCGATGAGATGACACACTCAAGGGCAGTATTTATGGATGAAATTATTTTATTTTGGAATGCTTCTACTGCTGTTTAACCAACGAAGTAAAGGTTCCCATTGTTCCCGGTCATAATATGTTTTTGATGGCGCTAATTCGAAGATACTTAATCCACGTTCGGCTGCATGAATATAATTTTGACTTGCGCGTAGCATCGTCATGAAAGGCAACTTTTTTCCATTTGGTAATTTGATGTGACTCAAATAATGTTCAAGCTTTGCTGCGACCAAGGTGTCTTCGCGTACGCGGTTTGCGACAGTTGCTATTTTTATTTTATTATTAACCGTACCCTTTAGTGAAAATAATCCTTCAAGAAAGCGTTCAGCGGCACG
The DNA here is from genome assembly GCA_012960105.1 of Thiotrichaceae bacterium. Lineage (GTDB taxonomy): Bacteria > Pseudomonadota > Gammaproteobacteria > Eutrophobiales > Eutrophobiaceae > UBA7359. Next base: position 19,648 of record DUBV01000023.1, on the reverse strand, counting down.
CATATCTATTGGCGAAGCAATAACCGGCATAACCATGGTTTGTGCCTGGCCTAAAAATTTAGTTAATCGCTTATCGGTGATACCGGCCGGTGTATCCATAACCAGAACCTCAGTTCCTTTCGGTACATCCAAGCGGTCTTTTTTCAGGACTGAGGAATTGATGGTATCTCGGGATTCGGGTCTTACTGCAAGCCAATCTATACTAGAAGATTGTGGGTCGCAATCCGCTAGGGTTACATTTTTTCCTTTGAGAGCAAAATAACTGGCGATATTCGTCGCTAGTGTGCTTTTGCCGCTCCCACCTTTTGGATTCAGGATTAAAATAGTACGCATAGGGCTATTCTCATATAAATCAGGCTATTGAGCACTCTTTTGAGCGATTAATTTGCGCAATATTGGCATCAATATTAGCTGCATGGCAAATACCTTCTTGCCCGCAGGTACGACTATTGTATCTGGAGTCGACATCATAGAGCCTTCTAGCATTTCCAGAAGGTAGCGAAAATCGACGGTAATTCTATCCTGATTACGGATGTGAATGACGCTAAAACTTTCATCATTGCTTGGAATATAGTCGGTTTTGAATGGATTGGAGGTATCGATCGTCGGCACACGTTGGAAATTAATATCAGTACGGGAAAATTGTGGAGTAATGTAATGTGTATAATCGTACATGCGGTCCATAATCAACTTGGTCGCATCAGCCGCCGAATATCCTCTAATAGAGCGATCACGGTGAATTTTCTGCATCCATTCCAGATTAATGATTGGTGTGACGCCAATTAGCAAATCAACATGCTGGGCGACATTAACGGTGTCTGTTACCACGCCGCCGTGTAATCCCTCGTAAAACAGCACATCTGTGTCATCTTCAATATCTTCCCAGGGCGTTAAACTACCTGGTGGATGACCATGTTGAGAAGCTTCTTTTTCATCGTGAACATAAAAACGGCGTTTGCCAGAGCCATTTTCACCATATTTCTTGAATAAAGTTTCCAATTCTTCAAATAGATTACCTTCTGGGCCAAAGTGCGTCAGGTTTTCGCCTTTTTTTTCAGCTTCTGCGCTGTGTTGATCCATTTCCGCACGATTATAACGGTGAAAACAATCGCCCTCGAAAATGGCAGCTTTGATTCCGTCTTTTTTGAACATGTATTCAAATGCGCTTTTGGCGACACTGGTGCCAGCGCCTGAAGAACCTGTTACCGCAATTACTGGGTGTTTACGTGACATAAGTTTTTAGACTATCTTTAAAAAAAGTCATCCCTAATCATTATTTCATTTATAATCAATACGTTGCACAATCATACGCTAAATAGTACGTAGATCTACAAAGAGAGGATAGTTTGGCTTCAACAATTAGTACAGATATGGGCTTATATCGAAGGCTTTTGAGCCATGTTGTTCCCTATTGGCGGGTATTTTTACTCTCCATCCTTAGCATGATCGTTTTGGCAGGAACCGACCCAGCTATTCCCGCCTTGATGCAACCCTTGTTAAATGGCGCATTTATTGAAAAAGATCCACAACTGATTATGCTTATGCCGTTTCTATTCATTGCCTTATTTGCCGTACGTGGCATTGCTGCCTATGTTAGTAATCTGTCCTTAAATTGGGTGGCGAATATGGTCATCATGGATTTACGACAGGCGATGTTTAATCGCATGATTGATGCGCCGACTCATTATTTTGATCAGCACCGTTCAGGTAGTTTGATGTCGCGATTTACTTATGACGTTACTCAAATAAAGGAAGCTTCCACCAATGCTATTTCAACATTGGTTCGCGATACCTTGTCGCTTATCGGTTTACTTGCCTGGATGTTTTATATTGATGTGACACTTGCATTAATCTGTTTATTTGCCGCACCAGTCATAGCAGTCATTGTTACAATTATTAAACGTAGAATCCGTAAAATGAGTCGTAAAGTTCAGGGTACGATGGGTGATCTTCACGATGTCCTTGGTGAATGTTTCGATGCACAGAAGGTCATTAAGTTATACGGCGGACAGGAAGTAGAGAAACAACGTTTTTTTAATACCATTAACGCCTATCGTCGTTTTGCGATGAAATTTATTCAGGCATCAGTGGCCACAGGCCCAGCAATTCAAATGATCGTTGCTATTCTTCTCGCCATAATTATTTATGTCGCAACAAGACAAGCCGCAGCGGGTAGTTTACTTGTAGGTGATTTTGTTTCTTTCTTCGCAGCAATTGCAATGATAACCGGCCCGCTAAAACGTTTGGCTGGTGTTAATGAACATATACAAAAAGGACTGGCAGCATGCGAAAGTGTCTTTACCATACTTGATACTGATATAGAGCCACAACTCGGAAACAAGGAATTAAAAAATGTAAAAGGTAAAATTGAATTTCGAGGTGTCTCGTATTTCTATGACGAAGCAAAGACAGATGCCTTACAAACAATTTCATTTAGTATTGCGCCGGGAGAAACGGTTGCTCTGGTTGGTGAGTCCGGCAGCGGCAAAACAACATTAGCAAATTTATTGCCACGATTTTATCAGCCTAAGTCCGGCTCGATTTTTCTTGATGATATAGATATCAATGAACTGTCATTATTATCCTTACGTAGCAATATTGCCTACGTAAGTCAGGATGTCGTGTTATTTAATGATACGGTGAGAAATAATATTGCTTATGGTGAATTGAAAAATTATTCCGATGATGCTATTTGGGCAGCAGCAGAAGCGGCATGTGCAACAGAGTTTATTAATGAACCAGCAGAGAAAATGGAAACCATTATTGGTGAAGATGGCACGCGATTATCAGGCGGTCAACGACAACGAATTGCTATAGCACGCGCACTATTAAAAGATGCGCCTATACTAATTCTTGATGAAGCAACCTCATCATTAGATACACGTTCAGAACGGCATATTCAATCGGCTTTGGAAAATGTTAAAAAAGGTCGTACCTGTTTAATTATTGCGCATCGTTTGTCGACTATAGAAAATGCTGATCGAATTATTGTGCTTGATAAAGGACGTATCGTTGAGCAAGGCAAACATGAAGAGTTATTAAAACTTCAAAATTATTATGCCAAGCTGCATCAAGTACAGTTTCAAGATTAGAATATTAAAAATATGTGTGATAGCTAGACGCACACATGGATGTGGGCGGTAGAGCACCAACAGTAGGCGCTTTAGGCGCTTTAGGCGATGCAGGGAACAGTTGCCGAAACAACGAAGTAATGCGCTCGGTAGTACACGTATTTAGCTACAAACTTTATCACGCCCCGAATGTTTTGCTTCATACATCGCTTTATCAGCAGCTTCGATTAATTTATGCGGGTCATCATGATCAATCATTTCAGCAACACCAATTGATACGGTAACATGGGGTAAAGGCTGGCCTTTTTCATTTGCTATCTCAGTTTCTTTAATAGCCTCTCGTAAGCGTTCGGCAATGGTTAGAGTGGCATCGATATCTAATCTGGGTAATAAGGCAAATAATTCTTCGCCGCCATAACGCGTTACCATATCCACAGGTCGTAAATATTGTTTAATAGTTTGCGAAACTGTGCGTAAAGCAATGTCACCGGAAAGATGTCCATAGTTATCGTTGTAGTCTTTGAAACGATCAATATCGATCATCATCACGGATAGTGCCTCATGGTTTTTATAGCAACGGTGCATAACACGAATCATGGTGTTATCTAGCCAGCGACGATTATAAAGACTTGTTAATGCATCAACCGTTGCGTTGTGTTCATATTCTATAAGCAATCCTTTAATTTTATTGATAACCGAATTGCCATGACGTAAACGTTGGGATAAGACAACAAGTAGATTGTTAGCAATTGCATGTGAACTGCCGATTAATGACCACATGACTTCTTCATCAATGATGAGTATGCGAGAGTCTTCGGCAGCGGAGACATAAGCTGAAGCTGGTTGATGATCTATTACAGCTATTTCGCCGATGCTTTGTCCGGGTTTAAGTATTGTTACTGGATCAGAATTATCAGCTGTCAGATGTACATTAAATGAACCTGACAATATTAAGTAAACATTGTTGTTGGTATCGCCGGACTTAATTAGCATTTCATCTTTGGCCATATTGCGTGCAGCACAATCTGTCAGAAGCGGCATGATCGAATTGAAATTAACATTGTTAAACAATTCCTGATCACTAATCTTTAACGCTTCTAAAGGTGTTAAAGAGTCAGTAATTGTGTCTTCTAATTCGAGGTTTCTTTGGCTGAAGTGAATGATTTAATGGCCGCCTTTAATTGAAATAATTTATTGTCATTAAATTTAGAACAGTAACGAATAAGTACATATAAATTTGTTATGTTTTGTATATCAGTTCTCAAATCCTGTCTCATTGTTGAGACACGGTTCGCATAATCAACAGGACCTTCATATGATTTCCTTTGAAACCCAGCCATAGCTAACTTTGCACAAAATTTATTATAGTAAATTTTTGCTGGTTCAGTTGTATTAAGCGTTCTTTTAAATATATATGCAGATATGGCAGCAACAATAATGCCAAGAAAGACAAAAAGATAAAAAGATAAGGTCTTCCAGTTTATAGCTTTAAAACCTAGGTTACTCAGGAAACGTTTTTGCCGCTCTGGCCCGTAGCCTAATACCCATTGTGCCCATTGGTAGTTGACCATATCGACGGTATTACGCATTTTTTGCCAAAGACGATATGCCATAGCATTGTTTTTAAGTCCAAGTGGAATGTTGATAATAGCGTCCGGAATGGCATCATCAATACCCTCGTTGATTCTAACTGGCGATACGATAGCGGTTGGGTCTATGCGAACCCAGCCCTGTTCCTCAAGCCAGACCTCAGCCCAGGCATGAGCATCGTATTGTCTAACGATTAAATAATTACCTAGAGGGTTCACCTCTCCACCTTGATAACCAGTGACGATGCGCGCAGGTATGCCTGCTGCACGCATCAGTACGGTAAATGCGGCAGCATAATGTTCACAAAACCCCTGATGTGTATTGAACAAAAATCCATCAATCATATCGCCACTAATTAATGGTGGTTTTAACGTATAAACAAAATCTTCACTTTTAAACCATTCCAGCGCGGCTTGTACGATTAGTGTCGGTTTTTTGAACTGGCCACGTAATTTTGACGCAAGTTCACGAGTTTTTGGGTGACTTAACTCAGGCAATGTTAAACCTCGCTCCAAATTAGAGTAATCATCCTTATTTATGTGGAAGCTACTATAAGAACTTAATGTGTAAGCCTGCCGTTTGCGTATAGGTTCGTGCGTCTTAAGCTGATAGTCATTGGTAAAAAAAGTATTGGCTGGTAGTTCCGACACCATTTCCAGACCGAACAACCATTTTTTATTGCTGGGTTCTATAGTGATGTCATAACGTGTTGCTTGCCCAATAAATTCAATCGCAGCGGGTTCTTGTTCTGAGTGATCTTTGCCACTCGTCCATTTGCGACCATCTGTTTGCCAAAGTACCGGACCACGCCAATAGAGTTTTGATTGTTGCGGAATAGTGTCTTCAAACGTCACGCGGAAAGCGACGTCGCGGGATTGTACGAGATTACTAATGGTGCCAGGTGACATTTGATCATCAATACCTGTGGTGCTGGTAAAAGCATCTTTAGGCATGCCCCATAAAGGCCCATTTACACGTGGAAACAGTGCAAACAAAATTAATAAGATAGGCACAGCTTGTAGTAGTAATGTTGTTGAAAATTTAAAACGTTTAATAAGTGTCAGTTGTTGTTCTGTATCATTAAAGGCAACGAGCCCCGTTGTCATAATGATGATGATAATCATCATATAGATGGCTGTTGGAATAGTTTGCGTATAAAAGAAATTAGTAATGATCAAAAAATAACCAAGATAAGTGCTGATGTAAAAATCACGTTTACCCTTACTCTCAAAAATTTTAAAGCCCGCTAATAAAACTAATAGTGCCACGCCGACATCACGTCCTGTGAGGCTGCCGAAACTACCATAGACACCAGCGACACCAGCAAACATGATGAGCACACGTATAATATTAATCGTACCCTTTTGTTGAGACCAAAAGTCTGGTAGTTGCAAAGGAATATATATACGCGCTGCCAATAAACTAATATGCGCAATGGGAATCCACAGTGGTAGACGTTGCCAATGTGGCAAGCTAGCTAAAGCCACGCCAAGTGCAAGCCAGATAATGTGATTAAGATTTAATTGTTCTTTAGTTTCCATAGCGTGCTAATGCTTCAAGACAATGTTCTTTATGTTGCGAGCCGTGGCCGGGTTCAATACTGGTATTGGGTATTTCCAATCCGTAATACAATGATGTTTGTTCAGCGAGTAATACCCAATAACATAATTGCGATAGTCGTGATTCAATATTGTTAATGTGAGCAACAGATTCCCAACTAAGTATTAATGTCTCCGCGCCTTTACCACTAAATTGTTTAACTAATAATCCCTGTTCTTTAGCAAATGCTTTCCATGCAATTGCATTAACGTGATCACCCGGTCGGTATTTTCTGAATCCGGCAAAGTCATCGGTGCCGGCTTGTGTTCCATAATCCGTATCTTCTTTACATAAAGTATGTGGCGGTAATTGTTTTTGACCTTTAGGTGCAGGATAAACCAGACAGTGATAGTCAGATTCAAAATAAGACCATGCGACAAATATTCCCAAGGGAAAGTCGCTAGAAATTTTCAAACGTTCGCAGTTTAGTGTTCCTCGACGGCCAGATAACATTGAGTAATGATGTGTCGATTGTGTTTCTGAACTAATTCCTAGAGAAATTATTAAACTTTCTTTTTTCTTTTGAAATAATATTTTTAATGATTTACTGGTTTCTATTTGAATAGAAAATTTTTCCTGCCCAAAACGATTATCAATTTGTATAGGAAACATCACATGTTGACCAGTGAATACGGCGTTAGGTCTTGAAGAAGATAGGATTAGTCCGCTTAGGTTGCGATAAGTATGCAGCATACAAACGATGCCAAGACTACCAAGTAAGAAACACAGCGTGTAAGCCATACTGTTATTGTAATTTATTGCGCCTAACAACATGACGATTAACATGATGCCATAAACCAGACCATGCGCTGTTGGAATGATGTAAACGCGATGTCGTTTGAGTTGTTCTAGATTATATTCAATATTGCCGCCAATGTTTTCAGGGTCGGCGGGGAGTCGTTCTAAATAAACTCGGGTTCCCATCTGATTAGATCTTTAATAAGTCACTATCTAATTAGAAATCAGGAGTCAGGGAATAACAACGTGCTGGATTAAATGTTCTGCAGGTTTAGTTGCCTGTTTATCAGAGACCTCATAAACAAACTGTAGACGATGACCAATCACACTGGGTAATACAGCTTGTACATCTTCAGGCAGTATATATTGTTGTGAATTAAGAACTGCCCAGGCTTTTGCGGCACTTAATATGGCAATGCCAGCACGTGGTGATAAGCCATGAATATAGCTACCAGACGTGCGACTATAGTCGAGCAAGCTTTGTAAGTAATCGAGTATGGCATCAGAAACATGAACCTGTTCGACTTGTTGCTGTAGTTTTAAGAGATCCGTAATCGATAAGCTTGCTTGTAAGTCAGCCAATAAATCTTTGCGATTCTTGCCTTTTAATAATTCACGTTCAGCATTGTTATCGGGATAGCCTAATTCTATGCACATCAGGAATCTATCGAGTTGCGATTCAGGTAATGGGAACGTACCAATTTGGTTCGTTGGATTTTGAGTTGCAATAACAAAGAAAAGTTCAGGTAGATCACGGGTTTCACTTTCAACAGTGACTTGGTGCTCCGCCATAGGTTCAAGCAAGGCACTTTGTGTTCTTGGGGTCGCACGATTAATTTCATCAGCGAGTATAATATTAGAAAAAATCGGCCCCGGATGAAAATTAAATTTACAGGTGTCACGGTTATAAACAGAAACGCCGAGGATATCTGCCGGTAATAAGTCACTGGTGAATTGTATACGTTGATAATCCAGTCCCAGAACTTTAGCCAACGTATGCGCCAATGTTGTTTTGCCGACACCGGGTGTGTCTTCAATTAATAAATGACCTTTAGCTATTAAACATGTCAGAGCCAATCGTATTGCGTTTTCTTTGCCAAGTATAATATTGCCAATAGCGTCGATAGCCTTATCAATATTTATTATATGGCGTGCAATTGCTGGCTCATTCATGTTCATGCAATCTCCCTATTCTCCTGCTATCGTCATCGTATCCATTAGTACTGATCCGGTTAAAACATTACCACGAGGGTCAACATCATTAGCTATGCTAATAATATTTTTATACATGTCAGCTAAATTTCCAGCAACGGTTATTTCTTCAACCGGGTAAGCTAACTCACCATTTTCTACCCAAAAACCAGATGCGCCACGCGAGTAGTCTCCGGTAATTTGATTAACACCAAAGCCAATCATATCGGTGATCAACAATCCTGTATCCATCTTCTTAACTAAATCATCTAGCGAGTCTGTGCCCGGTTCAATAACCAGGTTGTGAACGCCGCCGGCATTGCCTGTTGTTTGTAAGCCTAGCTTACGAGCTGAGTAAGCACTCAATACATAATCCATAAGCATACCGTCTTTAACAATGTCGCGTTCTTTGGTGGTCACACCATCATTATCAAATGGCGCGCTACCGAGTGCTTTCATTATATAGGGTTGTTCATAAATGTTGATGTGGTCGGAAAATATTTGTTCGCCTTTCTTGTCGAGCAAAAAGGTGGCTCGGCGATATAAGCTGCCACCAGCGATGGCGGTAATGAGTGCTGAAAAAAGACCTGAAGCAATAGGCGCTTCAAAAATAACCGGTGCCTTACAAGTTTTTAATTTGCGCGAACCAAGACGAACGACGGTTCTTCTCGCGGCTTCCTGACTAATATCCTTAATTGATTGTAGGTCATTAAAATCGCGCGCTTTGCTATACCAACCATCGCGTTGCATGCCATTACTATCTTCAGCTATGACGGTGCAATCAATCGTATGGCTCGACCAGCTCCAGCCATTAATAAAATTATTAGTATTACCATAAAGATTTAACCCGGAATAAGTACTAACGGAAGTACCGTCCGAGTTTGAGATACGTTTATCCGCATCGAATGCAGATTGTTCACATTCGATAGCAAGTTCAATTGCCGCCTCTGGAGCTATTGTCCAAGGGTGGTATAAATTCAGATCTGGAAATTCCGTGGCCATTAATTCTGCATCAGCCAATCCGGCAAATTCATCACGGCTAGCATGTTTTGCAATGCCAATGGCGGCCTCTATGGATTTTTTAATCGCATCTTCGCTAAAATCAGAAGTGCTGGAATTACCTTTTTGGCCATTAATGTAAACAGTAATACCGAGTCCCTTGTCGCGCTCATATTCGAGTTTGTCGATCTCACCTTTGCGAACATTGGCGGACAAACCCGATCCGACACCAACATCTGCTTCCGCCGCGCTGGCACCCATGGTTTTTGCCTGAGTTAAGACGGAATCAATGATTCGAGTGAGTTCCTCTCGGTTTTCTGCAAATTCGTTAGTACTAATGGCTTCCATAATTCTCTAATCTAATTTTATAAACGATATATTCTAGCATTCAGGCTAATTAGCACCTAGGTCAATCTCTTGGGGGGTGTTAGTTAGTATAAATATATAGCCGGCATTTTTAGTTCCCGCCAACATTGCGTACAATCGCTGCCATGGATATATCTTACATTTTAGACTCGCTGAATGCCGACCAGCGTGAAGCTGTGGGTGCCGAACCGGGCAATATGATGATACTCGCGGGTGCGGGTAGTGGTAAAACCCGTGTATTAGTACATCGCATAGCATGGTACATCGAAACCGGCCAAGCCAGTTCTTACAGCATCATGGCGGTAACCTTTACCAACAAGGCCGCAGCGGAAATGCGTTCGCGCATAGAAAAACTCATCGACCAGCCAACACGCGGCATGTGGGTGGGTACCTTTCATAGTTTGGCGCATCGTTTGTTACGTGCGCATTGGCAAGAAGCCGGGTTACAGGAAGCATTCCAGATATTGGATAATGAAGATCAATATCGCACCGTACGTCGCGTCATTCGTGCGATGAATCTGGATGAATCAAATTTTAAACCCAGAGAGGCGCAATGGTTTATTAATGCGCGTAAAGATGAAGGTTTAAGACCCGAACATATCGATGCACACGATGATGTCACTACTGAACAAATGGTGCATATCTATAAGGTCTATCAAGAAACTTGTGAACGATCAGGTTTGGTCGATTTTGCTGAATTATTATTAAGAACTTATGAACTGTTTCGAGATCAAGGTGCGATACGTGAGCATTACCAACACCGTTTTAAACATGTACTAGTTGACGAGTTTCAAGATACTAATTCGTTGCAATATGGTTGGTTACGATTATTAACTGGTGAGAACAGTACTTTATTTGCCGTGGGAGACGATGATCAGTCTGTGTACTCATGGCGCGGTGCCCGTGTTGAAAACATGCAAGATTTTCAACGTCATTTTGAAGGCGTACGATTATTAAAGTTGGAACAAAATTATCGATCAACTGCGACCATTCTTAAAGCCGCGAATAAACTCATTGCCAATAACAATTCTCGTTTGGGTAAAGATCTCTGGACGGATGGTGAAGATGGCGAGCCTATCGGCGTTTACATGGCCTATAACGAAACTGATGAAGCACGTTACGTCATCGATCGTATGAAACAAGCGCCGGAACAAGGTAAATCTTTTGCCGACTATGCCATATTATATAGAATCAGTGCCCAATCTCGTGTACTTGAAGAAGCCTTAATGCAAGCGCGTATTCCCTATCGTGTTTATGGCGGCATGCGATTCTATGAACGTGCGGAAATTAAAGATGCCCTCGCCTATGTGCGCCTAGCTCGCTTTACTGAAGATGACGCATCGTTTGAACGCATTATTAATACACCAACACGCGGCATCGGTAACAAAACAGTTGAAGAGTTACGTGTTACTGCGAGAAGAGATAATTGTTCTTTATGGAAAGCGGCGTTACACATAGTTGAACATAAGTTAATGACTGCGCGCGCGCTAAATGCATTAGAAGTTTTTATTCATTTAATACAAAAGATGAAACAAGCGGAATCTGAATCTACATTAAATGAACATGTAGAACAAGTGATTCAGTTAAGCGGCTTGATTGAACATTTTAAAAAAGAGAAAGGCGAAAAAGGTTTAACGCGAATTGAGAACCTTGAGGAACTCGTTACCGCATCCGGTGAATTTGAAATTGGTGATGATGAAGAGCTTGCAGACATGGATGCCTTGTCTGCATTTTTATCGCATGCCGCATTGGAGTCAGGCGAGACACAATCTAGCGATAGCTCTGATTGTGTACACATGATGACCTTGCATTCTGCAAAAGGCCTGGAGTTTCCTGATGTATATTTAGTCGGCATGGAAGAAGGTTTGTTTCCACATCAACGCAGTAGCGAAGATATCGTGCAGTTAGAAGAGGAACGACGACTTTGTTATGTAGGTATTACCCGCGCAGAAAAAACACTGACGATGACTTACACGCAACACCGACGTTTACACGGATCGGATTATTATCCGCAACCCTCTCGCTTTATTGATGAGATACCATCAGAATTACTCAATGATATTCGTATGGGTGGCAGCGTTACAGAAGCTTTGTTTAGTCGTAGTAACAGCAACGACTCTTCTAACGATGGTGAGTTATCATTAGGCCAACGTGTGAGACATGCGAAGTTTGGTGAAGGCACGGTGCTTAATGTAGAAGGTAATGGTAGCCATATGCGGATACAGGTTAATTTTGAAAGGGCGGGGTCGAAGTGGTTAGTGGCACAGTATGCCAATCTCCAACCAGCCTAAGAATGGATATTTTGCCCGAGTACTTCGTTACGCTATTTTTTCCGATGCTCATTGACTAGTGTCAACTCCGCTTCTCAAAAATACCGTGCCTCGTACTCGAACAAACTATCTCATTCTTATTAAATACTATATGTATAAATATATATGAAGAACATATTAATAATTGATAGTGCCGATAACTGTGCTTACAGTGTTTATACAATTTCAGATGATGATTTTAATATAATATTTCCTCTGGAAGATCAGGATATAGAATTTAATTCAGATCTTGAAAGCAGATTAGGTGAAGAAGGAGTTATCGAACTAAATAAAAGGCTTTGGAAGTTGCCAACTAATAAAAAAGAAATGGAAGGACTGCACGGAACAATTATTTATGAATTAGATAATAAGAAAAAATATTATCCTACAAAAAAAGAAAGTGAAATGTCGGTGGCGATATAAATTATTTACTAAAGGCAAAACAATTATGAACAAACGAAAAATATTATTTTATTTATTGATCAGTATCTTTATTACTGCATGTGGCAGTGGTACTGATGCTACTCAAGGTGCTGATGAGACTAGCGCTGATCTTTCTAAAACATTTAAATGGAAGATGGTGACAACGTGGCCGGCGAATTTTCCGATCTTTCAGCAGGGTGCGGAGAAATTTGCTGATGATGTTCGGACGATGAGTAATGGTCGTTTGGATATTCGTGTATATGCCGGTGGTGAGTTGGTTCCACCGTTGCAAGTGTTTGATGCGGTGTCACAAGGTGTATCTGAGATGGGTCACGGTTCGGCTTATTATTGGGCGGGTAAAGTGCCGGAGGCACAATTCTTTTCTACCGTGCCATTTGGTATGACGGCGAAAGGCATGAATGCCTGGTTGTATAATGGTGGTGGTCTTGAGATTTGGCAGGAGATTTATAAGCCGTTTAATTTAACGACGTTTCCTATGGGTAATACCGGTGTGCAAATGGGCGGTTGGTTTAATAAACAGATTAATTCATTGGAAGATGTAAAAGGTTTACGTATGCGTATTCCTGGTTTGGGTGGCAAGGTATTTAAGAAAGCCGGTGGTAATCCGGTATTAATGGCTGGTGGTGAAATCTATACGGCATTGGAACGCGGCACGCTTGATGCGACGGAATGGGTTGCGCCGTTTCATGATATGCGCCTCGGTTTAAATCGTGCGGCGAAATATTATTATTATCCGGGCTGGCATGAGCCGGGTACGGTTTTCGAATTAATGATCAATGATAGTAAGTGGCAAACGTTACCTGCGGATTTACAAAAGATTGTTGAAGTTACTGCAGCGGCAACCAGCGAATGGATCTATGCGCAAATGGAATTTCATAATCAGGAAGCGTTAATAGTATTAAAAACGAAAAAGAATGTAGAGATAATTCAGTTTCCAGATGAGGTCTTGCTGGAGTTAAGACGTTTAACAAAAGTAACGCTGGATGAAGAAGCGGAAGCCAATCCAAAATTCAAACATGTTTACGATGCTTATGAAAATTTCCGGGCTAGTTATAAAGGTTGGGATGAATTATCCGAACAGGCCTATCAGAATAGTTTGAAATTGGAGTGATTTTAAAACTCATACTTGTCATTCCCGCGCAGGCGGGAATCTAGTTGCGATGGCAAATGTGTTGAAGATATATATTCAAGCCGCCATTTCTTTATCAATACGGATTGGTACAGAGTATTTTTAGTTGTTCTCTAATTCTAAAGATAGTGCCTAATTAACAATCACTGGATTCCCTCCTTCGCGGGAATGACTCACTGTTTAATTAATTGATGACACAAAAAAAGGGAGCCGAAGCTCCCTTTTTATATACTACTTAAAAACAGACCTAGTTCTTACTGAACTTGGCTCATGATGTAATCAACCGCTGCTTTAACTTCATCATCAGATAAAGCTGGGTTACTACCTCTGGCAGGCATCATGCCCATATCGCCAGTGAAGCCATTGATTGCGCTTTCATATAAAACATCAATGCCTTTTGCAATTCGTGCTTCCCATGCTGCGGCATCACCTGATTGTGGAATCATCGCCGCCAAAGCAGCAATACCATGACAGTTTACGCAAAGACCGTCATAAACAGTTTTGCCAACATCACCACTTGCTTCGCCACCAGCATCTGCAACCACTTCTTCGACAGCTTCTTCCATAGCTTCATCACCAACAGCGGTAACTTCGCCTACAGGAGCTGTTATTTCTGCAACTACTTCAGCACGTGCACTTGCTGCTGCTTCGTCGTCACCGCCAGCTGCGTATTGTGCGATAACGTAAAATACCACCATCAATACCGCGATTACGCTTAGCGCTAGTGAAAAATTTCTGAAAAATATTTTATCTTGTTCTTTACTCATAACTCATCCCCAGGGGTAATATCCCGAATTTTTATTGTGTTTCGTTTGTATCTCAAGTGCGGAGTATACATATTGTGCCTATCTGTGGATAGGCTGTGTATTTGAGGTGTTTTATATGGGCTATACAGCTTTCTTTAATTGAGATACTGGAAATAAGGATAAGGCTTCGTTATAGAGCAAATCGGCTTCAAAACGAATGTTTTCAAAGTCCAGATGTTCCGTGTTTAGTTGCTTAAGTGCTTCATAATCAAGCATATTTGGGAATTCTTTCTCGTCTAGGTGTAATCGCGCTGCACAATAAATAATAGCGGCTTCCTGTCCATATTCCGGTGCTATTTCCGGACAGTTTTGATAACGAATACCGGTGACGATGGAATCGGGTATAGACCAGCCTTCAAGTAAATCTGCTCCAAGTTCGCCAGAATCAAAGCCAAAGCTTGAACGTTCGAAGATATGAAGTGGATAACCGGTTTTTTGATGTTGAGATAAGATTTTCCGCATTAAGCTTGGTGCACGGATACACATGATCATATGACCAATATCCGACAATAGTCCGAGGGTGAATAATCTGTCCGGTTCCGGAATATTTAGCTCAATGGCGCAGCATTTTGCGACCACCGCTCGCATAACTGAGTTCTGCCAAAATGTGGCAACATCGTAATTTACGCCAACGATTGATTGAAATGCCTGTGAAACGGAGATGGATAGAACGATGTCGTGAACCATTTTTGTTCCCAACAAGGAAACGGCTCTATTTACAGTCTCAATTTCTGACACTTGCCCGTAAAAAGGGCTGTTAGCAATTTTTAACAGTTTTGCTGAAATTGCAGGATCGAATGAAACTATGCCGGCTAGTTCTAGCATGCCGATACCAGGATCATCTACTGCTTCTTTTACCGCAATATAGATATCTGGCAGGGTGATTAGGTTTGCAACATCAATTAAATATTCTTGTGTATTCGACACGATAATAGCTCCTTCCTTTTAATAGCTATCGACTAGTTATCCTAAAAGGTTTAATTATTCAGAAACTGTGCCAAGAAGCGTCGGTTTTATAAATTTTATTTCTCTCTAAATAACAGTGCCGCAAAGCAGGCACATTACTTGCGTTAATGCCTATACTTTAAAGAGAAGTCATGAGAAATATTGAATGGCATAGGTGAGTTCTGTATGGATGAAGAATATCAACTGCACCCGCCAACATATGAGTGGACAGTCAGATTATTTAGTCAACTGAGAAAAGTACTTGGTATTAATATCAAGCTTCATGGAGATCCAGCGTTACTGGCACGGGGCGAGATCTTTCTGTTTAATCATTTCGCTCGGATTGAGACCTTTCTTCCACATTATTTGATCTATTTGGAGACTGGTGCTTTTTGTCGATGCATTGCTACAAAAGCAATATTCAAAGGCAATGAATCCTTTAGAAAATATCTCTGTCGTGTTGGCGTCATACCGAATGATCATGATGAACTTCTGCCGATGCTGGTAGCAGAGATCATTCGTGGTCGTAAAGTCGTTATCTTTCCTGAAGGTGGTATGATTAAGGACAGACGCGTGCTGGATGCCAAGGGAAAATTCAGCATTTATTCTCATAAGGCTCAGGCATACAGAAAACATCATGCTGGTGCGGCAGTACTGGCTAATGCGGTTGATACTTTCAAGCTTGCCGTTCGTACTGCAGAGCAAGCACAGGATTGGCAGCGTCTTGATTCATGGGTTGAAATGTTGAAATTAAAAAACAGGGAACATTTATTATATTCAGCAAGAAGAACAACAAGAATTATTCCGGGAAACATTACATTTTATCCAATTAACACCGGCGATAATTTTTTAAATAAAGGTGCCAGTTTATTCAATTCTGAATTAAGCCAGAGAGTTAATGAAGAAT
This sequence comes from Thiotrichaceae bacterium, assembly GCA_012960105.1. Taxonomy (GTDB): domain Bacteria; phylum Pseudomonadota; class Gammaproteobacteria; order Eutrophobiales; family Eutrophobiaceae; genus UBA7359. The sequence continues at coordinate 3,554 of DUBV01000023.1, read as the reverse complement.
TAACAGTAGAGGCCAACCTGTTATTAAAAAATACGGATATGGATATGCGTTTGGGCAAGCCTATCTGCCTGGGTGAAGGTAGGCCATGGTGGGAAAGAAATTTACAAAAGTATATGGCGCGAAACCTGAATACGGTTGAAGAATTTTTTACTCTTAAAGGATTAAACAGCCCCTGGATAGAAAAAATTATTAGGGGAAGCATTCGACATAGCAGTGAAAAGATTCGCGATAGCTACATGGAATGTATTTATAAAGAAGTGACCGTTAACTTAAGTCATGTTACTTCGACGATTATTTTAAATTTGCTGGATAACAATATAAACGAGCTGGCTGCAAAGCAATTTTATTTAATTGTTTATCTTGCAGTTAAAAATATACAGCAGCAACCCGATGTACATTTACATCGGAGCTTGAGAAATCCTGATGTTTATGCCGAACTTGTTTTTGGCAAGAAAAAATCATTGAAACAGTTCCTTGAGTTTTCTGTTGAAAACGGATTGATAGAACTTAGGCAGGGACGTTTGATCTTACTTGGTAAACTTGAAGAAGAATTTGATGTTGATGCCGTTCGTATTGAAAACACGATACAGGTTTATGCAAATGAAATGGCGCCAGTTGCTGGTGGCATAATTGCCATACAACAGGCAATTAATGAATTCGAAACAATTAGTGATATTGCTCTTGCCCAATATCGATACGATGATGAATTGCGGCGTTATGATTGGAATCATCATCACTACAATAAACGTCGCTTTGATGATATCAATAGACACGAAACTGCAACGGAAAGTGGCCGGCCATTTTTTGATGTGCCTAAGGAAGAACAACGCAACATAGGTATTGTTCTGGTTCATGGTTTTCTGGCGTCACCAGCAGAAATGAAATCGCTTTCGGATAAATTCCTTGCAGATGGTTATCCTGTCTATGGCGTGCGCTTACCCGGTCATGGAACCTCGCCGGTAGATTTACGTGAACGCAGTTGGGAAGACTGGTTGCGTGCTATTGAACATGGCTATGAAATATTGGCAGCTCATGTCGATAAAATTATTCTTGTGGGTTTTTCTACCGGTGGTGTGTTGTCATTAATTTTTGCTTCTGAACGTCCGCACAAACTCGCGGCCACTGTAGTTGTTAATCCACCAGTTAAGTTTAAAAATAAGAACATGATATTTGTGCCTTTACTACATGGTGTGTCACGCCTTGTGCGTTGGGCACCCTCGTTTGAAGGCATCATGCCTTATCGATCTAATAATCCAGAGCATCCAAGGATTAATTATAGAAATATTCCGGTAAGAGGTTTACATGAATTGGTGCGCATGAATGAAGTTGTTATTAAGCAACTAGAAAGAGTTCAATGTCCCTGTTTACTCATGCAGTCTTCCAGTGACCCCATTATCACTGCAGATAGTTCAAAAATTTTACAAGACGGGTTAATTAATGCAGATGTAACTTATTACGAAGTCGATTCTAATCGTCATGGCATCTTGTATGAAAATGAAGCTGGTGCGCACAAATTGATAATGCGATACGTAAAGCAGTTGCCGGAGTCGTCGCCGGATAAGACGGATCAGAAAAAAATAATCAAGGAGGAGCATAAATGGGCGAGTTGATCTATGCAGGACTATTGCTGTTAATAACCTGCTTGGTACTGGCTTATGTAAATGCTAATAGTTCAGTATGGTCTATAGGCTTAATACTAGCGTTGGTTTTAATCAGCGTTGTTACACGTGTTGCCCTGCCTGTGTTACTTGTAAGCTGTTTGATCGTTGGATTAATTATCGTTGTTATAAAGAACGATAATCTTAGAAAAACATTTTTAACAAAATATATTTTTAACTGGTTTAGAAGTCAGGTGCCGTCGATGTCTTCAACTGAACAAGAAGCATTGGAAGCCGGTGGCATAGGTTGGGAAGCTGAATTATTTAGCGGCCATCCGGATTGGGAAAAGTTAAAACAATATAAGCCGTCGTTGTCTGATGAAGAACAAACTTTCCTCGATGGGCCAGTGAATCAGTTGTGCAACATGATTGATGATTGGAAGATCACAAATCAATTACATGATTTGCCAAAAGAAGTATGGGATTACATTCGCCAGGAAAAGTTTTTCTGCATGATCATTCCTAAAGAAAATGGTGGCTTGGGTTTTTCGGCACAAGGACATTCCGCTGTCGTTGTAAAGTTAGCCAGTCGAAGTATTACTGCGGCAGTTACTGTCATGGTTCCTAACTCCCTCGGTCCGGGTCAGTTATTATTGGAGTATGGAACCGAAGAACAAAAAGCACGTTACTTGCCGCGACTTGTTAGCGGCGAAGACATCCCCTGTTTTGCATTAACCGCGCCTGAGGCCGGGAGCGATGCTACGGGCATGGTTGATAATGGTGTTGTTTGTCGGCAGTCGTTTAATGGTGAAGATGATGTGCTTGGGATCAAACTTAATTGGTCAAAGCGCTATATAACCTTGGGTCCGGTCGCTACCTTATTAGGCTTAGCGTTTAAATTATATGATCCAGAACATCTGCTTGGTGATGTAGAAGATATCGGTATTACGCTTGCTCTAATTCCAACCGATACCGAAGGCGTAGAAATTGGACGTCGTCACATGCCCGGTGCAAATCCATTCCAAAATGGACCTAACTGGGGTAAAGATGTTTTTATTCCTGTTGATTGGATTATTGGTGGGACGGAATACGCTGGTAAAGGTTGGCGTATGTTGGTTGAGTGTTTATCCGAAGGACGTGGTATTTCATTACCTGCGTTAAGTGTCTCGGCAGCAAAATTGGCTTGCCATACGACTTCGGCTTACGCACGAGTAAGACAACAGTTTCGCAACCCTATTGCCAAATTTGAAGGTGTTGAAGAAGTGTTGGCACGTATCGTAGGCAAGACCTACTTAATGGAAGCATCACGACAATTAACCTTATCAATGTTAGATCAACATGTGCGACCTTCTGTCGCGACCGCCATTGTTAAATATCATCTAACAGAAATGATGCGCGATATTATTAATGACGCTATGGATGTTCACGGTGGCAAAGGCATTATGCTCGGCCCAACAAATTATTTAATGCGTATTTATCAAGCTTTGCCAATTTCTATTACCGTTGAAGGTGCAAACATACTTACAAGAAACATGATCATCTTTGGTCAAGGTGCAATGCGTTGTCATCCGTGTTTGATGGATGAAATATTAGCCGCGAATGAAGGCGAGGAAGGTCTGGATAAATTTGATGAAACATTAGCGCGTCATATTGTTCATATTATAGGTAGTGGTGCACGTGCTTTTGTACTGGGTCTAACGAATATCTGTATTGCCAAAGGTGGTGTGAACAAAAGAACCATGGCGCATTTATCAGCAGCCCTGGCTTTTTCAACAGAGTTGGTATTAACCATCGTTGGTGGTCAACTAAAACGCCGCGAACGTGTATCAGCAAGACTCGGTGATGCCTTGAGTTATTTGTATCTAGGCACAGCAGCGATTGCTCATTTTGAAAACAATGGTCGTCCGGATGATGAAAAGCTTCTTTTGCAATGGGTAATAAGCTACAACGCTTACC
>DUBV01000022.1:136895-139789 GCA_012960105.1 Thiotrichaceae bacterium | reverse complement strand
ACGTGTAATCATTTTTTGACACAAAATAATGAGTTTCCGGATGGTCGCAAACAGGACAAACGGCCATTGTATTTTCAGTTGAATTATCAGGGTTATTCAAGCTAACAAACCTCTTTCTAATAGTAGAGACGCACAACGCTCAGCCTCGTTAAATTTAAATGAGGCGTATATTAATTCATGAGTATTATTCCAGATCTCAAAAGTTGTTAGTTGCTTTTCGTCAATTAAGGCCTTTATCGCGCTACTTATTCGATTTTGATTTTTTTGTTTTACCTCAAGCAAACCAACAGCTGCGCCAGAGGAGAGGGACTCATATATCATGGAAACGCTATCCATGGTGACCCAAATATATTCAGACGTATAAATATATTTTTGAAGGGTCTCGCTATCTGTTTCAGCCACGTTTAGTATTTCGATATCATCAAAAGCAAGCTCAACTATATTGTTTAAAGTATTGCTCGGTGTACGAGGCGAATCAGCAACAGTCCAGTGTATGTCCGTATTATGAGTAACGATATGACTGATTTGATTAAGGATAGCGTCGCTGTCCCATCGAAAATGTTTCGATGGCCCGCCCAGTAAAATTAATCCGGTGTTAGCTAATTTATTATTGTTAAATTGCATCGGGTTCAATGCACCGCTAGTAATAATAATATTTTCTTGGCTAGCGGTAGAATCGTGTTTAGGGATAATAGCAAAATCAAAAAATGATAGCGGCAAGCTTGGTTTCATTAAAACAATCGTCTTGCCTCCTCGGGCACGCTTTGCACATAGCATAGGAAAGTGTGTTCCATGTCCGGCACCAATGATAATGTCTGGGCTGGACAGATCTTTGCTGCGAGGAAACTGTTTTAATACAAGGTTCTTGCCATTAGCCAGAAAGTTATCAGCAGGAATATCAAACCGTTTGCATGGTTGCAAGCTCTCTATAGCGTTACATAGTCCAATGCTTTGAGAGTCATGGCCAGCTTTCCCGTCAGTAATACGCCAAATGTTAAAAGCCATGTATTGGTAATATTACTGCTTATTTCTCAAGAACAAATTCGCTGCCACAATAAGGGCATTTTGCTTTAGCAGAATCTTCGATAGGCAGGTAAACACGCGGGTGTTGATTCCAAAGACTCATTTCAGGTAAAGGGCAATGCAAAGGCAGCTGATCCTTTTTAATGTTAAATACGGTTTCATTGCTAGTGGACGTCTCCGCCGCGCCTTGTATAGAATCATTCATGAGCTATGCTCCTTATATGTAACTTAACCAGTCTTGATGTTGTTTCGTCTTTCCTTCTACACAATCAAAATACAGTTTTTGTAATTTCTCAGTAATCGGGCCGCGTTTACCTTCACCAATTTGACGGTTATCAAGTTCTCGTATAGGTGTTACTTCAGCAGCCGTGCCAGTAAAAAATGCTTCATCGGCAACATATACTTCATCGCGTGTTATGCGCTTTTCTTTAACGGTTATATTATTTTCTTCCGCAAATTGCATAATGGTTTCGCGCGTTATACCTTCAAGCGCAGAAGTAAGATCCGGCGTATACATAACACCATTACGCACCAGGAAAATGTTCTCGCCACTACCTTCGGCTACATAACCTTCATTATCCAGTAATAAAGCTTCATCATAACCATCAGTAAGTGCTTCCTGTAAAGCCATCATGGAGTTCATATAATTGCCGTTAGCCTTTGCCTTACACATGGTGATATTCACATGGTGGCGCGTGAATGACGATGTTTTAATTCGGATGCCTTTTTCCATGCCTTCATTACCTAGGTAGGAGCCCCATTCCCAGGCAGCAACCATGACATGTACTTTTAAATTATCCGCTCTTAAGCCCATTCCTTCCGAGCCATAGAAACACATAGGCCGCAGATAGGCGGTTTCCAATTCATTGTTTTTTACGGCATCTAAACAGGCCTTATTGATAGTTTCTTTATCAAAAGGCATGGGCATATTTAGAATATGTGCCGATCTGAATAATCGGTCAGTGTGTTCTTGCAGGCGGAAAATAGCGGTGCCTTTTGCTGCTTTATAAGCGCGTACACCTTCAAAAACGCCCATTCCGTAATGTAGCGTGTGAGTCAGTACATGGACTTTCGCCTCTCTCCAGGGAACAAACTCACCATCTAGCCAAATTACACCGTCATGATCATCCATACTCATATATTCATCTTACCCAATCTATAATAATTTATTAAACGAGCTCAATGTTAATGCGCCATGCAAACGCGATCAATAAGTCTTTAACTAATCTATTGATTAATATTGGTTTATTAATCTGTTTAGTAATCGTTTACGTGATGGATTATGCTGTAAAATAAGGATCGTGAATCATAAATTGATAGGGCAGAGGTGTTCAAAACAATGATAAAAGAAATTTACCCTAAAGAAGCTCAGGAAATACTCGAGCAGCAAAATCAGGCTGTTTTGATCGATGTACGCAGCACCATGGAATTTGAGTATGTAGGCCATCCCACAAATGCAGTGCATGTTCCGATTAAAGAACCGCCAGCTTGGGGAATAGACGAAGATTTTGTAAATAATGTCAAATCAGCTATACAGCAACATTCGTCTGAAAATGAGCTAGCTTTAGGAATGCCGCTACTTATGCTTTGTCGTAGTGGTGCCCGATCTGCATTAGCTGCTGAAATGCTGATAAAAGAGGGTTACACAAATGTCTACAACATACTTGATGGCTTTGAAGGCGATAAAGATGAGAGTGGCCATCGTAATACAATTAACGGCTGGCGTTTTCATGATTTACCATGGGAGCAATCATAATTATTCGCTTTCATTTAATTTTAGCTAACGGATTTTGATAAATGAATTTATTTAAACCGTTTATAGAGTTATTTAAAAATATTATTGCTGGTACGCGCGCAGCTTTCTTTATGCC
>DUBV01000022.1:0-136874 GCA_012960105.1 Thiotrichaceae bacterium | reverse complement strand
TTAAAGGTGGTTATCTGCAAATCTGTTTGTTGTTGATCATTTCATTAAGCTTATCATTAATCTACGATTATTTTGATGCCGCTCCTGATAATTATTTTAACCCTTATGGCTTAAGTTATCAGGCTTTGCTTTACCTCTCGTTCTTTTTCAGTTTAAGTTTAATTGCTGTTTTAAATTCCAGACAACAAGATCTCGGCAAATTAATCACTTTGCTTTTATCAATTGTTCCGGTTATCTGGTTAGGCTCTGTTTGTTTATTGGCTCTAGCCGAACAACAATCTTACCTTGACCCCTACCAATCAAACTGGGCAGTTTTTATTACGTATTCTGTTTGGTACTTGTTGGTGGTTGCTCGATTAATAAAACGTTTTTTCTACCTAGGTATACTGCCTACGCTTGCTTATGTTTCGCTGTATGCTTTGTTTAATTTTGCTCCTTTGTTTTTATTACCAACGGAGCCGCTTTGGTATCCGTTGAAAACAACACAGAGCAATGTAAAAAACTCATATGATATTAATGTTGAAAAAATTTACTATTCACAAAATACATTGCTAGATGACACTGTTGAAGAGCTAGTCGAAGGCAGAGCAGGTGTTGCGGATTTATTTTTTATTGGTTTTGCCGGAGATGCTGATGAAGATGTATTTATGAATGAAGTCAAATCGGCACAAGCTATTATGAATAGTCATTTTGATACCATTGGCCGTTCATTGCTTTTAATTAATAATGAAAAAACAGTTGATACAATACCGTTAGCAAATGGACATAATTTAAAAAACAGTATTAAAGCAACGGCAAAATTAATGAATATAGATGAGGATATTCTGCTTTTGTTTTTAACTTCTCATGGTTCCGAAGATCACACTATTTCGGCAAATTTTTCACCATTCAAACTAAACGATATTGATGCTGCAACTATTAATACTGCATTGAATTCAGCAGGGATAAAATGGCGTGTCATCATTATTTCCGCCTGTTATTCCGGTGGTTTCATAGCACCTCTGGAAGGCCCGTATACTTTATTGATAACCGCTGCCAGTGCCGATCGAAATTCATTTGGTTGTGGTCATAATGGTGAATATACTTATTTTGGTGATGCTTATCTTGAGCAAGGTTTGAAACAAACAAAATCATTTATTCAGGCTTTTGAATTAGCTAAAAATTTAATTTACGAAAAAGAAAATAAAGAAGGATTTAAAAATTCAAACCCGCAGATAAAGATAGGTGTAGAGATAGAAGCTAAGTTAAAAAAATATGAAGAAAACCTTAAAATTAAAGAAAATAATAATTGGGCTATGAGTGCCAGTAGTTAAATAGTTTCGTTATCTTCTTTGTCTTCCTTTTCATCAGAAGTATCTTTCTTGCCGCCATAAATTTTTCCTAATATTAGACCACTTTCAAAGAGCAACCACATTGGTACTGCTAATAATATTTGAGATATTACATCAGGCGGCGTGAGTAACATGCCTATGAAAAATGCGGACAAAATAATATAAGGTCGGTTTTTCCCCAGTTTATCCGCACTAACAAATCCACTACGGATTAATAAAAAAGTCGCAATAGGTATTTCAAAAGAAACGCCAAAAGCAAAAAACAGTTTCAGTATAAAATCGAGATAATGATTTATATCCGTCATTATTTGTACGCCTGTGGGTGCAGTTGCCGCAATAAAGGCAAATAGAACAGGAAACACAATATAATAAGCGAATAATATTCCGGTATAAAAAAGCAGCGTGCTGCTGATTAACAAAGGAATAATCAACTTCTTTTCTTTTGTATAAAGACCAGGCGTGATAAATGACCAGGCCTGAAAAAGACTATAAGGCACAGTAATAAATATAGCGCAGAATAGAGTTAGCTTGAACGGCGCAAAGAAAGGCGAAATAACTTCGGTTGCGATCATGCTACTGCCTTCAGGTAACTTTGCAATTAATGGTGTTGCTATAAAACTATATATCTCATTTGCGAAAGGCAGTAACGCCAGTAACACGACAAAAATACAAGTAACTACTCTTAAAACACAGCGTCGTAATTCTATTAAATGTGAAATTAAAGGTTGTTCGCTATCTGTATTGGCATCTGTCATAGATGGAAGAGCTTACTTAGTTGAATCGCTTTCGTTTTTACCAATCATTTGATCCTTAAGGATACGATCAGGTGCTTGTTTCAATAGACCATCAACATGATCGATGCTTTCGTTAAGATCGTTTAATTCATCGAGCTTAAGTTCTTTTTCGACTTCTCTTTTCGCGCTTTGAATAAACAGTCGAATTTTTCTTATCCAGCGACCTGCGTCACGGGCAAAATCGGGCAAGCGTTCAGGTCCAATAATAACCAGTGCCACTAGTGCCATAATGACCAGTTCCCAAAAACCGATATCAAACATATTGTGTTATTCGAGGAGTTTCCAGAGTTTAATTTTTTGATGAATCTTCATCTTGAGACTCAACTTTGCCTTCGATAACCTCTCCCGTTGGTTTATCGTTGCTAGAGTCACTCAATTCTTCCGTTTCATCTTTTTCCTTTATCGCACCGCGGAAACTTTTTATTGCGCTACCTAGATCGCCGCCCATATTGCGTAGTTTTTTGGTGCCAAATAATAAGGCAACAATAAGTAGCAGGATTAGTAATTCGGAGACGCCAAAACCCATATTTATTTCTCCAGATAGTTATTTATTAACTAGTTGAACCGATTTCAACAGATCAGGCAAGCCGAATAATCAATGTCGAATTGAAATCGATGATTATTTTTTACGATTAGCCTTTTCTTCTAGTCCAGACAGGCCAAAACGGCTCTCAAGTTCTTTAAGAATGTCATCAGAATCAAGATCATGAAACTTAAGCAAAACCATAGTATGAAACCACAAGTCGGCAATTTCGTGAATTATCTCAGCTTTATCTCCGGATTTAGAAGCAATTACCGTCTCAGTAGCTTCTTCGCCTACTTTTTTAAGTATGCTGTCTTGGCCATCACTAAACAATTTAGCCGTATAGGACTCATCTGGGCTGGCAGTTTTACGCTGCTCCAGTATTTCATCGAGTAATTTAAGTGCGTTTTGTTTCATTTCAGATCGTTATTTATAGATATCGTCAGGATTTTTTAGTATTTCTTCATTTGTTTGCCAGTTTTCATCTTCCAGCGTCATAAAGAAGCAATGATGACGGCCAGTATGACATGCAATGCCGCCTTCTTGTTTGACGGTAATCAATAAAGTGTCGTAATCGCAGTCCAACTGTATCTTTTCAATAGTTTGGTAATGACCAGAAGATTCGCCTTTGACCCAGAGTGATTGGCGCGAGCGAGACCAAAAAGTAGCTTTGCTGGTTGTATTGGTTAATTCGAGTGATTCTCGGTTCATCCAGGCATGCATAAGCACATGTCCAGAGCCTGATTCCTGAATAATAACGGGCACTAGGCCATCATCATTCCATTTAATTTTATCTAGCCAGACACTCATGTATATTCGTTAGCTTAGAGACGAACTTCGATATTTCGTCTGGCCATACATGCTTTTGCTTCCGCAACCGTATGTTCGCCAAAATGAAAGATGCTTGCAGCAAGAACAGCATCGGCTTTGCCATGAACAACGCCATCGGCTAGATGTTCCAGATTACCAACGCCGCCAGAAGCAATTACCGGTATGTTTACTGCTTCACTGACTGCGCGGGTGAGATCAATATCGAAACCATCGCGGGTACCATCTCTATCCATACTGGTTAATAAAATTTCACCAGCACCATATTCAGCCATTTTTTGTGCCCATTCAATTACATCAAGCCCAGTGGTATTGCGTCCGCCGTGAGTGAATACTTCCCATCGTTTCGGTTCGTCGTTCGTACTGACTTGTTTGGCGTCTATAGCAACGACTATGCATTGCGAGCCAAATTGCTTTGACGCACGACGTACAAATTCGGGATCTTTAACGGCAGCGGTGTTAATTCCAATTTTATCTGCCCCGGCTTTAAGCATGCGTTGAATATCCTCAATGCAACGTATGCCGCCGCCAACAGTGAGAGGAATAAAAACCTGATCAGCAACTTGCTCGACGACATGTACTATGGTTTCGCGATTATCGCTACTGGCGGTAATATCAAGAAAGGTTATTTCATCCGCGCCTTGTAGGTCATAGCGCTTAGCAATTTCGACGGGGTCACCGGCATCGCGAATATCAACAAATTGAACGCCCTTAACTACCCGGCCATTATCAACATCAAGGCAAGGTATTATGCGTTTAGCGAGCCCCATTTATTTGTCCTCATAGGTACAAGCTTCGTCTGCAAATTTTTGTGCTTCAGCAAGATCAAGCGTGCCTTCATAAATAGCGCGACCAGTAATTGCACCAGAAATACCTTCTTCGCCGGCATCACACAATGCGTGGATATCATCAAGGTTTGTAATGCCACCAGATGCAATAACAGGAATGGTGATGTTTTGGCATAAAGCGACTGTTGCTTCGACATTGACACTATTCATCATGCCATCACGTCCAATGTCGGTAAAAATTATTGCAGCAACACCATCATCTTCAAAGCGATGCGCCATATCACCAGCATCATGGTGAGATAATTTTGACCAGCCATCGGTTGCTAGTTTTCCGTTTTTGGCATCGAGTCCGACAATAATATGCCCAGGAAATTCGAGGCAAACATCGGAAACAAAGTGTGGCGTTGTCACTGCACGAGTTCCAATAATGACAAAAGAAACGCCTATATCTAAATAGCTTTGTATAGTGTCTTCATCACGAATACCGCCACCGACTTGTATTGGCACATCAGGATGCGCTTTAGCAATGGCGTTAATGACTTCAGCATTGGCTGGTTTGCCATGAACTGCGCCATCTAAATCGACGAGATGTAACCGTCTGGCTCCAGCGGCAACCCATTTATCGGCCATAGTGACCGGGTCATCCGCATAAACTGTTTCTTTATCCATTTGCCCTTGTGCCAGGCGAACGCATTTACCGTCTTTAATATCAATTGCTGGAATTATTAACATGATTATTTAGTTCGATGAGTATCGATGAGTTGTGTGAAAAGCGTAATATCCAATTTATTCTTATAAAAATCTATATCCTGATAATATCTTAGCACAACATTTGACATGTTATAGTCGAAATTATCGGATTAGCTTTCATAGATTTAAATTATTAATTAATGCGCTTCATCCCAGTTTTGTCCGTGTCCAATATCTACTACCAGCGGCACTTTAAGATGATCGTTTTTAGTCATTCGCGCGTCGATTTCCTTAATAAATTCATCTAGTTTTTCGGTTGCTACTTCAAAAACCAGTTCATCGTGCACTTGCATGATCATTATTGCATCAAATTTGGACTCTTGTAGCCATTCATCAATATCAATCATGGCTAATTTAATAATATCAGCTGCAGTTCCCTGCATCGGCGCATTGATCGCTGTTCGTTCTGCATATTGTCGCCGAGCTGCATTGCGTGCGTTGATTTCTGGTAAGTACAAACGTCGGTGGTAGACGGTTTCAACAAAACCATCTTCTTTTGCTTTTTCGCGGGTTTCGTCCATAAAGGTTTTAACACTGGGGTAGCGACTAAAATAAAGATCGATGTACTCTTTTGCCTCGCTACGCCCAATGCCTAGTTGTTTAGCTAGACCAAAGGCGGACATCCCATAAATTAAACCAAAATTAATGGCTTTCGCGGCACGACGTTGATCATTATCCACATTATCAATAGCAACGCCAAAAACTTCAGCGGCAGTTGTTTTATGAATATCCAGACCCTTATCAAATGCGTCCAATAAACTCTTGTCCCCAGAAAGATGCGCCATGATGCGTAATTCAATTTGAGAATAATCTGCGGCAACCATGGTGTAGCCTTCGGGCGCAATAAATGCTAATCGTATTTTTCGGCCTTCCGCTGTGCGAATAGGAATATTTTGTAGATTTGGATTCGATGAAGAAAGACGTCCAGTTGCAGCGACGGCCTGATGATACGAAGTATGAACACGGTTCGTATCTGGATTAATCATCAGTGGTAATTTATCGGTATAGGTTGAACACAGCTTGCTGACACTACGATGTTCCAATATCAATTTAGGCAGTTTATATTCTTCGGCTAATTCCTGTAGTACCGATTCTGCAGTAGAAGGCTGTCCTTTTGGCGTTTTTGCCAGTACTGGTAAGTCCATTTTCTCATATAAGATAGCCTGTATTTGTTTTGGTGAAGCGATGTTGAATGTCTCTCCGGCAAGATCATGTGCTTCTATTTCGATTTTTTGCATGCGCGCTTTTAGCTCATGACTTTGTTGCATCAATAAATCGGAATCAATGACGACGCCGTTGCGTTCAATGCGAGCAAGCACATTTAATAATGGCATTTCTATAGTTCGGTAGACTTGCTCCAGAGTCGTATGTTTTTTCAGCTCTGAAGATAAAACGCGATGTAGTTTTAATACGATGTCGACGTCTTCGGCAGCATAAGGCGCGGCATCTTCTATGCTGACTTGGCTAAAGGGAATCTGTTTTGCGCCTTTACCAGCGACATCTTCATAGTGGATCGTTTCAATATTTAAATAGTTTAAAGCCAGTGCATCCATGTTGTGTCGATTAGCAACGCTATTGACCACATAAGAAGCAAGCATGGTGTCATGTTCGATACCCTGTAGGTTTATTTGATAGTTAGCGAACACTTCTAGGTCATATTTCAGGTTTTGACCGATCTTGTATTTATTCTTATCTTCAAGAATTGGTTTTAATTTTTCCAGAGTTTCGTTTAATGAAAGCTGTTCTGGTGCGTCGGGATAATCATGTTGTAGCGGCACATAAGCCGCGCTATTTTCAGAAACTGCAAATGAAAGTCCGACGATCTCCGCTTTCATATAATCGAGGCTGGTGGTTTCCGTATCGATAGAAATTAAATCGGCCGTTTCAAGTTTGGCAATCCATAGCTCTAAATGTTCATTAGTAAATATGGTTTCATATTCGGCCGTTGAATCAGAACTCGAATCAGATATCGTTTGTTGTTCTTCTTCAAGAATTTCCTCAGGTTCATCTTCCTCTTTTTGCTTAGCGAACTCATCGTTGTCTTCATAATCATCATCTTCTTCAAGCTGAGCAAGCCAACTACGGAAGTTCCAGTAACTGTATATTTTTCTTAAGGTGGTGTTATCCGGTTTAGAGATGATTAAATCTTCTGGGCCACAATCGAGCTCGACATCATATTTCAGCGTGACCAGTTCTTTGCTTAAAGGTAATTTTGGTAGAAATTCACGCAAGTTTTCGCCTACTTTGCCTTTTATTTCATCGGCACGACTTATGATTTCGTCTAAAGAACCATATTCGTTTATCCATTTAACTGCGGTCTTCGGGCCGACTTTAGGTACGCCCGGCACGTTATCGGCGGTATCGCCCATGAGTGTCAGGTAATCAATAATGCGTTCAGGTGGAACGCCATATTTTTCTACAACACCATCACGGTCAAAGTAAGTATTGCTCATGGTATTAATTAGATGAATACGATCATTTACCATTTGCGCTAAATCTTTATCGCCAGTTGAGACGATCGTTTTGATATTTTTTTCAGCCGCTTGTCTGGCTAAGGTGGCAATCACATCATCTGCTTCAACACCTTCTACCATGATCAATGGAATACCCAGCGCTCGGATCAAATCATGCAAAGGTTGAATTTGTGTGACCAGATCATCCGGCATTGGTGGGCGGTTAGCTTTGTACTCCTTATACATATCATTACGAAAGGTTTTGCCTTTCGCATCGAATACTATGGCAAAGTAATCGGGGCCACCTTCGGTTAGATGTTTTTGCACCATATTGATGACACCATAAATAGCGCCGGATGGCTCTCCTTTTGCATTACTTAAGTCTCGTATAGCGTGGTAAGCGCGAAATAGATAATAGGAGCCGTCAATCAGCACCATTGTGTGATCAGTCATAGGGTGTTGTTTCTACAGTTTACTAAGAAATTATGTAGCTAAATTATGACAGCTTCATCAAAAAATCTCAGTCTTTTAGACAGGCAGCGCGGAGTTGAACATAGTATTAGATAATAAGATTGATCTGCTTCATCTATGCAGAATGAGGTGGTAAAGTAGGGCTTCGATACTCAATAAGAATAAGTTTATAGGAATGGATCGTATGAAAAGGCTTTTAATCATATTAGGACTGCTATTCGCTAGTACCGCGATAATGGCGGGTAATTCCAATCCGGGTGGATTAGAGCCGGTACCTGAGCCACCAGAACTTCCCGATCCATTGGAAACGGGTGAAAATATTGAGCCTGTCATTACCATTATTCATAAAGATGATGCGGTGATAGAAGAATACAGCGTTAATGGTGTTGTTTACATGGTTAAGATCACGCCAGTAGTTGGCCCTTCTTATTATATGGTTGACGATAATGGTGACGGAAATTTAACTTCAAGAAGACATCGCCTGGATAAAGTTTCAGTACCTCAATGGGTTCTGTTTCGCTGGTGATTTATTAGTAAACCAAGTCTTTAGTGTCTAGCAGTGCCAACGTATTCACATATGGAACGTTACAACTCCCCTCTGTCATGCAATCCGTTACAGGATGTAATCTCAAATCTGTTGCCGCTACTTTAGCGGGGTATCAACGTTTCAAATTCAAAGATAAAACTTATCCGGGCATTATTGAAAATAAAGCATGTTTTGTTGAAGGCATGCTTTATCAAGATCTTGATGAACAAACACTAAGTCTGCTCGATCATTTTGAAAGCGTATTATATGAACGATGTTTACTTAATGTTGTTGTAAATCAAATGGAAAGTGAAAAAGCGTTTGCGTATGTTGTTAAGGATGAATATAGAAGTTTGTTGAGTGAAGAGGAATGGGATTTGGGGGAGTTTAAAAGGAAGCATTTGAAATTGTACTTAAGAGATATCTCGGAGTTCTAATTTCTTTTGACATCGGTTTCGCTTAATAGCGAGTCACTTTTTTTTGGCCACGCAAAGAAAGTTTTGTACATGGATGTACATATGCTGCGATCGCATGGATGCGAAAGAGCAGCGGACAGGTTTTCAGACAAAATAAAAAGCTGATAAGAATAGGAATGTTAAAGTTGTTGTTGAATTAATTAATGAGAAAGATCGTTGCTAGTCCCAAAAACGTCATAAATCCAACAACATCCGTCACCGTTGTTAAAATAACACCACCCGCTATTGCTGGATCAATACCATATCGTTTCAACACCATCGGTATTGTTGCGCCGGCTAATGCAGCGATAACTAAATTAATGATCATTGAGACGCCAATGATTAATCCTAGATAAAGGTTACCAAACCAGGCGATAACAATGCCGCCAACTACGCATGACCAGAGTATGCCGTTGAGTATGCCGACGGCGAGTTCTTTCAGAATTAATGGTTTGATATTGGTTTTAACAATTTGCCCTAATGCAATACCACGTATGGCAATGGTTAATGTTTGACTGCCAGCGATACCTCCCATGCCGGCAACTACGGGCATGAGTACAGCAAGCGCGACCAGTTCTTGTATGGTGTCTTCAAAGCGACCGATAACCCAGGCGGCGAGTAAAGCGGTTAATAAGTTTATACCTAACCATACGGCACGGCGTTTAGTACTGGCGATAACAGGTGAAAACATGTCGTCATCACTTAAACCCGCCATGCTCCTAACGACATGTTCAGCTTCTTCCTGAATAACATCGACGACATCATCAATAGTAATACGACCAAGTAAACGATTTTCGTTATCGACTACCGCCGCTGAGAGTAAATCGCGCTGTTCGAATAATTTGGCAACTTCGGTCGTTGGTGTATGTACTGAAAGATAAGACTCTTCTTCCATCCAGTCACCGACGGATGTTTCAGGAGCTCGTACTAGTAATTCAGTTAATGCAAGTACGCCGAGATAATGGTTGTCACGGTCAACAACCATCAAGTTATCTGTCTTTGTCGGTATCTCGCCTAATAAGCGCAGGTAGCGGGCAACAGTGTCGAGTGAGACATCGGCACGTACAGAAACGATGTCGATGTTCATTAAGCCGCCAGCAGTATCTTCCGGATAGGTTAGTACCGAGGACAGGCGTTCGCGGTTTTGATCGTCCATGAAGCGAAGAACTGTGTCGGCAACATCTTCAGGCATATCCTGTAAAATATCGGCGACATCATCGGGGTCGAGACCTTTTGTTGCATCGACAACTTCATCGGGACGTAAGTGTTCAAGGAATTCGGTTCTTACCGCATCTTGCATGTGTGAAAGAACTTCGCCTTCAAGTTCGGTATCAATTAATTTCCAGACATCATCTCGGTCGCGCCCGGGTATTCTTTCGATGACATCAGCAATTTCTGACGGGTGAAGAGTAGAAATGATATCGCGCGCAAGATCATGGTTGCCTTGATCCAACGCTCCATGTAAGGCGTCGACGGCATCTAGTTCAGTATCTTGTTGTGTTGTCTTCTCGTCCATAATTAATCTTTGCTATCTATGGAAGAGAGTTTATCAGTGCTAGCTATGCATTGCTAAAGCTGTATGAAAATATGAGACATGAAACAAGTTCTACTTCATTTCAGTTGCGTTTGTTGAAGTAGCGCTTTTATTTCATTTCCGCTTGAGGCATTAAGTACCTTTTTCATTAATTTGCTTAATTTACTAATATTTGTATCGTTAATAATTTTCTTAACTTCCAGCAACGATGCTGGATGAACACTAAACTCTCTTAAACCCAGACCGAGTAATAATTGGGTGTATTCTATTTCGCCGGCCATTTCACCGCACATGGCAACAGGTATTTTGGCTTTTTCGCCGGCTTTGATCGTTGTCTGAATTAATCGCAGTACAGCTGGATGTAAGGGGTCATACAAATAGTTAACCTCATCATTAACGCGATCAATGGCCATGGTGTATTGGATAAGGTCATTTGTTCCAATAGATAGAAAATCCAGTTTTTTTGCAAAGATATCTGCGCAAATTGCGGCAGCGGGTACTTCTATCATGCCGCCAATTTGTATATCGGGGTCATAGGCGATTGAATCAGCATCAAGACCGGCTTTTAAATCGTCGATCATTTGCAGTACTTGTTGCATTTCCTGTGTGTTGGTTAGCATTGGAACCATGATTCGTACCGGCCCATGTGCTGATGCTCTTAGCATCGCGCGTAATTGCGGTCTAAAGAGTTCAGGTTCTCGCAAACATAATCTGACCGCACGTAAGCCCAATGCCGGATTGGATTTAACCGAGCCAGTTTGTTTGCCGGCGCCGTCTACTTGTTTGTCTGCGCCTAAATCAAGAGTGCGTATGGTTAAAGGCAAACCACGCAAGGCTTTAATTACCGCTATATAAGTTTCAAAATGTTCTTCTTCTTCAGGAGGCGACTCACGATTCATGTAAAGAAATTCAGTTCGATATAAACCTACTCCTTTTGCGCCAACATTTCTTACCGTATCAAAGTCTTTAGGTAATTCAATATTTGCCATGAGTTCAACGGTAATTCCATCGATAGATTCAGTCGGGGCATTTTTAAGTTTTTTCAGTGAAGAGTAATAACGTTTTACTTCTTTTTGTTTCTTTTCGTAAAAAAGCTGAGTTTTTTTATCGGGATTAATTAATACTGTGCCGGTACTGCCATCGATAATGGCCTGGTCACTGTTTTTTATAAAGCGTCTAGCATTATGTAAACCAACGATAGCAGGGATGCCCAGGCTACGAGCGAGAATGGCTGTATGTGATGTTGGCCCACCAAATTCTGTTGCAAATGCAGCGATACCATAATGCTGCATCAGTACTGTATCAGCAGGCGTCAGATCACCGGCTATAATAATTTTATTTTTTAAATGATCTTCCGGTACTTCATGTAGCAAAGGTTTTTGCTTTAGCAGTAGTCGTAAGATTCGATTTACAACATGATCAACATCATCTCTTCGAGTACTGAGATAAGCATCTGCCATTTCATCAAAGACACTAACTAAAGCATCACGCTGTAATTTAAGTGCCCATTCAGCATTACATAATTGTTCTTTAATAATACGTTTTGGCTCTTCAGTTAATGCGATGTCTTCAAGCATTAACAGGTGCGTATCTATGAAGGCAGATATATCTACGGATGTTGAACTTGGAATATGATCACGTATTGCACGCAGCTGTTGGCGAGCATTAGCTATTGCATCATTAAAACGAGAAATTTCATCTTCGAGTTGAGTTCTTTCTATATTGTATTCACGAACATCAATTTGATCGTGCTGAATGATATGCACAGGGCCAATGGCAATGCCACGAGATACGCTAACGCCCTGTAACGATATCGTCATTCGTCTTCGCCAAACTTATCGTTGATTAATGCTGCTAATGCATCCATAGCGGCATCTTCATCAGCACCACAGGCTTTTATTTCTATCGTTGTTCCTTTGCCAGCAGCCAGCATCATTATGCCCATGATGCTCTTGCCACTAACTTCTTTATGGCCGGCATAGACATTTATTTCAGCTTGAAAGCCAGATGCAATTTTGACAAATTTAGCTGCTGCACGAGCATGCAAGCCCAATTTATTTATTATTGTAATTTCTTTTTGATTCATCATTTTTAAAGGTTATAACTTGTTAGCTATTGTAATGCCATCTATTCCGCCGCTATAGGCTTTGGTTGTCATGTCAGTCAAATTTAAATCGGGATAATTATAAATTCGAATTAACATCGACAAATTAATTCCAGTAATGATATTTATGTTCGCATTTTTATGCTGGTTTAAACGATGCGCAATATTGCTCGGTGTTGATCCTAATAGATCAGTTAACACCAAAACGCCATTGCCTTTATCAAGTTCATTAATTAATGAGTTTGCGGCATCAAGTACTTTATCCGGATCGCACTCACGACTTACCGAAAGACATTTCACCTTTAACGGACTATCTTCAACCATATGGTCTGCCGTATCGCATAGGGACTCACCTATGCCATCATGTGAAATGATTAAAATACCTACACCCATGTTATAAATCTCTATGTCTGATAATAATCATTTTGTTTGTGTCTTTAAATTTAGTTGCAAGTTGTTCAGTGATAAAAACTGAACGATGATGGCCGCCAGTACAACCAAAGGCAATACTTAAATAACTACGACTGTCCGCTTCAAATTGTGGAATCCAATATGTTAGAAAATGCTCAAGGTCATTTAGCATTTTTCCAACCGTATCTTGCGATGATAAAAATTCGATTACCGGTTTATCTTTTCCTGAATATTGGCGCAGGTTTTTTTTCCAATAAGGATTGGGGAGACATCTTAAGTCAAAAACAAAATCAGCATCTTTCGGTATACCATTTTTATATCCAAAAGACATAAACTGTAATGATAGCCGAGCCTTTTTACGTTGGTCGACACGCCTGCGAACAATTTCACGTAACTCTCGTAGTTGCATATGACTGGTGTCAACACATAAGTCAGCTGTTTCGGCAAGCGCACCAATAATTTCACGTTCATGTTTGATCGCATCGGTTAATGAAACCGACTCTGTAGAAAGCGGATGTTTTCTACGAGTTTCGCTAAAACGTTTAGTTAAGACCTCATCGTTCGCTTCAATGAAAATTAACTCGGCTGATATATTCTGTTCGCGTAACGAGGCGATCATTTTAGGAAGAGATGAAAAATCATCATGACTATTTCGTGCATCAATACCTATACCAATTTGTCTGGCGAGTTCATTATCTTTATCGGAAAACTGTTCTATTAATGTATTAAGCAAACTTAGAGGAAGATTATCAATAGTGTAATAAGAGAGATCTTCAAGCGTATTTAGTACAACAGTTTTACCCGCTCCAGATAAACCACTAACAATGATAAGTCGACGTCCCTGTTTCATTTTATTCTTTGCCTGATTCCATTAGCCTTTTTTGTCGCCTGGCAAATACTTCAGATGCGTTATAACCACTAACGCGCAAAGCATGATTGCGAGCCGCACATTCCATCATGATAGCCAGGTTACGTCCGGGTGCTACTGGCAAGGTGATTTGCGGTACATCTATATCAAGAATGCTGCGTGTGTGATAACTACCTTCAAGTCTATCCAGAGAGAGTAGTTCATCCGCATCCATAGGTTGTAATTGCACGATCAATTTAAGATATTTATTTTTCTTAATAGCGCTGTCGCCAAATAATTCACGCACATTAATAATACCGAGTCCGCGGACTTCAAGAAAATCCTGCAAGGTCTTTGGGCATGTGCCATTAATAATCTCCGGTCCAATCTTTGAAAATAGAGGCGCATCATCCGCAATCAAACGGTGGCCTCGAGAGATTAACTCTAGAGCAAGCTCACTTTTTCCTATGCCACTAGGCCCTGTTATTAAAACACCAATCGCAGTAACTTCCATGTAAACGCCATGCAACGTTAACATGTCGGCAAAAAGATTTGTTAAAAAATAATGTAGTACATTTGCTAGCTTGTTGCCGCTCTTCGGAGAAGAAAATAATGGTGTATTATATTCATCACTTTTACGTTTCAGTAGAGTTGGTGCTTCACAACCATCAGCAACAATAATACAAACAGGTTTGCTATTAAATAATTGTGTGATGGAATCCTGCATGGAAATATTTCTCAAGCCTTCAAGAAACTGGATTTCAATTTTGCCAATGATTTGCACCTGATGCGGATGGATCAAGTTTAAATGGCCGACTAGCGAGAGACTGTGTAACGATTCTGTGGTTGTTACTTCATCATCGCGAATGATGGAGTGCTTACCGCCTTGTTGGCCGGCTACCCATTCAAGCTTTAGTTTATCACGGTGAATATTGTAGAGGTTTTCTATACTTAACTGGTTTGTTAGTCCTGCCATAGGATCAGCCCGTTAATATAGTATACATTTCTTCTGAAGAACTGGATTGCCGGAGTTTATTTAGCGTTTCAGTGTTACTAAACATCTCGGCTAATGTGGCTAATATTTTCAAGTGTTCTTCAGTTGAGTTTTCTGGCACGATTAAAGCGAAGAGTAAGTCGACAGGGGCGTTATCAACACTATCATAATCAATGCTAGTACTAAGCTGCATAAATGCTGCGATGGTTTGTTGGCCGTTTTTTAATCGGCCATGGGGTATGGCAATACCATTGCCGAGGCCTGTGCTACCTAATCTCTCACGGGCGATCAAGCAATCAAAGACCTCGGTTTGTGAAGTTGAATTATCAGAATGCGCAATGGTTTTTGCCAAAGTATCCAGGGCATCTTTTTTACTGTGGCATTCCATGTCTGGGAAGACACAGTCAGGTGACAAAATATCTGAAATATTCATAGGTTTATAATATAAAAACTTAAAGGAGCTTATTCAACAAGTTGGCTTTTTAAGCTACCTTCTGCTTGATGGTGATCGGTTAATTTTTCTTTATGTTTTTTTAATTGTCGGTCAAGTTTATCTACTAAGCCATCTATTGCAGCGTACATATCTTCCTGTTCGTTATCGGCAAATAGATTGCCTCGATTAACGTGCACGGTTGCCTCGGCTTTTTGCCGTTCTTTTTCTACGCATAATATGACATGGGTGTTGGTGATGTGTTCGAAGTGTCGTTCTAGTTTTTCAAATTTACTTTCTACATAGGATTTTAAAGAGTCAGTAATCTCAATATGTCTACCGGTTACATTTATTTGCATATCATCCCCTTACAAGATGTGTTGTTATTATTTAAGCCAACCTTTTTCGTTCGTTTGAAGGAGGTATGGCCATGGCCTCTCTATATTTTGCTACAGTTCTTCGTGCAACATTAATTCCTTGGTCTTCCAGTATGGCGGCTATTTTACTATCACTTAATGGTTTGTCTGGTGTTTCAGCGCGGACTAATTTTTTCATCATCGCGCGAATAGCGGTTGATGAGCAAGCGCCTCCATAACTTGTGCTGACATGGCTGGAGAAAAAATATTTTAATTCAAAAATACCACGTGGTGTATGCATATATTTACGTGTGGTTACGCGTGAAATAGTGGATTCATGCATGCCTAGTGTTTCAGCTACATCATGTAACACCAATGGTTTCATAGCTTCTTCACCATAATCGAGAAAAGGGCGTTGTCGTTCTACTATGCAAGTGGTTACACGCAATAACGTTTCACTACGACTACGTATACTTTTAATAAACCAGCGTGCTTCCTGTAAATGGTTCTTAAGAGAATTGTTATCATGGCTATTGTCAGCGCGACGAATCATATTAGCGTAAACCGAATTTATTTTGAGACTAGGAATAGAGTCAGTATTTAAGTCAACTTTCCAAACGCCTTTTATTTTTTTTACATAAACATCAGGAATGACGTATTCAGTACGAGCATCGCTGACTTGATTGCCGGGTCTGGGATTCATGGACTGAATTAAGGCAACGACTTCTGTTAACTCGGCTTTATCCAGTTTCATCTTGCGCATGAGCCGGTTGTAGTCATGGCCGGCGAGTAGATCCAGATAATTAGCAACCAATTTTTTTGCTTCTTCCAGCCGATGTGTATCCGGCTCACAGTGGTTTAATTGTAAACTGAGACATTCTTTGATGTCTCTCGAAGCAACGCCGACAGGGTCCATCGATTGAATCATTCTTAGTACCGCTTCAACCTCTTCAATCCCAACTTCCTCTTCTGCCAAATCGTCGCCTATCGTTGCCAGAATATCTTCCAATGATTCAGTTAAGTAGCCATCATCATCCAACGAGTCGACTATCGTCATAGCTATGACTTTGTCGGCATCTGATGCTGGTGTCAGATTAAGTTGCCATTTAATATGTTCGCGTAGTGTTTTCTCGCTGGTATCCTGATTCTCAAAACCATCATAATTATTATCGCCACTGCTGGTTTTTGTAAAACTAGGGGTGCTGTCATAAACATCATCCCAGCCACTATCAACCGGGAGCTCATCGGGTATAGTTTCCTGATTCATTTCAGGAACTTGATCGGAAGGTTCAGGTTGTTCGGAAGATTCTGCCTTTACTTCTTCAGTTTTACCCGGGTTTTCTTCGGATGATGCATTTTGTCCAGCCTCACCTTCGTCGACCTCCAGCATCATATTGGATTCCAAGGCATCTTGAACTTCGGCTTGTAGTTCAATACTGGATAACTGCAACAGGCGTATGGCCTGTTGAAGTTGAGGGGTCATGGTTAAACTTTGGCCAATCCTTAACTGTAAAGATGCTTTCATATTATTAAGTGTAACTTATAATTCCTATGTTTGAAGTCGCTATAAAGTTAAATAAGTTTATAGCGAAAACTCCTTTCCTAGGTAAACTTCTCGAACTTGTTCGTTATTAAGTATCTGCTCTGGGGATCCTTCAGCAAGAATCCGGCCATCATTAACTATATAGGCACGATCGCAGATTCCTAAGGTCTCGCGAACATTATGATCGGTAATTAATATGCCTATTCCGTGTTCACTGAGGCGACGGATTAAGCGCTGTATATCATTGATTGAAATAGGGTCTATGCCTGCAAAAGGCTCGTCTAGCAATAAAAAACGTGGTTCAGAGGCTAATGCCCGGGCGATTTCTAAACGGCGGCGTTCTCCACCAGAGAGACTCATTCCGAGGTTGTCTCTGAGGTGAGAAATATGAAATTCTTGTAATAATAATTCCAGACGTCGCTTCGCTTTTTCAGGCTTATCTGGCAAACGTGTTTCCAGTATAGCCATTATATTTTCTTCTACTGTCAATTTTCTGAACACGGATGCTTCTTGAGGCAAATAGCCTAAACCCAAGTGTGAACGTTCATCCATCGATAAACGACTAATTTCGCGATTGTTCAGATGTATAGTGCCGTCATCTGATGCCACCAGACCGACTATCATATAAAAACTGGTTGTTTTCCCGGCACCATTCGGTCCAAGTAAACCAATCGTTTCTCCACTTTGGATAGTCAGGCTGACATCCGAGACGACCTTTCTGGATCGATAAGATTTTGAGAGATGACGTACAGATAAAATGCTCATAGCGATATGTCTGAATAATTAGCCAATGACAGCAATGAACAGTTTTAAACGTAAACTTTAACGCTGATTAAAGACAAACTTATTTCTTTCCTGTTATTGTTTTTTCTTTTTTATTGTTATTTTCACGCGACCATCTTGTTTCTTTTGGGTCTTGCCGTCTTTGGTCGTGACCGTTTTAGTCGAACCTTTCGCTTTTACCTTACTAAGTACGGTATCGTATTCAATTCGACTACCACTAAATTTTAAGCCTTCCTGCGTGACTAAAGCATTATCAATCAAGATAACGAAATCCTTTAAGGAATAGTACTCCATTTGCCGAGCTTCGGCTTCATCATATACTTTACTATTATCTGGTAGCTGACGATAGGTTGCAGGATTGCCCTGCATAATAACCAACTCCATATCACCACCTTCATCAAAATGTACCGTCATCGTATGACCGGTCATACGAATACTGCCCTGATTGACTACGACTCTGCCTTTATAGATAGTCACGCCTTTAATATCGTCCATTTCTGCAGAGTCGGCTTCAATTTCGATATCCTTCTGTTTATCCGTCGATAAAGCAAAAGTACCGTTCATCATTAATAGCAGAATGGCCGTCGAGATTAGTTTTAACATGTTTTTAAGGGTTTTTAGCTGGATCACGTGCTTCGATAGTTGTCTGTACATTGTTGAGAAACTCCATTCGTTGTTCTTGTAGATAAGCGCGCATGCCAATTGCAGTGGTGATCGACTTTTTACTGATCAGTGTCGTCGCTTTATCGGTTTCTGCGTATTTTTCACCTACCAAAATACGCGCGTCTTCAGTTATTAATTCTAGCTTGGGATTGCCATCAGCATCATTTTGATGCAGATAAACATTACCGCTTAATAGAATCACGTCATTATTTGATGTAATCCAGCCTTTATCAGATTTAACAATAATGGGCGGTTTATCCTGGCGAAA
This sequence comes from Thiotrichaceae bacterium, assembly GCA_012960105.1. Taxonomy (GTDB): domain Bacteria; phylum Pseudomonadota; class Gammaproteobacteria; order Eutrophobiales; family Eutrophobiaceae; genus UBA7359. The sequence continues at coordinate 118,022 of DUBV01000022.1, read as the reverse complement.
AATCTCAAGCTGCGGTTCATGTAATTCGGAGGTATTGTCATCCGGATAGTGCGCTATATACGTCGCATTCAAACGATTCTTTGGCGTGCCGTCCTGATTCATTGTTAAGGTGGTAAAGTTTTCCATATAGTAATCCGGATAATGTGCCAGTTTACTTAGTTGCGAAACACCGTCCTCGTTCAACTTATCCAATACCCAATAACTCACACTGGCGATAATGGCCAGTAACAGAGCCAGTTTCCATCTGCCTGTGAACATTTATATTAACGTTTACTCAAGACAGGTAAGCTTCGATTCGAGCGTCAAATTTACCTTGAGCTTTCATGATTAATTCACACACTTCTCGAACTGCGCCCTGGCCTCCTGAGTCTTCCGTTGTCCAGTCGGCATGTTGTTTTACTTCAGGTCGGGCATCGGCAACGGCAATGGGCAAACCAACTTTAATCATCGCCGGTAAATCAATAACATCATCGCCAACATAAGCTACCTGTTCGCGTTCTAGACCTAATTCTTCAATTAGTGTCATTAATCTTCCGCCCTTGTCTTTTTCGCCTTGATAAACATATTTGATACCAAGGGAAGCCATTCGTTCAGCGACAATTTTTGATGAACGTGCAGTAATAACAGCAATGTTACAGCCGGACTCCAATAACATCACCAGACCATGCCCATCTCGCGCATGAAATGATTTATATTCGTTACCGCTTTCGCCAAGAATAAGTCTGCCGTCAGTTAATACGCCATCAACATCAAATACAGCAAGTTTAATCTTGGCGGCTTTCTCTATGAGTGCTTTTCTATCCATTAAACAACGCGAGCTCTTAATAGATCATGCATGTTTAATATTCCTGTTAACTTATCGTTATCATCTACAACAACCAGAGCATTAATGCTATGAGACTCCATTAATGCTAGTGCTGAAGCAGCTAGCGAATCAGCCGTAATATTTTTGCCGTCGACAGTCATGACATCTTTAACATGACAGGTTTTTACATCAATATGTTGTGAATCGAGTGCTCGGCGTAAATCACCATCAGTAAAAATACCCAACACATTTTCGTCATCATCAACGACGGTTGTTATGCCTAAACCTTTTTGCGACATTTCAATTAATGCTTCACTGAGTAAGGCATCTTTGGGAACTTTTGGAATGCCGTCGCCGGTATGCATAATTTCGCTGACATGTAATAACAATCGTCGGCCTAATGTACCGCCAGGGTGTGATCGTGCAAAATCATCTTCATTAAAACCACGTGCTTCAAGCAAAGCTATGGCTATGGCATCGCCCATCGCCAATGTTGCTGTTGTGCTTGCTGTTGGTGCCAGACCTAAAGGACATGCTTCTTTCTTAACGCTGACATCAATATCGACAGTTGCTGCTTTTGCCAAAGTAGATTCCGGATTACCTGTTAACGCAATCATTGGTATATCGAGTCTTTTGATAACAGGCAATAAAGCAACGACTTCATCGGTTTCGCCTGAATTAGATAAGAGCATGACAGTATCTTTGCTGGTGATCATGCCGGAATCACCATGACTGGCTTCACCGGGATGAACAAAAAAAGCAGGTGTGCCAGTACTGGCTAATGTGGCGGCGATTTTGTTGCCAATATGGCCGGATTTGCCCATTCCTATAACGATAACTCGTCCATCACATTGCAGTATGGTGTTGCATGCGGCAACAAACCTTTCATCGATACGATCAATTAGCGCGGCGAGCGCGGATTGTTCGGTTTCTATAACCGCTTTTCCCAAAGTTATAAGTTCAAGGGTTTTAAGTTTGTCGGGGCTTATTTCACTCATGATTTATTATTATGTCAGCGCTATATTTTGTGAAAACAGCAGGCATTGATATGCAACAAAACAAAACAATAAGACCGCTCCTTCAGGTCGTATCAGTTTACCCTTGCTTGAGACGAATACCATAGCGCCAAACAATAAAGTTAAGCTGATCATTGTCGGAAAGTCTCGAGTTAAAACCTCCTCAGGGAAATAATCGGGTTTTATTAACGTTGGAATACCTAATACGGCGAACATATTAAACATGTTAGAGCCGATAACATTGCCAATAGCAATATCAGCTTCACCTTTCTTTAAACTGATAATTGAGGCTGCCAATTCAGGCAGGCTAGTGCCTATAGCAACAATAGTTAAGCCTATGATGAGGTCGGGAACACCATAAAATTCAGCAATAGATACAGCCCCTCGAACGAGCAAGTCGGCACCGAGTAATAATACGATAAGACCGAATAATAATTTTACAAAAGCCTTTGTTAATGAATCGGGTTTGCTTTGTTTGTCACCAAACTCTTGAACAAATTCACTTACAATGGGATCGCTTGCTGAGCTTTGTTTTGCAATCCAGACGATCCAGGCTATGGATACAACGAGAGAAATGAGTAGTATTGTGGCATCACCTCGAGTTAATTGGCCGTCTATCATTACTGCCAAGCCAATCATGATGGCTACACACATGAGGCCGTATTCTTTTTTAATCGTTTCTGATGCGAGGGTGATAGGAAAAACTAGAATGCTCAAGCCGAGAACCAGTCCTATGTTAGTGATATTTGATCCAAGCGCATTACCAATGGCAATCGCAGTTTTGCCTTGCCAGGCAGAGACCGTACCAACAATGATTTCAGGTGCGGAAGTGGCAAACCCAACAATGGTTAAACCAATAATTAATGGTGGCATTCTCAATTGGCGAGCAATGTTAGCAGCGCCATCAACAAAAATATCAGCGCCATAAATAAGTAAGCCGAAGCCAATTAATACAAATAAACATGAAACCAGCATCTAACAGAAATTCTCCTTAAGAAATTTTAGGAGTCCTTGATTAAGTCTGGGTCGAATAGATTGCTGGTTACAATATTCTGGTTCAAGGCGTGAAACGCGCGTAATAGCAGGGCTATTGCGAAGTTTTACAACGCAGAAACAGGATATTTTAATCGCAAGATATCGATTCATGACTTAATCAGAGATTCCTCAATGAGATGATGCCAGAATATGCGGATTCTGAGAAATTAATCGTCGCCTAAGTTTTTACCTGAAAACGAAAAAAACATAGACTGTTGCCTTATGATAATTAGAAATACAGCACAATTAATTAAATAGCGCTTATGTCCGAACGTCTCAAATCTTTAAAACACTGGTTAAATGAAGTCCTTGATAGTAGTGACTATAAATTAAAACCTGCTTCGGAAGATGCCAGCTTTCGCTCTTATTATCGTCTGTTTATTGATAACAACACTTTTATCGTCATGGATGCGCCGCCCCCACAGGAAGATTGCGCGCCATTTGTGCAGGTAACTACAATCTTGCTAGCTAGCGATGTGAATGCACCAACGATTCACCAGATGGATCTGAAACAAGGTTTCTTGCTACTGGATGATTTTGGCAACGATTTATATCTGAATAAACTTGATGCAAATACCGCCAACCAACTTTATTCCGATGCAATAAAGGCTTTGGTTCGTATGCAATCATCTGCTGATGTAAATGACTTGCCTCTCTATGATGAAGCTTTATTGCGTCGTGAAATGCAGTTATTTAGCGAATGGTTGTTAGGCAAACATCTAGAGCTAGAACTTAGTGATGCACAAAATAAATCGATAGCTGCTTTATTTGATCTGCTTGTAGAAAATGCATTGGAACAGCCGCAAAGCTTTGTACATAGGGACTTTCACTCAAGAAACCTGATGATAACAGCAGACAATAATCCGGGCGTGATTGACTATCAAGATGCGGTACATGGCCCTATTACTTATGACCTGGTGTCCTTATTAAAAGATTGTTATATAAAATGGTCTAAAGATGAGATTGATAAATGGGTCGATTTATATCTTCAGCAACAAGCAGAAAAAGGGGCGGAAATTAATCGCCAAAAATTTCAGCGTTGGTTTGATTTAATGGGAGTGCAACGTCACCTCAAGGCCAGCGGAATTTTTGCGCGTTTATCTCATCGCGATGGTAAGCACGGTTATTTAAACGATATCACGCGTACACTTTCCTATATCGTCGATTTAAAACAGGATTACTCGGAGTTGGCAGCGCTATGTTTATTAATAGAAGCATCCGTTTTACCAAAGTTTGAGGCCGTCAGTTAATGCATGCCATGATTCTTGCGGCTGGGCGTGGCGAAAGAATGCGCCCGTTTACGGATAAGAAACCCAAACCTTTATTAGAGATTGCTGGCAAAGCACTGATTGTGTATCAAATTGAAGCGCTGAAATCTGCGGGTATTGAAAACATAGTAATTAATACCGGTCATTTGGGTGATCAGCTTCAATATGAGTTGGGTGCGGGCGATTCTTTTAGTGTTCAGATTGTTTATTCGGACGAAGGCGACGACATACTAGAAACCGCTGGCGGCATTATTAAAGCATTGCCCTTATTAGGAGATAGCCACTTCATAGTGACAAATGCCGACATTTATACTGATTTTGCTTACAAAGCTTTACCTAGTCAATTGGATTCAGATGCCCATTTAGTTCTAGTTAATAATCCGTCGCATAATTTACAAGGTGATTTTGCTTTAGAAGACGGTCGAGTTTTAAATGAAGGTGATGAAAAGTTGACCTATAGTGGTATTTCGCTCTTTCATCCGCGTTTTTTTAAAAATTGCAGTCCAGGTCGAGCTGCTTTAGCACCATTATTAAGAGCCTCTGCTCAAGCTAATAGCTTAACGGGGCAGCATTTCAAGGGTTCGTGGACAGATGTCGGTACGCCGCAGCGCTTAGAAGAAATTAATAGCAGCATTGATAATCTTAAGAGTAAACACTAACAAACAGTTTCCTTCTCCGTGATCTGAATCCATCGGGCTAAATTAATAATGAGATCATTTGTCGTTACTCTAGCGACATAATGTTGAGCATGATATCGTACGTTGCTCTCAAGGATTGAATCCTACATCTTGTAGTTACTAATACTAATAACCACTATATATAGAATAATAGCGTTGAAAAGTTTATAATACGCGCACGTTTCAGTGTTCGTGTCTGTCTGTTTGCAATCCAATATGAAAAATATTCATTTAATTCTAAAATTTATGCTTCTTGCGCTTATCGCGCCTGTTTCTGTGCAGGCGAAAGGTAAGAGTAAGGATGTTGATTATTGTCAGGCTCCGGAAGTTGTTTCTGAATTAACCGATGTTTCGACTGTTGCCTCTTCATTAGAAAATCTTCATGACCTGAAGGCTATTAATCAGCGTGGTTCTTTACGCGTGTTACTGCATCGAAAAGCGAATACCTGCACTATTAGCCAAACCGAACGACAATTAATTCAAGAGTTCGCGCATATCAATGATCTGGACTTGTACTGGGTTTATGTCGATAACGATTGGGAATTATTGCCAGAATTAATAAAGGGACGTGGCGATATTATTCTTGCACAGGATCAAAGTTTATCTGCGAGTATTAAAGGCCAAATTAATTTTACTCATTCCTGGACTAACGCCGCTTATAAAATAGTTGGCCGAGCAGACCACACACGCCTACGCGATGTCGATGACCTTACAGGTAGACAAGTCGCTGCATACAAATCATCACCCGTATGGAATGATTTACTCGCATTAAAAAATTCGCAAGCGGGATTCGCTCTACAGGAAATACCAGCAAGGCTTTCATATCAAGACGTGATGCAGCGAGTAAAAACCGGTGAATACGATCTAGCGGTAGCCGATAGTCTTTTTCTTGATGCTTATTTACCTACGGACTCTGATCTACAAGCAAACTTCAGCCTATCAAATAAAAGAAATATGGCCTGGGCAGTAAGAGCAGACGCGGGAGACTTACATAAAACCTTAAATCAATATTTAAATCAGCAATATCTAACGCATGATGTTGTCAGTAAATATTTTGAAGATTTTTCATCCATAAAAGACCGAGGTGTTTTACGAATCATTACTAGTGCAAACCCGTCTCATTATTATCTTCATAAAGGCAAGTTACGTGGTTTTGAATATGAATTATTAAGTGAATTTGCATCAAAACACAGATTACGTCTTGATGTGGTTCTGGCAAATTCACCGGAAGAAATGTTTACTTTGCTGAAAGAAGGAAAGGGTGATGTTATCGCTGCGTCGTTACCGGGCAGCTTGATTAATATCGATCAATCAATTCAGTACACCTCACCTTATCATTATGCCAGCCCAGTTATTGTTGGTCGTGACAGTAGTAATAGCATTATCGATATTCGTGATTTAAGCGGGCGCAGAATTACTCTGGCAAACGACAGTCCTTATTGGGATTACATGCAGCAACTACAACAACAAGGCCTAGGTTTCCAGTTAGTAAAAGCCGATGCCGGCGTTAATACCGAAGGTATATTATTAATGGTGGCATTAGGTATGTACGACTTATCTGTTGTCGGCAATCATCAAATAAATTCCGCGTATACAAAAGATGTTGGTCTAAAATCTCAATTTGTTTTATCCGAGCCACTGCCTCATCGTTGGGTAGTGAGAAGCAATGACAAACAATTAAACAAAGCTTTAAATACGTTTATCGAAAAAGAATACCGAGGCACGAATTACAATGTCATGCATGCTCGGTATTTTGAACAAGAGCAAATAAATGAAAACAGAGAAAGTCTAACCCGCATCAGTTCACTTTCTCCCTATGATGATGTCACGCAACACTATGCAGACAAATATGGTTTTGATTGGCGCTTAATAACTGCGTTGATGTTTCAGGAAAGTCAGTTCGATCCAAAAGCATCTTCCTATGCAGGCGCAAAAGGATTGATGCAGTTAATTCCGGCGACAGCAAAACTCATGGGTATTAAAGATAGCAATAATGCCGAGAGTAGTATTTATGCCGGTGTGCGTTATTTAAATTATTTAAGGGGCAAGTTTGAAGATGCATTATTACTGCAAGATCGTATGTGGTTTACGCTAGCTTCCTACAATGCCGGTTATGGGCGAGTTAAACGTGCACGCGCTTTAGCGGAAGAACAGGGCCTGGATAAAAACAAATGGTTCGATAATGTCGAGTTAGCAATGCTGGACTTGGCAAAACCGTATTACAAAAATGGTGCGAAGGTACGTTATTGTCGTTGTGGTCAAACTGTGGTATACGTTCGCGAGATACGCACACGTTACTTCAATTACATCCGCTTACTGGAAACCCAAAGCATTGCTGGTCTGACAGTATCGAATAGAAAATGGAAAGTTCTTAATTAACTAAATTAGTTAATAGCAATTGTTATTATATATCAGCACACTATTCCTCGAATTTATTTAAAGCGTTCTGTTTATTCTTGGTAATAAATAACGAAGGTTGAATAGTGTGATCAAAAGGGAGCGGGTGGGAGATGACTTCGTAAAGAGTGACGCCATCTTTAACAAATTCAAGCAAGCCGACCCGAGTATCATTATTGGTTTTCTCGGCTAAAAGTTTATTCTTTCTAGACACGAGATATTTTTAGTCTAACTTATTAGTCAGATAACAATCTCATCAAACTCTGTGCGTGATTCGCTGCTTCTATACCGCGATCAGTAAGATAACCGCCATCAACATGATTCGTTAAACCCTTCTCAAACAAACGCGCAGCAGCAGCAATTGTTTCTTCCGATGCTTCATGAGTGTGAATCTTCAGGCCGCTTGAAGTAGAGCCAAGATCAAATTGATCTAATAGTTTAATTTCTTCTAGTTTTTCATTTGTATACATTTTATTTCCTCTACTAATTATCTGCTGAAGCAGATCAAAACTGTGCATGGTGACTTCAAACCTTTAGTTTCTTGTAGTGTCTATCTGCTTATTTACAGATGTGGCGTACTTACCGAATTCGGCATGTATCATCTTGTTAGATATTAGCCGGTTCTGCAATCAGATTTCACGTAATGGTAATTTCGGATCGAGAATCTTTCGAGCACCTTCAGCATCGCCCACAGGCAGGCCCGTAGGATCAAGTAAACCAAGCTGAACTAAGACACTGGCCTGATCCCAGTAAATATGCTCATGAGCAATTTTTCCATCCTCGAATTTTACGATTACTGCGAATGCCACTTCAACACTCTTTCCAGTAGGTAGTACACCAGGTAACATCCACTCAATAACCATGGTGTGCGTAAACTTAATGACCAATTCATCGACAATTTGCTCTTCTCCGATGGTGCGCGACACGTCTATCATTTCAACATCAGGCGGGAAGAATTTCCCCACCAAATGATCGGCGTAAAAATTGTACACGCTTTCCTTACCAACGCCGCCCATGCCCAATGGTGCGTTGATCAGATGGGGATTATCCGTCATTGTGGCCATCGTGGTTTCGATATCACCTTCAAGTTCAGCAGTGACATGCTTCTGGAAAACTTCCAGCATTTCTTTTTGAGATGCTGTTAAATTTTGCATTGTTATCTCCTATTCAAGAAATATGATCGTTGTTGCTGATTAACAAGATATATAAGCAAGTCTAGTCTTAGGTCAGAGACCGTTCAATGTTTGGTTTAAAAATGCTGTTGCATTTTTTGACAGTCATATTGTTTAGTTTAGTTTAATTTCGATATATTCATTCGCTTGTAGTAATTCAATAGTATCAAAACTATTTGTTTGAGTAGCAAAGCCTGTCTTTACCCTGGTATTTGTTATACGGAAATTTTCCGTATCATTATATTTTAATACTCTAAAACAGTCTATTTATAGCGTGTTGGATCAGTCAGGTTTGCTACTTCAAAACCTTCTTTTCTGAAGCGGCAAGAATCACAAACACCACAGGCTTTTCCTTCTTCATTTGCCTGATAGCAGGAGACAGTTAATGCGTAGTCGACATTTAGTGAGGTTCCTTTTTTGATTATGTCTGCTTTAGTTAATTCTATCAGAGGCGTGTGTATTTTAAAGGAAGCGCCTTCAACGCCTGCTTTAGTTGCGAGTGTTGCGAGCTGTTCATAGGCTTTAATATATTCGGGTCGACAATCAGGGTAGCCGGAGTAGTCCACGGCATTGACGCCGATAAAGATATCATTCGCATCAATCACTTCTGCCCAGGCTAATGCATAACTTAAGAAAATTGTGTTGCGTGCAGGAACGTAAGTGACGGGAATACCTTCTTCATAGACTTCCGGGATATCGATGTTTGAGTCTGTTAAAGCGGATCCGCCGATTTGACCCATATCAATATTAATCGTCTTATGTTCTTTTACATTAAACGAATCGGCTACTATCTTTGCGGCATTCAATTCGCTGATATGGCGCTGACCATAATTAAAACTTAAGGCATAACAATCAAAGCCCAGGTCTTTGGCTAAGGCTAATGTAGTGGTTGAATCCAAACCCCCGGATACGAGTACAATGGCTTTATTAAAATTAGTCACGATATTTTATTTGTAAGTCGAATATTTGAGAAATTTTCTGATAACGAGGCGTGATATTTTTAAAAAGCGCAGTTTACATTATAGTAAATGAGCATCGAAAAAAACGCTACAACGAAGTTAGCGGGAAAAAGATCAATTCTCATTTATTTACCGGGAACATTGCCCCACAAATACTTATGGAGTTGTACTTGCATACGAACATTCAAATTATCTTCAAGTATCCAGTTAGCAAGATCTGTCGGATTTAGTGTTTGGTGTTCCGGTGAAAAAAGAACTTCACAATGACCGGTTAAATTTAGTTCGCTTAACTTTTGTTTCGACCATTCATAATCAGTTTGATCGCAAATAACAAATTTTATTTGATCATCTTTATTTAAATATTTCAGGTTCTCATATTTGTTTTTACTTTCTTCTTCTGAGGTCGGCGTTTTTATATCAACTATTTTCATCACGCGTTTATCAACATTGCTAATATCAATAGCGCCACTGGTTTCTAATGAAACCTGATATTTCTCATCACATAATCGGCTAAGTAGTTCATGACATGCGCGTTGTGCCAAAGGTTCGCCACCGGTAACAGTAACGTGTTTCGTTTGATATTGACTGATGCTTTCAATGATATTGTTAATCGATATTTTGTCACCCTTATGAAATGCATATGCGGTATCACAATATTGGCAGCGTAGTGGGCAACCGCTCAAACGTATGAATATTGTTGGCAAACCAACCTTTGTTGATTCACCTTGGATGGAAAAAAAGATTTCATTGATGCTTAACTCTGAAGCTTGTTTTTGCGCGGGCGAGTCAGCTTGAGCGCGGGGTAGCATTTTAGGTATTGGTTTCTTCTTCGGAGCCTATCTTTCTCAAGCGCTCGTCAGCCAAACGTGCCGCTGTTGTGCCCGGATATTGAAGTTTAACTTCATTTAAGGTTTTCGTGGCATCAGCAGCATTGCCAAGTTCTGCATAGCTATATCCAATTTTTAATAAAGCATGAGATACTTTCTTGCTATCTGGAAACGTGTTTAATAATGCCTGGTATTCATTGATCGCTAATTCATAATTCTGCGTAACGTAGTTGGCTTCACCTAACCAATACTGCGCGTTATCAGAGAAAGGACTGTCCGGATAATCTTTTAAGAATTTTTTAAAAGCAACGAGTGCTTGATCGTATTGCGCTTCTTTAAGTAGCTTAAATGCTTTTTGGTAAACGGCCTCTGCTTTTAGCGGATCAACAGGCTCTGCATCTGCATCTTCATCGACATTAACATTTGCCATAGCTTCTTCGTCAGCTATTGAATCTGTCGTCGTATCATTAGCTGAGGAGTTTGACTCGATACGTTGTATACGATTATCTACATCAGTATATAAATCACGTTGTTTTTGTTTAAGTTGGTCAATGGTATGCGTTTGAACTTCAACTTCACCGCGTAACGTCGTTATTTCTAATTTTAGCGATTCCAGTAATTCAAGCATATCGAGTAACGCACTGTTATTGACTATTCTTTCTACTTTTTCAAGACGCGCATTCATATCTTGCGTTATGGGTTGAATAGCAGGTGTTGCTGCGCTGTCTTTTGTTATTTCTGCTGTTCTATCCTCTACCGGGGTCTCTTCTGCCAGAGTAGTTTCTACTAGGGCAGCATTAAGAAATAAAAAACTAATTAAACAAATAAAAATTCGCATACTTAAAAATCACTAAATAATTATTAATATAAGATCTCAACACGTCGGTTTTGTTGCCATGAAGACTCATCATGTCCATCATCAGAAGGTCTTTCTTCACCGTAACTCACCAATCTTATTTGGCTTGATGATGCGCCAAGTAACAACATTTGCTTTTTAACCGCTTTTGCACGACTTTCACCTAACGCCAAATTGTATTCACGTGAGCCACGTTCATCTGCATGTCCTTCAAGGGTTATTGACGTTGTTATATTTTGGCTGAGATAAGCTGAATGTGCTTCTATTGCAGATCGATATTCAGAGCTTATTTCGTTGCTATTGTATTCGAAATAAATAACGCGAATAGACAAGGCGCTTTGCGGATCGTCAAGCGGACTAAAGGCCGATGTTGAGCTGTCATCAGTGCCATAAGCCTGAGCATTAGAATTATCGTTATTCATTTCAACGGGAGTAGACGTTGTTTGTTGGCTTTGTTCCTCAACAGCAACAGGCTCGTCCTTGGCAAAGGGATTCATACCACAGCCAAAAAGTAAGCTGGATAAACTCAAAATCAATAATAAACGGATCGACATATATTTTCTCCTTATCAGCATCTAAATCGTGCTGCTATTTAAACAGCATAACATTCTAAAGCCAGCCTTATAAAGCGGCTTATTTTAAAAAAGGTCCCCATACAGGTTCACGAACCCCGCCTTCCTGAATACCAAGGCGTTGATGAATACGTCCATCAGCCGAAACAGCAGCGAGTTGGCCACCGCGGACACCTGTAGTCGCATAAATAATCATGCCGCCATTAGGGGCAAAACTGGGGGATTCATCCAGTCGTGAATCGGTTAATACATTGATATAGCCATTCCCAAGGTCGAGCGTGGCAATTCGGTAAGAACCAGATTGAGCATGTATCAGAGTAATGACTTTCCCATCTGGAGAATACACAGGGCGCGCATTATACTTTCCTTCGAAACTAATACGTTTGGGTTTGCCGCCTGCAACATTAATTTCATAAATTTGTGGGCCGCCGCTACGATCGGAAGTAAATGCTAACTTAGAACCATCGGGTGACCAGTTTGGTTCGGTGTCAATACCGCCGTGACGGGTAATACGTTTCAATGAATTATTATTCAGGTCTAATATATAAATTTCAGTGTTACCGTCTTTAGATAGGGTCATTGCCAGTTTAGTACCATCGGGTGACCAGGATGGCGAACTGTTAATGCCTTCAAATGCAGAAACCCGCTTTCGATGACCGGTTATTACATTTTGAATATAAATAGCCGAGTTTTTGTTTTCAAAAGAAACGTAAGCTATTTTTCTGCCATCGGGCGACCAGGATGGCGATAGTAATGGTTCTGGAGATTCCAGTAAGCGTTTTATATTGTGGCCATCGGCATCCGCTATATTAAGGGTATGAATGGTTTTATTTTTATTCTTCTTAACCGTTATATAGGCTACGCGTGTATCAAATGCACCGGGTATGCCGGTGAGTTTATTGAAAATGAGGTCACTGATTTGATGGGCAACTCGACGAAGATGATTAGGTTTCACGATTTTTCCCAAGCTGGCGATTTCTATACCTCGATACACATCAACTAATTTAAAAGTGACTTTATAATCGCCAGAATCAGTAAGGTTTAGCTTACCAATCAGAATATTTTCCATCCCCAACTTACGCCAGTCACCAAAATTAATATTATCAAATTCACTAGGCTGCTGAGGTAAATCTTGCTGATCCATGACATCAAAGTGACCACTACGTTCTAGATCATTGCTAATGATCTCGGTTAAATCGAGCGGAGCGACTTTACCAGCTTGCATCCAGGCAAATGGGACGATGGCAACTGGTAAGGCTTGTTCTATGCCCTGAGTTATTTTTATGTCGAGTACTGCCTGCGCTTGTAACGAGACTAGTAACAAACTACAAATAATAATTTTAAATAAGACTTTCATAATCGATGTTTTATCCTAAATTCTATCTTAAGGTTCAAATGTGAATCTAATACTACGCATCTTTTCAAATACTCTTATTTCTTCTGGCACGGGTAGTGGTGATGCCAAATATACTGCGTTTTCAGCACGTTGATCAAACAATGCATTACCACTGGATTTTGCTATTGATGTTTCGACTACTTTACCACCTTCAATCATTCGGATCAGGATTACGCAGGACAAACCTGGATCTAGTCCGATCTTATTAAATTTACTCTCAAGTTGTCTTCTTATTCGTTGTTGAAATCTCGCTATTATTGAAAAATCACGTTTTAGCTGTTCAGCCTTTTTTACGGCCTCAATTTCATCATCTATTTCTTGTTGTATAGCATCATTTATTGCCTTTTCTCGTACTAGTCGATCAGCTTCTTCTTTTGCCTTGCGTTTTTCTTCATCTAATATTTTTTGCTGTTCGTCTTTCTTTTTATTTTCAGCGTCGCGTTTCTTCTTTTCCTCTTCTTCGAGTTTCTTCTTCTTCTCAAGTTCCTTTTTTTCTTTCTTTTCTTGTTCTAGTTTCTTTAAACGTATTTTTTCATCTTCAATCTTTTTCTTTGCCGCTGCTTTTTTCTTTTTTATATCATCGCGTTTCTTTTGCTTTTTCTTCTCAAGATCTTTTTTACGTTTTAATTCATCATCTATCTTCTTTTGTTTCTTTTCTTTTATACGTTTGAGTTCTTTGTCTACTTCCTTTTTATCAATAACAGTCGCCTGAATAATAGGAATATCAGGTATCGGCGGTGGTGTTGGCTCCGATGTAAATTTAAAACTAAATGCCAGTACTATTCCCAAAATAACATGGAGAATAATTGATAATAAAAATGACCCGGAACTCAGCAACCAGTTATTGCGCATATATTTATTTTGTCGGCGGCTCGGTCATCATGCCGATAGAAGGTGCGCCGGCTTGTTGCAGCAAAGACATCGCCTCGATAACTTTGCCATAGGCTACATTAGCATCACCGCCAATTAATATGGGTATATTCGGTTGATACTTTAGTAGACCATTAACGCGCTTTAACAATTCTTCGGTAGAGACAGGTTTATCCTGGTTATCACCATAATTAATAAAATAATTTCCATCCTTGTCAACACTTACAATGACCGGCTCTTTTTCATTCGGTGGTAATGGTTCAGAAGATGTTTGAGGTAAATCAATTTCAATCCCTTGATTCAATAACGGTGCCGTCATCATAAAAATAATCAACAACACCAGCATCACATCAATGTACGGAACGACATTGATTTCAGACATCGGTTTTTTACGTATGCGTTGTCTCATTCTTTTAGTTAGGTTTTAGGTTCTATATTACAAGTGTGCGTGTCTATGTAATATCGACGCAAACTCTTCGGTGAAATTATCATAACGATTAATCAAGCGTTCAGATTCATAGGAAAAACGGTTGTAGGCAACAACCGCTGGTATGGCTGCAAATAAACCCATCGCTGTTGCAATCAAAGCTTCACTAATACCGGGTGCAACCATAGAGATAGTGGCTTGCTGTACCGCACCCAAAGCCTGAAAACTATTCATAATTCCCCATACTGTACCGAACAAACCAACATAGGGGCTGGTAGATCCTACCGTTGCCAGAAAAGACAGGCTTGTTTCCAGATGATCCATTTCTTTATTCAAAGCAATACGCATAGAACGTTGACAACCATCTAGTACTGCTTTGGGATCGATGTTTTGTTGCTTACTTAAACGTACGAATTCTTTAAAACCGACCTCGAATATTTTTTCCATGCCGCTAGGCACATAACGCTTACCGGTAATTTGTTTGTATAGCGGACTAAGATCATCAACTGACCAGAACTTAGTTTCAAAAACATCAGCATCTTTTTTTGCACGTTTTAATACAACACGTTTATTAATGATCATCGACCAGGAAACTATAGATGCTAATGCCAAAGTTAGCATTACAAGTTGCACCAAAATGCTGGCGTTAAGAATGAGATCGATAATTGAATGATCAGTGGTCATTTGAGAGCTCCAAGAGTAATTCTTTAGGCATCGGTGATGCTTTCATTGTTATTGCATTCAAACAGGCGACTTTAACTTCTGCCTGTGCGAGTAATTCGTCCGTTTCATTTTTAATTAACTGTCTAAAATTAATGCTGGCACCACGATTACTGATTAACTGTGATGTAATACTTATCAGGTCATCCAGACGAGCAGACTTTTTATAATCTATTGTCACACTTCTTACAGCAAATAGAACACCATGTTCATTAATCAAAGTTTCATGTTCAAAACCAATGCTACGTAACCATTCTGTACGGGCGCGCTCCATAAAACGTAAATAGTTTGCATAAAAAACCACGCCACCTGCATCAGTGTCTTCATAATAGATGCGTACTTTCCATGTAAATTCACTGATCATTTAAATTATTTTTTATTCCTCAACCTCATCAAACAAATCATCTTTAATCAGGTTCTTTGGTACTTTCATACCAAAGTGTAACCATGCTGTCTTTGTTGCAATTCGACCTCTTGAAGTACGCATCAAAAAACCTTGCTGTATTAAATAAGGTTCGAGTACATCTTCAATGGTATCTCGTTCTTCGCTTATGGCAGCAGCAAGACTATCGACTCCAACAGGGCCGCCATCAAACTTTTGTAATATAGCGAGCAATAATTTGCGGTCCATCATATCAAAACCATGTGCATCAACATTTAACATATCCAATGCTTTTGATGAGATATCGCCAGTGACAATGCCGTCACCTTTAACTTGAGCGTAATCGCGCACACGACGTAATAAACGATTCGCAATACGTGGTGTGCCACGAGAACGAGCGGCAATTTCAGCAGCACCTTTGCTTTCAATTTCTACATCAAGAATTTTTGCTGAACGAGTAACAATCTCGCAGAGTTCTTCGGGTGAATAAAATTCCAATCTTTGAACAATACCGAAGCGATCCCGTAATGGAGATGTTAATAAACCAGCACGTGTTGTTGCGCCGACTAAAGTAAACGGCGGTACATCAAGCTTGATCGCACGTGCAGCAGGGCCTTCACCGATTATGATATCGATTTGATAATCTTCCATCGCTGGATACAACACTTCCTCAACAACCGCGCCTAATCGATGTATTTCATCAATAAATAAAACATCGTGTGGTTCAAGATTAGTTAATAAAGCCGCAAGATCACCGGGTCGTTCCAGCACCGGGCCTGAGGTTTGGCGCATATTTACGCCCATTTCATTGGCAATGATGTGTGCCAATGTGGTTTTACCTAGTCCGGGTGGGCCAAAAATTAAGACATGGTCTAAAGGTTCAGCACGTTGACGTGCTGCGCCGATAAAAATTTCCATTTGTTCGTGGACAGAGGCTTGTCCAAGATAATCCTGCAGACGCTTAGGGCGCAGCGCTCTATCAGCGGCATCATCATCTGCTGAGTTTTGGGGTGAAATGACTTCGTTTAGTTCAACCATGTTAGATGTCTATTTTCCCTGTAAACGTATCAAAAAGATACCGCAAAAAATGCCTTCTTCTCGCGATTAATATGTCGTTCCCTATAAATGATTCATGGTAAGCAGCGTCAGTTCCGTGCTCGAATCTTCATGTATTACTCATGCACTCTGATTCTGTGCGCGGTGCTTCCTTTCTCTCACAAAAATAAGACATGTTTTTGCAGCACTTTTATTATTTTGTAATATAAATGTGGCAATTTAGTGGGTAAAAAATGACAAACTACTGATTCTTAGCCCAGTCAGTTATTAGGTATTTATCAGCATTTGATGTTCTATCTGATGATGGTTGTTGCATTAATCTAAAATCTTCCAGATATTGCAGAATTGCTTCGGTAGAGAAGGATTTACATTGCTCTAGATATTCATCACTAAAATACTGCACTGGTTTCGTTTTAATTTTCACGGGATCTTTCTTACGACCTGTTCTCATGCTTTTCTATTAATTCGATTGCTTTCAAAACATATTTCGGGAAACAGAGCATCTGAGCTCAGGGCTTTGAACAGCGATGTATATTTTTCTAATTCTCAGGTAATGCATCAAATTCTTTTTTCTTATTTTCAATCCACTCTTTGATCGCATCTTTTTCTTGCATAAGTTCTTGCATTTCATTCATGGCTAGAAGGTGCGCTTCATCTTTCTTTTGAAACATCTCCATGCCATGTTCTCTACTCATCAGTGCAATTTCATCAAAAGAGTCGGCATTAAATTCTAAACCACATGCTCCTCCGAGTTGTTTGCAATTCATAGTTTTCATATTAATTTCCTTTGTTTAATTTAATACATTTAACAGTATGTTAATGAGGAACGATTCTCCACTAACAATATTAACGGGAGGCGTGCTCTTTAATTATTTTTTAACAGAGTTCTTTAATGCTTCGCGGATAAGTTCTTCGCTAGTCATGTCATCATTAGCAACGGCAAGTACAAATTTGCTGGCTTCTTGTGGTTTATAACCTAATCCTATTAAAGCACTAACAGCTTCATTGACTGGATCGGTGTTAATAGTTTTTGTGTTGCTACTTTGTGTTGTGACAGAACTATCGCCAAAGCCTTCGAGTCGATCTTTCATTTCTACAATTAATCGCTCGGCGGTTTTCTTGCCGACGCCCGGTAATTTAACTAAACGATCGATATCATTATTTTTAACGCATGAGGCAAATTCATTTGCTTCCATGCCGGATAAGATTGTTAATCCCATTTTTGCGCCTACGCCATTAACCTTTATTAAGGTGCGAAACATGTGGCGTTCATTTTCTGTTGCGAAGCCAAATAATAAATGAGCGTCATCACGTATGATTAAATGTGTGTATATTTCAACTTCGTTTTTTACTTCGGGCAAAGCATAGAAGGTCGTCATCGGTGCTTCGATTTCGTAACCGACACCTTGTACATCTAATAGCAAAAGTGGCGGTTGTTTTTTAATGATGACGCCGCGTAGATATCCAATCATCGAACAATTCTCAAGGGCATTTTCGAAAATGTCCTCATTGTAGTCTTCCGTAACGTATGCCGGACACACCTTGCATACGTAATAATCCTTCGCGTGAATTTGCGTGGCATAAGGCAATCGCTAATGCATCAGCAGCATCGGCTTTAGGTGCTTTGTCTAAGCAAAGTAATATTTTAATCATATGTTGTACTTGTTCTTTTGCTGCATGACCTTTGCCAACAGTCGCTTGTTTAACTTGATTCGCCGTATATTCATAAACAGGTAAGTCTTTTATAGCCGCAGCAGCGATTGCGACGCCGCGGGCCTGACCCAGTTTGATTGCTGAATCGGCATTACGATTCATAAATATTCTTTCGATGGATACTTCTTCGGGATGGTATTCTTCAATAAGAGCGGTGATGCCTTGGTGAATAATTTTTAGTTTATCAGCGAGTGTATCGCCTTTGATTTTAATGACGCCATTATCAACATGTTTGGAATGATTGCCCTTAGTATCAATAATACCGTAACCGGTGTTAATTGATCCGGGATCTATTCCAAGAACTCGGATTACTTGTGACGACATGATAATAGTAATGTCATAGTGTTAATCTAATTGAGCTAATACTTCTTCTGAGATTTCTGCATTGGAATAAACCTTTTGTACGTCATCCAGATCTTCCAGTAAGTCGAGTAGCTTCAACATACTTGTTGCTTCTTTTACATTGAGTTCGCTAGAGGTTGATGCGCGCATGGTAATCTCGGCATTTTCAGGTTCAAAGCCTGCAACGACTAATGCTTCTTTTGCATCTACAAAATTGTCGGGTTCAGTGATTACATCAACCGAGCCATCATCATTGCTGACAATATCATCTGCGCCACTATCTAAAGCCACTTCCATAATGGCATCTTCATCAGTACCACTAGGATAAGATATAAGTCCGACCTTGGTAAACAAATAAGAAACGGAACCATCGGTGCCTAGGTTGCCGCCGAATTTAGTAAAAGCATGTCGCACTTCAGCTACGGTACGATTTTTATTATCTGTCATGGTGTCGACTAGTACCGCTACACCACCAGGGCCATAACCTTCATATCGAAGTTCATCAACGTTGCCACCTTCTTCGCCGCCAGCGCCACGTTTTACAGCGCGTTCGATGGTGTCTCTGGTCATGTTATTAGACAACCCATTATCAATTGCTGCGCGCAATCTAGGGTTAGCATCTGAGTCGCCACCGCCTAATTTTGCAGCAACGGTGATTTCTCGAATAAGTTTGGTGAAGAGCTTTCCGCGTTTGGCGTCTTGTTTGCCTTTACGATGCTGAATATTTGCCCATTTACTATGACCTGCCATTTAGTTGTTCCACTGTATCTTGTTGGTTTAAAGTTGGTGGGGATTTTAACATCTGTCAGCGAAATTGTTATGTTCGTTTAACAATTAAATATTTTTAGACGAGAGAGAAGAAAGTTTTTGCGAGTTGATTTCGGAATTTAGCTTATCCATAAGGTAGAAAATTTAAAAAGCAGTAGCCTACAAACTTGTTGGGCTGACTTTTAATACGCTCGCAGTGCTTAAGCTACCTTTTGACCCGAAAAAGTTTCCAATCTCTGAATCATTTCATCGGCACTATTGTCCTGTTCCCGGGCACTATAATTAACCTGGTATGCATTCTCGGTTTGTCCCTTTTCCAGTGCCAATTTTCGAATATCATTGTCAATCTTTTTCCAGGCCTGAGCAGCAGCTGTACCACTAGATTCAGGGAGAATGATTAAGAATATTCCCGCCGATAAGCTACCAATTACGTCGACCCAACGTAATTTGGCGTTAATAGCGTTTACCATGGTCAGTATGTATTCTTTTTGTTCATCGTTTTGCATATCTGTATGCAGCTGGAATTGTAAGAGAATCGCGCTTAAGGGATTGTTATAGCGTCGAGTGCGTGAAATTTGAGTATTCAATTCCTGAATAATGGCCCGTCGGTTGAGGGTTCCGGTATGTGGGTCGAGTCGTGAAGTATCATATCCAGCACTAACCATCTGACGTAAGGGTTTTCGACGTTGTAAATCAGAGATATCTGTAAAATATCGAACAATCTTGTCATTTTGAGTCTTGTCTTTGTTTCTTTTTTGTACACAAGCCAACCAAAGCTCCTTGTTTTCATGTGTCTTAACCTTAATTCGAAAGTTGGTATTAGGCGGTAATAAAGGATCCATATCCATCAAGTCGGCGATAGGAGTACCTATGAGCTTGTCATGACTGACTGACAGTAATTCGCAAAAATAAGGATTTACCCATTCAATGATATCTTCCATATTGCATATTATGATGCCAATGTTGATTTCATTAATTAGAGATTGTTGAAGAAGAACATCGGGTATTTTGAGTTGATCGGTCATAGCACTTTTTTGAGGAGTGAGCTTAATGATATAGCGACCGGTGGTGGGAAAACTTTAATTTTTTAGGCATCACCTGCAAGTTTACTAGCTTGATCACGTGTGAAGTCGAGTAAGCGTTGAATCGAACCGGTTGCTCGCTGTGCAATATCAGCATCAACCAGAACTTTATTGTCTCCGGTCTCCAGAACGCGTAATAATTTACGCAGACTGTTCATCGCCATCCACGGGCAGTGAGCACAACTAATACAAGTCGCGCTTTTGCCTGCCGTTGGTGCTTCTATTAATATTTTATCGGGAGCCGCTTCTTTTATTTTATGAAAGATGCCGGTGTCAGTCGCAATGATAAATTTTGTCGCATCCATTTCAACAACTGCTTTAATAATACCCGTGGTTGAACCTACCATATCGGCTTGTTCAATAACCGATGCCGGTGATTCTGGATGCACTAATACTTTTGCATCAGGATGATGTGCGCGTAGGGTTTCGAGTTCCTGTCCTTTAAATTCTTCATGGACTATACAGGCGCCTTGCCAGATCAGCATATCTGCGCCGGTTTCTTTCTGTACATAATCACCTAGATATTTATCCGGGGCCCAGATTATTTTTTTGCCTTCTGCCGCCAGATGTTTAATTACATCAACAGCGCTACCAGAAGTGACCATCCAATCAGCGCGAGCTTTAACAGCAGCGCTGGTATTGGCATAAACAACAACGACGTGATCAGGGTGTGTATCGCAAAAATCAGAGAACTCATCGGTAGGGCAACCAAGATCCAATGAACAATTGGCATCGAGATCTGGCATGAGGATACGTTTTTCTGGACTCAATATCTTGGCGGTTTCGCCCATGAACTTAACGCCACAAACGATTAGAGTTTCGGCATCAGACTCTTTGCCAAAGCGCGCCATGTCTAATGAATCAGAAACATAACCACCAGATTCATCAGCGAGTATTTGTAATTCTGGCTCGGTATAATAGTGTGCAACGATAACAGCATTTTGCTGTTTCAGTTGGGCTTTGATTTTTTCCGTTAATGCCGCGCGTTCAGCATCATCGATCTGCTCTACTACAGTCGGCGGGATCTGTTCTTTTTCTAAAGAGTAAGAACGATTAAGAATAGCGTCTGTTGTCATAATAAAAATATTCGCTTACTAGGCGATTGCAGACAAATGCAAAGCTCAAGTATAAAACGAGATGAAACTTTTATTCAGCTTTTGTTTCGGCTTTATCTTCAGGCTTATTTGATTTCGCTAGTTTAATTCCCAATTCTTTCAATTGTCTTGAGCCTGCAACTGATGGAGCAGAAGTGAGCAAACAACTTGCTGATTGTGTTTTTGGGAAAGCAATAACGTCACGTATTGAATCACAACCTGCCATTAACATGACTGTTCGGTCTAAACCAAAAGCAATACCACCGTGTGGAGGACAGCCGTACTCAAGCGCATCTAATAGGAAACCAAATTTTTCCTGGGCTTCTTCTTCGCCGATGCCGAGTAATTCCAGTACTGAAGATTGCATTGCTGCATCGTGTATACGTATTGAACCGCCACCAAGCTCAGTACCATTAAGAATCATGTCATAAGCACGAGATAGTGTTTTACCGGGGTTTTCCTTGATGCTGTTAATATCGTCTGTATCAGGCGCGGTAAACGGATGATGTAGTGAATCCCAACGTTTTTCATCTTCGTTGTATTCAAACATTGGAAAGTCGACAACCCATAATGGCGCCCACTCACCTTCAAGTAGATCAAGATCTTGTGCAACCTTATTACGTAAAGCACCAAGTGCGTCATTTACGACTTTGGTTTTATCTGCACCAAAGAAGATTAAATCACCATCTTTAGCTTTGGTACGTTCGACTATGCTTGCAGCTACTTCTTCAGGTAAAAATTTAAGAATCGGTGATTGCAAACCTTCAGCACCAGCGGCGACATCATTAACTTTAATATACGCTAATCCTCTTGCACCATAATTAGAGACATACTTTGTATAATCATCAATTTGTTTGCGCGAAAGTGAACTGCCGCCCGGTACATGTAATGTAGCAACACGACCATTTTCCATATTGGCTGGGCCAGAGAAAACTTTAAATTCAACCTCTTTCATTAAATCGCTGACATCTATTAACTCCAGCGGATTTCTTAAGTCTGGTTTATCACTACCATAACGTTCCATCGCATCAGCGTAAGTCATGCGTGGGAAAGGTGACGGTAGATCCACATCCAATACGTTCTTGAATAATGTAATCATCATCTCTTCCATCAAGCCGGTGATCTCATCCTCATTCATAAATGAAGTTTCGATATCAAGCTGAGTAAATTCAGGTTGACGGTCGGCACGTAAATCTTCATCGCGAAAACAACGCACGATTTGATAATAACGATCCATACCCGACATCATTAACAATTGTTTAAATAATTGTGGTGATTGAGGTAGCGCAAAGAAATTTCCAGGATGAGTACGACTTGGTACTAAATAATCGCGCGCGCCTTCAGGCGTTGCCTTGGTCAACATTGGCGTTTCAATATCGAGGAAACCACGATCATCAAGAAAGATGCGCATTTCTTTAGCAACTTGAGAACGTAATCGTAAATTACGCTGCATTGCTGGTCGACGTAAATCGATATAGCGATAGCGCAGTTTTATATCATCATGGACATGTTCATCGTCCATTTGAATCGGCGGTGTTTTAGATTTGTTTAGAACTTCGATGCTATAGCCGAGAATTTCGATTTCGCCGGTGGCCATGTCAGGATTAACAGTGCCCTCAGGTCGGGCACGCACTTTACCTGTGATTTTTATTACGAATTCATTTCTAACGGAATCGGCAATAGTAAAAGGTTCTGCACGATCAGGATCAAATACTATCTGAGTGATGCCTTCACGGTCTCGAAGGTCAATAAAGATGACGCCACCATGGTCTCGGCGACGATGAACCCAGCCGTTAAGCTCGATTTCTTGATCGGTATGGCTGCTATTTAATTCCCCGCAATAGTGACTGCGCATTGTTTGTTCCGTCTGCTATGAATAAAGGAGCGGAATCTTACGAGGCAACAGCCGTTTACGCAACAAGATAGCTATGAAAATGCACTATTTTCAGAGCTATCACTTAATTAGGAGATATTTCTGTGCGTATTGGGCCTTCGGGGACGATGACGGCCATGGAAATGATGAATTTAAAACCTTCTTCTACCGTCATATTTAGCTCAGTCACATCATTTCGCGGCACCATGAGTATAAATCCCGAGGTTGGATTTGGCGTGGTCGGTACAAATACAGCAACAAGATCTTTATCTAACCCGTCTATATTTATATTTTCATTACTCAAAAAACCTATGCTCCATATGCCTTTTCGGGGATATTCCAGCATGACCACTTTACGAAAGGAGTTACCACTGGAGTCGAGTATGGTGCTGGAGATTTGCTTTACGCTGCTATAGATCGATCTGACTAGAGGGATACGACTTAATATTGCTTCCCAAAAGCTTACTAGTCGGCGACCGAATAAATTGGCAGCTAACATGCCAGTGATTAGCAAGATAGAAATAGCCAGGATGACACCAAATCCAGGAATGGAAATTCCTAATACTGAGGCGGGTTGCCATTCTGGTGGTAATAACAATATGGTTTGATCGAGTAAGTCTACGACTAATTTTATAATGACGACGGTTGCCGCAAAGGGCAACCAAACAAGAAGACCAGCAATAATATATTTTCTAAGCGTGGTCATCATATTGGCTAGTTTTACTTTGAACTAGAACGGCTAGCTGATGAAGAAGAGTTTTTCTTATCAGAGCTTGTTGATTTCTTTGTTTCAGAACTAGAAGTTTTTTTAGTCTCTGATTTTTTGCTGCCGGATGATTTTTCTTCTTTTTTAGGCTTTTTATCCTTGAAGTCAGTTTCATACCAACCAGTGCCTTTTAATTTGAAAGCAACGGCAGAAATCAGTTTGCGTAAGCCTTCTTTGCCACATTCCGGGCAAGTTGTCTCCTGATCATCACTAATTTTTTGTAATATTTCTAATCGATGATCACATTCACCGCACTTATATTCGTAAATCGGCACTTATTAAAACTCCAAAAAAACTCGTTTGATTATAGATCAGGGCAGAAAATAGGGGTATGGACAAATAAAAGCAAGATATTACGCTCAATTGGCAGTTTATATTTTACGCACAGGCAATTCTTGGGTATTATCGCCGCCTTTCTTAGGTCAGCAAGTTATTTTCTGCTAGCGGATATTAAGAGATTCTCAATATGGGGCCGTTAGCTCAGTCGGTAGAGCAGTGGATTTTTAATCCATTGGTCGCGCGTTCGAATCGCGCACGGCCCACCATTTCTTCTTTTTTAATTCAATTTGAGTACATAAAGCTATTCGGGATAACTTTCCTGTAAGTTTGATGTTATAAGTCAGCGTAATTAATTGCTTACTATTTGTACGAGGAAATAGAATGAAAAAATTCAGGTTTATCTCTTTATTCTTGTGGGTTTCGGCTGTACTGATTGCGCCTGTGGCACAAGCGGGAACCAATCAAGCTTTAGTCGAATTGTTAAAGGCTTTGGAGGTAAACGGCACGATTACCAGGGATGTCTACGAGTTGGTGATTAAAGTTGCTGAAGAGGGGCATACAGTAACAGCTCCAGCTGTTGCAAAAGAAGAAGTAAAGGAAATCGTTCAGCAAGAAATCAAAGTTGCAGCGAAAGAGCAGGCAAAAAATCAGGCAACAATAACCATGAAAGATAAGTTTGAGGTTAAATCAGCCGATGGTGATTTTAGTCTACGTATGGGTGGTCGGATACAGGCCGATGCGGCGGTCTACTCTGAAGATACACGCCGACAAAATGATGGATCCGAAATGCGTCGGGCGCGGTTATTTGTTCAGGGCAAATTATGGGATGCCTGGAAATATAAATTTCAATACGATTTTGTGAGTACGGGTAGTAGCGGCATTGCTGATGCCTATGTTTCATATGATGGCTTGCCATGGAAGATAAAAGCCGGCCATTTCAAACAGCCTTTTAGCTTACAGAACATGACCAGCTCCAAGTACATTACATTTACTGAGCGTGGCTTACCTCATTTATTTACGCCGAGTCGTGCCATTGGTATTGGTGTTGGAAGTAGTGGTAACAACTGGAGTTTTAATACAGGTGTGTTTGGTGAAGGTATTGATGGTGCTAGCGGTGATGAAGATGAAGGATTTGCAGTTGGTGGTCGTGCTACCTATGCACCGTTGTTAAGTAAGCAACAACATATGCATCTTGGTGGCTCCATTTCTTACCGGCATAGTGGTTCAGATGATGCTATTTCTTTTAGTGAACGTCCTGAGTCACATGTGACTAATGCCCGTGAAGTAAGTACCGGTTCAATTAATGCGGAATCAAATTTACGCACCGTTGCAGAAGCAGCTTATACCTACGGTCCTTTCTCATTACAAAGTGAATATTACTACGTTGATATCGATCGCGATTCGGCAACGCTTGCAGATCTTGATTTTTCTGGCTACTACGTTGAAAGTAGTTTGTTCTTAACTGATGACATGCGTAATTACAGTGGCAGTAAAGGAGCGTATGGAAAAATCAAACCTCACTCTATTGTTGGTAAAGGTGGCATCGGTGCTTGGCAAATAGCCATGCGGTTTAGCAGCGTTGATTTAAATGACGCTGATATAACAGGTGGTGATGCACAAAACTTTAGTGTGGGTTTAAATTGGTTTGCAACAAATAGTATTCGTATGAGCGCTAACTATGTGAAGGTACTGGATGTTGAAGGTGGTGCGGGCGATGGTGATGAGCCGGAGGCGTTTCAAGTTCGGGGTCAGGTTGAATTCTAAATAGACCATTTCAGGATTGTTCTTTTATCCTCTGCTAGTGTGAAATCTCTTTTAAATTATAAGGAAAAAGTGTGAAACGATTTTATTCATTAACTATTTTTGTTTTGCTGTGTTGCGCATCAGTTTATTCATCAGCGGAAGTTGAACGTTTAAAAATGGCAACGACAACTAGCACTGATAATTCGGCTTTACTTGCTGTATTAAACCCCCCGTTTGAAAAGAAATACGGTGTAAAACTAGACGTTATTTCGGTTGGTACTGGCAAGGCTATTCGCTTAGGCAAAAATGGTGATGTCGATTTAATCTTAGTTCATGCGCCGGGTGCTGAGAAAAAGTTTGTTAACGAAGGTTCAGGTATAGAACGTCAACCGGTTATGCATAATGATTTTGTTATTGTTGGATCGGCAAATGATCCTGCAAAACTTAAAAACGCAAAAGACATGAAACAAGCAATGACTCGTCTAATGGAAGAAAAACATATTTTTATTTCACGAGGAGATGATTCAGGAACTCATAAAAAAGAAAAAAATCTTTGGGCTATGGCTGGCGAACAACCAACTGGCACATGGTATCTTTCTGTGGGCCAAGGCATGGGAATAGTTTTAAGAATTGCCGATGATAAAGAAGCGTATACTTTAACTGATCGGGGTACTTATCTAGCCTATAAGGATAAGATGAAGTTAAGAGTATTGTTTGAAAAAGATGATGCCTTATATAACCCTTATCATGTCATCATGGTTAATCCGGAAAAACATCCGCACACTAAGATTGATCTAGCCAGAAAGTATTCTGAATTTATTCGTAGCGAAGAAGGACAAAGTTTAATTCGAAACTTTAAGGTTAACGGAGAGGTTTTATTCCATCCCGACGTAATCAAATAAGTCCATCGCACAATTGTTATTTTGTCCCCTGGTGTCGTTAAAACTGTACTCAATCGGTCACTTATAGTTATAAGCTCCCTCTTTCCGTGCAGTTTTGCCTAACCAGTGAACAAAATCCCTGCTTGTGCAAAGGCCTTATGGAATTATAATAATTTTTTTCTTTGTAATTTTACGAAATAAAATATTGTAAATATAAATATCACCATAAAACTTATCCAGCCAAAGGTTGAGTTGTATTGGCTGACTAAATAATCAAAGTTACTGTTGTGAGTCCGATTGGTAACGTAGTCTGATATTTTTATTAACATGACTATTCCAGCGTGTACCCCTATACAGGCGGCAATACTTTTATGTTTCAATCTTAATAACGCAAGCAGTACGCCAAAGATAAATAGCGTCAAGAAATAATCCTGGATCGACCAATGGTAGAAGCGGCGAAATGCTTCGGGAATCATGGTTAGGCCAGTGAGCCAACCTATGTCAACATCAGCAGGAAGATCGCGATAACGAATAAAATGTACGGTTGCGTATAATAGACTTGAAAAGAACGTGGCAATAACGGCGCCAGTTTGTTTATATAGCCCAGTAAATAACGCGCCACGAAAAATAGACTCTTCTATAAACGCAATTAATAAACCGACAACAACTGCCTTAGTTATAAGTAAGGCAACTGATTGCAAAGTATAGCTGCGAGTCGCATCTATTTCATGTATGCCCAACAATAGCAATAACGCTTCGATTATCAGCATAATACTTAAGCCATAAATAAAACCATCACGCATGTTGCCGAAGAACTTAATTGCTTTGCCATTATAGCCAAAGGCTTTCAACGAAAGTAAATTATAGAGCTGTAAATAAACGCCACTAATAATTAAACCACTAATCAGTGTTGCATAAGTTAGGTATTTACGAAAAGCTAGAGCCAGAACCGGATCGAGTAATAGTTTTAAAGGATATGCTAGTACTGCACCGAGCAGAAAAGCTGATACGACAAATAAGAAGAATACAAAAATTGCACGCATGGGAATAATCGCAGAGGTTTTTTATGCTGTTAATTTATTAGTGTTTCAATGGAGTCGGTTTTACCTTGAGTATCAACCCAACTTAGTTGCAGTTTGTCCCCGACTTTAGCTCCAGCAAACATAAAAGAGACATAAGGGTTTTTAGATACTGCTCGACTCCAGTCGCAGGATAAAACGGTATTGTCATTATGTTCTACCGTAACCAGATTTATGAAGTGTGCCGGAATAAGTTCTCCTGAATCCTCATCGATTCTAAAACCGGTTTCCATCGGATGTCGAATGATTGCGCGCACCGTAGTGATGTTATTTCTGGTTTTAGTTTTTAATCGAATCGTTGATGTCATAAAGAATTACCCGCAACCACCTTCCTGTACTTCAACAAACGTTTTAGTCGTATAAAATTTTCCTTCAGACTTAACAACGACGATGATATTTGAAGGTTGTTCCATTTTAATACGGGTCGAGACAAAACCAATGCTGCCAGCAAAAAGATCAAAGTTGGCAATTAAAGGAGTTGGGTTTTTATCAACAAATATAGTTATAGACTCAGGTTCAGCCAAGTCCGTTTTTATCTCTACAGGAACCACCGCGCCATTCTCAATAATAGGGTGAACTTTTATAGCAATTTTATTGCTTACTTGCATTTGCTGATCAGGAAAGTAACTATTGATCGCAGTATCGTAATCGGTATCATCAAAAGCAACTTGATTCCATTTAGCTAAAGCAGAGACAGGTTTAAGTAACCCGGAAAACAATACAAGTGTTGCGGAGCTAATAAACTTTAGAGAGTCTCTGCGTAGCATGCTTATAGTTCTAGTCTTTTTTCCAGAGCAAGTTCGTATTCATATTCCGTCATGCGAGCTGTCGCGCGTTGTTCCTGGTAGTAATCAAGTTTATAGCGTTGCTTAATGAATTTGAGTTTATCGATAGCTAGCTGAGTATTGGCGGCAAGATAATAATATTCTGCTTGAATAAACGCCGTTTCAATTTCATTGCCGAGCATAGCTTCTGCCTGACCGAGTAGAGAGTATGTGTTCAGATCGTGTGTATAGAAACGCTCATATTTTTTTAATAAATCACGAGCCTCTTTTGCTTTTTTTACATCAAGTAAGGCACGACTATAGGCCATTATGACTGGTTTATAGTCTGGGTATAATTCATAAGCCTTTTTATAAATTTTAAACGCGGCATCGTAATGTGATTGCGTGGAGTGAAGTTTTGCTGCCAACAACAGGTAAGCAACATGATCCGGGTTATCTTTAAGCAATATATCTGTTTGTTGCTTGGCGCGTTTAAAATCATTATCAAGAATGTAGGCATAAGCCAGACCATAACGAACAGGTAATTTTTCTTTAGCAGTGCCTTCGTGTTTATTTAACTCATCACGTAGTTGCGCGGTTGCTTTTGTTGCCGACTCGAATGAACCGGCCAATAATTTATAGCGAATCAATTCATAAGTGTGTGTATTAGTAAACACTTTCTCAGGATACGATTCAGCTCGTGCAATTGAATCCGAAATACGAGAAGTTGTTAAAGGATGAGAGCTTAGAAATTCGGGAGCCGCATGTTGCGAGTAACGTGAGATACGCTGCAAAGTTTCAAAAAAAGCAGGCATGCCGCGTGGATTAAAATCAGCTCTTGCCAGCGTTTGAATGCCAACACGATCCGCTTCTTCTTCATTAGCTCGGGTGAAATTGATTTTGTTTTGCGCACTTAAACCAGATACCCCAACCAATGCTGCTGCACCGGCTTCTGGGTTAACCACAGCAACAAGAATAGCGCCAACCATTGCAGCAGCAGTAGGTATACTAAGCAGGTCAGCTTGTTCAAACATACGCGCGAGATGACGTTGGGTAACGTGCGCAATTTCGTGCGCCATTACTGCCGCTAATTCACTTTCATTACTTGAGTTGAGAATAACGCCGCTATTAATTCCTATCACGCCGCCTGGACCTGCAAACGCATTAATGCCCGGGTTCTTAACAACGAAGAATGTAAAAGGCTGTGTGGTATTGTCGCTGTGAGAAGCTAATTGATAACCGATAGATTTGATATAGGACTCAACTTCAGGGTCACTGATGACTTCTTCAAAGTGTCGTACTTGATTTAAAAACATTTTGCCAAGTCGTCGTTCAAATTCAGGCGAGACGACACTTCCGGCGGAATCACCAAAGTCAGGCAGATCACTATTACCTGCAGCAAATGTCAGTATTGGTAACAAAACAAGAAAAGTCAGGACTTTCTTGAAGTTGTCTATTCGTATTTTTTTAGAAAAAGGCATAAATCTAATATCGCGTTGCATTCTGCGGCAACATATTCTCTCTCGTTTGCTTTATCATGACAGTTTATACCCATGATACTTCGAAATGCAGGTTTATAGCACGCCTGTTTTCATCCAGTGCAGCGTCGCCTAAAGCGCCTACTGTTGGTGCTACTCCTTGCAGGGAGTGACCATGCGTGTCATCGCGTCTTACTCTGAATAAAAACAAACGCACCCTAATTTCTGCATTTCCAAGTATCATGGGTATCTCACAACAAATAGACCGCATTTATTGCGATTCGTTTAATTTAAAGGTCATCTATCTCAATCAAAAAAAGGTGAGCCTAAATAATCAGGAGAATAAAGAATATGGCAGCGGCCAAAAACGCGTTTTATGCACAATCTGGCGGAGTAACGGCAGTAATTAATGCCAGTGCCTGCGGTGTGATTGAAACGGCTAGAAAACACACTGACAAGATTACAAATGTATATGCTGGTCGCAACGGCATTATTGGTGCATTAACAGAAGACTTAATTGATACCAGTCTGGAATCTGCCGAAGATATAGCGGCGCTTAGACACACGCCATCCGGTGCTTTCGGGTCTTGTCGCTATAAATTAAAAGGTCTGGAAGAAAGCAAAGCAGAATATGAGCGCCTGATTGAAATATTCAAAGCACATAATATTGGCTACTTCTTTTACAATGGAGGCGGTGACTCAGCCGATACTTGTCATAAGATCTCTCAAATCTCGGAAAAAATGGGTTTTCCTATTCAAGCGATACACGTGCCTAAAACCGTTGATAATGACTTACCCATAACCGATGTGTGTCCGGGTTTTGGTTCTGTAGCCAAATATATTGCCATTTCTACTCGCGAAGCTTCATACGACGTTAACTCGATGGCTAAGACTTCAACCAAAGTATTCGTACTAGAAGTAATGGGGCGTCATGCCGGCTGGATAGCGGCGGCGGGTGGCTTAGCTGCCGATGCTGATAATGATATTCCGGTAGTGATTCTTTTTCCTGAAGTTGAATTCAATCAAGATGCATTTATTAATAAGGTTAAAGAGAAAATTGAACAGTATGGTTATTGCTCTATTGTTGTTTCCGAAGGTGCGCATTGGCCAGATGGAAAGTTCTTGGCAGAACAAGGTACGCGAGATGCTTTTGGACATGCGCAATTAGGCGGAGCAGCTCCAGTAGTAGCCAATATGGTGAAAGATGCCTTGGGCCATAAATTTCATTGGGCGGTTGCAGATTATCTACAACGTGCTGCAAGACATATTGCGTCTAAGACTGATGTAGAACAAGCTTATGCTTTAGGCAAAGCCGCCGTAGAAATGGCACTTGCCGGTGATAATGCAGTTATGCCTACGATTGATAGAAAGTCAGATCTGCCTTATGTCTGGGATATTGGACAAGCGAATTTGGAAGATGTGGCAAACGTAGAAAAAATGATGCCGAAAGAATTTATTACTGAAGATGGTTTTGGTATTACCGATGCCTGTCGTCGTTATCTCACACCACTAATCGAAGGCGAAGATTATCCTCCTTATGAAAACGGTATGCCTAAATACGTGACGTTGAAAAATAATCCGGTGGCAAAGATTTTGAATACTGAATTTGAGATCTAATTAATAGCGTGACAACGCTCTATTATGTGCATGATCCAATGTGTAGTTGGTGTTGGGCGTTTCGACCATCGCTTAATGCACTGCTTGCCGAGCTGCCAGAACAAATAGATGTTATCCGTTTATTAGGTGGTTTGGCGGTAGACAGTGATGAGCCTATGCCCGATGCGACAAAAGCCTATGTGCAGAGGAACTGGCAAGCAATTGAACAACGTGTGCCAGAGACAAAATTTAATTACGATTTTTGGGAGTACTGTCAGCCTCGCCGGAGTACTTATCCGGCCTGTCGAGCTGTTATTGCGGCACGAGCGCAGGGTAAGGAGTTTGATAAGAAAATGACGTTGGCAATTCAACAAGCGTATTACCTACAAGCGCGAAACCCTTCGGACGTATCAGTTTTGACTGAGCTTGCCATTGAGGTAGGCTTGGACAAGGATAAATTTAATGCTGGTTTATTGTCGGCAGAAACAGATGAAATATTGCAAAAGGAAATAAATCTATCCCGACAATTGGGTTTAAATAGTTTCCCGGGTTTGTTGCTGGATACTGGGGATAAACAAATAAGAATCGATCCTGAATATCTAAACGCTGACATAATGTTGAAAAAGATGCTGCCGTGTTTTTAATAAGACATATCAATAATATGGGTCAGTGGCTCGCCTAAAGGCCGTTTACTTGTATAATCTCCACATTTTTTAAATCTCTATAACGGTATGAATATGACACGCTTTATACACGGTTTCTCTCTCGATAATATACGCGGCGATATCTATGGTGGTTTAACCGCTGCGGTTGTTGCCTTACCGCTAGCACTTGCATTTGGCGTAGCATCCGGCGCTGGTCCATTAGCTGGAATGTATGGCGCTATTCTCGTTGGGTTCTTTGCTGCTGTTTTCGGTGGTACGCCTTCACAAGTCTCTGGCCCTACAGGCCCAATGACTGTGGTCATGACCGGTATCATCATGCATTTCTCAGGAAACCCGGCAATGGCGTTTACCGTGGTTATGCTTGGCGGTGTATTTCAGATCATCTTCGGCTTGCTCAAGTTCGGACGCTTTATCAACTTGGTGCCGTATCCTGTTATCTCCGGATTTATGAGTGGCATTGGTTGTATCATCATCATTTTGCAACTAGCACCATTTGTCGGTGGCGAATCTGTAAAGGGTGTATTGCAATCGGTTCTACATATTCCTGAATTAATCGGTCAGATACAAACACATGCTTTGAGTCTCGGCCTTATTGCTTTAGCTATTGTTTGCTTT
Organism: Thiotrichaceae bacterium; assembly: GCA_012960105.1. Classification (GTDB taxonomy): domain Bacteria; phylum Pseudomonadota; class Gammaproteobacteria; order Eutrophobiales; family Eutrophobiaceae; genus UBA7359. Next base: position 84,849 of record DUBV01000022.1, on the reverse strand, counting down.
CTTCCGCAACAGATCAGTCGTTATATACCTGGACCATTACTAGCATTAATCGTCGGAACCATCATGGGTGTATTCTTTTTTAAGAATGCAAGTGTCATTGGTGAGATCCCAACGGGTTTGCCGAGCATGCAATTGCCGGTTTTTTCTGCGGATGAATTTGCCACGATAATTAAATTCTCATTAATTCTAGCGTTTCTGGGCTCTATCGATTCACTGTTAACTTCTTTGATTGCCGACAGTGTCACGCGTACGCATCATAAATCTGATCGTGAATTACTTGGTCAGGGTATTGGTAATATTATTGCCGGACTATTTGGTGCAATTCCAGGTGCTGGCGCAACCATGCGTACAGTGGTCAATGTACGTGCCGGTGGTCGCACCCCTATCTCAGGTGCCTTGCATGCACTAGTTTTATTATTAATGGTGTTAGGTTTAGGTGGTCTTGCCGAATTAATCCCGCACGCGGTACTTGCAGGTATCTTATTAAAAGTCGGCTACGACATTATTGATTGGAACTATGTGCGCCGCTTACATCAAGTGCCACGTTCAGGTGTGTTGATCATGTTAACGACATTAGCATTGACCGTGTTTGTTGATTTAGTTACCGCCGTTGCCGTCGGTACTATTATGGCAAGTATGTTATTTGTAAAGCGTATGGCGAATACACAAGCGGCCAGTATGAAGATAGTTAGCGGAGCGAGTGATTGGCAAGAACTTACTGAAGAAGAAGCTGGATTATTTGAACGCGCTAAAGGTCATGTCGTTTTGTTCCATGTCGAAGGTCCAATGAGTTTTGCTTCATGTAAAGATATCGTACAACTACTTACAGCAGATCGGGATCAAGATGTATTGATACTGGATTTCACCAATGTCACTTTTATCGATAGTAGTGCGTCAATTGCGGTTGAAGAAGCAATAAGCCAAGCGCAAGCAGATGATGATCACGTCATTCTTTGTGGCATGTGTGAATCAGTCGAAAAAGTTATTCGTGATATTGGCGTGAATAAATTACTACCTTATAACTACATCAAGAAAACGCGTTTACAAGCATTGCAATTAGCTGAAGAGATTTTGAAAAAGTAAATATGATTTAGGTTATATGAGAAAAATCATACGGAACTCCATTTAATCATACTGTTAGGCACATCAAGTATGAATCCTAAAGACATCGGTCAAGCCTATGATCAAATCACTCATTTATGGGATCGTGAAGATTTTGATAGAAGAAATGGTATTGAGCAACATGAGCGTGCAATCGCTTTTGTAAAAAACAGAGGCAATGCACTGGATGTTGGATGCGGTTGTACTGGACGCTTTATAGACTTACTTCTTGGAAAAGGATTTAGTCCTGAAGGCATAGATATTTCGATTGAAATGGTCAGGCTAGCTAAGAAAAGACACCCTGAAATTAAATTTCATCATAGAAATATATGTGAATGGGAATTACCTAAAAAATATGACTTCATAACCGCATGGGATAGCATCTGGCATATTCCTCTTGATCAACAAGAAAACGTGTTAGAAAAATTATTCTCTGCCCTAAATAGCGGTGGAGTTTGCATTTTTTCTGGTGGCGGGGTCGATGAACCGGGATATCACAGAGATGATTGTATGGGGTCAGAAGTATACTACTCTACATTGGGTATCTCTCGATTTTTAAAAGTAATTTCAGATTTAAACTGTACTTGTAGACATCTTGAGTATGACCAATATCCAGAATTACATACTTACTTTATTGTACAAAAGACTTAACGAGGTCATCAATTTGACGGAGCAAAAAGGTAAATAATAAAAATCAGCTATCGTCGTTACCTGCTTACTGCCGCAAACTATTTTATGTCACTTTATCGAATTACCCATTCCTTCAAAATGAGGATTCTTAACGACTTCACTTCAATCTATCATATAAGGATGAACCCGTAATACTTCCATCAACATTGCGCCACTAAATAAGTTTGCATCGTATTGGCAAATAGCAGTGAATGGTCTCTTCAGGATTTCATTATTTAGACCATTCTCATATCGAATCAGTTGATCATTTCCTGGAATATCATTCAGTGCCCATGACATTTCACCTGTACCACGCCATCCCTTGTAGCCATCTTCAATACTTTTATCATAAGAAATACGTAGTCTTTGCCACATTTCTTCTGCTGTAAATGAACCTTCAGGATAGTAGACTGCGGCAACATCACTAATGCTTAACTGACCGGAATCTTCCGCAGCTGAGACACCAATGCCTTTGCTAGAGAGTTTATTTCTTAGTTGATCCTTGTCCCAATGGTGAGCAAAAAAAACGACCGTTTCATTGTGTTGGAATGCTGCTGTCAGAAATTGTATTATTATTTCCCGTCGTTCATCATTATTATTGTAAATGAAACAGATTAGAAGGAATATATGAGATATAAAGTTAAATTATTAATTAGGTATTAATTATTTTTAAAGTTTATTAATAGATCGTTAAAAGGTATTGGCTTGCCGATACCATAACCTTGCACATAATTTACGCCGATTTCCCGTAGCATACCTTTGATTTCATCATTCTCGACAAATTCAGCAATGGTCTGCATGCCCATGACATGACCAATCTCATTAATCGATTTAACCATGGCGTGATCGATAGGGTCATCGACAATATCTTTAACAAACATGCCGTCGATCTTTAAATAATCCACTTCCATATTTTTCAAATAACCAAATGATGATAATCCACTACCAAAATCATCCAGTGCAAAACGGCAGCCCAGCACTCTCATTTTTGAGAGAAACAAGGTAGCGACACTTAAATTTGTTATTGCTGCCGTCTCTGTTATTTCAAAACAAATCTTTCCTGGTGGTATATTTCGATGGATAAATTCATTAATAACATATTCCTGAAAATCCATATCGGCTAGTGATTGTCCCGAGAGATTAATGGAACAAAAGCCATTCTTCATTAAAAAAGATGTATGGTTTTCGAGTAAATCAAAAGTCGCATTAATAACCCAGCGATCAATTTTTGAAATCAAGTTGTAACGTTCAGCAGCAGGTAGAAAAGCGTCCGGTGGAATGACGTCATCATTTTCACCATACATCCTGATTAGGATCTCATAGTGTGAGTCGTTAGATTTATCCAGTGGATCGATGACTTGTGCATAGAGACAAAATTTTTCCTCTTCAATGGCCTGATTAATTCGTGTTACCCATTGCATCTCACCATGACGTTGTGCTGTCTCAGCATCTTCTGGATAATAGACTTGGATACGATTACGTCCCTTGTCCTTGGCCATATAACAGGCAATATCTGCATCGCTTAAAATTCTGGATAGGCTCAAGTCAGTTTCAGTAATGGCTACTAAGCCCATACTGACACCAACTTTAAAACTATGTCCCTCCCATGAAAATTGAAATTCTTGTATCGCCTTTTGTATTGACGTAGCAACCCGATGTGCATCATCAAGTGAACAGTGTTCCATTAATACGCCAAACTCATCGCCGCCCAGACGAGTCACAGTATCACGGTGTCTTACGATACCATTTAGCAAAGCACTAAGTTGACGTAGCATTTCATCGCCCGCGGTATGACCACTGGTATCGTTCACTATCTTGAATTGATCAAGATCCATGTAACAGAATGCATGTTCACTTTTATCCGCGCGAGCTGTGGCAAGTAAACGTTCAGCACGTCGCTCAAATTCATGACGGTTGATGAGTCCTGTCAAGGCATCATGACTGGCCTGATAGTTGAGTTGTTCATCCGCTTGTTTACGTTGAGTAATATCGATTACGGTGCCCATGATTGCTTTTTCACCTGACCAGTCAACCAAAGTCACGTAGTTCTCAAACCAGAATAAGCCACCATCTTTACGCTTACCTCGACATTCGAAAAAGTCGAAGACTTCATCTCCATTCATCCGACTTGTCTTGTAACGTTCCATCCGTTCTTGTTCTTCCGGTACCCAGAATGCTTCTAATATTGAATCCAGTTCCAGTATTTCTTCAGGATTACTATAGCCAAATATATCAGCACATTTTTGATTTGCAAAAAGAGGCTTGAAATTATCATGCACGAAGATGCCTTGTAATGAGCCTTCAACGAGGTTACGAAATTTAACTTCACTGTCTGCAATCGCTTTTTTAGATAGTCTATGTTCTATGACTTCAATTTGAAGTTCTGCCGTTCTTAATTTTATCTTTTGCTCGGTTTGTAAAGTTCGTCCTGTCAACATCAACAAACCCATGCCAGATAATCCTGCAATTAAAAATCCGCCAACAATGATCAGCCATACTGTCCATGAAGAGTAAAAAGAGATGAATTCGGTTGCAGGAAAAAAAACAAGATCCCATTGCTGGTTTGCAACAGGTAATTGATAGCTGCGTTCAAGTTGAAATTCATTTGGGATAGTATGCGTTTTTTCTTTTACTGGAGCATCGCTAAATAATAAAAGCGAATTATTTTTTAATAAAACAGATAATTTTATATCTGGATGTTTTTTATGAATGTTTATAATTTCTTTTTCCAGACGAAAAACACTGGCAGTGAAGCCGGATAAGGTCTCGCATTTTTTATCAGGGTCATTTTTTTTGTACACTGGCGCATAAAAAACAACGCCAATCTGATCGCTTGATTCTTGTACAAGTTTTATTGCATCGGTCACAGCAACCTTGCCAGAAACACATGCTGCTTCTGCTGCTTTTAGTGCCTCAGGATTGTTACTGATATCGAAACCCAGTGCATTTTCATTGCCTGCAATGGGCTCCAGATACTGTATGGGAAAATAGAATTCCTTTTCGCTAGAAACTTCCATTTTCCCTATGTGATTTGGTATTTTGATTTGTGTGCCTAAACGATCTTCAAAAGATTCACGATCCTTATGGAGCACTTTTGGGATCCATTCAAGCGCTTGTATTTCGGGATGTCGAGATAATTTTGGCTGGACAAAAAGCGGAAATTCTTCAGGGGATACTTTATTAGAACTATCAAAAAATTCCTTTAAATTCTTGGCCGTATTCAAATGTAAATTGATACTGCTTTCCAATTCATATTTAAAATTTATTGTATTTTTTTCAAACGCATCTTCAATGTATTGTAATTCCTGATTATAAGAAAATTTATATACAATAAATGCAGTCATGGACAGGACACACAAAGGCAGGGCAACGTTGTTAATACGTTGTCTCCAGATGTGACGTGGCCTTGCAAAAAAACAAAGTAATATCGGAGTAAAAACCAGAACGCCTATAGAATCGCCAATCCACCATGTGCTCCATGCAAGAGGCATGTCAGTCGCGGTTATGATTTCCTTAAACCATAGGGTGCTAATACTAACGGTAGCAGAGAGTAAGCAGCTAACGGGCCCAGCCAACAGGCAGAAAAGAATAATAGATCGTTCCTTCAACAAGGCTTCGTCATGATCAAAAATGTGACGCACAAGCTTTGCCCCAATCCATGCCTGGCACATTGCTGCTACTGAAATAATGGTGCCGATTGATAAAGATGAAATAATCCTTTCAGTGCTGGATGTATCAAGAAAAGCCGTGGTTTGAACAAATATGCTACCTAATAATATTCCAGGTAATATTCGGGTTCCGCAAACCAGAATTGCAGCTAAAGCGACACCTGCCGCAGGCCAAATAGCTGCTGCATTGCCAAGTAGATTGGTCAGTGATAAACCGGCGTAACCGCCTACGAAATAAGCAAACGCAACAAGAATATTGGAAGTAAATAGTCTTAGGTTCATTAAATTAATAATAGTATCTATTTAGACTGTAAGTATTAATTAATAAGTAAGACGTTGTATTTTATAGATATTAATGGTTGTCTGTCTGATACTCTAATTTTAATTATTATTGCCACATGTGCAGAAATAGTAAAAGGTAATACCTTGTCTTCGGGGATTATTCCAAATTCTTTAGAACTCTTCTGCATAGATACTAATTAAAGAATTAAAGGGCTCTGACCCCTTAAGTTTAGATTTATAGTTTTACCAAGTTACGGAAAATAGTGGTCATAATCAGCTATAATTCAAGATTCTCAGAGGTAAAGGAGGGTATCTGAGGAAGCAATATCAAATAATAAGAAGTTCTAAACCCGGAATAACACATGGCTGATAGTTTAATTGGGGAAATCATCGCCTGTCACGAGTGCGATAATCTGCATCATTACGAGTTGATCCCTGTGGGCGCAAAGGCGAATTGCTTGCATTGCGGCAACTTGCTTTATCGTCATGTCCCCGATTCATTAAACCGCACATTAGCGTTGTATGTTGCTGCCTTAATACTTTTCATTATTGCCAATAGTTTTCCTTTTATCTCTTTGGAATTGAGCGGTCGTGTCGTTGAAAATATTTTATTCTCCAGTGGTTGGGCTATGTACGAGATGGGTATGGGCGAACTTGGCATACTTATATTTATCACCAGTATCCTATTCCCACTAATTGTTATCATCGGCATGTTGTATTTATTGATTCCGGCAAGTTTGGGGAAAGTGGCTCCATATGTGGGTCGGGTATACAGTTTGGTGAATGCTCTGATGCCGTGGAGTCTGATCGGTGTATTCATGCTCGGTGTATTAATTGGCATTGTTAAGTTACAAGATTTGGCAAATGTGATTTTCGGTCCAGCTCTTCTTGCTCTTGCTTTTTTGCTAATTATTTATACAGCGGCACGAGCAAGTTTTAATCCTCATGAATTTTGGGTATTAACCGGACATGCCTCTGTCGATTTATCCAATGCTCATAGAGAGAATAAGAACGTTCTGAATTGCCATACTTGTGGCTTTTTGAGTATTGATTTGAACCTTGATTCTGATGAAGATCAACACTGTCCTCGATGTAATTCGGTATTGCATCATAGAAAAAAGGACAGCATCGAAACGACCTGGGCGTTGTTGGTCGCAGCAATGGTGATGTTAATCCCGGCTAATGTCTATCCTGTGATGACAGTAATACGGTTTGGTAAAGGTGAGCCCAGTACTATTATTAGCGGTATCTTACATTTAATAGAATCGGGTATGTGGGGATTAGCTCTGATTATCTTTGTCGCCAGTATTATTGTGCCGGTAACAAAATTATTTACACTGAGTTTTCTATTAATCAGTGTGCAAAAAAAGTCCGTCTGGCGGCCTCGTGATCGCACACTATTATATCGAATAACCGAAATAGTCGGTGCCTGGTCTATGGTCGATATTTTTCTGGTTGGCCTACTATCTGCTTTGGTGAGTCTCGATGCATTATCAACAATACGGCCAGGAATTGGCGCTATTTTCTTTGCGGCTGCCGTCGTTATTACCATGTTTGCCGCGCAAAGTTTTGATCCTAGACTGATTTGGGATAATGTTAGAGAAAAAGAACAATAAGATAGATACCCATGATACCTGAAAATGCAATATCCATAGCACGCCTGTTTTCATCCATGACGGCGTTACTCCTCTTTGCAGGGAATGACCATGCGGCATCGTCGCGCCTTGTCCTGAATGAAAACAGACGCACTCTAAATATACATTTCCAAGTATCACGGGTATAGGAAATATGGAAATCTCAAGCCCACAAGTAAGTAAACAATCCGGCCCTTCTATCGTCTGGATAATCCCTCTTATTACCTTGTTGGTAGGAGGCTGGCTAGTGGTGAAAACTCTATCTGAACAAGGTCCGCAGATCAGTATTAGCTTTAAAACGGCGGAAGGAATTGAAGTAGGTAAAACCAAGGTCAAATATAAGAATGTAGATATCGGCGTTGTTGAACGCATTAAATTCAGTGATGATTTTTCGAATGTCATCCTAACGGCCGAATTCAGTCAGGGTTCAGAGAAATTTCTACGCCGTAGTACTCGTTTCTGGGTAGTGAAACCGCAACTTGGTTTACAAGGTGCTTCTGGTCTGAGTACATTAATATCAGGCGCATATATTGAAATTGAACCTGGTCCCGGTGCTGCACAGCGACATTTCGTTGGCTTGGAAAAACAACCCGTTGTTAAAGCTGACGAGCAAGGTAAAGAAATCGTGCTGGTAACTCAGAAGCTTGGTTCGATTGATCGTGGTTCTCCAATTTATTATCAAGGTTTGCTTGCCGGTGAAGTTTTAGGCTATGAGCTGGGTAATGATCGTAAGAGCGTTTATGTTCATGCTTTTATTAAAGATCCCTTTGATCAACTTATCCGAGGTAATACTTATTTCTGGAATGTTAGCGGTATTAATGTCTCTATGGGTGCAGATGGATTTAAAGTACAAACCGAATCGATACGTTCATTGATGTTTGGCGGTATTGCATTTGATACGCCAGAAACTTTGGAACAAGCGTCAACTGATGTAGATAACCTGGTTTTTACGTTGAATGAAAGTTTTGACGTGCTTGAAGAACGTTCCTATACCCGCAAGCTAAAATTCATTATGTTCTTCGACAGCTCTGTGCGCGGCTTAAGTCTAGGCGCACCAGTTGAATTTAAAGGTATTAAAGTAGGTTCGGTGTTAGATGTCCGTCTCGAGTTTGATAAAGAAGATACAACTTTCCGTATTCCTGTTTTGATTGAGATTGAATTACAAAGAATTATCGAGCGTGGTAGCGAAGATACCAGTTCCTCTTATCGAACTCTGGATACATTAGTTGAACGTGGACTTAGAGCGCGTTTGAAAACAGGTAGCTTATTAACCAGTCAGTTATATGTCGAACTAGACATGCATCCGGATACGCCGATTAGTCTCAGCGGCGAAGAAACACAGTTTCCAGAATTACCAACATTAGGAACGGCGAATTTTGGTGCCATTACTAAGTCGGTTGAAGACTTGTTAGCCAAGTTTAATGCCATTGATATTGATGAAGTAACAACGGTATTACTCGATACTATTAAGAATGCTAACTCAACATTAATTACTGCCGATAAAACAATAGGCAATGCAAACAAATTAATTACCTTACCGGGTATTCCTACAGCAGTAGAAGACTTGCAAATATCGTTGAATAAATTCAAGACTATTATGCAGAAAGTAGACGAGTCGAATATTCAGGAAGCAATCAATGCCGGTCATCTAGCGCTGGAAAGTTTAATCGTCACCTTGGGCAGAACCAATAAAATACTCGAGCCAAATTCGCCGGCACAATATAACCTGATTAAATTAACCGGCGAACTGGAAGAGACGGCACGTTCTATTCGCTCATTAGTTGAGACTCTGGAACGTAACCCGCAATCTTTGATTTTTGGCAAGGATGAGTAGACCTATGGAGTATAAAAAATAATGTTGAATTCGAGTTGTAAATTAAGTCTGTTGTTATTTGTTACCAGCCTATTAAGTGCTTGTATGGGCGGAGGCACAACACCAACACGATATTATTTGGTAGAGCCGGTCGACTACGCTAGCGAAACGGTCTCAGCAGTTAGACCTCTTAGTATTGAGATACTTGATTTACATATTCCGCAATATCTGGAACGTTTTCAAATTGCTTCACGTGTTGGTGAAAGTCGACTGGAGTTTTCAGATGGAAATCAGTGGGGAGAAAACTTACGTAAGAACTTGCTACGCAGCATGGCAAGAAACTTATCACGCTTATTATCAACAATTGATGTTGCCACGCCTTTAAATCGTTCTACGTCATCACCGGACTATCGTGTGCAAATTCACATCGAACAATTTGAACTCGATGTTAATAACATCGTACAACTTGTTGCGCGTTGGCAACTTAGCAGCAGCGCTCAAACAGAATCGCTAGGCGTATTTAGTGCTGAACTTCAAAGTGAAAAGAGCATAGAAAAAGATAACTATGACCAGATGGTCGCATCAATGCGACAATTATACGGTGAACTCAGTGCGCGTATTGCCGACTCTATAATTAACCAAGAGTAATGTTTGCATAAACAAATTCTGATGAAATCTTTACCTTATAAATCTACTGTATTTGTTTTACTGATTAGTTGTCTGCTTGCGCAAGAGAGCTTTGCTTATGTCAGTAAAGAAACTAGTGGTGATGAAATAATGGAAGAAGTTCAAAAGCGTCATCAACAGTTTCCCTATATTTATGAGGAACAATCCATGGTGATGGAAGATCGACATGGTAAACGTGATACACGTAAAGCCAAACGTTACTCAAGAGTAGAGAAAGATGGTTCGGTAGATTTTTTATTATTGTTTGAATACCCAAGAGAAGTAAAAGGTGTCGCTCTGTTAGCGAATCGTGATGTTGATGGCAATACAAAGAAATATATTTATTTGCCTGCGTTTGGTGAGCAGTTAATCGAAAGTGCCGGCGAAGGTAGTAATGATAATTTTCTTGGCACCGATTTTTCGGTAGAAAATCTGACTGGCGAAGTATTGTCTGATCATTATTATGAACGTCGTGATGATGGAGAAATGGAAGGTATTAAATATTTTATACTGGATGTTTATCGCGCTGATGATGAGTTTGAAAAAAAACAAATTTTACGAAAGCACTTTGTGCAGCAGGATAACTTATATATTACATTAACGTATCATTATGATAAGCGGGGACGTATATCACGTACACAGACGCACCATAATCTTAAAGCCGTTGATGGCGATATGTGGCGCGCGAATATGATTTTAATGGAAGATAAAAAACTACAGCATCAATCATTAATCAAAATAACCAGGCGTGTGTTTTCACATGATTATGTTCCTGCCGAAGTATTTACTGCCCAATGGTTATATGAGCATTATCCGTATGAAGAACCTGTAGAGGAACCGACTATGGATGAAGTTGATTTTGAAATGTTTGAGGACATGATAGAGGAAGCAAGAGAATGATAGTGCAAGCGTGCATGTTGGGTTATAAACGCCGTGTTCCTGTAGCGGCGTTTTTATTAATGGTCACGCTGCTCGCTGTTATCGGCATGTTACGATTACAAGTCGATACAGGTATTGATAGCTTAATTCCAGCAGATGATCCCGCACGTGTTATTTATCAAAAAGTGATGGGTGAATTTGGTACCGATAATAAAACCATTATCTATATCAAAGATGAGAATCTTTGGACGCCGGAAAAATTACTACATCTTGAACAATTACATCTTGCTATAGAAAAGACGCAAGGTGTTAGTCGTGTAGACGGTATATTTAGTTTACATACGATTCATGGTGTCGATGGAAAAATAGTTTCCCGGCCAGTACTCCGGTCTGCACCGAAGACTGTCGAGGAAGCATTAAGCGCAAAAGAAAGTGCTTTGGCGAATCCTTTGTATCTAGGTAACTTCTTTTCCGAGGATGGCAATGTTACGGCAATGATCGTTTCGATTGTTGACGCAGATGATAGAAATAATTTTAGCCGAGAAATTTATCAAGCGCTGGAAGATCATATTAATGTTCATCTTTCCGAGTTTGAGTATATTACACAAGTTGGTCCGCCGAGAATTAATGCCGAATTAAAACAAAGTCTTTATGAAGATTTTATGTTGCTCGGTCCATTGTCTGCTGTGATTTTGGTGTTATCCATTTTAATATTCATGCGCAGCTGGTTATCAGCCATAGTCCCTTTGGTTACATCGATAATTACCATCATCTGGACATTTGGATTTTTGGGCTGGGTCGGGATACCGCTAAATATTTTAAGCGCAATGATCCCATCATTAATCATTGTGATTGGATCGACCGAAGACACGCATTTGATGGCGGCATTTTTGCGGGGACTAGATGAAAATAAGGATCAAGCTGATGCACGGAAACACGCTGTTAAGTACATGGCAAAACATATTGGCTTGCCGCTAGTATTAACCGTCTTAACGACAGCATTAGGTTTTGCCAGTAATCTCTTTAGCAATATTGGGTTAATCCAGCATTTCTCAATTGCAGCAACCTTTGCCATGCTGGCGAATGGCTTTATTACGGTATTAGTTCTGCCTCTAATGTTGTCTATATTTGCTTCAGATAAAAATACCAGCCTGGTTAAAGATAAAGAAACGAATAGTGTGCCTAATCGTTTGATGCGTATATTTCGTTACTCTCAGGATCATTTTCCATTGTCGACATTAATGATGACTGCTGCGTTATGTTTGTTTTTTGTATTTCAGGCATCCAAACTTTACGTTACCAATGATCCATTATCGTATTTTCAAAGTGATCGTCCGTTGATACAAGATGTCAAACGCATACATGAAGATCTTGCCGGGGTAAAAATATTTTTTATATCGCTAGAATCTAAACATGCAAAAGCATTTCAAGAACCAAAAAATATTAAAAAACTATCTGACATACAGGATTTCCTTGATAGTCAGGGCGTTTACGATCGCAGCATCTCTTTAGCCGATCATTTAAAATTTATTAATCGTGAATTTCGTAATAGCGGTATAGAAGATTCCATTCCGGAAACTCGTAAACTAATCGCTCAATATTTGATGTTTTTTCACCGAAGTGATCTGGATAGTTATGTTAGTCATGATTACAGTCGCGCCAATATTGTTGTGCGCCATAACATTACCGACTCACATTCGCTTAATAAGTATATTAGAGAGTTGGAAGATGTCATGAAGGAAATTGCCGGCTCACATATGACATCTCATATCGTTAGTGAAAACTTAATGGTGAATCATGCGGCTGAAAGCTTGATGGTTGCGCAGGTAAAAGCGCTAGTGATTTTATTGACGTTAATCTTTCTAATTATGTCAGCGATGTTTACCTCTTTTAAAGGTGGACTCATTGCATTAGTACCGGCGATCATTCCAATCACTTTAATGTTTGGTATTATGGGCTATTTAGATATTCCACTAAATCCGGGTACGGCGATGGTTGCGGTAATAGCGATTGGTATTGCTATTGATGGCACTATTCATTTGTTAGCGCGCTATAATGAGCTATGTAGATACACCTCCGATTATATCGAAGCAGTCAATACGGCTGTACGTGAAGAAGCCACGCCGCTGATAGTATCCAGTATCGCGCTGGCTCTGGGCTTTGGCGTTCTTATCTTTTCAAATTTTACTATCGTTGCTCAGTTTGGGGCGTTGGCTGCAGCAACCATGTTGTTTTCAATCTTTGCTAATCTATTGATTACGCCAATTATTATGTCGCGCATACGGCTTGTAGGTCTGTATCAAATACTCGCCATGTCTGTTGATCGTGATGTGCTGGATGGCAGTCCATTATTACAGAACATGACGGATTATCAGCGTCGCAAAGCAATTTTAATCTCTGAGTTGAATGAGTTTAAAAAAGGCGATCTATTAGTTGAGCAAGGTTCAATTGGTCGAGATATGTATTTAATTCTTTCTGGCAAAGCAGAAGTAGTCAGAAAAGATGATGGTGAATCTCGTTCCTTGGCCATATTGATGCCGGGGCAGGTCTTTGGTGAGATTGGCTATATTCGTGAAACTGAAAGAACCGCCGACGTAGTGGCAATAGATGATGTCTCTGTATTACGATTTGATTATGAACGCATGCAGGATGATCTGAAATTCTTCCCGAATATTGTCGCCAAATTAAATTTCAATATTTGCTATATTCTGGGTCAACGTTTGGCCGATATGGTGGCAAGCTCAAAGAATAAATAGTTTTATTTTGAAAACAATTGTTTAGAATACGCGGATTAGAGCTTTTCAAACTGCATTAATAGTGACTTTCACTGTTGTGTAATAACCCAATATTGAGTGTTAGGTGTTTATTAATTTGTCATCCGCTGGTTACCTGATGGTACAATGGAGTCACTATTTCAAGGTAAAGAGATCGGTTCAATCAAGAATGAGAACTTTGTCAGAATAATCTGGTCGAAAATATACCGTCGTAGACCGAGATTTACTAATAAAAGAATTGATAACTAGTTCTTGAATTGTTCAGGAGTGCCTAGAATTTTTCGCAATTTCCTGAAAAAATAGATGGGAATCTAAATTATTTATTAATTTACTGATGCACATTAAATTTATCAATATAATCAAATACATACAATATATTTAATCGATGAAAATTAAGAAAGGCGAACTTAAGCTAGGACGATTCCTAGTTCCTTATCGAATCTATGGTGAGGCTAAAAAGACTATTATCTGTATTAGTGGTGCCAAACAGACGATGGCGGCTTGGCGTTCGTTTGTAAGTCATTTCGTTGCCGATTACTCAGTTGTGCTATTTGATCTGCCTGGTCAGGGTCGAGCGTCTATCCTGTCAGGCTCGTATGGTATTAGTTTCGATGAGCAAGTTGATATTTTGCACAATATTATTAAAGAAACGAATCGCAATGGTACTGTAATTTTAGCCGCAGCATCATGGGGAACCATCATTTCTACTGCAATTGCCGCACGTCATCCTGAATTAATCGACAAAATGATCCTAGGCAGCTTTGGTGCAAAACCAAGCAAAGCTGTCAGAGACATTATCAAGGCGGGGCAGAATTTGTTCAATGGTAATAAAACTGAAGAAATCGCGCCGTTGATGATAGAAAAATTCGGACAACATATACCTGAAACGCAAAAGAAACAGATGATTGATCAATTTCGCGATATGAGCCGAGAACAATTTCTTAGCTTTTATGAACATTGTGAATTTGTCGATAAAGCTTCTGATATCGAAGAATATATAGAACTGGGAAAGATAACCGCTACCACGCTAATTTTGACAGGTGAGTATGATGCTATTCTCGATCAGAGTGATATCAAAAAAGTATCGTCCAAAATTCCAGACTGTGAATATAAATTGATTCCTGGGGCGGGACATTTCTTGCATTGGGAACAACCGAATCTCCTGCATACTTATAGCGAGTTTCTAGCTAGATAATCTTGGCTAGATAAGTAGCGAGCCATGTCCGGTTTGGAATTCCGTTCAGTAGAAAGAATCTCCTCAATCAATAAGGAAGAATTTACTTCTTCCTATTTCAATACTAATAAACCACTGGTTATTAATGATATAGCGAGATCATGGCCAGCATTTGAGAAGTGGACACCTGAGTTTTTCAAAAAACAGCACGGTGACAAAAAAGTAAAAGTCTATGACGAAAGTTTTGTCACGGCTGGCGACAATTACATGTCTAATGCGCAGCTCATTCCTTTACGTGATTACATCAATCAGGTGATGACTAAGTCACAAGATCTACGGATGTTTCTCTACAATATTAAATCAGAAATTCCTGAGCTAGCTAACGATATTACTTTCCCCTCTTTGGTTGATGGCATTTCCAAAAGTTTTATTTTTATGTTTTTTGGCTGCAAAGGTTCTGTCACGCAAATGCATTTCGACATTGATATGTCACATGTTTTTCATAGTGTTCTCTACGGCAAAAAAACGGTTTATCTTTTTCCTTTTGAACAAGGAAAGAAGCTGCATCGTTATCCATTTACCTGCCGGAGTTATGTTGATGTTGAACAGCCAGATTTTAAACGTTACCCAGGATTAAAAGACGCTCAAGGTTATAAAGTTGAAATTGAAGCAGGTGATACTTTATATATCCCCGCAGGTTACTGGCATCATTTTATTTATGATGAGGCAGGTTACGCGGTTTCACTTCGTTGCGCTAATCAGACGTTATTAGGTAAGTTACATGGTTTTTATAACTTAATAATTATGTCCAGCATCGATCGTTTGATGAATAAGATAGCACCGAAGAATTGGTTCAAATGGAAAAAGCGCCTAGCATTAAGAGCTTAATAATTATACTTCGTTAAACTGTTTTATAATTTCCCACTCAATTAATTTCTGTTCCCGTGTCATAACCGCATGAGCCGGACTAGTAGAAGGTAATTTGTAATACTCGATGCCCTCAACTTGTTGCAAACGATGTAGCATTTCATTATTAAAAATTTGTTCAGCTTTAGCACCATTAAAAAATACAGCTTTTACTTTAGGATTATTTTCAAAGAATGATACGAAGTCATTCGCTTCAATAGATGAATTATCTATATCAGAATCCAGGCTGCCTTCACGATAACAACTCTTTAACACATCCCATACAGCAATCTTATTATCTAATAAAAGTTGTTTACGTTGTTCATAGACTAGATCATTTTTAACATTAAATAATTGAAACATAATCGGCCAAAAATTATTTCTTGGATGAGCATAGTATTGGTTTTCATCGAGTGACTTTTGTCCAGGCATAGAGCCAAGTATCAGGATCGTTGCATCTGATTTTACGATAGGAGGAAAGCCAATGCTGTTTGTCATATTGTAAATTATCTATGAATCATAAACATAAAAAAAGCCGCATCATTACGATGCGGCTTTTTAAAACAACTAAATGTTACAGACTAAACAAGTAGCGGAGCTATTACCAAACTAACAATAGCCATTACATTGATAAGAATGTTCATAGCAGGACCAGAGGTATCTTTTAATGGATCACCTACGGTATCACCAACAACAACAGCGGTATGAACATCAGAACCTTTACCACCAAGATTGCCCTTCTCAACATATTTCTTAGCGTTGTCCCAAGCACCACCGGCATTCGCCATGAATAACGCCATCATCACACAACAGATGAGTGCGCCACCTAACATACCGCCAAGAGCTTTTGGTCCAAGTAAGAAGCCAACAACTACAGGAGCAAGTACAGCAAGTGCGCCTGGAGCTACCATACGTTTTAACGCCGCTTCAGTTGCGATTTCTATACAACGTCCGTTATCAGGTTTTGCAGTACCTTCCATCAAACCCGGGATTTCTTTAAATTGACGACGGATTTCCTTAATCATGTCACCAGCTGCATCACCTACTGCAGTCATGGTCATAGCACTAACCAGGAATGGGAAGATGCCACCTAAGAACATGCCGCTTAGTACTAACGGATCGTTAATAGCTAAGACAAAATTATCATCGCCCATAGAGACTCTTTCGATATAAGCACTGATTAATGCGAGAGCTGCTAAAGCTGCTGCACCAATTGCAAAGCCTTTACCAATAGCAGCTGTGGTATTACCCACTTCATCAAGTGAATCAGTAATTTTACGTGTGTCTTCGCCGAGTCCTGCCATTTCAGCTATGCCGCCAGCGTTATCAGCAACTGGGCCATAAGCATCAATTGCCATGGTAATACCAACGGTACTCAACATACCGACAGCTGCGATACCAACACCATAAAGGCCAGCATAATTACTGGAGATTAAGATGATTGCACAAATGGTTAGTACTGGAATAGCAACAGATTGCATACCTGTAGCAAGACCACTGATTAATACGGTTGCTGCACCGGTTTCGCCATCAGCAGCAATCTTTCGAACTGGAGCTCCACCTGTGTAATATTCAGTGATTAGGCCAATGATAATGCCGCCAGCAGCACCAGTAAGAACCGCTACCCAGACATTAATTGAAGCGCCCATACAATGAACCAGTATATATGCAGCAATGATGAAAATAATTGATGAACCCATCGTACCTATACGTAATGCTACTTCAGGGCTTTTTGATGAGAAGAGTTTTATTGAGTAGATGCCGACCATTGAGCAAATCAAACCAACCGAAGCTAAAGCTAAAGGCATGAAGGTAAGCGTATCTGTGTCGCCACTGGTTAGTAATTTCATTGCGTCAGGAGCAGACATGGTCGCTGCTAATGCAATGGTTGCGATCATCGCACCACAATAAGATTCAAAGATATCAGAACCCATACCAGCAACGTCACCAACGTTGTCTCCAACGTTATCAGCAATTACGCCAGGGTTACGTGGATCATCTTCAGGAATACCGGCTTCGAGTTTACCAACCAAGTCAGCACCAATGTCAGCACTCTTGGTGAAAATACCACCGCCTACACGAGAGAATAAAGCAACTGAAGAAGCGCCCATAGCGAAACCTTCAATAGCGTGAATCGTATGAGTGTCTCCAGCGAAGAAATAATAAAGGATACCAATACCTAACAAGCCCATAGCTGCAACAGTTAAGCCCATGATAGAGCCGCCGAAGAAGGCAATATTCAGTGCTTCAGCAGCACCCTTGGTATTAGCAGCAACGGTAGTTCGTACGTTTGCGTGAGTTGCGGTGTACATTCCCCAATAACCCGCGGAGCCAGAACATAAAGCACCAAGCAAGAAAGCGAGTGCGGTGTTCATGCCTAAATCTGACACGGCAATAGCAGTGATACAAACTACGCAGAATATAGCTAAACGTTTGTATTCACTGTTCATAAAGACCATAGCGCCAAGATGAATGGCATCGGCAATTTCTTTTAATTTACCGTCACCTGCTGGCGCCTTTTTAATATTCATAAAGACCATAAACGCGGCAAAAAGGCCGAATAAACCCAAACCAATGGGTATAAAAGCAATTGAATTCATTAAAGATTCCTCTTATTTTTGTAACGATTCGCTAATTGTGAGCTGAGCGACTGAAATGATTATAACTTTCTCCGGCATTCTTATACCGATATAGGCTCTTTCTGTAAAGTAATGACGCCGGAAAACCGCATTATACAAGGAAATAACGCGCTATGATTGTGATGTAATAATTAATATTATTATAATAAACGGGAATCAAAATGGTGAGAGAAGGGTATGCGTAAACAGTTACTTTTATCGATATTTCTGATATTGGCAGGATTAAGCGTTTCGAATCTAGTTTCAGCAGAATCTCTACGAGAATATCATCAGCGTCAGTGTCATAACGGCGACAAAGATAGCTGTAAACGTGCTGAAGCCATGCTCTACGGTGAGCAGCATGCCGATAGGATCGTCGAGTTAGGTGATAAGTTTGCTGGAACATTGAATCGCACAATCCGGGAAGAAGACAACAAACCTCTATTAAATAATGCATATCTAGATGTCTTGGATGATTACTTTATGGCCGAAGCAGAAAAAGGTATCACCCGAACAATCAGTAAAGACACGGTTAAATTCTGTGCAGAACATTTCCATGACCATTGGCGCAATCAAAAAATGATTTGGCCGACCAATGATGCAGGTCAGCCGGATTGGTCATCGATCTACTTTTATATTGTCGAACATTATTACGGGTATTGCCTACGTTCGATTTAAAATAGTTCTTTTGTCCTCATGCTTGTCTGAGAATAAAATTACTAATTTTAAACAATCTTTAATAATAGTTGTTGGGTTTCATATAAAGGTAATCCCATAACCCCACTATAACTACCTTCGAGTCGTTCAATAAAAACAGCCGCCTTACCTTGTATAGCATAACCACCAGCCTTGCCTATGGGTTCATCAGAACTGCAGTAATTTTCGATTTCTTTTTTGCTTAAGGATTTAAAAGTAACTTTACTAATGCTGAGTTTGGTCTGTTCATCAGAATTGATAACGGTAACAGCAGATAGTACTTCATGTGTTTTGCCGGATAGCTGCCAGAGCATAGCTATAGCATCGTCTTTGCTTTCTGCTTTACCTAAAATATGGCCATCTAAAACTACAGCAGTATCAGCAGCAATAATTGGTAAACTATTATTAACTAATGATTTACCCGCACGTGCTTTTCCACGGGCAATGCGGCAGACATAGTCTTCAGCAAATTCAACGCCATTCCAGCTTTCATCGATATCAATATCGATAACTTCATATTCAACACCAATCTGTTCGAGTAATTCGCGACGACGCGGTGATCTTGAAGCGAGGACAACTTTCATAGTTTAGGAACCTCTGATTAAGTCATGAATCGGTATCTTGCGATTAAAACATCCTGCTTCTGTGTTGTAAAACTTCGCAATAGCCTGCTATTACGCGAGTTTCACGTCTTGAATCAAAATATTTTAACAAGCAATCTATTCGACCCAGACTTAATCAGAGGCTCTTTTAATCTTTTTCTACGCCACCGAATTCTTCAAGTAACTCTTTAATGAATTCATGTAATTGTAAAACCATTACAGCAAAGTCTTGATCAAATTGCGTCGCTCTATCGTCAGCTTCGCCTTCAGCTTGCTCTTGAATGATTTCTTCAAAGCGTAAACGTTTAATAACAAAGTCATCGGTCAAAATAAACCGTATAGCTTCACGCCAAACCATTGCGAGTTGCGTGACGCGCTTACCGGCTTTTAAATGCGTTAGTATTTCTTCGCTTTCCAATTCCTGATTTTTACAACGAACAATATTTTTACTCTCACGTGGATTTTGTAATTCACATTCGTTATCAAGCTCAATTGTTTTCGGTGCAGTGTCCTGCAACCAATGAGTCATGATATTCGCCGCATCGCCATGACACTTCAAAGGTACGACAGGAAGGCTGCCTAAAGTCGCACGCAAATGATCCATGAACTCTTCACATTTATTTGCACTGGCAGAATCAATAATTAATAACTTACTAGCAGGATCGAAGTAAGCATAGACCAGATAAGAACGTGTTAAAGCACGTGGCAATAAAGAATGTATGACATCTTCTTTGAGCGTACGTTTTTCATTACGGTAAATAGGACGCGTTTGCTCCTGTTCAAAATCAAGTACCTTTTCTTCAACAACTTCATTCACCGCAGCCGGAGGTAAAATCTTTTCCTGCTTACGTGCACAAATCATAACGTAGCCACTAGTACTGTGCGTATACATCTCGCTGTTCTTACCTAAAGGCGGTACCCAGCCATACTTGGAAAAATCCATATTGGCGCAAGGGCTGAAGTTCTGTTCAGCTAAAGCTGCTTCTAGTGTTTCAGGGGAAAGATCAATATCTTTAGTTAGTCGGTAAATACGAAGGTTTTTGAACCACATTTTGATGTTTATTCTGTTTGAAAAAAGATGCGAATTATCTCGTACTTGAGCTGACATAAGCAAGGTAATTTATTTTGAATCGTTGTCTACATCCCAGTGTGATAATATTTTATCTATGAAATCACCCGTTAAGAAATTACTTGAAGCTCATAGAGAGCTCATTCATATGGAAATGCAGAAAGTTGCATCACACGTACAAAGGAATGAGAAAAATTCTGAATGGATAATTAATACCATTACTATTGAAGGCTACGATGTGCCGTTCCGATTTAAACGAAAAACAGAATATCGAAACCTAAAAGGTGCAAGAGTTAATTTGACTTATTATGCATCAGTGGAGAGTGTTGCTGGATTTGATATTGAGTTTATGAATGTTGTTCGGATTAAGAAGTCATAAATATATTGATTTGTCATTACCGTGAACGCCTACATGGATGTAGGTGGTAGAGTCGAGTCTGGAACAGAGACCGAAACGGGAATCTAGTTAAAATATAATTCACTCTCGATGGTATGGATGATTCTGCGTAATGCTCCACGCTCTATAAAGTTGTTCAACAACCATCACCCTCACTAACCCATGTGGTAAGGTCATTTCTGATAATGACCATGTTTGATTTGCTTTCTTTTTTATTTCATCACTTAAGCCATCGGGGCCGCCGATAATTAAACTGATGTGTTGTTGTTCATCGTTCCAGCTTTGTAGTTTCTTTGCTAGTGATGTACTGCTTATTGATTTGCCGTGTTCGTCAAAAATAATCATTAAGCTGTCTTTTGCTAAAGCAGCATTAATGTTCTCTTCTTCTTTTAGTTTGTAGTTTTCGGCGCTGTTGCTTTTGCCGCGGACTGCTGGATTGATTTCTATTAATTTGAAATTAATATTTTTTGGTAATCGTTTTGTGTATTCTTTAAATCCTGATTCTATCCATGCTGGTATTCGTTTGCCGACGGCTATTAAATCAATTTGCATTCTTAACTGACTTTAACGTTTTCTTTCTGATCTTCTTTTCTGTCGTCTGCTGAACTCCAGAGTTTTTCTAGTTGATAGTATTCGCGAGTATCTGGATACATGATGTGCACAATGATATCGCCGAGATCGACTAATACCCATTCACCTTCTGTTTTTCCTTCTACGCCTAAAGGTTGTGTGCCGTATGTTTTTGCGGCTTCAACAACGCTTTCTGCTAATGCGCCAACTTGTCGTTTTGAACGTCCACTGGCGATAACCATGTAGTCGGAAATGCTGGTTAATTTGCTTACTTCGAATACTACAACGTCGACGGCTTTAACGTCTTCCAATGCGGCGAGGGTAATATCGAGGAGTTCTTTTGTTTTCTTCATGCGCTGTCCAGGTAAAGGTGGTTGTCTTTAATGTAAGTTTGAATTGTGTTCGGTAGTAAGTCTTCGAGGGTTTTATGTTCTGAGTTTAACTGTCGAATCATGCTTGATGAAATATCTAGCATGGGGATGTTAATAAAAACGATATTTCCCGATAAATTATTTTTAAGTTGTGTGTGATCCGTAATTTGGTATTTTTCAATCCAGCGTTGTAGCACTGGTGAAATGTCATTCGTTGGCTTGTTCGCCAATGAATCTGGACGGTTAGCAACGATAATATGCGCGTAGTCTAATAGATCTTGCCAATCTTTCCAGCTATCAATTTTATTAAAGGCATCTATTCCTACAATTAGACATAAAGCATTGTCAGTAAATTCCTGCCGTAATGACTTAAGTGTATTGATTGTAAAGGAGATCTCTTCACTTTCTAGTTCACGAAGATCGAGACTCAGAGTGGATTCATTTTCAGTTGCCAACTGCATCATCGCTAGCCGATGCTCTGTCGATACGACTGGAATCGAACGATGCGGCGGAATATTTACCGGAATTAACCTGACTTGATTAAGCTTGAGTTGCTCTTGTGCTTCAAGCGCAAGTCGGATGTGTCCATTATGGATTGGGTCGAACGTACCGCCGAGGATTCCGATGAGTTGCATTAAGTTCTGATATGCCCATCTCCGAGGACAATGTATTTCTTCGAGGTTAAGCCTTCTAGTCCTACTGGGCCGCGCGCATGAAATTTATCGGTACTAATACCAATTTCTGCACCTAAACCATATTCAAAACCATCAGCAAATCGTGTTGATGCATTGACCATGACTGAACTTGAATCAACTTCACGTAAAAAGCGGCGCGAGGTTGTGTAGTTCTCTGTGACTATCGCATCTGTATGTTGTGAACTGTATTGAGCAATGTGTTGCATGGCTTCATCAACATCGGCAACGATCTTTAATGACATGATCGGTGCTAAATATTCTGTAGCGTAATCTTCATCAGTCGCAAATTTAATTCCGTCAATAATTTTCGCTGATTTTTTACAACCGCGAATTTCAACGCCAGCTTCTTTATATAAAGGCGCAAGTTTATTCAGTACTTCGATAGCTTTAGATTCGGCGACTAATAAACATTCCATGGTGTTGCACGTGCCATAACGTTGCGTTTTTGCATTCAAGGCAACCTTTACTGCTTTTTCTGTATCAGCATCGTTATCAATATAAACATGACAAATACCATCGAGATGTTTAATCACAGGCATACGTGCTTCTTTACTAATGCGTTCAATTAATCCCTTGCCGCCACGAGGTATAATGACATCGACAAACTCCGGCATGGTGAGTAGTTCACCAACAGCAGCGCGATCAGTCGTTGAAATAATTTGTACGGCTTCTTGAGGTAAGTCGGCTTCGACCATGCCAATATTAATACACTTGGCAATTGCTTGATTTGAATTCAATGCTACAGAGCCACCACGTAAGATAGTCGCGTTACCAGACTTAATACAAAGTGCCGCAGCATCGGCGGTAACATTAGGTCTGGACTCATAGATAATACCGATGACTCCTAAAGGCACGCGCATATTGCCGACTTGTATGCCGCTAGGGCGCATGGCTAAATCAGTAATGGTACCGATAGGATCACTTAGGCTAGCGATTTGGCTCAAGCCTTCGACCATGGAATCAATACGTGCATCAGTAAGCTCTAATCTATCAACCAAAGCTGGCTCAAGATTTTTTTCTTTCGCTGCTTTTAAATCTTCTTCATTCGCTTTAGACAAAGCTGAACGATGTTTAATAATATTTTCTGCAATAGCAGTAAGTGCATTATTTTTTTGTGCTGTGGTTGCGCGCGCCATCATGGCTGCCGAAGCTCTAGCAAGTTGACCAACTCCCAACATGTATTTTTTTATGTCCATTAAAAACCTTACTTATTTAGAATTTAAGTTTATTTATATACTTATGTTAATTGCAGTTTATATGTATTTGCACCGGCTATTGCTAATAATAGCGCATTAAATTGATCCCATGCTTGATCCCTGCGACTACTTTTTAATGTTCTATCTATCGTTGCGCAAAACTTTAAGAGATGATCAAATGATTTACATGAATGACGTTGTAGTACCGCATTCATGGGTCGTTTCTTTTGATCCCAGATTCGATACGATTTATATAGCCCTTCGAGACTTGCACCGGCTTCTTGTTGATGTTTGATAGAACACAAGCGCCTGAATTCCCACATCCATGCGCCGAATAATGCCATTGGCTCAGTACCTTCACTTCGTAAACCTTGGAGCATGTGCAAAGTACGATCAGTATCCCCTAGAAAAGCACTTTCGATTAAATCAAAAACATCATAACGCGAACTATCTGCTACTGCGGCGATGACATCTTCGATATCGATGCTGTCTTTATCAATTAATAAAATCAGCTTATCAATTTCTTGTTGTGCAGCAAGCAAGTTTCCTTCTACTCGCAAAGCAATTAATCTAGCGGCATCTTGTGTGATACGTTTTTGTTTAGATTGTAGTCGGGTTTGTATCCAGCCCGGTAATTGCGCGGGGTTAACTGGCCAGACTTGAATTAATGCCCCAACTTTTTCTACGGCTTTAACCCATTTATTATTTTGTGCTGCCTTGTCTAATTTGTCTGAGCTAATGATAAGAAGATTATCTTCATTTAACTGTTCGGTATATTCGAATAAAACTTTACCACCTTCTTTACCAGGTTTGGGTGAAGCCATACGAAGCTCAATAATGCGGCGACTTGAAAACAACGACAGGTTTGCTGAAGCTTCATTTATTGAGTTCCAATCAAACGATTTATCAACATTAAATACCAGACGTTCTTCATAGCCATGCGCACGCGCAGCGATTCTAATCTGATCAATACTTTCGAGTTTTTGTAAGGGTTCATCACCACTGACGAAATAGATCGGTGCCAGGCCTGAGCGTTGTAAATGACTAGCTAGCTGATCAGGGCGTAAGCGCATTTATGCGTGTTTATTATTTGGCAGTTAATAATGCCTGTAGGCGACGAAGAACCTGACTGGCAGCACGACGAACTATATCTTCCTTAAGTAATTCTTCTTCTGAGAATTTACCTAATACGGCATTTCCGTCGAAAGTGAAGTCGCGTGAAGATCTAACACTGTCATTTTGGACAATAGTTTCTCCATCAGCTTTCATCGCATCCATCTTTGCGTTGTAGACTAGCTGGTACTCTTCAACTTTACCGGTCGATGCTGAGACACTAAGTACGTTTCTGTCGAACGATTCTTCTTTCAAAGTGACAATGTAGGATGCATTTTCTGCTGAAAGGGCTAATTTAATGCCCGCACCACCTAATTGAGACGTAACTTCTTTAGTCAGCTTTGGTGCACTAGAAGGACTGATATAAATATTAGCAACGTCAAATCCAGTCAGCTGCGAGCCACGCATATGAAAGCCACAGGCGCTTGTTAATAATATCAAGCTTATTAGTAATAGGCGTGTTTTCATCAAATATCCTCGTACAAGTTCTTATCGTTTTAGTTCGTATATTACCCTATGACACCACGATGTTCACTAATCGTCCGGGAATTACGATGACTTTTCTGACGGTTTTGCCGTCGATATGACGTTTGACGTTTTCATCTGCTAGTGTCAAAGCTTCAATTTGTTCTTTGTCGGTGTCTTTCTCTACCGAAATCTTGCTGCGTAGCTTGCCATTAACCTGTATCACCATCTCAATAGTGTTCTGTTCGAGTGCTTCCGGATCAGATTTTGGCCAATTGGCATTAATTAAAGGTTCGTCATGTCCCAGCGCTATCCACAACGCATCGGTAATATGCGGAACAATAGGCGCCAATAATAGCGTCGCTGTTTCTATACCTTCACGCATAATGGCGCGATCGTTATCTTCCGTTGAATCAGATTTATATAAAGCATTCGTTAATTCCATGATCGCAGCAATAGCGGTATTGAATGTATAGCGGCGACCGATATCGTCATTTACTTTATCTATAGTCAGATGAATCTTACGGCGTAATTCTCGTTGCGTATCCGTTAATGACTCAGTATCTAATGCCGGTGCTTTACCTTCATTAATATGTTCACTGGCTAATTTCCACAAACGTTTTAAGAAACGAGAAGCACCATCAACACCCGCATCGGACCATTCCAGACTTTGTTCTGGAGGTGCGGCAAACATCATGAATAAACGCACGGTATCAGCACCGTATTTATCCAGCAGTGGTTGAGGATCAACGGTATTGCCTTTTGATTTAGACATTTTTGTACCATCTTTCAACACCATGCCTTGAGTCAGTAAATTGGTGAACGGTTCATCTGTTTTTAAGAAACCTAAATCGCGCATCAATTTATGGAAAAAACGCGCATAAAGTAAATGCAAGATGGCATGTTCAATACCGCCGACATATTGATCTACTGGTAGCCAGTAATTGGCGCGATCATCCAACATTGCTTCTTCGTTATCCGGACAACAATAACGCGCGAAATACCAGGACGATTCAAAGAAAGTATCAAAGGTATCGGTTTCTCTTTCTGCAGGTCCACTACCATCAGGTGAATCTACATTAATAAATTCCGGCATGGATTTGATAGGTGAGTTAATACCTTCAAACTCGATATCTTCGGGTAATACCACCGGTAATTGATCCGCAGGTACTGCATGCGCTTTGCCATCTTTCGAATTAATGATGGGAATAGGGCAACCCCAATAACGTTGACGAGATATACCCCAGTCTCTTAAACGGTAATTCACTTTACGATTACCGCAGTTATTCTCTTCAACGAAATCAGCAATAGCATCGAAAGCTTTTTTTGAACTTAAGCCATCAAATTGAGCTGAGTTCTTTAATACACCTTTATTAGTAAAAGCAGATTCGATTAAATCATGTTCGCTATCATCTGCGGGGTAGATCACTTGTTTAATCGGGATATCGTATTTATGGGCAAATTCCCAATCACGTTGATCATGGCCAGGCACAGACATTACCGCACCGGTGCCATAACTCATCAATACAAAGTTCGATACCCACAATGGGATCAATTCACCGCTGACAGGATGGCGCACATTAATATTAAGCGGCAGGCCCTTCTTTTCCATGGTCTCCATTTCGACCTCAGTGGTGCCGCCACTTTTACACTCTTCTATAAAAGCACGTAGATGGACATCATTTTCAGAAGCGAGTTTGGCTAGCGGATGTTCTGCGGCCACAGCCATATAAGTGATACCCATAATGGTATCGGGACGTGTGGTGTAGATACGTAAAACGTCGTCTGAATCTTCAACTTTGAAATCAACTTCAACACCTTCAGATCGGCCTATCCAGTTTGCTTGCATAGTGCGCACGGCATCAGGCCAGCCCGGAAGTTTTTCTAAATCGTCTAATAATTCATCGGCATAATCGGTAATTCTCAAAAACCATTGTGGTATTTCACGGCGTTCAACGACAGCGCCGGAGCGCCAGCCTTTACCATCGATAACTTGTTCATTAGCCAATACGGTTTGATCAACTGGATCCCAGTTCACGACAGAGGTTTTCTTATAAACCAGACCTTTTTCATAAAGTTGTGTGAAAAACCATTGTTCCCAGCGATAGTAATCCGGACTACAGGTCGCTAATTCCCGATCCCAGTCATAAGCAAAACCAAGACGCTTTAATTGCTTGCGCATGTAATCGATATTGTCGTAAGTCCATTTTGCCGGCGGCACATTATTTTTAATAGCGGCACCTTCAGCAGGCAAACCAAACGCATCCCAACCCATGGGTTGCATGACATTCTTGCCTTGCATACGTTGATAACGGCTGATGACATCACCAATCGCGTAATTTCGGACATGTCCCATATGTAGCTTGCCACTGGGGTAAGGGAACATGGAGAGGCAGTAAAACTTCTCTTTATTCGGATCTTCGGTTGCATGGAAAGCATTATTATCTTCCCACTTTTTTTGAACTTCTGATTCTATTTGATCCGGCTTGTATTCATTATCCATGCTGATTATCTATGTCGATTTGTAAAATGTGAGCAATATACAGTAGCGTGGAGTATTGGGACAAGAAATGATGTGATAAATATCGTCGCTACGGGCATCCTCGCCCTCGCGATATTGCCTACAGGGATGTAGGTACTTATGGTTCGCCTAAAGCGCCTACTGTTGGTGTCGGGAACAAAATCCTGACATTACGTCCTTGTAAATCGCTGCTCCTGCGCGTCCATGCGCCCTCAGCATACAGTTCATCCTGAACATAAAAAAAGGCCTCATGAAGAGGCCTTAATAGAGGGTAAAAAGAGGAGAAGAATTACTCAGAAGTTGATAACTGCTCCCTGTGCTTATCAATTGTGCCTTGACCGATGCCTTTAACATTGGTCAATTCGTCTATAGATTTAAAGTTACCGTTTTCTGTACGGTAGGCAATGATGGCATCTGCTTTCTTTTCACCAACACCTTTGATAACAGACATCAAGGTCTCTTTATCGGCTGTATTTATATTAATAGCTTCGGCGCTGAAGCCGATAATAGGTAAGGCCAATAGTAAGGTTAAAACAATTGTATTGATTAGTTTCATAATAAAATCTCCATATAAATATTATTTAACTTTAAGCGGGTTAATAGTAGTGCGACTCTAGCAAACTAACAATTCTCTCGATTGGGTAAATTAAGTTAAGAAGCTAATCATTAATTACGATTAGTAAAACAGGCAATGATGTTATCTAGTCATCATTAGATTCAGGTTCAGAGTCGACGTCGTTATTCTTTTTCTTCCAATTGCCCCAGACATCTTCTGCTGGTTCATTGCTAGGGTTTATTTCTGATGCATGTGATTCTTTTTTAGGAAGAATGGTTCGCTCTCTTGGTGGCAACTCGTATTGCTCGTCATTGGGTCGAAGCAGACGTTTATATCTATACAAATAAAAACTTTCTACTTTTTCTCTAGCCCAGGGAAATTTACGAAGAAACTTTAATGAAGACTTGATACTGGGGTTACTCTTGAAACAATTGAGATTTATCGCCTCGGCCAAGTCTTCCCAGTCGTAATGTTCCAGCAACTCGGTTAGCAGCGCTTCTAACTTAATGCCGTGTAGCGGATTATTTCTTTGTTCTTCAGTCATGGTGCAGAATATATAAGATCTAAGTTAAAACTCAAGCTATTCACCACGCCGCTACGGGTGTCCTGCCTACGTTATTAAATTGAGATTACTGAAGCAGCCGCTCCTGCTGTTTGCCAAGGATTAAAAACTCAGTCACATCACCGCGTCGCTACGGGCGTCCTGCCCTCTCGCGACATACTTCCCATCCATGGGAATAAAAACGCTTAACTATTACTTACCAGTAAACTTGAGCGCGCAAAGAGAATGAAGAAGGTTCTGTTCCATTCGTTCCCTACCTAATCATCATCTAGATGAGTGTGTTTTAGGGTTTTATAGCTAATTCTTAGGCAAATATTGTTTTCAAGATATAGAAGAAGATAATTGCCAGTATTGCGCCTGCCGGCAAGGTAATAACCCACGACATAAATATCGAACCAATCACGCGTAAATTCAACGCTGAGATACCACGTGCAAAACCTACACCTAATACTGCACCGACGAGCGTATGCGTTGTTGAAATTGGTAGGCCGGTTCCAGAAGCAATAACAACGGTTGTTGAAGCCGCAAGGTTGCAACAGAAACCGCGGCTTGGTGTTAGATCGGTAATGCCCGAACCTACGGTGGCAATAACCTTGTGACCATACATCATCAAACCAGCGACGATACCGACTGCGCCGAGTAGTAAAATCCAGATAGGCATAATTGAATTTTGTGCAATGACACCATTATTAGTAACGATGCTAACAATAGCCGCAACTGGCCCCACCGCATTAGCGACATCATTAGAACCGTGAGCAAACGCCATAGCGCATGCGGTAAAAATCATTAATACACCAAAGACCAGTTCAACATCATGGAACTGGTAGGAATGTACCTCACGTTTTTTAAACGATAATCTTTTGATTAAATATGAACCAATAATGGCACATAAGGCACCGATAATAACGCTGATTCCGTAACACTCGAGGTTAGTTAAGTCTAGACCAATATGTTTTAAACCCTTAAACATAGTGACTAATGAGATCATTGCTCCCGTTAGAAAAATATAAAACGGCACAAAACGTTTTGCGTTTTTCATCGGGTTTGACGTATCGAGTATTAAAATTTGCACACTACGAAATAAGGCATAGGCTAATGCTCCCGCTATCACCGGCGACACCACCCAGCTCGCAGCAATAGAACCAACTTTACCCCAGTTAACCGCTTCCATACCGATACCAACTGCAGCAAAACCAACAATCGCGCCGACAATAGAATGAGTGGTTGAAACCGGTAAGCCATACTGTGTTGCAACTAATAACCAAATACCGGCGGACAATAAGGCGGCCAACATACCGTAGACTAGTAGTTCCGGAGAGTTTGATAAGAGGCTAGCGTCGATAATACCTTTGCGTATTGTCGCGGTAACTTGTCCACCAGCAAGAAAAGCACCAGCGAATTCAAAAATTGCTGCAATGATAACGGCATTTCTAAGTGTTAAAGCTTTAGAGCCAACCGATGTTGCCATCGCATTAGCGACATCGTTTGCACCGATGCCCCAAGCCATGAATAGGCCGAAACAGCCCGCCAATACGAGATATATTATTGAATGGTCCATAATTAAAAAAGTTTATTTTATTGTTATTTGGCTAGCATTAACTGGAGACGGTTACCGGTGCTTTGTGCTGTATCAGCAAGATCACCTGTCCATTCGATTATTTTGTAGATAAACATAACATCGATAGGAGATAGCTCCTGTTCAACTTTATAAAGTCCTGCGCGTACTGTGATTTGAATTTCATCGGTCTCACCTTCAATCGCATGCAATTCTTCTATCATTTTTTTAACGCGAATGGCTTCATCTCCGCGAAAACCGGTGACAACTAATTCATCTAGTTCGTTAATAGCAACTTGTGCTTGTTGAGTCGCATCGATACAGCGTTTAAGGAACTCCATATAGGGAGCACTAATACTCTCAGGCAGAGACATTTTTCTGCCCAGTGTTAATCCGGAAATATCTTTGGCTTTATTTGCAATTTGATCTTGCAAGTCTAGGACTTCAAGTACATCTCTGCGATCGATAGGCATAAACAGGCTGGAAGGGATGCTCATACGTAATTCGTTTTTGATCTCGTCCGCTTCATTCTCAAGCTCAACCAGCTTTGCCTGAGTCTTGGTGGCCTGATCCCAGTCATCCTTAATGACCGCTTCAAAGTAAGGAATTAATTCCTCGACACATAAAACAACCTTGTCGATGTGTTTTTGTAGGGGAGTTACTGGTGAACTGGCAAATATACGGGAAAAATAGTTGGATTGAGCCATTAGTCGTGCGTCCTGATTGTTATACAAGCATTCATATATTATTTAACAAATACAGAGTCTTTCATGAACATGTAATATAAAAAAGCTAAACTGTAATATTACACGATTGTATGCTTTAAACAGTCTTTTTTTGTTTAACGCATGATTTTTCTGAATAATATTGATTCATATCAAATCGATATATTTCCGATACCTATACTATATGTATGCAGGATATTTAATACAAAAACAAGGCTTTCAATGGTCGCACTAAATTTAAAATTATCTGAACTTTATCTCAATCGAGAATTGAGTCTATTAGAGTTTAATCGCCGTGTTTTTGAACAGGCCAAAGATGAAAGCAACCCTCTTTTGGAGCGCTTACGTTTTCTTTGTATTGCCAGTACTAATCTGGATGAATTTTTTGAGATTCGTGTTGCCGGTCTGAATCAACAGGTTAAATACGGATCGGTACAAACAGGTGAAGATAATCTGACTCCTGTTGAAGTTTTAAAGAAGATAAGTGAAGTCGCGCACGAATTGGTAGAAGAGCAATATAAAATATTGAATGATGTGCTTATTCCCGAATTGTCCAAAGAAAAGATTCGTATCCTGCGACGCGCACAGTGGAAGCCAAAATTAGCACGCTGGGTTAAACGTTATTTCAATCGTGAGTTGATTCCCATTCTTAGTCCCATTGGTCTGGATCCCACTCATCCTTTTCCACGGGTGTTAAACAAGAATTTATATTTCATTGTTACGCTTGAAGGTAAAGATGCTTTTGGTCGAGAAGGAGGCTTTGCTATTGTGCAAGCGCCGCGTTCTTTGCCACGCGTAATAGAAGTACCCAAAGAGTATTCAACCAGAACTCATGATTTTATTTTATTGTCTTCTGTATTGCATGCGCATGTGAGTGAATTATTTCCTGGCATGAAGGTGAAAGGTTGTTATCAATTTCGTGTGACTCGAAATAGTGATCTATTTGTTGACGACGAAGAAGTGGGTGACTTGTTACGTGCATTGGAAGGTGAGTTGCCATCTCGACGTTATAATGATGCTGTTCGTTTGGAAGTAGCCGATAATTGTTCGAAAGAGATCAGTGACTTTTTACTTGATCAGTTTAAATTATCAGATGATGCATTGTATAAAGTGCATGGGCCAGTAAACCTGAATCGTTTGTTACAACTTCATGATTTAGTCGATCGACCTGAGCTTGTCTTCCATGGTTTTACGCCAGGCATACCACCTCGATTGCTAAAGACAGCAAGTATTTTTGATATCTTACATAATGGTGATATTTTATTATTACATCCATTTCAGTCATTTGCGCCAATTGTTGATTTTGTTAGACAAGCAGCAAACGATCCGGCGGTCTTATCTATAAAACAAACTTTATATCGAACCGGTGCGGATTCAGCGATTGTAAGTGCACTTAAAGATGCCGCGCGTGCAGGGAAAGAAGTGACCGTCGTTATTGAATTACTTGCGCGTTTTGATGAAGAAGCAAATATTGAGCTAGCGAATAAATTACAAGAAGCTGGTGCACATGTTGTTTATGGTGTTGTTGGCTTTAAAACCCATGCAAAGATGATCATGGTAGTAAGAAGAGAAGGTCGTTCATTGCGTCGCTATGTTCATCTTGGCACAGGAAATTATCATGCGCGTACTGCAAGACTTTATACGGACTATGGTTTACTAACTGCTGATCAGGCTGTAGGCGAAGATGTTAATAAATTATTTCATCAAATGACCGGCTTGGGCCGCGCGACAAAGTTGAAAAAATTATTGCAGTCCCCTTTTACGTTACATAAAGGCATGCTCGATTTTATTACACAAGAAACGAACAATGCCAAGGCCGGAAAGGAAGCGCGAATTATTGCCAAGATGAATGCGCTGGTTGAACCTGAAATTATTCGCGCTTTATATAAAGCCTCCATTGCTGGTGTAAAAGTTGATCTGATTATTCGAGGAATCTGTTGTTTGCGACCGGGTGTTAAAGGTATCTCGGAAAATATTAAGGTACGTTCAATTATTGGACGCTTTCTTGAACACACGCGTATTTATTATTTTCATAATGATGGTGAACCAAATGTTTATTGTTCCAGCGCAGACTGGATGCAACGCAATTTATTTCATCGTGTTGAAGCTTGTTTCCCAATCGAAGAAAAACGACCGCGCGACAAACTTATTAAATTCGGTTTGCTGAATTATCTCTCTGATAATACTCAGGCATGGATCTTACAAGAAGGTGGAAGTTATCGTCGGGCTAAAGCCGGCAATGCTAAACCGAGAGCGGCGCAGCAGGTATTACTAGATCAATACTGCAGTTAAGTTATTTAACATTAA
The DNA here is from genome assembly GCA_012960105.1 of Thiotrichaceae bacterium. Lineage (GTDB taxonomy): Bacteria > Pseudomonadota > Gammaproteobacteria > Eutrophobiales > Eutrophobiaceae > UBA7359. The sequence goes on along the minus strand of DUBV01000022.1, from coordinate 51,265 downwards.
TTGAAACTGAGTTTGTAGTCAGTAACTGAAAGGTAGTTCGCTTCTGTTTCAAGATCGGCTTCGGTAAGCGGGTGTTCTTCCAGCCAGCCCTCCTGAAATGTTAATTCAATTTTTCTCTTATTTATTTTTACATCAACAGTCGGTTTAGTTGTTGATTTTCGACTACGACTTAAAATAATTGCCAGTCTTAAAATAATAGTTAGTTTAACAAGCTTGTTTTTTATTTCTTCCGTTACCTGTTCAAAGCTTTCGAGTGTGATTTTTCGTCGATGTAATCGAACAAGAATACTTAACAAGTTTTGTTCGTGTCGGGAAAAGCCGGGCATGTCTGAATTACTTAATAGATAGGCGCCGTGCTTATGGTATTGACTATGTGCAATCGCTAAACCAACACCATGTAAACGCGCAGCCCAACGAATCATTTTTAAGTCTTCTTTTTTTTCTAATTGCCACTCGGACTTCACATTTTTAAATATGTGCCGAGTTATATTCTCTACCCCTGTCGCATGATCATTATCAACACTGTAACGATTCATTAAACGGTCGACCGTTTTGTCACGAATATCCAGATCATGTTGTCGACCAATCTGGTCATATAGCAAGCCTTCACGAAGCGCGCCATCTGAAAAATCCATAGATTCAATTTTCAGCGCCTCAAACACGGCTGATAAAATAACAACGCCACCAACTAAAATAGGAATGCGATTTGAGGAAATCTCTTCAAATTTAATTTTGTTTATATGGCCTATAGCAATAAGTTCTTTTCTAAATTCAGCTAAAGACCCTGCTGTAATCAGGGATTCGTGCCAACCATGAGCAATAACAACATCAAGAATTGCACGAATACTGCCAGATGTGCCGATGACTTTATCCCAGCCATAGTCTCGATATAGGTCTTGAATATTTTCCAACTCTTGAAGAGCCGCAATACGAGCTTTACGACAACGTTTAGCCGTTATTTCGCCATCTTTGAAAAATTGTTGGCTAATGTTAACGCAACCCATAAACAGGCTTTCTGTTAAATCAGTATCGAATCCTTTGCCAATGATGAGTTCGGTACTGCCGCCACCAATATCAATGACAAGACGTTTGTCTTTATCATTGAACATTGTATTTGCGACGCCAAGATAAACCAGCCGAGCTTCTTCGCGACCAGAAATAATTTCTATATTGTGTCCTAGAGCAACATTGGCACGAGCAAGAAATTCCACACCGTTTCTTGCCTGACGCAAAGCATTAGTACCAACAGCACGTATATTTGCAGCAGGAATATTTTTTATACGTTGAGCAAATTTTTCCAGACATTGTAATGCGGTTTCCATTGCCTCATCAGATAATTGCAGGTGCTCATCAAGACCGCCAGCAAGACGAACCATTTCTTTGATACGGTCAACAATAAGTGCTCGGCCATCAACCACATTAGCAACAATCATATGAAAACTGTTTGATCCTAAATCGACAGCGGCAAAGGTTTCGTTAGAGTTTGACAAGATTTGAATAGCCCACAAATATGAAATTGATTAATGCTTTTTATATTTTTATATGCGACATACTTCATTGAAATGTAGCATAATTATATAAAATATTATTGTATTTATTTATGACATTTCACTTATACATTATGCGTCATGCAAAATCTGATTGGGCTGTTGCAGGCACTCCAGATTTTGAACGTGCGATTACGACACGCGGCGAAAAAAATTCCATTCGTGTCGGGCAATGGATGACAGACAATAATCGAGTGCCAGAGAAAATCATTTCATCTTCTGCTGTAAGGGCAAAACAAACGATAGCATTAGTTGCAGAACAGTTTGCTGGTTCGGAAAAGATTATTTATGAAAAAGATCTGTATCTAGCCGGTCCAGAGACACTGATAGAATATATTCAGTTATATAAAGATGGTGTTAGTAGTTTAATGCTTGTTGCACATAATCCAGGTTTGGAGCAATTAGTTCACTTTCTGTCTGATGGTTTAGAGAAGGAATACGAAAGTATGACAACGGCAAACCTGGCGATATTTGAATATCAAGATAATCAGTTCGATCCGGTCTCTGATAAAGGAAAGTTAATTAAGTTTATTAAACCGAAAGAACTAGATTAAATACACTACCGAAAATTCTTATTTTCACAATTACTGCGTCAGCTCCGTGCTCAAATCCTCATGTATCACACAGACACTGCGGTTCTGCGCGCGGTGAATTCTTGTACTTGCAAAAATATTCTATTTTCTGAAGCGTATTTTAAAATTAAGAAAGGTTATTTTTCAGCAACAATGTACGCTATCCAACCCGCATCCGCATCGCCTACAGTCTCCGGAATGAATACGCCATTACCTTCTCCATCTTCATCAGCCTGCTCCCAGTAAACTGTTGGTTTAAAGCCTGCTTCGCTTAACATATTTACTATTTCTGGCATGGTCCAGACTCGCCACTCATAGCTGAATGCATTCTTCATTTTTGAACCATCTTTAAATTTAAAGTGGATATGATTCTTGGCGATACCATTTATCGGGTTGTATCTACTTTGATGCCATATGTAGGTGAAATTTTTATGTTTGGTTTTTTCTTTTAATTCCTGAAAAGCTTCATAGCCACCATAAGCATCAAGAAAAAAGATGCCGTCATCGACTAATGCGATATAGACGCTCTTGAAATAATCGATGGTGAGTTCGCGTTCCAATAGTAGCCAGTAACTAAAATTCATTGCCAAAACAATATCTACAGGCTCGGTTTTTACGGTGATGACGTTATCATTGATAACGGTTAAGCGTTTGGCCTGCTCTGGTTTCAGTTTTGATATTTTATTTTTCTTGCCCCATTCCAGTACTTCTTCATCAAGATCAATACTAAGTGCGGTATTGGTTTTACGACGTCTTATCCATTCGCAGGAAGTATTGGTAGTGCCGCAAAAATCTTCTCTTAGAGTTATCGCATTACGCTTGCGTAGCTTTTTATAGGTGGCATCAACAAAATCTATTTCGGATTCAACACATTGAACAGAATCTTCATAACAAACATGGCGGTCTGCTAGCTCAGCCATTGTGGGGCCAGATAGTTCTTTATTTTTCTTATTTGTTGAAGCCATGATATTTACCGTTAAGATAGTGTAATGTTGTTTATTTGAAGCATGATTATAACGAATAGTTATGAATCAAGTCATATTTGTTTTTAAACATAAGGTAGGTAATAAAGAACAATGAATTGGTGGGGAAAAATACTCGGCGGTACCTTCGGCATGATGTTTGGTGGTCCTATAGGCGCTGTACTAGGCGCAGCTTTGGGTCACAACTTTGATAAGGGCATGGAGCAACCGGCAGGTCAGTCAGGCTTTGGCAGGCAAGAACGTGCACAAACAATGTTCTATACCGCAACCTTCTCGGTAATGGGGCATGTGTGTAAAGCCGATGGCCAAGTAACCGCAGATGAAATTGCGCTTGCCAAACAGGTTATGCAACAAATGGATATGGATGCGGAGCAACGTAAAGGCGCCATTAATTTATTTAATGAAGGTAAGAAAGACTCCTTTCCTTTAAATGATGTAGTCAGACAATTTCGCCAAGAGATCGGTTTTCGAGCAAATTTGTTACGTATGTTTATCGAAGTACAAATCATGGCAGCTTACGCTGATGGCGTGATGGATCCTGCTGAACGTACGGTCTTATTGAATATCTGTCAGATACTGAGAATATCGCAACATGAGTTTGAACACCTTTGCGCCATGATTAGTGGCATGCATAGCGGTTCATCACAAGCCGGTCGCAATGATGGTTCGCCTTCATTAAAACAAGCCTATGCGGTACTGGATATAGATGAGTCAGCTAACAAGAGTGAAATAAAGAGAGCCTATCGTCGATTATTGAGCCAGCATCATCCAGATAAACTAGTCGCAAAAGGTTTACCGGAAGAGATGATGAAAATAGCTACAGACCGTACGCATGAAATAAGAAAGGCGTATGAGGTTATCAAGAAAGCTAAACAATTCAAATAATCATAAAAATTCTTTAATGCTAGCCAGCCGCCAGTTAGGTTATACTGCGCACAGGTTAATAAGAATTCAGAAAGAACATAGAGCGATAAATCCATGAAAATAAAATCAATACTCGAGAAAAAAGGCAGTGACGTTTACAGCATTTCAGCAGATGACACGCTGAAAGACATGGTAAAGGAAATGCTTGGGCGAAGTATTGGCTCTTTATTAGTATTACATGATGACGGTTCACTTGCCGGAATTATTACCGAACGCGATTTTTTACATAATGTCGTCAAGAATGCGGATAGTTGGGAAACCGTTCGTATTGATGATGTCATGATTAAGAAAGTATTAACTGCAACTGCTGATGAGACCTTGGACGCAGTCATGTCTCGCATGACCAAGCATCGTGTACGTCACATGCCAGTTGTCGAGTCAGATAAAGTCGTTGGTGTGCTGTCTATTGGAGACATTATCTATGCTTCGTTAGATGAATCCACCTTCCAGAATGAATTGATGAAGCGTTATATTAAGGATTGGCCTGAAGACGGTAAGTCGGAGTTAGTGAAGTAAGTTATACGTCGACTTTACGCAGTAGATTACAAATCGCCCTTACGAAGTAAATTATAATTCTATAGGATTATCGTCCTGATCGGTCACTACCAGATTATTTCCCTTGGCAAAATCGATTAGAAAGTCATAAGTCATCGGATCAGACTCCTTAAGCTTCGGCTTAATCACGAAACACTTAAATTTCTTACCCTGCTTGATATTCACCAGCGGATTAAACACCAATCGACCGTTTGGCCCATAAGTAGCCAATGCATAATAAAGTCGCTCCGCCCAATCGCTAGGACGAAACTTATTCCCGTCTTTGGTGGTACCTCGAAGCATTATTTTCTTAATAGTCATTATGAATAAATCTGATTTTGTAGTCTGTGGGGCTAATAAGGCGGGAGTATAAGGGAGAGAGGGGATTTGTGTTAGTAAATTTATAATCATTTTTATATTTCAGTGTTTAACTTGAAATAGTGATTCCGCCTGTCTCTGACAAGATGCGCTGTATAGACGGATGATGCCGATCAAAGAGACGAGCGATTTCATTAAGAGACTCACCTTTTTGCCATCGATCCCACATCAACGATTTTTGTTCTTCGGTGTAATATATTCTTGGTCGTTGTTTCATTTTTCACATCCTCCTCTATATAGTTAGAGAATAGATGTTGCATCGACCGGTTGAAATGGCAGCCGATAGCAGACTTTAAACTTTTTCAGATTCTTCTTTGTATCTATCTAGTAACGCACTACCTGTTGGTGTGGATTTACTTAACCAATCTATAAGTAGCTTTTCTTTTTCTTCTTTGTTGAGTTGCCAGTTTTGTTTTGTGTCTTTTATTTTGTTCATTAAATAATAAATACTGATACCGGCGCTGACGGAGATGTTGTAGCTTTGGGTGAATCCGGTGATGGGGATTTGTACTTGGTAGTCGGCGTTGTCTTCTATCTCTTTATTTAATCCTGTTTCTTCGCAACCGAAGCAGAGGGCGAGTTTTTCGTTAACGGGCAGTTCTTCTAAGGGAATACTTTTTTCGTTTAATGTCATAGCGGCTACTTTGTAGTCTTGCTGTTTTAATTTTTCTATGCATTCGATTCTGCCAGTTTCATTTTCGTAACGATTTAGATTGATCCATTTTGCTGAACCTTTGACTACATCACGATTGGTTTTGTGTTTGTTTCTCTCTTCGATGATATGAACATATTGTAGACCTATGCATTCGCTGGTACGTATTACGGCGCTGGCATTTTGCGGTATGTAGATGTCATCGAGAACAACGGTGAGATAACGACTACGTTGTTCGATTACTTTATTTAATCGTGCGATACGATCGTCATTTATGATCTTGGATAGTCTGGAGATGATGTTTGAACGTTGTTCGGTGTTCACGATTTATTTTTCTTCGACGTCAGATGATTCCCAATGTTCGGCATCGATAATATTACCGGATGTAGCTTGGTGAGTTTTTATGTGCGACTGAAAGAAATTGATTAAGAAACGTTGTGCTATTCGCTGACGTAATGCCGGAATCAAAACGAGAAAACCGAATACGTCGGTGAAAAAACCCGGCGTTAGTAATAGGGCTCCGGCAATCAATAACATCAAACCTTCTATCATTTCTGTTGCCGGCAGATTCCCCTGATTTATGCTCATCTGAACTTTAGCTAGTGTTGAAACACCCTGTTGGCGTAATAGTGCTGCGCCCAAAGCGGCTGTGCCTATAACTAGTGCTATTGTGTAGCCCACGCCAAACATTTGGCCTATTTCTATCAAGATGGTGATCTCGACTAGGGGAATGGTTAGGAAAAGTATGAATAATATTCTAAACAAAAGATGTGACCTCGGAGCTATATTGACTTGTCAGGGTGGCATTATTATAGATGTATGGGCAAAATACTATTTTACAACTAAAAAAGCGCATATTCATGAGTGACGCTGCAAAACACATATTAGTTATTAGTACTTGTCCGGGCTCTATTTCGGCGAAGAAAATTGCTCAGGATTTGGTTACGGAAAAATTGGCCGCGTGTGTCAATATTATTCCCGGGGTGCAGTCTTACTTTAGCTGGGTAGGTAAGGTTGATACGGCCAATGAATATATGCTGATTATCAAGACGACGGATGATGTGTATGATGCGCTGGAAAAGCGTATTGTTAAATTACATCCTTATGAACTTCCGGAAATTATTGCTGTCTCTATAGAGGCAGGCTTTTCTGCATATCTAGACTGGGTTAGTAAAAATTCCAAAAAGCCATGATTCTTGTTCGACACGCGTTATACCTTTATCTCTTAGTATTTTCTCTATCCGTTAATGCTGGTGAGATAGCAAATAAATTTAGTGATCTGTTTTCGTCTCAAGCTGCGTCTGCGTCAGATGAAATACTCGACCCTGACATTGCTTTTCGTGTATTTGCGGATATAGACTCTAACAAACAATTAGTCCTCAGTTGGGAAATCGTCTCGGGTTATTATTTATATAAGAATAAATTCTCAGTTGGCTCACAAAACTCGGCTATAAAACTTGGGGTTCATGAATTTCCTAAAGGAAAGGTCAAACAAGATCCTGCCTTTGGTGAGGTTGAAGTTTATTATGATCAAAATAGTGTCTCGATTCCTTTAGCGTTAACAGACTCGAATATAAAAGAGTTTAATCTTAATGTTGCCTATCAAGGCTGCAAGGAAGATTCTGTTTGTTATCCGCCTATCAAGAAAAGCTTAACTGTTTCAATCCCTGCTTCTTTTGCCACACAAGTAATAAGCAATAGTTCATCGAATACATCCGCTCCAATTACATTAGTTTCTGAGCAAGATTCAATTACACAAAAGTTAAAAGATAAGAGTTTATTGATTAATATTCTTTCTTTCTTTGTGTTCGGACTATTGTTGGCATTTACGCCTTGTGTCTTTCCTATGATTCCTATTTTGTCTGGAATCCTTGTTGGTGAAGGTGAAAGCATAACCCGTGCTAGAGCGATGATGTTATCAATAAGCTACGTCATTGCTATGGCATTAACCTATTCTGTACTAGGACTAGTTGCCGGTTTATTTAGTCTTAATTTACAAGTGGCTTCACAAAATGTTTGGGTCTTAAGTTTTTTTAGCGGCGTCTTTGTCTTTCTTGCTTTATCCATGTTTGGATTTTATGAATTGCAATTGCCATCAAGTTGGCAAAGCAAACTATCTTCAAGTCAGAGTGAAGCAGGCAGTGGCACATTAAAAGGCGCAGCGGTTATGGGTGTGTTATCCGCTGTTATTGTCGGACCATGTGTTGCACCACCATTAGCCGGAGCGTTGCTTTATATCAGTCAAACTGGTGATGCCGTATTAGGTGGTTTTGCCTTGTTCGCAATGGGTTTAGGTTTTGGTGTGCCTTTATTAATTGTTGGTGCTACGTCGGGTGAATTATTACCGCGCGCAGGATTATGGATGGAAAACATTAAACGTGTTTTCGGAGTAGTTATGTTGGGTGTTGCCATCTGGTTTCTTGAACGCGTCTTACCAGAATCAGTAACCTTAATTTTATGGGCAGCTTTATTTGTTGCTACGGCAATGTTTGTTGGTGCATTAGATCGTTTAGAAACAGCTTCGACATCGAGTCAACGTTTATGCAAAGCATTAGGCATAGTCTTATTGGTTTACGGCATAATATTAATTGTTGCTACAGCGAATGGTGGCGGGACAGTTTTAAAACCATTCAATAATCAAAGTAGTGTCGTATCGGCAGAAACGCTTTCATTTAAAACTATTGCGAATCTTGAAGATCTGGATAAGGAATTAGAGCAAGCAAAAGCAGAAGGCAAGTCCGTTATGCTGGATTTTTATGCCGACTGGTGTGTTACCTGCGATGAGATGGAAGCCTATACGTTTATTGATCCTGCTGTGCAAAGAACATTGCAACAGCTTGTCTTAATAAAAATCGACGTGACAAAGAATAACGATAATGATAAAGCTTTTTTAAAACAATTTGATATATTTGGCCCACCTGCCATTATATTCTTCAATAAAAATTCTGTAGAAATAAAATCGCACCGTTTGGTTGGTTTTGTAAAAGCAGAGGCATTCGTTGAACATATAAAACAAGCAATATCACTTTAAAACAACCTTATGAAGAAGTGGCAATTAATAATCATCATCATTGTGCTTGCGTTACTCTCGAGTATCGGCGGCTACCAATTACAACAAAACATACAAGCGGATAAACTTGAACCAGCGATTGTCGTTAAAAATCCTATCGCTCCGAAAGAAGTCATAGGCACAAAGTTTGAGGATTTCAGTTTGTCTGATGTGGATGGTGTACAACGCCATTTATCTGAGTGGCAAGGAAAAGTGATGGTTATTAACTTCTGGGCAACATGGTGTTCACCTTGTCGCGAAGAAATCCCTGCATTTATTGAACTGCAGCAGCAATATGCCAGCGATGGGTTACAGTTTATCGGGATTGCATTGCAACAAGCGGAAGAGGTTCGTGAGTTTATTGATGAATTTAATGTGAATTACCCTTCTCTAGTGGGGGATGATGATGTCATCAAAGCTGCCAAAAAATTAGGAAATGATATCGGAGCCCTGCCATATACTGTGATTATCGATAGGAATGGAGTAATCTCCTTTACACGACGTGGTCCGTTGTCTAAATCCGAGGCAGAATTGGCCATAAAAGCACTTCTTTAGTTCCAGAAACCTAAAATTCTGTATTCGTATTCCCAGTAAAACACTGCTAACATCTCCAAAACAGTCTCTAAAGTCGCTGAAAATACAAAATCGGGGATAACTTTGAAATTCTTAGTCTTAAATGGCCCAAATCTGAATCTATTAGGTGAACGCGAACCAGAAGTTTACGGTACAACGACGCTTACTGAAATTGATGCAAGGCTTGTTGAAGCGGCCAAAGAATTAGGCCATGAACTGTCTACATTTCAAAGTAATGCTGAGCATGAGTTGGTAGATCAAATACATGCGGCAAAAAAATCGACTGTTGATTTTATTCTTTTCAACCCGGGCGCATTCACACATACCAGTATTGCATTACGAGATGCGCTGCTAGGAACACAGTTACCCTTTATAGAAGTACATCTTTCAAATGTATTTTCACGTGAAGATTTTAGAAAACATTCTTACTTATCCGATATCGCAGTCGCAGTCGTTAGCGGTTTGGGTGCATATGGTTATGAACTTGCTCTACAAGGTGCAGTTCATCACTTTAATAAGAACTCTTAAATAATTTTAAAGAAGAAATAATTAGCTATGGATATTAGAAAAGTAAAAAAATTAATTGAGTTGCTTGATGAATCAGGCATGTCTGAAATCGAAATTCACGAAGGCGAAGAATCAGTTCGCATTAGTCGCGGATCAACCATTGCAGCACCAGTAATGCACCAGATTCCTCAAGCGCCATTGCCTGTTTCTGCACCACCGGTCGGCTCACATGTCGCCGCAGCTGGGAGAGCATCAGGTGATGATTATTCTAGCGAAGGTCATGTTATCACTTCGCCTATGGTCGGAATCTTTTATACTTCTCCTTCACCTGAAGAACCGGCGTTTGTAAGTAAAGGACGGGATATTAAAACCGGCGATGTAATTTGTATTATTGAAGCAATGAAGATTATGAATCAAATCGAAGCTGATACCAGCGGAAAGCTACTGCGTATATTAGTTGAGAATGGTGATGCTGTTGAGTATGGCCAGCCATTATTTGTCGTTGCTTCTGAATAGAATTACACCTGTTTAAAAGACAAACTTATATAAACCGAATTTCATAGAGTATTTTTATTAATGTTAGATAAAGTTGTTATTGCAAACCGGGGCGAGATTGCTCTTCGAATTTTGCGAGCGTGTAAAGAACTAGGTATTAAAACGGTGGCCGCTTATTCTGAAGCTGATCGTGACTTAAAACATGTTTTCCTTTCTGATGAATCTGTTTGTATTGGTCCTGCCTCATCAACAGACAGTTATTTAAATGTTCCTGCCGTCATTAGTGCTGCTGAAGTAACTGATGCTGTTGGTATTCACCCTGGTTATGGTTTCCTCTCAGAGAACGCTGACTTTGCTGAACGTGTTGAACAAAGTGGTTTTGTTTTTATCGGTCCTAAAGCTGAGACCATTCGTTTAATGGGGGATAAGGTCTCCGCGATCAATGCAATGAAAAAAGCAGGTATTCCCTGTGTGCCTGGATCAGATGGGCCGTTAGGCGAGGATCCAGAGACATTAAAAAAGACAGCAAAACGTATTGGTTACCCGATCATTATTAAAGCATCGGGTGGTGGTGGTGGTCGTGGTATGCGCGTTGTCCATAGCGAAGCTAACTTACTTAAATCAGTTTCATTAACCCGTACAGAAGCAGGTGTTACCTTTGGCAATGATATGATCTACATGGAGAAGTTTCTTGAGCATCCGCGCCATATCGAAATACAAATACTTGCAGATGAGCACGGCAATGTTATTTATTTAGGTGAACGTGATTGCTCTATGCAACGACGTCATCAAAAAGTAATTGAAGAAGCACCGGCACCCGGTCTGGATGAAGAAACCCGTAAGAAAATTGGTGAACGTTGTGTCGAAGCATGTAAGAAAATTTCTTATCGTGGTGCTGGCACCTTTGAGTTTCTATATCAAGACGGTGAGTTTTATTTTATAGAAATGAATACCCGTGTTCAGGTTGAGCATCCAGTTACGGAAATGATTACCGGTGTTGATATTGTTAAAGAACAATTGCGTATCGCCAGTGGTTTACCTTTAAGCTACAAACAAGAAGATATAAAAATAACCGGTCATGCAATTGAATGTCGTTTGAATGCAGAAGATCCCGATAACTTTATGCCTTCTCCAGGAACGATTGATCATTATCACCCGCCGGGTGGCTTTGGTATCCGTGTGGATACTCATGTTTATCAAGGTTATAAAGTGCCACCGCATTATGATTCGATGATTGGTAAATTAATAGCGCATGCTGAAACAAGAGATCTAGCGTTAACGAGAATGTCGATGGCATTAACCGAAATCGTGATTGATGGGATTAAAACCAATATTCCGTTACATCGAAAACTTGTGAAAGATGCTAACTTTATAACGGGCGGGACGGATATCCATTATCTGGAGGCGAAGTTAGGAATAAAGTAATGAGCTGGCTGCAACTGGAACTTGAAACCCATCAAGCCCAAGCTGAAGAGCTGTCAGATTTACTGGAACAGTTTGGTGCGGTTTCCGTTACGTTAACCGCATCAAGTGATGAACCTGTATTTGATGCCGAAAGTGAGACTAAAAAGCTCTGGGATAAAACACGACTCATTGCTTTACTCCATCCTGATTCTGATCTCGATATTATATTAGTTTGTTTGCGCGACCGTATTGGTGGCGAGAACATTTTTAGTCACAAGATTGAATTACTAAAAGATAAAGACTGGGTCAGTGAGTTCAAGTCTTCACACAATCCACTAGTTTTTTCCGACCGCGTTTGTATTTGCCCAAGCTGGTGTGAACCACCAGATAATAACCTTCCGACACTTATTCTGGACCCCGGTTTAGCTTTCGGTACCGGTTCGCATCCAACCACTTTGCTATGTATAGAGTGGCTTGCTGAAAATGATTTATCAGACAAGATTGTTATCGATTATGGTTGCGGCTCAGGAATACTTGCTATGGTTGCAGCGTTACTTGGTGCGAAACAAGTCTATGGCGTTGATATAGATAATCAGGCATTGCAGGCTGCAAGAGAAAATATAGAACGAAACAATTTATTTGAAAAAATTATTATCGATCATGTTGATAATATTTCTCTTCCTGTTGCAGATATATTAGTTGCCAATATATTGATGAACCCATTGAAAGGTTTAACGGGAAAATTTGCAGAACTTACAAAATCAGATGGCGATATTATTTTGTCTGGTTTGTTACATGTTCAGGCAGAAGAATGCGTTGCGGAATACGTACCTTATTTTAAGATGGGCGAACCTGTTTTTAATCAGGAGTGGACGCGTCTTCATGGGATAAGGAAAAAAGAATAATGTATACAATTTGTCCGGGTTGTACACGACAGTTTGAGATTCATGAGGAGCATCTCGCCGCTGCATCAGGACAGGTTCGTTGTGGTTTTTGTCATGAGTTGTTTAATGCGATGGAACGTTTGCATGATGCGCCATTGTCGAATGAAAAAATACTAAGCGATCAACTTGGCCCTGATTTTGATGTTGTTCAGAAAGCGGATGGTGAACTTCAGCCTGAGCCTGAACAGACTTTGGAAGAAGAACCTCAGTTCGATATTCCGGCTCCTGTAGAAGATGTCCTAATAAATACACAAGAAACTGATACAGGTCAGGAACTGGAAACAGCGATAAGTGAAATTGGAATTCGGCCATCAGTATACGAAATAAAAACCAAGTTAAAGAAAGAGATCTCTGAAGTTAAAGAAGCTCAATCTAACTTAGAACCTGAATTCAAATCCAAACTTGAGGCCAAACCGGAGTTAGAAGCAGAGCCTCTCGAAGATTCTATTATAAAAGCGCATTATGATTTTCCGAATATTCCAGAGGTGCTTTTGGAAGAGACAGCTGTTAAAAAGAATTGGAGCTGGATAAGCCCTTTTTTCTGGACTACGGGCAGTGTTATTACATTGTTAATACTTATTGCTCAACTAGCTTGGTTTAGTCGCGACAAGGTTTTTATGGAATATCCTCAATTCGTGCCTTACGCAAAACAAATGTGTCAGGAATTGGGATGCAGAATTATTCGAGAACGCGATGTTCGGGCGATTACATTAGTTAATCGTGATGTCCGTTTGCATCCCGATTATCAGGATTCATTACTGGTAAATGCAGCAATGAAAAATGAATTATCTGTTCGCCAACCTTATCCACGAGTGCAACTTACTTTATTTGATACCTCAGGTTCTTTGTTAGGTCACCGAGAATTTGTGCCCGATGATTATCTGGATAGCAGTATTGAAATAGACGAGGGTATGCCTATCGATTCACCGGTATACTTTGTGCTTGAAGTCAGTGGCCCAACAGCTGGAGCTGTCAGTTTCGAGTTTCGTTTCCTCTAGAATCGATGACAAAGTCACTGATATCATTCGTATAAAATAAGTCGCTTTACAAGTAATAGCAGTCCGTTATTATAAGACGAAAATATTTTGTTTTTCCTTTTTCAAGCGTAGCGGATTCATGTTTATAGGGACTTATATACTTAAAAACAATTTGGTGCTTGCACCAATGGCTGGTGTCACGGATCAACCGTTCAGGTTGCTTTGTCGTGAGCTTGGTGCGGGTCTGGTTATTTCTGAAATGGTCACATCGAATCCTGCCTTATTTAAGACTCGCAAGACACAGCTTCGTTTAAATCACACTGGCGAAGCTGAGCCTAGAGCCATACAAATTGCCGGTGCAGTTCCCGAACAAATGGCAGAGGCCGCCAAATTTAATGTAGAACATGGCGCACAAATTATTGATATCAATATGGGCTGCCCTGCGAAAAAAGTCTGTAATCTCATGGCTGGATCTGCCTTATTAAGAGATGAGCAATTAGTCTCTAATATTCTGACATCTGTGGTCAATGCTGTTGATGTCCCAGTAACGTTAAAAATTAGAACAGGTTGGGATAAAGAAAACCGTAATGCATTGAAGATTGCGCAGATTGCAGAATCGTCTGGTATTCAGGCACTGACTATTCATGGCCGAACACGCGCCTGCGCCTTTACTGGTGTAGCGGAACATGAAACGGCAGGAGAAATTAAAGCAAAAGTAGGGATACCTATTATTGCTAATGGTGATATCACTACACCAGAAAAAGCGGCGGAGATTCTTAAAACATATAATGTAGATGGAATAATGATAGGCCGAGCCGCACAGGGTAATCCATGGATCTTTCGTGAAATAAATCATTATTTAAATACAGGTGAAAAACTTGGGTTACCTGATGTCAAAGAAATTTGTAAAGTATTGATTAAGCACGTATCAAATCTCCATGAGTTTTACGGAGAATATCAGGGTGTGCGTATCGCTCGTAAACACATTGGCTGGTACTGCAAGCAACAAAATAATGCGAATAAATTTCGTGCAGTAGTAAACCAGATTGAATCAGCAAATGAACAATTATTTGCACTTAAACATTTCTTTAGCGAACAGCAGGCACTAGCAGCATGATTAGCACGAATCAGCTAGTGGAAGAAATAGCTGAAAAGGTGGACGTAGAAGAAAGAAGTTTGGCTGAGAATGTACAAAAATCGATGGAAGCTTATTTTGAAGATTTAGATGGGCATCAAGCGAGCGACCTTCACGCCCTGTTTTTAGAAGAAGTAGAAAAGCCTTTCTTTGATGTTGTAATGAATTACACAAAAGGCAATATCACTCACGCAGCAAAAATGCTTGGTTTAAATCGAGTAACGGTACGAAATCGATTAAAGAAATACGGCCTAGGCTAATTAAGAACTCCTAAAAATGCACATTTTTCACGATAGCAGCGTCAGCTCCGTACTCAGACCTTCATGTATTATTTATACACTCAGGTCTTGCGCGCGAAGCTTTCACGCTCACACAAAAAATCACTATTTTTAGAAGCTCTTAAACTTCAGTATATTTTGTGAATCAAAGGACCCCTTAAATGACAATAGTTAAACGCGCTCTAGTCAGCGTTTCTGATAAATCTGGTATTGTTGAATTCTGTAAACAAATAAACGAATTAGGCATAGAAATTCTTTCCACCGGCGGTACGGCAAAGTTGTTAGCGGATAACAATATTAATGTTATTGAAGTTTCTGACTATACCGGTTTCCCGGAGATGATGGATGGACGTGTTAAAACCTTGCATCCAAAAATTCATGGTGGGCTTTTAGGGCGACGCGGAAAAGATAGTGAAGTAATGCAGGAACATGGTATAGATGAAATTGATTTGGTGGTTGTTAATCTATACCCGTTCGAACAAACAGTGAGTAAGCCTGATTGCACATTTGAAGATGCCATAGAAAATATCGATATCGGTGGTCCCGCTATGTTACGTTCTTCTGCCAAGAACCATGCCTCGGTTACAGTTATTGTCGATACGGTCGATTATAATCTTGTACTTACTGAGCTGAAAGAAAACGAGAAAAACGTAAGTAACGAAACACGTTTTCGTTTAGCGCAAAAAGTTTTTGCACACACGGCGAATTATGATGCCAACGTTTCAAATTATCTTGGCGCAATGAATGAAGAAAAAGAACCGGTAAATTATCCTTTAAGCTATTCCACTCAATTTAAGAAAAAACAGGAATTACGTTATGGGGAAAATCCACATCAAACAGCCGCGTTTTATGTAGAACCGAATCCACCTGCAGGAACATTAGCCAGCGCAAAACAGATTCAAGGCAAAGAGCTTTCCTATAATAATATTAGTGACACCGATGCCGCACTCGAATGTGTTTTATCTTTTGATGAAACAGCTTGTGTCATCGTTAAACATGCAAACCCATGCGGTGTTGCCATAGGTGGTTCAGTTCTTGAAGCTTATGAACGTGCTTATGCAACAGATCCAACTTCTGCCTTTGGTGGGATTATCGCGTTTAATAGAGAGCTTGATGTAGCCACAGCAAAAGCTATTGTTGAACGTCAGTTTGTTGAAGTGATTATTGCTCCGTCAATTGCAGCAGAGTGCATAGAAATTATCGCAACCAAAAAAGGCGTGCGTTTATTAGAAGCAGGCCAACGTGATGGGATAATTCAACAATTAAATATGAAGCGTGTCAGTGGTGGTTTACTAGTTCAGGATAATGATCGCGGCATAATAACAAAAGATGATTTAAAAGTTGTTACGAAAAGAACACCGACAGAGCAGGAAATAAACGATCTCGTATTTGCATGGCATGTTGTTAAGTACGTTAAATCTAATGCAATAATCTATGCGAGAGATAATCAAACTATAGGCATAGGCGCAGGACAAATGAGTCGTATTTATAGTGCACGTATAGCCGCGATTAAAGCAGCGGATGAAAATCTAAAAGTCGCAGGTTCCGTCATGGCTTCTGATGCATTCTTCCCCTTTAGAGATGGACTCGATTCAGCGGCAGAGGTTGGTATTACCGCAGTAATTCAACCTGGTGGTTCTGTTAGAGATGAAGAAGTAATTGCCGCAGCAGATGAACACAACATAGCAATGGTGTTTACCAGCATCCGCCACTTTCTCCACTGATTTTAAGCATCAGATTTACGCGGATACTTCGTTGCTTCCACTTTCTGCGATGCTCACTTACTATAGTAAGCTCCGCTTCTCGAAAGCGCCGCGCCGCGTCTGCGCGCAAAACTGACGGCTTAAAACGTTAAACAATTTAATAAAATAAATAAGAGTTTTAAATGAAAATACTTATAGTCGGTGGTGGTGGTCGTGAACATGCTTTGGCTTGGAAAGCAGCGCAATCTGATCAAGTTGAAATAGTTTATGTTGCCCCCGGCAATGCAGGAACAGCGACTGAGGATAAACTTGAGAATATTGCTATTGGTGCCGAAGATATTGTTGCATTAAAGGCCTTTGCGGAAAAAGAAAGTATTGATCTCACTATCATTGGCCCTGAAGCACCATTATGCGCGGGTATTGTTGATGAATTTCAACAAGCAGGTCTTGCTTGTTTTGGTCCTACAAAAGCGGGCGCTATTCTTGAAGGTTCCAAATCATTTAGCAAAGATTTTCTAAAACGTCATAACATTCCTACAGCGGAATATGATGTCTTTACCGAAGTTGAGCCTGCTATTGAATACGTAAAATCTAAGCCTGCTCCTATTGTTATCAAAGCTGATGGTTTAGCTGCGGGGAAAGGCGTTGTTATTGCTGAAACTGAAGAAGATGCAATTACAGCCATTAACGATATGTTATCAGGTAATAAATTTGGTGACGCTGGTCATCGTGTTGTTATAGAAGAGTTCATGCAAGGCGAAGAAGCCAGCTTCATTGTTATGTCTGATGGTGAGCATGTATTGAGTCTTGCTAGTTCACAAGATCATAAAGCACGAGATGAAGGTGATAAAGGTCCAAACACGGGTGGTATGGGTGCGTACTCTCCTGCACCGATAGTAGATGCAGCAATGCATGATCGCATAATGAATGGGGTAATCATGCCCACGATAAAAGGTATGGAAAGCGAAGACAGAATCTATACTGGTTTTCTTTATGCTGGCGTGATGATTACAAAAGATGGAACGCCAAAAGTATTAGAGTTTAACTGTCGTTTTGGTGATCCAGAAACACAACCGATCATGATGCGTTTAAAAAGTGATTTAGTTTCTCTATGTCTAGCTGCTACAAACAAAACGCTAGACAAATGTTCTGCTGAATGGGATGAGCGTGCTGCGTTAGGTGTGGTAACTGCATCAGCAGGATATCCCGAAAGCGCAAGTAAAGGTGATGTAATAAAAGGTCTTGATATAGAACTTCCTGATAGTGTGAAAGTATTCCATGCCGGCACATCAAACAATGATGATGATATCGTCACGGCAGGTGGTCGCGTACTTTGCGTTACTTCTCTGGGCGAAACAGTAACGCAAGCTCAACAAGAGGCATATCAGGCATTAAAACAAATTAACTATGAGGGTATGTTCTATAGAAAGGATATTGGTTATAGAGCTGTTAAGAGAGAGCAATAACTTTTTTAAGGAAATATAATGAACGATAAAACTGTTAGTAATATTCACTAGGGTTTCTGGGCGATAAGCGTAGTTGCTCTGATCTGGAATGTCATGGGCGTCATGAATTATTTTATGCAAATGAATGTAGAGATGGTCGCTTCGTTTCCTGAATCACATCGAGCTATTATCGAAGGTCGGCCATTATGGGCAACGGGTGGTTTTGCCATAGCTGTTTTTGGTGGCACGTTTGCTGGTATTTTACTTCTTCTCAAAAAGTCACTTGCCTACTATCTATTTGTTGCATCGCTAATTGGTACCGTTGTTACCATGATTCATACAATTAACATCGCTGCTTCAGCGATTGAGTATAATTTTGGCGAGATAGTGATGATGATTTTAATGCCGCTGATTATTGCTGCATTATTGATTTGGTATGCCAAGGGAGCTAAGAATAAAGGCTGGGTCACTTAGAAGAGCCGCATACTAATAAAGTATTTGTTATAGAAATAATTTTAAATTTATCACTATACAAATTACGGATTCTCTATGATTTGTGAACTTCATCACAATAGGGATCGGGCTATAAATGTTAATGTTCGCTTAAAGATAAGTAAATACTTTAGGTGTCTTCATGTTACAAAGATTATTCACAAATACTGTTGAACTGACTATTAATAATAGGGTGGTTCTTTTTAATTCACTTGATGATTTCGAGTTTGCACTTGATGCGCGTACGGCGATCCCTTTAGAAAAAATTAACGATACTGTAAAAGCATCAAAAGGTGCATTACAAGAAGAATCGGATGCAATAGATTTCGCCAAAGAAACTCTTTCAAAGTTAGTTAGCCAATCCCCAGAAACATCTAGCGGTATCACCATGCGTCTAAAGTCCACTAATTCAGCTATCTTTTCTAAAGATAATGGTTGGCGAGATATTATTGTTGCTTTGAACGGTAGTGAGTCACTTCAGTTGTGCCAATATAAGCAAATTGCCTTGAAAATGTATTTGCGTTATTTATCAAATCGTCTGGGTTTGATTAAGACTGTTCAAGATAAAAATTATGACTCGGAATCAATGGAAGATAATGTTACCTCTCTATCAAGTACATCATCTTTTGATATTAAAGATCAACCTGAAGCTATGTATGACAGTACGGATAGAAAAATGAAAAGTATACCGAAAGGTAAGTCTGTCGTTATTAGGATTAAAAAAGGTGAGAGAATAGAACTATCATTATCGAATTATAAATGCGAATTACTAATTGAAGATGGGATTAAGTTTATAGATTACAATAATATTGAATACCCAGTATTAATAGGTAAGAACAAAATTGGTCGAAGTCAGGGCTGTACCGTTAAATTTGATGACGGGCCAACAGGTATATCCCGTGTTCACATGACCATCATGAACCATAATAATAAAAAGCTGGAATTTACTGATTTATCCAACCATGGAACGTATTATCAACACTTCACACATTAAATAGCTTCTCCCAATCGCAAACATTTGGCTTGTAACGCGCTAGCAAGCCCGTATACTGCGCGGTCGCTTGCTGTCCGGTAGTCTATAATGTTGATATTCAGACGATTTTTATCGTTTCCATACCTAAAGGTAGCCCCATGAGCAAAACTGACAACGCCCCAGATCTGTCTTTTGATGATTTATCGCTTTCTGCGTCTGTAATGAAAGCCGTCAAAAAGGTAGGTTATGAAACGCCATCTCCGATTCAAGCAGAGATTATTCCTCATGTTTTGGAAGGCAGAGATGTTATCGGACAAGCTCAAACAGGTACGGGTAAGACAGCGGCTTTTGCGTTACCAATATTATCAAAAATTGATCTCAAAATTAGTACACCTCAAGTTCTGGTTTTAGCGCCGACTAGAGAGCTGGCTATTCAAGTTGCGGAAGCATTCCAACAATATGCGACTTTTTTGAAAGGTTTCCATGTTTTGCCTATCTATGGTGGTCAGGAATATGGTGTGCAATTACGTCAACTTAAACGTGGAGTGCATGTGGTTGTTGGGACGCCTGGGCGAGTGATGGATCACATGCGTCGTGGTACGTTAAAACTAGAAAAATTAACCACATTGGTTCTGGATGAAGCCGATGAAATGTTACGTATGGGCTTTATTGATGATGTTGAATGGGTGTTGGAACAATTACCTGAGCAACGTCAAATTGCATTGTTTTCGGCAACAATGCCGACAGAAATCAGAAAGATATCTAAAAGATATTTAAACAATCCTGAACAAGTCACCATAAAAACAAAAAATATTACCGCTGATACCATCCGTCAGCGTTATATGGTCGTAAATGGTCGTGAAAAGCTGGAAGCATTGACCACTATCCTTGAAAGTATGACCTTCAACGCTATTCTTATCTTTGTACGTACCAAAGTTTTAACTATAGAACTTGCAGAAAAATTAGCTGCGCGTGGTTATGCCAGTACCGCATTGAATGGCGATCTAACGCAAAGAATACGCGAACAAACGATTAATCGCTTAAAAGCAGGCAAACTGGATATGTTGATTGCGACCGATGTGGCGGCACGTGGTCTTGATGTTGAACGTATCAGTCATGTCATCAATTACGATATTCCTAGTGATCCTGAATCGTATACACATCGTATCGGACGTACAGGTCGCGCAGGTAGAGAAGGTGAAGCAATATTATTTGTCACGAATCGTGAACAACGTTTGTTACGTATGATAGAAAAAACCACCGGCAAGCAGATAGAACGCATGCACATGCCAACGGCGGATACAATCAACCAGGAACGCATACAGCGTTTTAAGCAAAGTATTACCGATACCCTTGAGCATGAAGAAAATGAATTATTTCATAACATCATAGAAGAGTATCAAACTGAAACGGGACGATCAGCAATGGAGATCGCCACCGCTCTAGCAAAACTTTCACAAGGTACAGAACCCTTTTTGGTTAAGCCAAAACCCAAAAGAGATAATCGAAATGACCGCTCAAGAGATAGAGATCGACCTTCTAGAAATAACGACAGGTCTCGCAGCAATACAAAAGAAAGAAGACCAAGACAATCAAGCCCAGATCGAGATATGGAACGTTTTCGTATTGAAGTTGGTACTGATCATGATGTGCAGATTAATAATATCGTTGGTGCTATTGCTAATGAAGCCGGTGTCGATGGGCAAAATATTCGTAACGTAACGATTCATGATAAATACGCTACAGTTGATCTACCATTAGGAATGCCTCGTGATTTATTTCGAGCTTTGAAGAAAATTTGGGTTTCTGGTCAACAGCTAAATATTAGTCGTCTGGAAGAAAGAAGCGAAGCGCCAAGACGTAGTGATTCTAAACCGGGCAAGAAAAAAGAAAAACGTTCGCCTTCTGAAAGAAAGAAACGTGCAAAGGCTGAAGAAAAACGTTCGCGTAAACGTAATAAGCCTAAACCTTCCAGTTAATAAAGTTCTTTAATAAAGCCAAACCAGCGTGTTGGCTTTTTTCTGGATGGAATTGCGTCGCAAATAAATTATCTCTTGCAGCAGCGGAAGCATAACGACAAATATAATCGGTGCTACCTGCAACATCTGACTCAAGTTCCGGTTTCACATAATAACTGTGAACGAAATAAAAACGGCTACCATCTTCTATGCTATTCCATAATGGATGTGGTTTAGATTGATAGACTTGATTCCAGCCCATAGAGGGAATTTTATAAGCATTACCTTCTTCGTCTTTCACGTTATCTTCGAAACGCATAACATTACCGGGCAATATACCTAAGCCCTTTATGCCACCATCTTCATCACTATGATCCATTAGCGATTGCAAGCCTAGGCATATACCTAGAAAGGGTTTATTCAAAATACACTCACGAATAACTTCGTCCAGTTCCTGCTCCTTCAAATTGGCCATGCACTGTCCCATAGCGCCTTGACCAGGAAAAACAACCTTGTCGGCATTTAGAATTGTTTCAGAAACATTACTGACAATAATCGTATGATCATTGTTAGCAACAGCTTCAAGTGCTTTGGCAACAGAACGTAGATTACTGCTGCCGTAATCGAGAACGACGACTTTAGACATTCTTTTTCATATTCCTAAAACACTTTTAAAAATAGTGATTTTTTCGTGAGTGTAAGAAAGCACCGCGCGCACGACTGCATGGACGCAGGGGGTAGAGCGTCGCAGGAAGCCAAAGCCGAGAAACGCAGTGTATAAAATTATACATGAGTATTTGAGCACGGACGACTGCATGGATGCAGGAGGTAGTGCAACGCATGGAGCTGTTGCCGAGCTGACGCAGCGATCGCGGAAAAAGTGCATTTTTAAAGTGTTTTTATAAGGCGCCTTTAGTAGAAGGTAGAATCCCTTCCATACGCGGATCTTGTTCCACAGCAACTCGTAAAGCACGACCAAATGCTTTAAAGATGGTTTCCGCTATGTGGTGTGAATTACGCCCACGTAGACTATCAATGTGTAGTGTCATCATCGCGTGATTAATAAAGCCCTGGAAGAATTCAAAGATTAAATCCACATCAAAATCACCGACTCTAGCCCGAGGATAATTGACGTTGTATTCAAGACCTGGACGACCAGAGCAATCTATTACGACGCGAGATAAAGCTTCATCAAGAGGCACATAGGCATGTGCATAACGACGTATACCTTTCTTATCGGCTAAGGCTTCAGTGAACGCTTGTCCGAGAGTAATGCCTACATCTTCTACAGTGTGGTGTGCATCGATTTCCAAATCGCCTTTGGCTTTAACCGTTAGATCAAACATGCCATGTCGGGCAATCTGATCCAGCATGTGTTCAAGAAAAGGAACGCCAACATCAAGATCGACCTTACCCGTTCCATCAAGGTTAATTGACACTTCTATTTGTGTTTCTTTAGTGTCACGTTTAATTGTCGCGCTACGATTACTCATTATCTTTGTTACCTAGAAAAATTTGCGTGATAGGATAACCTCTAGCAGCGTTATTACCAACAAAGGGAGCCAAAATGATTGATATTGATAGCATCAAACAGTATTTACTGGGCCTACAAGGCCAGATTTCTGATGCATTGATGCAAGTGGATGACAAATTGGTACTGACGGAAGATGAATGGCAACGTGAGGCCGGTGGTGGCGGTCGTACTCGAGTGATGCAGGGCGGCAAACTATTTGAGCAAGGTGGAATTAATTTTTCGCATGTATTTGGTGATGCCTTGCCTCCTTCAGCTACTGCAAATCGACCAGAATTAGCCGGTAGAACATTTCAAGCTTTGGGTGATTCATTAGTAATTCATCCATTAAACCCGTATGTGCCGACGACGCATATGAATGTGCGTTTCTTTGTTGCCGAGAAAGAAGGCGAAGAACCGATTTGGTGGTTTGGTGGTGGTTTTGATTTAACCCCTTATTACGGATTTAAAGAAGATGCGCGTCATTGGCATGAAACTGCGAAGCTAGCATGTGATGGTTTTGATGATGATAGTTATGCAAAATATAAAAAATGGTGTGACGAATACTTTTATCTTAAGCACCGTCAGGAACCGCGCGGCATAGGTGGTTTATTTTATGATGATTTGAATGAACCGGGTTTTGAGTCTTGTTTTAAGTTTATGCAAAGTATCGGCGACCACTTTTTAAAAGCCTATTTACCGATTGTAGAGCGACGTAAAGACACGGAGTACGGTGAACGCGAGCGCGACTTTCAGTTGTATCGGCGTGGCCGCTATGTTGAATTCAACCTAGTTTATGATCGTGGCACTTTATTTGGTTTGCAGTCGGGAGGTCGAACAGAATCTATATTGATGTCTTTACCGCCTCTGGTTCGTTGGCAATATGATCATCAAGTTGAGCCGGGTTCAGCTGAAGCGGAATTATATGATGTGTTTCTTAAACCACAGGACTGGCTAAAAAAGTGAGATTAGAAACGTGAGAAATGAATTAGTTGGTTTTCTTAGTACGATATCTGCAATGATAATTTTTCTATCGTTACGCTATTTCTATAAGACACGTTTTAAAACAAATATAATGCAAGGTAAACAGCGTCTCGTAGGAGTCGTTATTTTTATAATTTCAATACTAATTGCTATTGTCTATATGGGTTAAAAACCCTTTTAGCTCTGTAACCAGAAAGTAACCGGCCCATCATTATTTAAATTAACCTGCATATCTGCACCAAACACACCTGTTTCAACCGACGTATATTTTTCCCGCGCATAGTGGACTAAAAAATCAAATAATTGTTTTGCCAGTTTAGGTGGTGCAGCATCAGAAAAACTAGGTCGTAAACCTTTTTTAGTATCAGCTGCCAAAGTAAATTGAGGTACAAGTAATAAACCAGCTTGAATATCTTGCAGACTGAGGTTCATTTTGTCTTCGTTATCAGCAAAGACACGGTAAGCAATTAATTTTTCAAATAAACGTTCAGCATTTTTTTCTGAATCATTTTTTTCAATAGCAATCAATACTAAAAGCCCAGTATTAATTGAAGATACAATATCACCATTGATAGTGACAGAGGCCTGAGTAACGCGTTGCAGGAGTCCAATCATTTATTATCAGTAATTCAAATCAAGCACAAAGCTAGCGCCTAACAATAAATGATTTATGAAAATAAAAGAGGGTTAAATTACCTTGAGAAAGTCGAGGATATTGACAGCAAAAATTGCAACGGCAGCTAGTAGTACAACCCAATCCATGTTTCTACGAGCAAGAAAACCGGTAAAGTGCAAAACAAGTACAATAACCGACAAGATATAAACTATATAAAAGAGCATCTATTTATTTCCTATATTCAAAGGTATGACTTTTCATTCTGTTTCGTATTCTAAGCTAAACTATAGCTAATAAGCCAATATTAAATGTATCAATTTAGCGACAAACTTCACAGATTACAGTTTTTTTACGCCCTCATCGCTGGCAATTAACAATATATCAGCGGGTCTATGAGCAAACAGCCCATTCGTCACTACACCGACTATCTGATTAAGATTGTGTTCAAATTCAACTGGGTCATCAATCTTCATATTTTGGATATCGAGAATGATATTGCCATTATCAGTAGTAAACCCTTCACGTAATACAGGCTGACCGCCCAGTTTGCTTATTTGTCGAGCAACATAGCTCTGTGCCATAGGGATGACTTCAACCGGTAAAGGAAACTCGCCTAGCATGGGCACCATTTTGCTATCGTCAATAATACAAACAAATTGCTTGCTTGCTGCCGCCACAATTTTTTCTCGTGTCAGCGCGCCGCCGCCGCCTTTAATCAAATGTCTATGTTCGGTTGCTTCATCGGCACCATCCACGTAGACAGGAATCTCTATTACGCTATTTAATTGTAGTACTGGGATATGAAGTTGTTTGAGTAATTTTTCGCTGGCAACCGAGCTAGAGACGGCACCATCTATTCGACCTTTTATTTTGGCAAGCTCCTCAATGAAGAAATTAACGGTACTACCAGTTCCTACGCCGACGATTGTATCATCTTCAATATAGCTAACAGCGGCTTTGGCAACTTCTCTTTTTTTGTCATCTTGAGACATAAATGCTCCGATTAATCAGTATGTGAGATAGGCTCTAATAGTGTTATCTTATGCGAATGTTTGATGAATACAAAAAATTAATTGAAGAAGCGGGTCAGCGGATCTATACGGTCGCAAAACGAACCGATCTTGACCACGCACCGCAACTGTCACAACGCCATAATAATAATATCTGGTTAAAGCGAGAAGACCAACAGCCGGTTTTTTCCTATAAGTTGCGTGGCGCTTACAACATGATCGCCTCTTTAACAGAATATGAGCGTAAACTCGGTGTTATCACTGCATCAGCGGGCAATCATGCGCAAGGCGTAGCAATGTCAGCACAAGGCCTGAACATGAAAGCAGTCATCGTCATGCCTAAAACTACGCCTGATATTAAGATAGGTTCCGTAAAACGCATGAATGCCGAAGTCGTCTTGCATGGTAATACCTATGATGAAGCTAAAGATCATGCGCTAAAGATGTCAGAAGAATCTGCCATGTGTTACATCCCGCCATTTGATCATCCCCTGGTTATTGCCGGACAAGCGACGGTTGCTGTTGAGTTACTTGAGCAACACCCAAGCACACCAGATATTATTTTTGTGCCTGTCGGTGGTGGCGGCTTAATTGCTGGTCTCGCTGCCTATGTAAAAGCAAACTATCCAGATATTAAAATAATTGGAGTAGAACACGACGAAGCACCAAGCATGCATGCTGCCTTCGCAGCTAATGAGCGTGTTGTGCTGGATCAAATAGGAATCTTTGCCGATGGTGCTGCAGTGAGACAAGTTGGTGAAGAAAACTATCGCATAGCAAAAGAGTTAGTTGATGAAATTTTATTAGTCAGCATTGATGATATCTGCGCAGCAGTAAAAGATATCTTTGAAGATACACGTTCTATTCCTGAGCCTGCCGGTGCATTAGCGCTTGCAGGATTAAAACAATATGTCGTCAGAGAAAATTTAAACGACAAAGAATTGGTAGCTATTTTCAGTGGTGCTAATGTCAACTTCGATCGTTTACGTCATATCGCCGAGCTTTCTGCTTTGGGTGAAAACCGAGAAGGCTTATTAGTAATAGGTATTCCAGAACGCCCTGGAAGTTTCCGTCATCTATGCCACGATCTTGGTCCGCGTTTGATCACCGAATTTAACTATCGTTATTCAGATGACAACGATGCAAATGTGTTTGTCGGTGTGCAATTAAAAAATGGTGTAGAAGAAAAAGATGCATTAATAAATCAGCTAACAGAAAAAGGTTATGACGTTACTGATTTAAGTAACGATGTGATCGCCAAGATGCATATTCGCTACATGGTCGGTGGCCATGCACCACAAGCTGACAATGAAGTGCTCTATCGCTTTGAATTCCCCGAACGCTCCGGCGCGTTATTACATTTTTTAACGGAAATGGGAGAACGTTGGAATATCAGTTTATTTCATTATAGAAACCATGGTGCAGCCTATGGGCGTGTACTTATGGGCTTTCAAGTTAAAGAAGATGAACGCGATCAGTTTCAAGAGTTTGTTGATGGCTTAGGAATTACGTTTTGGAAGGAGACTGAGAATCCTGCATATCAGAAGTTTTTGAGTTAGAGGTTATTTTTTACTTTGGTTTCGCTTAATGGCGAGTTACTTCTTTTTGGCCACGCAAAAAGAAGTAGCTCGTCTTCAGACGAAATAAAGGTGAAGAAAAATATTGATCTAAAGACCTACCCAGATCAAATTCAAAGAATGGAAGGTATCAACCATGACGTCGTCTCATACATTGAACTTGAACCAGAGGTTCAAGTGGGCATCTTAGGCGGCGTATCAGGCTGTCCACGTGGATGGATGGCACAACAACACTGCTTTCAGACTCCCTGTATAATATCTTATCGGCTCAAGTTACCACGAATATGATAACGAGCATCACAGAAGATACCCAAGTTTGATTCTTACTTATTCGCCTTGAGAAACTGAAGCGTCTACCATGTCCAGTTGAGTATCCCTAGCCAAGGCGTCATTAATCTTGTTTTGTAATCGTTTCAGGGTATTGTCTACACTAGAAGTATAGTCCTGATTATCTCTTTTGTATGCGAGTAATTCATTGGTGATATTTAGTGCGGTCATAATTGCAATACGTTCGGCTCCGATGATGACGCCGCTGTTTTTCATTTCGTCCATCTTCTGATTTAGGAAATCAGCAGCTCTACGCAGAGATTCTCTTTCGCCGGCCTCACAATTAATCAGATATTCTTTTTCAAGGACCGTGACGCTTATTGGAGAACTATCTTTGCTCATGAACGCGTTTCCATAGAGCGTAATCGTGAAATCATTGATTCGATTCGAGTTCTGGCGAGTTCCGTTTTTTCAATCAAGACAGCGCGTTCAGTAACCAAGCTGTTTTGCTGGTTACGCAGGGCAGAATTTTCGGTTTTTAACTGGCTGACAGTACTAATTAACTCATCAACACGTGATTCGAGTGCTGCTAGGTCGGTATTTTCGTTGTCTTCATTGCTCATGATCGTGTCCTGATACTCGTTCTGCTGTGAACCAGCGTTATAGTTGATTTATCATAATATCATCAATATAAAGTGCCTGAATAAACTGGTCAACCAGTGATGACAAATAGAAGATGCTGTGTGCCGCTTCCTGTTATTATTGTGCACTAAAAACTATCATTTAGTAGTGAGTCGGATAAGAAAAAAGCTATGAAAGTTGATTATGATGAAATGAACGCTGAATTGGGCGCGGTGCATGCAGGTGTGCGAGCTTCAGAATGCCACGGTTTCTTCTGCGGGCATTTTTGTACCAGCAATACTGTTGTCGCTGAGTCTTGGCAGGATCATTTGCTAGCGGGCATTGATGATGCTGTGGATTTGGAAGATTGTTCCGCTGTTCTTACTCGCCTGGCAAATCAGGTGAAAGAAGAGATTTTGGCTGAGGAGATTTCTTTCAATTTACTCTTGCCGGATGATACATCTACGATCAGTCAGCGTTCTGCTGCACTGGCAGAATGGTGTGCCGGTTTTGTTAGCGGTCTGGGAATAGGTGGGTTGGGTGAAAAACCACCATTAATTGAAGAATGTGATGAATTTATTAAGGATTTGGTCTCGATTTCGCGTATGGAAACAATGGTTGAAGATAATGAGGAATCTGAGTCCGCATTCTTTGAAATAGTTGAATATATCCGCGTCGGCACCATTATGCTGCATCAGGAATGGCATCAAGTGAATATTAATAGTGAAAAACCTAAGGTTCTGCACTAATCCCATGGAGATTTTCGGGTGATAAATAAAAAAGAGTGTCAGCGTCGGCGTAAACGGCTGATGGATATGATTGGCTCAGACAGTATTGCCATTTTGCCAACATCGTCGGTCTATATTCGCAATCGTGATGTTGAGTTTCCTTTTCGTCCGGATAGTGATTTTTTCTATTTAACAGCGTATCCCGAACCTGAGGCTGTGGCGGTTTTAATTCCAGATCGTGTTGAGGGTGAATATATTTTGTTTTGCCGAGAAAGTGATGCAGAAATGGAAACCTGGCATGGTCGACGCGCGGGTCTTGAGGGTGCGTTAGATTTATATGATGCGGATGATGCTTTTCCTATAGAAGATATGGATGACATTCTTCCCGGCCTAATCGAGGGTCATGAACGTATTTTTTATAATATGGGTAATGATCAAAACTTTGATCAAAGAGTACTCAGTTGGGTTAAGCAGATTCGGGGTAAATCTCGAGCTGGTGTCGTTGCTCCAGATGAGTTTATTTCACTCAATCATTTCTTGCATGACATGCGGCTTTATAAGAGTCGGCATGAAATTAAATTAATGCGCCAAGCTGCAAAGATTTCATCAGGAGCGCATAAGCGCGTGATGCAATACTGTAAACCCGGGATGCATGAGTTTCAGCTTGAAGCCGAATTGGTACATGAGTTTATGCAGAACGGCGCACGTGCTGCGGCTTATCCTTCGATTGTTGGCTCAGGTGAAAATGGCTGTATTTTGCATTACACCGAGAATCGAGATGAGATTGATGATGGTGATTTATTATTAATTGATGCCGGCGCTGAGTATCAGGGTTATGCCAGTGATATCACCCGGACCTTTCCTGCAAATGGTAAATTTTCTACAGCACAACGTCAGGCCTATGATTTGGTTTTAGCCTCACAACTTGCGGCGATAGAACAAGTTAAGCCAGGTAATCACTGGAATGATCCGCATGATGCCGCCGTCAGAGTTTTAACGGAAGGTATGATCGAACTTGGCATATTGAAAGGTGATGTCGATGAGTTAATTAATGATCAGACTTATACAAAATATTATATGCATCGTACCGGACACTGGATCGGCATGGATGTGCATGATGTCGGTGATTATAAACTTGATGGGGAATGGCGCATGCTCGAAGCAGGCATGGTGTTGACGGTAGAGCCAGGTCTTTATATGCCAGCAGGAACCAAAGGTCTGCCGAAGAAATGGTGGAATATAGGTATTCGTATAGAGGACGATGTGTTGGTGACTAAAGACGGTTATGAAGTCTTAAGCAAGCATGCACCGAAGACGGCTGATGAAATTGAGGAATTGATGACAAATGTCGCCTGACTATGATGTTGTTATTATTGGCGCGGGCATGGTTGGTGCGAGTCTAGCTTGTGCTATCGCACCATCAGGTTTGCGTATTGGTATTATCGAATCGATTGCATTAGGTAGCGATCAACAGCCTAGTTATGATGATAGGGGAATTACCCTTTCACCTTCTTCGAAACGTATTCTTGAACGTATTAATGTTTGGCAACAGATGCAATCAACTACGACTGCAATAAAAAAAATACATATCTCAGATCAAGGTCGTTTTGGTTTTACGCATTTAGATGCTGCTGAATTAGGACGCTCTGAGTTAGGCCATGTTGTTGTTGCGCGTTCTTTGGGGCAAGCATTACACAGGCAAATGTCTAGCTTCGATAATGTCGATTTAATTTGTCCTGCCGAATTAAAACATTTTCAGAAAACAGATTCGGCGATAACTCTGGAAATAACGCGTGATAATAAAACTGAATCTATTACTGCCGGATTATTAGTTGGTGCAGACGGTAGCCGTTCATTAGTGAGACGATTAGCCGGAATTAATACCAAAGAAAATGATTTTAAACAAACGGCTATTGTTGCTAACGTGACAACGCAAAAACCAAATAATGCTACCGCCTATGAACGATTTACATCACATGGCCCCGTCGCTCTATTGCCTATAGATACAAATCGTTCAGTGTTGGTGTTTACTGTCGATAAGGAAAATACAGATCGTTATTTGAGTATGTCTGATGAACATTATATTAAAGCGGTAGAAAATGAGTTTGGTCGTCGTTTGGGTAAGATTGAACAAGTGGGTCAACGACGATCTTATCCTATCTTATTTATAGAAGCCGTTGAGCAGTATCAAGAGCAATTAATTTTATTAGGTAATGCCGCGCACAGTATTCATCCTAATGCGGCTCAGGGTTTTAATTTAGGTTTGCGCGATGTTGCCGGTTTGGCGGAATGCATCTTCACCGGTATTGAAAAAGGACAGGCTACGGGTGACATTAGTATTTTGGAAAACTATATAAAGTTACGTATAGCGGATCAGCAACGAGTTATGAATTTTACTAATAGACTCGCAAGTAGTTTTTATAATGAATTACCTTTGTTAAGTTCGACCAGAAATATGGCAATGTTGTTACTGGATTTTATGCCTGACTTGAAAACATCTTTTGTAGAAAAAACAATGGGCATTGCTGGTTTACAACCTCGACTAGTAAGAGGGGAGGTCTTGTAACAATGTCATTAGAAAAACTTGATGCCGATGTTGTCGTTGTCGGCGGTGGTATTATTGGCGGCACCTTTGCTTGTTTATTAGGACAGGCTGGACTCAAAGTTATTTTACTTGATGCAAGCGTTAGACAAGTTAACTCACTTAAAAAAGTTGATGCGCGTGTTTTTGCCATAACACGAGCTTCTGAACAAATACTAAAAAAATCTGGTGCCTGGCGTCGTTTACACGAAAATGATATTGCCTATTTTCGTAAGATGCATGTTTGGGATGAAAATGGATTGGGCGAAGTTCAATTCGATAGCGCGTCAATATGTCAGTCTACGATGGGTTATATAATTTCTCATCAAGCTATCGTCGATGCCTTACAGGAAAAATTATTAGACATGGATAATGTTCGTTGTCTTTGGTCAGTTTCTGCCGCCTTTATAAAAGAGCAAGCTGATGCCATATTGTTGGAGACAGAGGATGGCTTGCAGTTCAGATCAAAGTTGGTTGTTGCTGCCGATGGCAGTAATTCAAGATTGAGATCATTAGCCAATATTCACTATCAAAAACATGATTATAAGCAGTCAGCCTTAGCCTGCGTTGTTACTAGCGAATTCCCGCATGTTGAAGTAGCACGACAACGTTTTTTAAAACGTGGCCCTTTGGCTTTTTTACCGATGAAAGATCCGCATCAGTCTGCCATTGTGTGGTCAAGTGCACCGGATCATATTCAGCGACTTAAAGAAATGGAACAATCTGCATTCCATTTTGAGTTAGCAGAAGCTTTTGCAAATGAATTAGGTGAAATTAAAAATAGTACCGAGCGACTGGTCTTTCCCTTAAGTCGTGCGCAGGCAGATCATTATATTCAATCAAGAATGGCTTTAATTGGTGATAGTGCGCATACCGTTCATCCTTTAGCGGGCTTAGGCGCCAATTTAGGTTTGCTGGATGCTGCAGCTTTGGCTGAAGTAGTTATTGATGCAAACCAGCGCGGAAGAGATCCTGGGCGTTTACAAGTATTACGTCGTTATGAACGTCAGCGTAAGGGAGAAAATCAGGGCATGATGTATTTGATGGACGGCTTTAAACAGCTCTTTGAAAATCAGTCTCAATCTGTACAATGGGCACGCAATTTTGGTCTGGATATGGTTGATAGTTTGCCTGTCGCCAAACACGCAATTATGAAACGAGCGATGGGATTGAAAGGCAATCTTCCAGACGCAGCGCGTGGGCATTTATGATAATGCCTATTAGAATAAATATTTAATCGTATTAACGATTAACAATAATAATCTGTCACTTTAGGATAGTTCATGTCTGAAAATTCAACTACGGAAACGAGTAACTTTATTCGCAACATCATTAATGATGATTTAAAGAATAATAAAAATGATGGCCGTGTGCATACACGTTTTCCACCTGAGCCTAATGGCTATTTGCATATCGGTCACGCGAAATCGATATGTTTAAATTTTGGTATTGCGCAAGATTATCAAGGCGGTATATGTAATCTACGTTTTGATGACACTAATCCCGATAAAGAAAATGTCGAATATTCTGATTCCATTCAAAATGATGTTAAATGGTTAGGTTTTGATTGGGAAGATCGTCTTTATTTTTCATCAGATTATTTTGAAAAATTATTTGAATTTGCCCAGCAACTGATTCGCGATGGAAAAGCCTATGTCGATAATTTATCTGCGGATGAAATACGCGAGTATCGCGGTGCATTGACTAAGCCGGGCAAGGAAAGTCCGCATCGTAGTCGTAGTGTTGAAGAAAATCTGGATTTGTTTGACCGCATGCGTGCCGGTGAATTTAATGAAGGTGAATGTTTATTGCGAGCGAAGATAGATATGGCTTCACCGAATATGAATATGCGTGATCCTGCAGTTTATAGAATTAAGAAAGCGAGCCATCATCGAACAGGTGATGAGTGGTGTATTTATCCGATGTATGATTATACGCATTGTGTTTCTGATGCATTGGAAGGTATTACGCATTCTTTATGTACGTTAGAGTTTGAAGATCATCGTCCTTTATATGACTGGTTTTTGGATCAGTTACCTATTGAATGTCATCCCCAACAAATAGAGTTTGCTCGTTTAAACTTAAGTTATACGGTTACCAGTAAACGCAAGTTAAATGAACTTGTCGTTGAAGGCCAAGTTTCATCCTGGGATGATCCTCGATTACCAACCATAGTTGGCATGCGACGTCGTGGTTATACACCAGAAGCAATGCGTGATTTTTGTAGTCGTATAGGTGTAACTAAAACAGATACAATTATTGATGTCGGTGTATTAGAGAATTGCGTACGAGAAGATTTGGACAAACGTACACGTCGAGTCCTTGCTGTATTGGACCCGTTGAAAGTCGTCATTGAAAATTATCCAGAGGGTGAAACTGAATTACTAGATGCGCCTTATCATCCAAATGATCCGGATATGGGGCAGCGTCAGTTACCTTTTTCAAACATACTTTATATTGAACAAAGTGATTTTATGGAAGAACCTCCAAAAAAATTCTTTCGTTTAGGCCCTGGTCGTGAAGTGCGTTTACGTTATGCATACTTTATAACCTGTACCGATGTTATTAAGAATGATGCCGGTGAGGTAATAGAATTACGTTGTACGTATGACCCTGAAACAAAAGGTGGTAATGCACCGGATGGCCGTAAAGTTAAAGGAACCATGCATTGGGTATCAGCGGAGCATGCTTTAAAAACAGAAGTGCGTTTATATGATCGTTTATTCAACGATGCGAAACCAGATAGTAATAAACATGAACAAGATTGGAAAAGCTTTCTTAATCCTGATTCTATGACTATTCTTGATAATGCTTATCTAGAACCCTCGTTGATTGATGCTAAGAGCGAAGACATATATCAATTTGAACGAACCGGATATTTTTGTGTAGATAATAAAGATAGTCTTGATGGTAAACCCATCTTTAATCGTACCGTGACGCTGCGAGATTCCTGGGCAAAATTAAACAAGTAAGATTACTATCCCTGAATTTAACCATAATTGTTGTTGGGTAGAGCATTGGCCGGACATGATTCAACCATAGTATGTTACTTTCCACAGCTAACAATAGCCGAGATTAAGCGAATATGGGAGAATGATTCTTTACAAAGAAAGGCTCATTTTTTACATTATGCAATCCAAATCAGACGCACTTTATCGTTCTAATATAAAAAGTTTACCATTGATCAATGAAGGTAAGGTCCGAGATATCTATGGTATTGATGATCAACACATGTTGATAGTCACCAGTGATCGACTCTCCGCTTTTGATGTGATCTTGCCTGATCCTGTTCCCGGTAAAGGTCGTGTTTTAACGGAAGTATCAAATTTCTGGTTTAAACGTTGTGAAAATATTATTCCAAACCATCTGACGGATATTGCTCTTAAAGATGTCATTAAAGATACAGACGATATAGAAGCATTAGATGGTCGCGCTATTGTAGTACGTAAATTAAGACCATTGCCAATAGAAGCAGTTATACGCGGCTATCTTATTGGTTCTGGTTGGAAAGATTATCAAGCAACGGGTTCTGTTTGTGGGATTAGACTACCTGAAGGTTTACAGCAAGCAGAAAAATTGCCTGAAGCTATTTTCACTCCGGCAACAAAAGCGGATGTGGGCGATCATGATGAGAATATAGATTTTGATGCAACGGTTAAATTAATTGGGCAGGAGCTGGCTGAACAGGTTCGAGATATAAGTCTAAAGATTTATACGCAGGCAGTAGAGTATGCATTGGAACGCGATATTATTATTGCTGATACTAAATTTGAGTTTGGTTTAGATGAAAACGATCAGCTTGTTTTAATCGATGAAGTATTAACGCCGGATTCTTCTCGTTTCTGGCCAGTAGAGTCTTATAAGGTCGGAACTAGTCCTCCCAGTTTTGATAAGCAATATATTCGAGATTATTTGGAAACATTAGATTGGGATAAAACTGCACCTGGCCCCAGTTTGCCAGATGAAGTGATGAATACCACAGCGGCAAAATATGAGGAAGCCCGCGATAAACTTATTAAATAATCAGAGTTTCCTGTTATTAATAGTGAGGTAAGTGTTATGCAAAGCAGTATTAAAGTATTCCTGTTATTAATCTCATTTTCATTATTCATTGCTTGTTCAGATGATACCGAGAACAAAAAAGATCATGTATGGAAAGAAACTACAGAGACAATTGATCGAGCAAAAGCAGTAGAGAGTATGATTCTGGATTCAGCTGCAAATACTCAGAGAACGATTGAGCATCAGAGCGAATAACAATTAACTTGTAGGAGAGAGCTAATGTCCAACGAAGGTTATCATGAACCAATAGAAGAATTATCTGATAGCACGCGTGATATGCATCGTGCAATCACATCACTAATGGAAGAGTTAGAGGCGGTTGACTGGTATAACCAGAGAGTTGATGCATGTAAAGATGATGATCTGAAAGCTATTCTTGCGCATAATCGAGATGAAGAAAAAGAACATGCTGCTATGGTTTTAGAGTGGATACGCAGAAAGGATCCGGCTTTTGATAAAGAATTAAAAGATTATCTATTTACTGATAAGTCTATAGCGCATAAATAGGCTAACGATTATTGCTGTCTTCGAAAAGCACCTCTGATAAATTCGAGGTGCTATTTTCAAGACATTAACTTGATCAAGGCATCTCTTGCTTCAAAGTCTTCAACTGCATTCATGGCCTCATTGAATGCCGCGACATTCTTGTCATGCGCAGCGAGTAGTTCTCCCAACTCTTCTGTTTCTGTACTAGTTGCTTCGCCATCTGATTTATATTTAACGTCTATCTCTTGCAGGAATGTAAAATATACTTGTTTGCTTTCACGCATTTTCTGGAAAGATTGATAGGCAATACTTGCCTCTGCAGTTAGTTGGGATTCAGGCATTCTACTTATGATTTGTTAATGGGTTAATACGATTAAGACACGTTTTCCATATCAGCACTGTACTCACCTTTGCAAGCCAGACTATTACACTTAGAACGATGTAATAATGCTGCTTGTGCTGCGCTAACATTTTCAGTTTTGCCGCCCCATGCTTTAATACAAGGTGCTTGTAATGCACGTCCATAAGAAAAGCTTAATGGCCAAGGTAGATCAGAGTTATTGGCATTCATTGCATTGAGATGTGCTGTTGCCAATTCTTCGATTTGTCCACCAGAAAGAAAAACGATACCGGGAAGTTCAGCAGGTACATTCTTAACTAAACAACGTACTGTTTGGTCAGCAACTTCCTGAACATCAGCTTGTGTAGAACACTGTTTACCAGAGACCACCATGTTAATTTTTAAAATGGTATGTTCAATACTGACATCCTGACTTTTGAGTGCAGCAAACAAAGCAGTTAAAGTTTGCTCAGTTACTTCATAACAACGATCAATTGTATTATCTGCATCCATTAAAACTTCAGGTTCTACCATAGGAACGATACCCGCTTCCTGACAAAGACCAGCATAACGAGCTAGCGCATGTGCATTAGCATCAATACAAGCCTGACTTGGAATATTGTCGCCAATGGTTATAACTGCGCGCCATTTGGCAAATTTTGCACCTAATTCTTTATATTCAGCTAGACGATCACGTAAACCATCCAGACCTTCAGTAATCTTTTCATTAGCATGTAAGGCAAATTCTTTTGCCCCGGTATCAACTTTAATGCCAGGCATGATGCCTTGATCAATTAATGCTTTTGCAAAAGGAACGCCATCGCTAGTAGCTTGACGAATTGTTTCGTCAAACAAAATCATGCCGCTGATATATTCTTTGCCACCCGGGTTGGTGATTAATAAATCACGATAGGCTCTGCGATTTTCTTCGGTTGATTCAAGATTAATTGTATCAAAACGTTTACCTATGGTTGGTGTACTCTCATCTATAGCAAGAATTCCTTTGCCGTTTTCAACCATTGCTTTTGCTGTTGCTTCGAGTTCTGCTGCGCTCATTATATTTGCCTCGTTCCTGCTGTTTTATTATTAAGTAATGTATGTTTTAAAGAGTATGTCCCAGTGCTTGCCCCACTTGAATGATCTTCATATTATTGGTGCCGCCACGCTTACCACGTAGATCACCTTTAGTAATGATGACAAAGTCACCATCTTCAACGACGCCATCTTCAATAAGTTTGTCAATCATCTGCTTATTCGCTTCCAATGGATCAGTATGAGTAATATCAAATTTCATAGGATAAACACCACGATACATTGCGATGCGTCGTCGTGTTGATGTATGTCGAGTAAAGGCAAAGATAGGTAAGCCTGAACTAATACGTGACATCCATAAACAAGTACCACCGGTTTCTGTTAGTGCACATATTGCTTTAGCGCCAATATGATTTGCTGAGTACATACTCGACATGGCAACTGCTTCTGAAATCGTTTCAAAGCGTTGATTGATGCGGTGATCTGAAATACGCACGCTACGTTGTTTTTCTGCTTCTTCACAAACACGTGACATCGCCTCAACCACTTTGTCTGGATAATGACCAATACTGGTCTCGCCAGATAACATCACGGCATCGGTTCCATCAATAACGGCATTGGCAACATCAAACACTTCCGCTCGAGTTGGAATTTTATGTTCAATCATGGATTCCATCATCTGTGTTGCCGTAATAACAGCACGATCCATATCTCGAGCCATTTTAATTAAACTCTTTTGTACTGGTGGCAATGATGCATCTCCAATCTCAACACCCAAATCGCCACGAGCAATCATAATGGCATCAGAAGCCTCAATGATTTCTTCTATATGGTTTAATGCCTCAGCACGTTCAATTTTTGAAATTAATTGTGCGTTAGAACCACAATCGTCCATCATCTTTCGAGCATTTTTTACATCATTCCCATCTCTCGGAAATGAGATAGCAATAAAGTCGACTTTAATTTTAGCCGCATGTTTCATGTCTACAATATCTTTTTCGGTAACAGCGCTTGCCGATAAGCCCCCGCCTTGAAGGTTAATACCTTTGTTATTACTTAATTCTCCACCGGTAATAACTTCGCAATCAATAATAGTTCCCTCGACAGAGTTAACATGTAAAACAATCTTGCCATCGTCGATTAATAAGTTGTCTTCTGCTTTTACATCTTTAGCGAGTTCTTTATAAGTGACACCAACCTGAGATTCATCACCGTCTTCAGTAGCTAGAGCCGTGTTGATTTTAAAGTTAGCGCCTTCAGGTAATTGAATCTTGCCATCTTTAAAATGTTCGATACGAATTTTAGGACCTTGTAAATCGGCAATAACTGCAACCGCATGTTTGTGTGCATGTGAAATCTCGCGAATTTCATTCATGCGTCTTTCATGATCGGCATGAGTCTGATGAGAATAATTTAATCGAAAGACATCAACACCGGCATCAATTAATTTTTCTAACATGCCGGGTTCGTCCGTCGCAGGACCCAAGGTTGCAATAATTTTGGTTCTTCTCATCTGTTTTTTTAGTGTATCCGTATAATGTTTATTGTTTATTATAATTCTCTGGCTTTTTCCATTGCTGTCCAAGCTCGTGCAGCTTCTTCAAGTATATCGACAGCAGGGAGTTTTTTTCCTTCAAGAAATTCAAGAAAAGCGCCGCCACCAGTTGAGATGTAAGAAATTTTATCTTCTACATCAAATTTGGAAATGGCTGCAATAGTATCGCCACCACCGGCGATAGAATAAGCTTCGCTATTAGCAATTGCCTTAGCAAGACTTTCTGTACCTTGACTAAATTGGTCAAACTCAAAAACACCAAGAGGCCCATTCCAAACGATGGTTTTTGCTTTAGCGATTATCTCATTTAGCTGTTTCGAAGTTTCTGGGCCAACATCCATAATCATGTCATCGGCTTCAACATCATTAATTGATTTTGTTACCGCTTTGGTATTCTCATTAAATTCTTTTCCGCAGATAACATCAACAGGCAAAGGAATCTGACAACCATTTTCTTCCGCTTGTTTTATTAGTTTACTAGCTGTTTCAATCAGGTCTGGTTCATAAAGTGATTTGCCTACTTCATATCCCGCTGCTTTTAAAAATGTATTAACAATACCGCCGCCAACAATGAGTTGGTCCACTTTTTCAGACAGCGTTTCAAGTACAGTGAGTTTGCTCGATACTT
Organism: Thiotrichaceae bacterium; assembly: GCA_012960105.1. Lineage (GTDB taxonomy): Bacteria > Pseudomonadota > Gammaproteobacteria > Eutrophobiales > Eutrophobiaceae > UBA7359. Next base: position 11,745 of record DUBV01000022.1, on the reverse strand, counting down.
TTGCGCCACCGACAATTGCTATGATAGGTTGAGCGGGTTCTCGAAGTGCTTTAGATAATGATTTTAATTCATTAATGAGCAATGGTCCTGCTGCAGATACCGCTGCATATTTAGCAACGCCGTGAGTAGATGCTTGTGCGCGGTGTGCCGTGGCAAACGCATCGTTAATATAAACCTGACAAAGCTGTGCCATTTTACGAGCAAGTTCATCATCATTTTTTGTTTCACCTGCTTCAAAACGTACATTCTCGCAAAGTACGACTTGGTGATCTTCCATATCGATACCATCGACCCAGTCTTTAATGACAGGAACATCTACCTCAAGAAAATCACTTAAGCATTTTGCAACAGGTGCTAGAGAAAAAGCGTCATTATATTTGCCAGCAACAGGGCGACCAAAATGAGAAACCAGAATTATTTTCGCACCTGCTTCAAGTACCTGCTTTAAAGTAGGCAACGTTGCACGAATACGAACATCACTGGTGACAACGCCATCTTTAATCGGGACGTTATAATCCTCACGGATAAGCACAGTCTTACCCGACAAATCCAGATCCGCGATTTTTACTAAAACTGACATGGTTTATTTAGCGTTCATTAATGCTACGGTTGTATCTAACATACGGTTAGAAAAGCCCCACTCATTGTCATACCAGGCAACAACTTTAACCAGTTTGCCCTCAATAACTTTTGTTAATGTAGAGTCAAAAGTTGATGATGCCGGGTCATGATTAAAATCAATAGAGACCAAAGGCGCTTCATTGTAAGCAAGTACACCCTTAAGTGGGCCTACTGCCGCAGCTTTCATTAAGTCGTTAATTTCTTCAATTGATGTATCACGTGCTGCGGTAAAGCTTAAATCAACCATAGAAACATTGATCGTTGGTACACGTACTGAGAAACCATCGAGCTTGCCATTCAGTTGTGGCAGAACCAAACCAACTGCTGCTGCAGCACCAGTCTTGGTTGGAATCATCGACATGGTTGCCGAACGTGCACGACGTAAGTCAGAGTGATAAACATCGGTTAATACTTGATCATTGGTATAAGCATGAATTGTTGTCATGATGCCAGCAACCATACCGATGTTTTCATCGATTACTTTTGCAACAGGTGCAAGACAGTTGGTTGTGCATGATGCATTTGAAATAACCGTGTCGCTAGATTTGAGTACTTCATGGTTAACGCCGTAAACAACGGTTGCATCAACATCACTACCACCCGGTGCTGAGATAATAACTTTCTTGGCACCGCCAGTTATATGAGCACTGGCTTTTGCTTTACTGGCAAAGAAGCCGGTAGATTCAAGTACAACATCAACACCTAATTTACCCCAAGGTAAGTTAGCTGGGTCACGTTCTGATAAGACGCGTATTTTATCGCCGTTAACAATCATGTTCTCACCTTCGACACTGATAGTGCCAGGAAATTTTCCATGAGCGGTATCATATTGGGTTAAGTGCGCGTTAGTGTTTGCATCACCTAAATCATTAATAGCGACGATCTGAATTTCATCTGTGCGACCTGCTTCATATACTGCACGCAAGATATTGCGACCGATACGCCCATAACCATTAATACCTACCTTAATTGCCATTCTTATACTCCAGTTTTCAATATGTTTTTATTTATAAATAATTTCAAAATTGTTTCTATTTAATTAATTCACGAACTGTTTCGGTCAACTTCTCTTCAGTTAAACCGAAATGCTTATAAACTTCTTTAGCCGGTGCGGACTCACCAAAGGTATCAACACCCAACGCTTTTCCGTCCAGACCAATATACTTTCTCCAATACTCGGTAATACCCGCTTCTACGGAGATACGATTGCGACAAGCGTTTGGTAAGACAGATTCTTTATAATCATCGTCTTGTTGATCGTATATATCAGTACAAGGCATAGAGACAACACGCACCTTGTGACCATTTGAATTTAATTGCGTTGCAACGTTCATTGCCATTTCAACTTCAGAGCCGGTTGCAATAATAATCGCGTCAGGATTATTGCCCGCGTCGAGTAATACATAACCACCACGTTGAATGTTACTAAGTTGTGATTCATCACGTTGCATGTGTGCAAGGTTCTGACGAGAGAACAATAAACTTGTTGGGCCATCGCGTCTTTCAATAGCAGTCTTCCAGGCGATAGTAGATTCTACAGCATCACAAGGACGCCATAGCGACATGTTCGGCATTAAACGTAATGTTGCTGTTTGTTCTACTGCCTGATGGGTAGGGCCATCTTCGCCAAGACCAATTGAATCATGAGTATAGATAAAAATATTTTGTTTCTTCATTAACGCTGACATACGTAAAGCATTTCTTGCATATTCGGAGAACATTAAGAAAGTAGCTGAGTACGGGATAAATCCACCATGCAATGAAATGCCAGTATTGATGGCAGACATTGCAAATTCACGCACACCATAATTAATGGTATTACCATTTTTGTTTCCATGGCTGATAGCAACGGTACCTGACCAAGTAGTTAAGTTGGAACAAGCGAGGTCAGCTGAACCGCCAATCAATTCGGGTAATTGTTGTGCAAACGTTTCAATAGAATTTTGCGATGCTTTACGCGATGCAATCGTTTCTGCTTTTTCATTCGTTGCAGCAATGTAGTCGGTTGCAATACTCTCCCAGTTATCTGGAAGCTCGCCTTTCATGCGACGTTTATATTCCGCAGCCAATTCAGGATGTGCTGAGGCATAAGCAGATAATTTTTCATTCCATGAGTTTTCCAGTTCACTACCGCGAGCTTTCGCATTCCATGCAGAATAAATATCATCAGGAATAACAAATGCGTCATGTTTCCAGCCGATGTTTTCGCGAGTGAGTTTTATTTCATCTTCACCTAACGGTGCACCATGACTTGCGGCCTTGCCTTCTTTATTTGGAGAGCCGCAACCGATAGTAGTTTTGCAAACCAGCATGCTTGGTTGTGATTCATTAGCAACAGCTTCTTCTATAGCTTTTTTGATTGAGTCTGGATTGTGGCCGTCGATATCACGAATCACCTGCCAGCCGTAGGCTTCAAAGCGCGCAGCAACATCTTCAGCAAACCAACCTTCGATATCACCATCGATAGAAATCTGATTGCTATCATAAAAGGTGATTAACTTACCTAAGCCTAAAGTGCCCGCAAGCGAACAGGCTTCATGTGAGATGCCTTCCATTAAACAGCCGTCACCGACAGTGACATAAGTATGGTGGTCGACTATGTTAAAATCGTCTTTATTAAATTTTGCGGCAAGCACTGACTCAGCAATGGCCATACCGACAGCATTGGTAATCCCTTGTCCGAGCGGGCCGGTGGTTGTTTCTATACCTGGGGCATAGCCATATTCAGGATGACCAGGAGTTTTTGAATGCAATTGACGGAAATTTTTAAGCTCATCAATCGACAGGTCATAACCGGACAAATGTAATAGTGAGTAAACCAACATTGAGCCGTGTCCATTCGACATAACGAATCGATCACGATTATCCCAATCTGGATTAGCAGGATTATGTTTTAGGAAATCATTCCATAGGACTTCGGCAATATCAGCCATACCCATCGGCGCACCCGGATGTCCTGAATTGGCGCGTTGAACCGCATCCATACTTAATGCACGAATCGCATTGGCTAGATCACGCTTTGAAAGCATTTTTTTCTCCCAAATAGGCTTGCCGCCCATGAAATTGATTTTTCGTTATGTCGAGTACGAAGCTAGGTGTTATGTCAGCAAAGATGTGAACAATGTGCAAAGCTTAATATCCGTATATATACGGTGATACAGACAGGGTGTCACCCCAAAATTTAGCCGCGTATTGTCGCTTAAAGGCAGGTTTTGAGCAAGATATTAGCTTGAATTAACACTCTTTTACTTCCATTTTATCGAACATCCAATACTATTAAATTGTTCGCGTGGCCCTGATCCGGTCTTGGCAACCTCGGTCATGGCTTCAAGCAAGTCACGTTTTGACTCGATTGTTGGAACTTTCATGCCACTGTTATCAAGACGTCCGCGGTACTGTAATTCTAGTGAACTGTTGTAACCAAAAAAGTCGGGGGTGCAAATAGCGTTATAGGCTTTGGCAATTTCCTGAGTTTCGTCATAAAGGAATGGGAAAGGGTAGTTATAGTTTTCAGAGACTTTTTTCATATTTTCGAAAGAGTCTTCAGGGTATTCGCTGGCATCATTCGACATGACGGCAACACTATTAATTCCCAAATCTAATAGCTGTAATGTGTCTTCGACTAACCTTGTCTGTATTGCTTTGACATAAGGGCAGTGGTTAGACAGAAACATGATCAATGTGCCGTTTTCGCCGGCGCAGTCTGCCAATGTCCATTCTTTACCATCAACACCGGCTAGTTTGAAATCAAAGGCTTTTTTGCCAAAGTCACAAATCGGGCTTTCCATTAAGATCATGTTCTTTTACCTGTACTTACATAATTAATGTCTGAATATTATCGCTTTTAGACTAAATTTAGTCATATTTTCGTGCGCAACGTTGCTAATGAGGATAGAATGCGCGCGTTTAAAATTCTAAAAATGACGGATGATTCATGGCTGACAATTATTTATTCACTTCAGAATCTGTTTCTGAAGGACACCCGGACAAGGTAGCAGATCAAATTTCTGATGCTGTAGTTGATGCAATTCTCACGGATGATTCAAAGGCACGCATTGCCTGTGAGACCATGGTTAATACAGGCATGGTGGTACTTTCCGGTGAAATTACCACATCGACATATGTTGATATGCAGGAAGCTGCGCGTAAGACCATCCGTGAAATTGGTTATAACCATTCTGATATGGGTTTTGACTGGGAATCTTGTGCCGTCTTGATCTCTATCGATAAGCAATCACCCGATATTGCACAGGGTGTTAATGAAGGCGAAGGTCTGGATTTAAATCAAGGCGCAGGCGATCAGGGTTTGATGTTTGGTTACGCTTGTAACGAGACCGATGTACTGATGCCGTTCCCCATTACTTATTCACATTTACTGGTCAAGAAACAAGCCGAAGTGCGTAAGAGCGGCAAGCTTGATTGGTTGCGACCTGACGCAAAATCACAAGTTACGGTAGTTTATGAAGGTGGCAAACCGGTATCTATAGATACGGTTGTATTGTCGACTCAGCATAATCCTGAAATAGAACACAAAGATTTAGAAGAAGCGGTCATTGAAGAAATCATTAAACCGGTTCTTCCTGCAAATATGATTACCGATAAAACTCGTTATCTGGTTAACCCTACTGGGCGATTTGTCATTGGTGGTCCTGTTGGCGATTGTGGTCTTACCGGTCGTAAGATTATTGTTGATACTTATGGTGGCATGGCGCGTCATGGTGGCGGCGCTTTTTCTGGCAAAGATCCTTCTAAAGTGGATCGTTCTGCTGCTTATGCTGCACGTTATGTTGCTAAAAATGTGGTTGCTGCAGGTCTTGCTGACCGTTGTGAATTACAACTGTCTTATGCCATTGGTGTCGCAGAACCGACTTCAATTAGTGTTGAAACTTTCGGTACTGGCAAAATGGAAGAAGCGAAATTGGTCGAATTAATACGTGAGCATTTTGATCTCAGACCAAAAGGGATTATCAATATGCTTGATCTATTACGGCCTATTTATCGACAAACAGCGGCTTATGGTCATTTTGGTCGTAACGACATTGATTTGCCTTGGGAAAAAACCGATAAGGCCGATGCCTTGCGTGATGCCTAAATAACAGCATTCACAAAGCATTTTTACTAAAGTTTTATTACATTCTGACGCTAAGCTTGTTGGAATGCTGAAGCAGGATTATACTCCCGCTTTTTCACACAACCGTAGTTCTGAGGAGCGTTGCGACGGATAGAAGTAGATATCCGCTAGGCTCAGAACAAACACGGAAAAGAACAACGACGCTCGCTTATATTGTTAAATAGGAGAACAACATGAGCGTAGCTGAAACACCTGATTACCAAATTGCGGACATTTCTCTGGCCGGATGGGGTCATAAAGAAATTCGTATCGCTGAAACTGAAATGCCTGGCCTAATGTCTATTCGTGAAGAATATGGCAGTGAGCAACCTTTGAAAGGCGCACGCATTGCCGGTTCATTACACATGACCATACAAACTGCGGTTCTTATCGAAACTTTACGCGCCCTTGGCGCGGAAGTTCGTTGGGTATCATGTAATATTTTTTCCACACAAGATCATGCTGCAGCAGCAATTGCCGATCAGAACATTCCTGTGTTTGCTCATAAGGGTGAAACCCTTGATGAGTACTGGGATTTCACCCATCGCATGATGAGATGGGATGATGGCGGTTCACCAAATATGATTCTTGATGATGGTGGCGATGCAACCATATTATTAATCCTCGGTACTAAAGCTGAAAAAGATATTTCTGTTTTAGACAATCCAGGTTCAGAAGAAGAGATCTGCATGTTTAATGCGATGAAGAAAAAGCTCGCAGAAGACAGTACTTTCTATTCTCGCACTTTGGCATGTATTCAAGGCGTTACCGAAGAAACAACCACCGGTGTTCAACGTCTGTATCAATTGAAAGAGAAAGGAGATTTACCTTTCCCTGCAATCAATGTGAATGACTCTGTAACAAAATCTAAATTCGATAATCTTTATGGTTGTCGCGAATCATTAGTTGATGGTATCAAGCGTGCAACAGACGTAATGATCGCGGGTAAAGTCACATTGGTATTGGGTTACGGCGATGTTGGTAAAGGTTGTGCGCAATCTCTACGTGGCCTAGGTGCTACCGTGTGGGTCACTGAAGTTGATCCGATTTGTGCACTACAAGCTTCTATGGAAGGTTATCGCGTTGTTAAGATGGATGATGTATGTGACCAAGTCGATATCTTTGTTACCACAACCGGTAACTTCAATGTGATTCAACATGATCATATGGTGAAGATGAAAGATCAGGCTATTGTTTCTAATATCGGTCACTTTGATAATGAAATCGATGTTGCCAGTCTGGAAAAATATGAATGGGACGAAATCAAACCACAAGTTGATCATGTTATTTTTCCTGATGGCACACGTATTATTCTTTTAGCAAAAGGACGTTTGGTTAACTTGGGTTGTGCAACAGGTCACCCTAGTTTTGTCATGTCTAATTCATTCACCAATCAGGTGTTGGCTCAAATTGAGTTATTTACCAGTGGTGAAAATTATGAAAAAGATGTTTATGTCTTACCAAAACATCTGGATGAAAAGGTAGCACGTTTACATCTTGATCGTATCGGTGCGAAGTTGACTGAACTTACCGAAGAACAAGCGAGCTATATTAACGTAACGGTTGATGGCCCATATAAACCAGATCGCTATCGCTACTAAAAGAGTCCTGCACGCGGCATATTTTCCGCCATAACTGCGTTAAAAGAGAACTCAAAATGCTCATTTACTTTGTGTAAACTGCGCTTTTTCGCCCTCTTTTGCCTTGTTCTGACGAAAACTATTTTGCGTGCAAACCTCTTTAAAATTGTTTGTTAAGTAGTTTTTAATTTTAATAAGCTATTGTTAATATTTTGAGGACAGACTTAATTAAGTCTGTCCTCATTAGTTATACGGATGACAGGATCTAATTATGGAATCGCAAAAGAAATATAAGCCTACTTTTAGTTTTGAGTTCTATCCGCCGAAAACACCGGAAGCGGTGGCAAAGCTGCAAACAACGCAAGTGGAATTAGCCAAGTTGAATCCGAATTTTTTCTCGGTGACATTTGGTGCTGGCGGTAGTACTCGTGACATGACATTTGAAACAGTCATGGATATTAAAGAGAAAACCGGAATTGAAGCAGCGCCACATCTTTCTTGTATTGGTAGTCAGGCTGACGAAATAAAAGCCATCTTAGATAAATATATTGAAAGTGGTATTACTCGGATTGTTGCATTGCGTGGTGATTTACCGTCGGGTTCTGTTGGTTATGGCGAATTCCGTTATGCAAATGAATTAGTTGATTTCATTCGTAAGGAAACCGGTGACCATTTCGAAATTGAAGTAGCTTGTTACCCTGAGTTTCATCCTCAGGCGAAGAACGCCCAAACAGATATTGAGAATTTCAAAAGGAAGATTGATGCGGGTGCCAACGGTGCGATAACGCAGTATTTCTACAATCCTTTCGCTTATTACCGTTTTATTGATAGTTGCGAAAAACTGGGAATCGAAACACCTATCATTGCCGGCGTCATGCCGATTGTGACTTGCACACAACTGCAGCGGTTTTCCGACGCTTGTGGCGCGGAAATTCCGCGTTGGATTCTGAAACGTTTACAAGAGTTTGGTGATGATCGTGTTTCTATCCGTGAATTTGGTATCGATGTGACGACGGAGCTGTGTGAACAGTTACTTGCTAATGGCGCTCCTGGCATACATTTCTATAGCATGAACTTATCTGCTGCCTGTGTCGCTATTTGGAAAAATCTCGGTATAGATCAATAAGTTAAGCTTCTGATAGACCAGACTGGTCGCAGTCTGGCTTATTGATCTCAATTATCCTGTCTTTCTTGTCTCATATTTGCTGCAATTGTTCTTGCCGTAGCATGTTTTAGCTTGTATGTTTGATGTGAAAGTATTTAGGAATCAATACCTTGTCATCGAGTTCTCTAAGTTTAAATATGCCAGTAAGCGAGGAAAAGCCCTTACTACTATTTGTTGATGATGATCCCATCATTGTTGATGCGCTTTCTATTGTTCTAGCTAAAGATTTTGAAGTAATTACCGCCGAGTCTAGAAAGCAGGTTAAGTCGTTATTACAGGATTTATCTGTTAAACCTGCTCTTGCTTTAGTTGACCTTGGCTTGCCTCCAAAACCACACTCACCGGAAGAAGGTTTTAAGCTGATTGAAGAATTGATGGCTGTGAATAACAGTTTCAAAATTCTGATTCTGTCAGGTCAGAACGAAGATATTAATATTCACCATGCTCTAACTTTGGGTGCCGTCGACTTTATTTCAAAACCTTGTGATATGTCTTTATTGGTATCCCGTTTGGAATATCAAATGACGATGTTGCAAGCGGAATCTTCAGAAAAAGAATTAATACTTAATGAAACAAAATTACTTGGTGAAAGTGTCGGACTAAAAACTTTACGTGATTTGATTTCGCAATTTGCAGATACAGCATTTCCAGTATTGGTCGAAGGAGAATCGGGTACAGGCAAGGAACTGGTTGCGGAAGAATTACATAGTTCAAGTAGTCGCTCTGAGTTACCATTTATTACGATCAATTGCGCTGCGTTTACACCAGAATTATTAGAAGCGCAATTATTTGGTTACATTAAAGGTGCTTTTACTGGAGCCTCGAATGATCGCGTTGGTTTTTTTGAAGCAGCGGGTGAAGGCTCACTGTTTCTGGACGAGGTTAGTGAACTGCCATTGTCATTACAATCCAAGTTATTACGCGTATTAGAGAATGGTGAGTTTTATCGAATTGGTGAAACCAAACCACGTTTGTCCAAGGCAAGAATTATTGCAGCGACAAATCGTGATTTAAAAGAAGAGATACGCGCAGGTACTTTTCGACAAGATTTGTATCATCGACTTTGTGTGTTAGTAATTCACGTTCCTGAATTAAGAGAACGCGAACATGATGCATTGATCTTAATGGAGTATTTCAAAGGCATGTATGCTGCAGGAAATCCGTTATTTGAGTTAACAGATGATGCTAAATTATTACTCGAACAATACAGTTTCCCTGGCAATATCAGAGAATTACGTAATATTGCCATTCGTCTCTCGGCAAAATATTCTGGTAAGCCAGTGTCGGTGACCGCTCTGCAAGACGAATTAGAAAGTGACTTTGATATCGATGTTATTAATCTTGATGAAAATGATTTCGTGGCACAAGAATTAAAAGATAAAAACTTCAATCTGGATAATAAAATCTCTGAGTGGGAGCGAAGATATGTAAGCTATGCCTTGAAAAAATGTAATGGTAATTTAAGTAAAGCAGCGCGGTTGTTAGGTGTAAATCGAACTACACTATATAGCAGGCTGCAGCGATTAAACATAGAATCTAGCAGTTCGGAATGAGTATAGGTTCCGATAGGTAAATAATAATGTATTACGAATATTTTGGCTTAAAACAACCGCCCTTTAAAATAACTCCCGATACGAGTTTGTTTTTTCCTGGTGGTGATCGTGGTGCAATTTTAGATGCATTGATTTACGCCATTGTTAGTGGCGAGGGTATTGTCAAACTGGTCGGTGAAGTAGGTAGTGGCAAAACAACCATATGTCGTATGTTGGAAAAAGAATTACCCGTAAATGTTGAAATTGTATATTTAGCAAACCCTAGCCTTTCCCCCGATCATATTTTGCATGCCATTGCTTTTGAGCTTGATTTAAAAGTGGCTCAGGATGACAGTCATCTAAAAGTGATGCATGCGTTACAAAACTATCTTCTTGAACGTCATGCAGAAAATAAACAGGTTGTTGTCTTTGTGGAAGAAGCGCAAAGCATGCCTATAGCGACGTTAGAAGAAATTCGCTTGCTCAGTAACCTCGAAACAGCTCAAAATAAATTATTACAAATTGTAATTTTCGGTCAGCCAGAATTGGACACCATGATTTCTAAACCTGAAATCAGGCAGTTAAAAGAAAGGATTACATACAGTTTTTATTTATCTCCTTTTAAATCTGAAGAAGTGAAGGATTACATTAATTCACGATTGCGGGCATGTGGATATCGTTCGGTTGAATTGTTCGACGTAAAAGCAATTAAGTTGATTTCAAAGTACTCAAATGGTTTATTACGCCGGATTAATATTTTGGCTGATAAGGCTTTATTAGCGAGTTATGCAGGTAATCAAAATAAGGTTTCGGTAAAACATGTGGAGTTGGCTGCGGATGAAACGGAGTTTGTTGATAAGCAAGACTTTTCTATACCCCGATGGGGACTGATTAGTACGGCGGTCATTATGGTTGCTGTAATTATGATTGTGTTTCTGTCTTATAAAAATTCTTCAGAACAAAATCATTTTGCAGATATAGTTAAGAATAGTGAATCGTCAAAAGCGGCTAATGCTTCATTGATGTTGATAGAAGAAGCGCGTGAAAGTGTGGTCGTGAATGAAAGTGCCAAACGTTTTTCTGTTACAGAACCCATTAATTCGGTGGCAAAAGTATATGTTCCTAAGCCAGCTCTATCTGAGTTGGAAACGGCTCAATGGCAGTCAGCTGAGCAGAGTGTTTATTTCTATCCCGAGTCGATTTATGAACCCGAACATAAACCTGATGATACAGCACAAACAGTTGTGACAGAGACGGAAGAAAGAATGAGTGATAACGAAGTGCTTGAAATACGAAATTTAGCAAGTGCAGTGAGGGAGCGTGGCGAAGATGATGAGGAATTATTGAATCAATTAACGGTTTTGCCATCAGAAACGGCAATAAACCATAAAACAGTAGCAAGTGGGCTTACTTGTAAGCTCTGTAGTACAATAATTTATCGACCATTAAGAGATAACAAAAGCCTGTAATTTAATGACTTATAAAAACAAATTTGATATTTGGGGACAATATTTATAATGATTAAAAAAATCATTCCGTTTGTTTTAATGATGCTTATCTTTGGCTGTGCTCAATTTGAGCCTGAACCATTTGAACCATCCACAGGACATATAACGGTTAAAGAATCGCCGGCTGTAATAGATTCAAAAATTCCTGAATTAGTTCAGCAAACAACATCGCTCCCTGAGCCAAGTCCAGCTACGCCACCAGAGCGTTACACGGTTGTTGTAAACGAAG
>DUBV01000021.1 GCA_012960105.1 Thiotrichaceae bacterium | reverse complement strand
GCATCAATTTGAAAAAGTAGAAATGGTGCAAATGGTTAAACCTGAAACATCTTATGAAGTTTTAGAAGAGTTACTTGTTCATGCAGAAAACATATTACAAAAACTGGAATTACCTTATCGCGTAGTCAACTTATGTGGAGGAGATTTAGGTTTCTCATCTGCAAAGACATACGACATAGAAGTGTGGTTGCCTGGTCAAAATAAATATAGAGAGGTTTCTTCTTGTAGTAACTTTGAAGCCTTCCAGGCACGTCGCATGAAAGCGCGCTGGCGTAATCCTGAAACAAACAAGCCTGAGTTATTACATACACTTAATGGTTCAGGTTTAGCAATAGGACGCACCTTGATTGCAGTAATGGAAAACTATCAAGATAAAGAAGGGAATATTGTTATTCCAGAAGTATTACGTCCTTATATGAATAATCAGTCTGTTATCGGTAAGTAACGCTATGCTAAGCGATGTGTTTTATACGTCCACTTGAGCTACTTGTTGTGATTCCATGCTCTTTTCCTATGCTCGTTGTAATTAATGGGCGCGGAACAACACGTCAAGTGCATTGCCTTGTTAGCAGCATTTGGAATTAAAGCTTATTTCTATTGCAATAATTGGCATTTTCAAATTCTATAACATTAGCCCCTATATTAGGCACCGTAGGAAACAATGATGTTAATCCTTGGACTATTTTTCTAGATAAACCTGCTTTTTGTTCATTGCTTCTGCCTTCCATTATATGAGCAAACACATGGATAAAATCTTCAAGTTTATTTCCCGTTGAATATTTCTTAAACGAATTAACCCTTACTTTTATATCATTTTCATTAAACAGTTCAGTTGATTTTGCAGCCAAGTGAACTTGCTCAATAATTTTTCCTTCAGAATGTAATTCAAAAATACTTTCAGAGCAATCTACTAAAAAATGAGGCATTGTTTATCCTATAGATATATCCGCTACTGCTAACAGTATGTTATATGGAATCGGTTTAGAATGTTAAACATGGATTCCATATAGTGTTGTTATAGTGGAAAGTGTAATTCATTAGTTTTCAATCCCTTATCTTCATTCTTTCCGTATAGTATCTAGTAACAAAGACTAACATAGAGTTTTCTTATCTGCGAGATTTGAGGTTATTTCTCCCGTGATAACAGAACACGACGAGGGTAGCTGTTAGGAAAAGCATTCGGGTAAAGAGCTTGGGTTTCTTTTTTTTAAGAAAAGTATTGTACATGGATGTACTTATGCTGTGATCGCATGGATGCGAAAAAGCAGCGGACTCGCCGAGCAAGGCGAAATTAATATTTAAACTAGATTCCCATTTTCACGGGAATGACAACGGGTAAAAAAGAAATAAAATGTTTATTGTTTGATTGGATTCCTGCGTTCGCGGGAATGACGAAGGAAGAACGGAAGTTGTAATAAAAAAGCGCCCGAGTAGGGCGCTTTAGTTTTTATCTTAAAAAGAAATATTTTTTACAATATTTCTTTCAGTACTGCATCCAGACTTTCCTTGGCATCGCCAAAATACATACGTGTATTTTCCAGGAAGAAAAGCGGATTTTGAACGCCGGCATAACCGGTTGCCATGCCACGTTTTAGAACGATGGTTGTCTTTCCTTTCCAACATTCCATTACTGGCATGCCCGCGATGGGGCTATTGGGATCGGTCTGGGCAGATGGATTAACAATATCATTTGCACCGATAATGATGGAAACATCAATATCAGGAAAGTCATCATTAATCTCATCCATCTCATATACGACGTCATACGGTACTCTAGCTTCTGCCAAGAGTACGTTCATATGCCCCGGCATACGACCGGCAACAGGATGAATACCAAAACGTACGTTAACTTTCTTTCCGCGTAATACTTTGGTTATTTCATTTACTGTATGTTGCGCTTGAGCTACGGCCATACCATAACCAGGTATAATCATAACTTCTTTAGCATCGGCTAATAGCGCAGCAACTTCGTCGGTATCTATCGGTATGACTTCACCTTGGTCGACAACTTCTCCATTACCGGATGAACTACCACCTGTATCGGTACCAAAACCACCGGCAATAACCGAAATGAAATTACGATTCATTGCACGACACATGATGAAACTCAAGATAGCACCACTAGAACCTACCAATGCTCCGACGACGATTAGAAGGTCATTGCCTAACATAAAGCCTGTTGCTGAAGCAGCCCAACCTGAATAGCTGTTTAACATTGAAACAACTACCGGCATATCTGCGCCACCGATGGCCATGACCATATGAATACCAAAGATCAGGGCGATACCGGTCATGATCATCAATGGCAACATAGGATTGCCATCGACCATGTGTCCTTGATGGACAAAGTCATAACCGAAATATATAACGGCAATGAGTAAGCCTAAGTTTAACCAATGACGTGCGGGTAACATTAATGGTGACCCACCCATCTTTCCGCTCAACTTACAAAACGCAATGACGGAACCGGAAAAGGTAATTGCACCGATGAGTACACCGATATAGATTTCAACTTCATGAATCGATTTCTCAACACCTATGAGGCTTGATTCACCCATGAAATTAACATAACCGACTAATACCGCGGCCATACCAACCAAACTATGTAGGATGGCAACGAGTTCGGGCATTTGTGTCATTTCTACTTTTTTAGCTAGAAAGAGACCTATAGCGCCACCGATAACCATCGTAGTGATGATAATAGGAAGATTACTTGAGACTTCCGGACCAAAGATGGTCGCTAAAATAGCGAGTGTCATGCCGACCATGCCGTAGTAATTACCCTTACGAGCTGTTTCTTGATTACTCAATCCACCCAAGGTAAGGATGAATAAAAGAATCGCTCCAATATATGCTGCTGTTACTAAACCTTCTGACATGATATTCCCCTTATTTTCTGAACATATCTAACATACGTTTGGTAACTGCGAAGCCACCGGCGATGTTAATACTGGTTATAAGGATGCCAAAGGCAGCGAGCCCGACTAATAACGAATTTTCAGACGATATTTGTACGAGAGCGCCAATAACGATAATACTACTGACCGCATTGGTCACACTCATTAGCGGCGTATGTAGTGATGCGGATACATTCCAAATCACCATATAACCAACAAAACAAGCTAATACAAACACAGTAAAATGTTGCATGAATGAATCAGGAGCAACACTTCCAAGTCCGAATAAAACACCTGCACCAATTAACATTGGTAGAGATTGTTGAAATAAACTTGGTTTCTTAGGTTCTTCCGCAACTATCGGTGCTGCTTCTGCAGGTTTTGCTGCAGGAGCGGCTGATAGTTTCGGTGCCGGTGGTGGCCAGGTAATTTCGCCAGCCTTTATAACTGTTGCACCACGAACGGCTTCATCTTCAAAATCAATGATCATTTCACCGTCTTTTTCAGGTGTCATGTCAGTAATTAAATGACGAAGATTGGTTGAATACAATTGACTAGATTGGTTAGGTAAGCGGCTAGGTAAATCGCTGTAACCAATAATAGTAATGCCGTTATCCGTGACTGTGAGTTCATGAGGTACGGTTAAATCACAGTTGCCACCTTGTTCTGCTGCCAAATCAACAATGACACTACCATTTTTCATGGACTTAACCATGTCAGCAGTAATCAATTTTGGAGCAGGGCGACCCGGAATAAGCGCGGTAGTAACAATAATATCGACTTCTTTTGCTTGTTCTGCAAATAACGCCATTTCTGCGGCAATGAATTCATCGCTCATGGTTTTGGCGTAACCGCCTTCACCACTACCGTCTTCTTCAAATTCCAGTAGTAAGAAGTCTGCGCCCATACTTTCAACCTGTTCTTTTACTTCAGGACGGGTATCGAAAGAGCGGACAATTGCACCAAGACTATTTGCAGCACCAATCGCAGCAAGACCGGCTACACCCGCACCGATAACCAGTACTTTCGCAGGGGGTACTTTACCAGCTGCAGTTATTTGCCCGGTAAAGAATCGTCCAAAATTATGTGATGCTTCTACTATCGCACGATAACCGGCGATATTAGCCATGGAGCTAAGTGCATCCATTTTTTGAGCACGTGAGATTCGAGGAACGCTATCCATGGCTAAAACATTTACTTTTTTAGCAGCTAACGTTTTTAATAAATCTTCATTTTGAGCAGGCCAGAGAAAACTGATTAGTGTTTGGCCTTCGTGGAGTAGTTCTATTTCGTTGTTGTCCGGAGCACGAACTTTAAAGATGATATCTGCGGAATCCCATAATGCTTTGGTGTCGCTGATGACTTCAGCGCCGGCATCGCTATAGGCTGCATCTGTGAAATTGGCTTCCGAACCTGCCCCAGCTTCAACTGAGACGCTATATCCTAACTTCTGTAACCATTTAATAACTTCAGGTGTCGTCGCTACACGCTTTTCACCCGCGTATGTCTCCTTAGGCACGCCAATCTTCATGGTGTGACCCCCCTTTATATCTATTTGGATTGTTTATTCAGGAATAATAATTATTATTAATAAATCGCGCCTGATGCTAGCACGATTTTCTATGCAAGTGAAAGAAGCGAATATTTGTTATACCTGTGTTAAAGAAGACTCTATTTATCTAGCCGTTCCTGCGCATCCATGCGTTCACGGCATACAGTGCCTCCTGGACATAAAAAACCCAGCACTTAGCTGGGTTTTAGTAGAACTTACATTTAACTCAGTACTAATCTCTGCCTGAAAGCGCTCCAAGTAGGTGCAAAAGGTTCATGAAAATAATGTAAATATCCAAGAAGAGTTGAACCGTTGCCATGATGTAATTTGTTTCACCACCATGAATTATCTTGCTGGTGTCATATAAGATATAGCCAGAGAACAACATGATAGACGCGGCTGATAAAGCTAATTGAAGAGCAGGCACTTGAAAGAACATATTAGCAAGTGATGCGACGATCATGACGATTAATCCGACAAATAGGAAACCACCCATAAAGCTGAAATCTTTACGAGTTGTTAAAACATAGCCAGATAAAGCTAAAAAGATTACTCCCGTACCACCCGCAGCAGTCATAACTAGCTCAGCGCCATTGCTAAAGAAGGTAAGGTAAGCATTAATCGTTGGGCCTGCTGTTAAACCCATGAAGCCGGTAAATGCAAAAACACAAACGACGCCCATAGAACTGTTTTTAAATACATTCGTCAGCATTAGTAAACCAATCATGCCGCCAATTTGTAATATCCAGTGGATAGGAGGGAAATTAAGAGAAATTGATACAGCTGCCATTACCGCGCTAAAAATCAAGGTCATAGACAATAGTAAGTATGTGTTTTTCAACACTTTATTAGTCGAAAGTATCGACTCAGCAGGACGGCGTACTACTACAGAAGGGGATTCATTCATTTAATTCACCTTTTTATTTAAATATATCTAATATGTAATGCTTTGACAGACAAATTTCAAGTATTGTTTCATTAATTTGTCTTTTATTTTCAATTATCTATTTCCACTTTTCTGATAGCGAATGATCATGTCTCCTCTCGCACCTGACGGAGGGGTGGCAGAGTGGTCGAATGCACTGGTCTTGAAAACCGTCAATATCTAACCTCTTGAAATAAATAACCTTTCTTAATCAACAAGTTAAAAAATAGTAAATCCCATTAGCCCCCAATTTGCAAACGATTTGCAAACGGTGGAGTGAAAAAAGATGCTAATTCACCCTTATTTAACGGTATTGGTCCGTATGTTTGAATGTCTGCTCTATACTGTCACTTCAACCGGTCGATGCAACACATGCGTTAAACCGTTCTGCTGGTGCGACGACGTATCTCTTTAATGTGTTTCTCGGTACTATTGCTCATAGTGAAACTCACTGTTTATAAGTTTAACTTATCAGAAGTCTCTCTTAATATTTAGCTCAATTCTGTCTCATATGTTCTGACGGGGTACAGTGCATAAACGCTTTTTTATAGTGTCAGATAATTAAGAACGTGAGAGTGTTAATCACGACATCAAGGAAAGTTGGTTCATTTTTGAACCTGTCTTTTAGGCGGAAGTGAGCAAGACTTACTATAATTAACATATTGAAGTTATTTAACCACAGGGTTATCCCCCTTCCTCATAAAAGTCTCTGCGGTTTCTCCTCCTTTAATAACTTAGCCTAGTAATATCCAAAAGCTAGGCTTTCTTTTTTATGTTCAGTAACACATACCC